>NZ_JCAQID010000028.1:0-518 GCF_059736405.1 Halosolutus sp. DAT137 | reverse complement strand
CCCTGTGCCTGGAACAACAACAGGTTATTTTTCACCGAGAGTTCGTCGCCGTCGACGTCGCCGACGCGAACGTTCGTAATGAAGTGACGGGTTCGCGACGGCGGATCCTCCGACCAGGCGAACTCCGACTGGAATCGGTCGACGCGCGCCTCGAGCGTGCTCCGGTCCTCGCGATAGTTGTACCCCTCGACGCTGAACTCCGACCGATCGGAGCTACGGTCTCGGGTGACGCGAATCGGCATATCGTACCGGATGTCCTCGGTCAGCAACTCGAGCCAGTTCTCGAGTTCCTTCTCGTCGAGGAGTTCGGCCTCGCGGTTGTAAAACGACACGCACTCGTAGTGACGTTCGAGTTCCGACTGGTGGGTCAGTCCTTCGGTCATGATGTTAGATGTGGTCTCGCGGGTAGCGCATCCCGACTTCTTCGTTGTTCATCGCCTTTTGCCAGTTGCCGTGGAACGTCCGACAGGTCCCCTCCTCGAGGTTGTCGTCCCAGGCGGTTCCGGGACCCTCCCAGT
>NZ_JCAQID010000027.1:0-531 GCF_059736405.1 Halosolutus sp. DAT137 | reverse complement strand
TCGGTTGATCCCGACAGACCTTGGCTTTCGCCGCCACGAGTACCTGTGTCGGATCTCGGTACGGACAGTGTGCTCGTCTTTTCACGGGCTCTGGGTTGACCTCTCTTGCGCTCTCCTGCTATTCGTCCGCTTCGTACCATTACGGTTTCCACGGAGTTCGACAGTTCGACCGGGCGAAAGCCCGGCAGAGGCGGCCCCAAAGCGTCGACTTTTGTTGCACACCGGCATAGGAATATTAACCTATTTCCCTTTTGTCATACTCGAGTTGCGGTATGACTTAGGACCGGCTAACCCTCAGCTGATCAGCATTGCTGAGGAACCCTTACTCGTTCGGCCGTCGGGGTTCTCACCCGACTAACGCTGCTACTATGACCAGAATTTTCGTTACTGAACGGTCCACACGATCTCTCGACCGTGCTTCCGCCCGAACAGAACGCCAACCTACAGGATCGTGCTGTGACACACGCCGCTAGGTCTCGGTGGTGGATTTGAGCCCCGATCATTTTCAGCGCCGCAAACCTCGGCCGGTAA
>NZ_JCAQID010000026.1:0-617 GCF_059736405.1 Halosolutus sp. DAT137 | reverse complement strand
CTGTCGCTGTGTGGGGTAGCGTTCGATAAAAGGAAAGTGCGGCAAGGACCGGAACGAAGTCCGGTAGTTAGGGTAGCTGCTTAGTCCTGGCGGCGGAGTGCCAGCATCGCAGCGGCGAGGAGTGCGACGGCGGCGACGGCGGCGCCGAAGCCGGGCGTGCCATCGTCGTCATCTTCTTCCTCGTCGTCGGAGTCATCCTCGACTTCATCTTCATCGTCGGATTCGTCTTCGGATTCGTCTTCGGATTCGTCCTCAGATTCGTCCTCAGATTCGTCCTCAGATTCGTCCTCGGATTCCTCTTCTTCAGATTCGTCCTCTTCGGATTCCTCTTCTTCAGACTCGTCCTCTTCTTCCTCAGACTCGTCTTCCGTCGTATCCTCAACGAGAACAGAGTCGATCTCGTCACGGACGTCGTAGCCGATGTTGCTGTGGAGTGGGTCCGTTCCGCGGAGCGTGAACTCGATGCCAGGGTTGTAGTCACCGAAGTCGTAGCTGGCCTCGAAGTACCGGTCACCGTTGTCGTCTTCCATGACAGTTGCGGTGGCGGTCGTCACGAAGTTACCGGACGAGCGAGCGCGGGTGGAGATCTCCGTACCGGGTGCGGCGTTGGAGTGACC
>NZ_JCAQID010000025.1:0-641 GCF_059736405.1 Halosolutus sp. DAT137 | reverse complement strand
GGGAAGGCGTAGGGAAACCGACATGGCCGCAGTCTTACGACGAGGGCCGCCGTGTTCAAGCGCGGGGAGTCAATCGGGCACGACCCGAAACCGGACGATCTAGACGTGAGCAAGGTGAAGCGTGCCGAAAGGTGCGTGGAGGCCTGTTAGAGTTGGTGTCCTACAATACCCTCTCGTGACTTGCGTCTAGGGGTGAAAGGCCCATCGAGTCCGGAAACAGCTGGTTCCAACCGAAACATGTCGAAGCATGACCTCTGCCGAGATAGTTCGTGGGGTAGAGCGACGGATTGGGGGACCGCACTCCGAGAGGAGTGCGCCCCCCTGTCCAACTCCGAACCTACGAACGTCGTTTGACGCAGGGAGTCCGGTGCGCGGGGTAAGCCTGTGTACCGTGAGGGAGACAACCCAGAGCTGGGTTAAGGTCCCCAAGTGTGGATTAAGTGCGATCGAAAGTGGTCGCAAGCCCTAGACAGCCGGGAGGTGAGCTTAGAAGCAGCTACCCTCTAAGAATAGCGTAACAGCTTACCGGCCGAGGTTTGCGGCGCTGAAAATGATCGGGGCTCAAATCCACCACCGAGACCTAGCGGCGTGTGTCACAGCACGATCCTGTAGGTTGGCGTTCTGTTCGGGCGGAAGCACGG
>NZ_JCAQID010000024.1:0-815 GCF_059736405.1 Halosolutus sp. DAT137 | reverse complement strand
GCCTCGGCGATGCCGTCCCAGACGGCGAAGTCGTCCTGCTCGAAGTTCCCGGACGGGCTGAACGTCCCGAGGGCGACGTCGTAGGCCCGTTTCTTGTACTCGTCGGAGGCGTCAGCGGGCGCGAGCACCCAGCTCCAGGCCTCCATCTCTCCGGGACCGGCCGGCTGCCACAGCCTGAGGCTGAAGAAGCCATCGAGTGGCTTGTCGGGGTCGTTCGTCGCAGCCAGGTGGATGAACGAGAGGTTCGGAAAGATCGTTCCGGTAGCAGCGCCGCAGGCGGCGGCGACCTCGTACTGGTTCTCGCTCAACTTCTCGTCGGTGACGTACTCTTTGGGATAGCCGAAAAAGACCTCGTCCTCGGGGCGAAGCAGTCGGAGACTCGTCGAACCCGAGTCGACGTGGGTCACGTGCCGTTGCGTTTCCTGACCCGCGGTTCCGGAGATGTCCTCGTCGCCAAAGCCGACCTCGAAGACCGATCGGTGAGCGACGCCGGTGTGGTAGCTGTCAGCAGAGAAGTTGTCGGCCCCGGACTTCCAGTCGCTATCGGCCCGCCAGCGGTGGGGTTCACCGACGACCTCCAGGCCGCCCTTCGCGATGTCTAAGTGCACGTCCAGATACCAGGTAAAATCACCGAGGTACGCTTCGAGGGAGGGACCCTCGGGTGCGATCGAGGCGAAGACGAGACCCTTGTAGTTCTCGACGCGGGGGGCTTCGAGGAGTCCCCACTCGGCGGGATCGAGACCCTCGAACGCCTGATCGCGCAACGGGATGCCAGCGAGATCGCCGGTGTTCTTGAACGTCCAGCCGTGATACGG
>NZ_JCAQID010000023.1:0-1128 GCF_059736405.1 Halosolutus sp. DAT137 | reverse complement strand
TGCTCTCTCGAACAACTGGTACACCAGTGGCACCCAATCGTAGTTCCTCTCGTACTATACGATCGTTCCCGTCAGATACCGTAACACCCCCAATAGATAGCAGCCGACCTGTCTCACGACGGTCTAAACCCAGCTCACGACCTCCTTTAATAGGCGAACAACCTCACCCTTGCCCGCTTCTGCACGGGCAGGATGGAGGGAACCGACATCGAGGTAGCAAGCCACCCGGTCGATATGTGCTCTTGCGGGTGACGACTCTGTTATCCCTAAGGTAGCTTTTCTGTCAGCAATTGGCCGCATCAAGCAGCCTAATTGGTTCGCTAGACCACGCTTTCGCGTCAGCGTCCGTCGTTGTGCCGGACACTGTCAGACTTCCGTATGCTCTTGCGCTCTTCCTCGGGTCTCCGACCCGAGTGAGGAAATCTTGGGGCGCGCTCGATATCTTTTCAAGCGCGTACCGCCCCAGTCAAACTGCCCGGCTACCAGTGTCCTCCGCCAGGAGTGAGAGTCGCAGTCACCATCGGGTAGTATTTCAATGATGCCTCGGTGGGCCGCTAGCGCGGCTACCTGTGTAATGGCTCCTACCTATGCTGCACAATGGCGACCACGTCTCAGTGACAGCCTGCAGTAAAGCTCTATAGGGTCTTCGCTTCCCCTTGGGGGTCTCCAGACTCCGCACTGGAACGTACAGTTCACCGGGCCCAACGTTGGGACAGTGGCGCTCTCGTTGATCCATTCATGCAAGCCGCTACTAAAGCGGCAAGGTACTACGCTACCTTAAGAGGGTCATAGTTACCCCCGCCGTTAACGGGTCCTTCGTCCCCTTGTAAGGGGTGTTCAGATACCCGCACTGGGCAGGATTCAGTGACCGTACGAGTCCTTGCGGATTTGCGGTCACCTATGTTGTTACTAGACAGTCGGAGCGCCCGAGTCACTGCGACCTGCCTCTTCGCGAGGCAGGCATCCCTTATTGCGAACGTACGGGACTAACTTGCCGAATTCCCTAACGTCGGTTGATCCCGACAGACCTTGGCTTTCGCCGCCACGAGTACCTGTGTCGGATCTCGGTACGGACAGTGTGCTCGTCTTTTCACGGGCTCTGGGTTGACCTCTCTTGCGCTCTCCTGC
>NZ_JCAQID010000022.1:0-1320 GCF_059736405.1 Halosolutus sp. DAT137 | reverse complement strand
TGCAGAGAGCTCGAAACGTTCCGACGCTGTAGGATGTGGCTGCGGCCGATTAGGTAGACGGTGGGGTAACGGCCCACCGTGCCAGTAATCGGTACGGGTTGTGAGAGCAAGAGCCCGGAGACGGTATCTGAGACAAGATACCGGGCCCTACGGGGCGCAGCAGGCGCGAAACCTTTACACTGCACGCCAGTGCGATAAGGGGACTCCAGGTGCGAGGGCATATAGTCCTCGCTTTTCTGTACCGTAAGGTGGTACAGGAATAAGGGCTGGGCAAGACCGGTGCCAGCCGCCGCGGTAATACCGGCAGCCCAAGTGATGACCGCTATTATTGGGCCTAAAGCGTCCGTAGCTGGCCACACAAGTCCGTCGGGAAATCTCCTCGCCTAACGAGGAGGCGTCCGGTGGAAACTGTGTGGCTTGGGACCGGAAGATCCAGAGGGTACGTCCGGGGTAGGAGTGAAATCCTGTAATCCTGGACGGACCACCGGTGGCGAAAGCGCTCTGGAAAGACGGATCCGACGGTGAGGGACGAAAGCTCGGGTCACGAACCGGATTAGATACCCGGGTAGTCCGAGCTGTAAACGATGTCTGCTAGGTGTGCCACAGGCTACGAGCCTGTGGTGTGCCGTAGGGAAGCCGAGAAGCAGACCGCCTGGGAAGTACGTCCGCAAGGATGAAACTTAAAGGAATTGGCGGGGGAGCACTACAACCGGAGGAGCCTGCGGTTTAATTGGACTCAACGCCGGACATCTCACCAGCATCGACAACGTGCAGTGAAAGTCAGGTTGATGACCTTACTGGAGCCGTTGAGAGGAGGTGCATGGCCGCCGTCAGCTCGTACCGTGAGGCGTCCTGTTAAGTCAGGCAACGAGCGAGACCCACATCCCTAATTGCCAGCATGACCCTTGTGGTCGATGGGTACATTAGGGAGACTGCCAGTGCCAAACTGGAGGAAGGAATGGGCAACGGTAGGTCAGTATGCCCCGAATGTGCTGGGCGACACGCGGGCTACAATGGTCGAGACAGTGGGACGCTATCCCGAAAGGGAACGCTAATCTCCGAAACTCGATCGTAGTTCGGATTGAGGGCTGAAACTCGCCCTCATGAAGCTGGATTCGGTAGTAATCGCGCCTCAGAAGGGCGCGGTGAATACGTCCCTGCTCCTTGCACACACCGCCCGTCAAAGCACCCGAGTGGGGTCCGGATGAGGCCCGGTTACCGGGTCGAATCTGGGCTCCGCAAGGGGGCTTAAGTCGTAACAAGGTAGCCGTAGGGGAATCTGCGGCTGGATCACCTCCACAGACCGGGATCAGGCCGACG
>NZ_JCAQID010000021.1:0-1382 GCF_059736405.1 Halosolutus sp. DAT137 | reverse complement strand
CGGATGAGGCCCGGTTACCGGGTCGAATCTGGGCTCCGCAAGGGGGCTTAAGTCGTAACAAGGTAGCCGTAGGGGAATCTGCGGCTGGATCACCTCCACAGACCGGGATCAGGCCGACGCGCCTGACCCACCTTGCAGTTTGCGATATTGCGGCCACAATACGTGGCCCACACGTTCGATACGACCAACTCGACCTCGTTACGAGGTCATCGTTGGCCGATCGGGCACCTTTGAACTGTCGAAGCTAACGATTTGCTCCCTCTGGGCTCCGTTGAACCCAGAGGGGTGGGCCCATAGCTCAGTGGTAGAGTGCCTCCTTTGCAAGGAGGATGCCCAGGGTTCGAATCCCTGTGGGTCCATCTCTCGGAGCGGATCCGAATCGTGCCCCTTATAGGGGGCAAGCGATTCTGGTCTAATCCGAACGAAACCGATGCACCAGCCCGTGTAAACGTGGCTGGGAAGGGTTAATGCATGCTGCGTCTACAGCGTGCAGATGAGACCGTGTGTACGTGTAGTCCAGGCGTCCACTGGACCCGTTCCCGGGTCACGATTTGCTACAACATCCGTTGTAGCGCCGATCCGATGAACGTGGCTACTGTGCCAGCTGGTGGATCGCTCGGCTCGAGAGCTGAAGAAGGACGTGCCAAGCTGCGAAAAGCCTCAGGGACCCGCACGGAGGGAAAGAACTGAGGATCTCCGAATGGGAATCCCCACCGCAATTGCTTCGCGCAATGGGGAACGTCGAGAATTGAAACATCTTAGTATCGACAGGAAAAGAAAGCAAACGCGATGTCGTTAGTAATGGCGAATAAACGCGACGCAGTCCAAACCGAAGCCCTTACGGGCAATGTGGTGTTCGGACTGACTCTCAGCAACCGAAATGTTACACGAAGTCTCTTGGAACAGAGCACGAAACAGGGTGACAGTCCCGTACTGTAATTGAGTACGTTGTGCGTCAGCTCCAGAGTAGCGGGGGTTGGATATCCCTCGTGAATTCCGCGGGCATTGACCGCGAAGACTAAACACTCCTCGAGACCGATAGCGAACAAGTAGTGTGAACGAACGCTGAAAAGCACCCCACAAAGGGAGGTGCAATAGGGCGTGAAATCAGTTGGCGATAGAGCGATAGGGTATTCAAGGTCCTCTGTGAAACGACCGAGACGCGAGTCTCCTGTAGAAAACAGAGGAAGCCGGTGTTCTATCGTACGTTTTGAAAAACGAACCAGAGAGTGTGCCTGATTGACGAGTCTAACCTGAGTATCAGGGAAGGCGTAGGGAAACCGACATGGCCGCAGTCTTACGACGAGGGCCGCCGTGTTCAAGCGCGGGGAGTCAATCGGGCACGACCCGAAACCGGACGATCTAGACGTGAGCAAGGTGAA
>NZ_JCAQID010000020.1:0-3102 GCF_059736405.1 Halosolutus sp. DAT137 | reverse complement strand
CTCGCCGCTGCGATGCTGGCACTCCGCCGCCAGGACTAAGCAGCTACCCTAACTACCGGACTTCGTTCCGGTCCTTGCCGCACTTTCCTTTTATCGAACGCTACCCCACACAGCGACAGGACTGGAGGCACTACACTCCTGTTCCGTCAACAGTAGCTCATTCAGCTGATCGAGACGATCGCCACGCCACTGGCCTCAAGCAGCGACGGCCTTGACGAGGAGTCCCACGAGATCTTGAATGTCGCGCCGGACGCTCCCGATGACGTCGTCACGGCGGTCGCGCGTCGGAAAGCCGCAAACGTGCATCCTAACCGAGATAACGGCGATCGGGAAGAGTACATCCGGATTCAGAAGGCGAAAGAGGGGATGCTTGAGAGTTGAAATAGCAAAAACCGATTCGAGTCGAAATTCCTCACGCCATTACCTGTGGCAACACATTAATATAATTAAAAGAAGGATGAACAGGCTAAGTGACAAAACAGTACGATCGACTTGCTGACTGCCCGCGGACGGCCATCAACGTTGGCGACTTGAATCTCGACGAGCGTCGATCGCTCCGGAAGATCAAGGTCCGTCGGACGAGTGACCAGAGCCAACCAGCAGGAAGCGGGTCTTTCACGACGGTGTACTATCTTTCTGGCGACGAGCAGGCAGCTGCGAACGTATTTGTCGAGGAAAACAGAACTGTACTGGAAGGGATCGACTTTTCGGAACGTGACCCTGTCCAGTCATCTGTCCCACGTGACGTGTACGATTGGATTCTTCACTATCTGGGTGAGCGAGAGTTGCAAAAGTACGACACCGTCGTCTACGAGCGACGACGATCAGAGACACATTGGCTGATCGATCGCGAGCACTTCGAGACATACCCGAATCGCCGCTACTCGATCGGCGAAGAGTACAGTGCTCGTTGTGACGAAATCTCTCCCAGACGTCTTTACGAATCCTTTGGTGACGAAATCCGAGAATCGGGGCTTCGATCGTTTGATCCAATAACAGGTAACGTTCGCTATATTCTCGATCTATATCGTGTGGCGAGCGAGTTTGTCTGCGACCCCATCACTGTCGATGGTGAGATGGCGATTCGGAAACGAGAGCGCTGAACTAATCAGTAACCGTCCAGGGGTAGTGTCTTGAAAACACCATTCGCACCGGCAAAAACAGGCCCTACCCGGTTTCTGCGGTGCGCTATGGTGAACCCCCCAAACCCCTCGGGGGATAGGGTGCGAATCACCCTGTGCATACCCGTACGGATGTCGAACTGATTAATATTTTGGTTATTATGAATATCCAAACTTTCGTTACATAATCACATAACTGGTCTGGAACTCAACCCTGTCTGTCGGTTGTTGGCCCGAGTTCCGTTCTGTGTATCGCACCTATCAATACACAAGACTTATACCGAGAGGCTAATGAAGTCTGAATACCCCTACCCGGAAGGTCGAGCTGGTCGACGTCGATGCAAGTTGATCGGTTGCCGATCGGTTGCCTCCGGTGAATCGCGCCGAAACTAACACGAAATACAATAATAACACAACAATAAATGACAAGCGAACCAAACTATCGCGAAAAGGGACGTGCAGTGTTCCTGGCCGCACTTATGGTGCTGTCCGTTGTTGCCATGTCCGCAGCGTTTGCGGGATCGGCAGCGGCAGCACCCAACCAAGTTACCGATGCCACCATCCAAGATGACACCATCATCTTCGGTGGCGACAATGATGATGTGGTACAGACTCAAGATGTAGAAATTATGGTCGACGCTGACGATGCCGAAGAAAACCTGACCATTGATGCTAGTGAAACCTACGACGCAAATGCTAGCATTACTTCCATTTCGGCTTCAGACATTGGTAGCCTAGACAGCGTAGACACCAGTCACTTTGAGGACGGCGACGAAGTGTTCAATGTCACCGTTAATGCTAGCGGTGTGACCTCTTCGCAGACCTTCACCCTCAGCCTTGACGTTGACACCGATGGTGCCGAAACCACACGAGCGGTCACGCACACCGTGGAAGATGAGGATGGAAACTCTGTCACGGATGACTACCGCCTCATCGAGCGCGGTACGTTCACTGTCAACGAAGATACTGACGTCGACGGCGAAGTAGCAGCCTTCGCAGGCGAAGTTGGTACCTTCAACGCCACTGAGCAGAAGGTCGTCCGGATCTACTCCGATTCCGACCACGAGAACCGCGTTGCCCGCTTCAACACCGAACCAGGCAGTGCAGCAAACTACAACACGGGCAATCTCGGACCCGGTGAGTACTACGTTACGTTCGATAACACCTCCTCGAGCGCGGACCGCGTCTTCCTCGAGCTCCTGGACCTCGAACTCGAGGCTGACGCACCAGAAGAGTCCTTCGGTGACCTCGACGTCGACGTGAGCGCAACCAGTGATGCGTACGGTGACTCGGTCACCGCAACGCTGCTCGACCAAGACGGCGAGGAAGTCGACGATGTTGACCCTGTCACGGGAGAACTTGATGGTGAAGGTGAAGCCGAACTGACCTTCGCTGCTGACGACATCGACGAAGGTACGTACACTGTCGAAGTCGAACACGACGACACGGGCATTACCGCAACGACTGACGAAGTCGTTGTCTCTGACGCACCCGACGAAGACATCGAATTCGATCAGTCGGCCTTCGAAGAGAAACTCGGTAACAACGCTCACATCACCGTCAATATCGAGAACTACGACGACCCTGCCTACGTCCAGATCGGTGACGAGGACGAGTCCGGCTACGAAGTCCTCCTCAAAATCGAGGACAACAGTGACAGCGACAATGTCACGATCGTGATGGACACCTCCGAAGCAGGTAACGAGACGGCCGGAAACACCGCATACAGCACGCTCGACGATGACGACGACCTGGAAGTCATCAACGCCTCGGGCGCTACTGTCGAGCCACCGCTCGCAGCGATCGACTACGAACTGAGTGTCTTCACCGAACTTGATGGCAACGTCGCCAACACGGACACTGAGCAGGACACCGCACTGCTCGTGCTCGAAGACCGTGACGCCATCACTGAGGACGCACTCGCAACCTGGACAATCCCAGCAGATGACGCAGATGGTCTCGCCGTCGACGACCTCGAGTC
>NZ_JCAQID010000019.1:0-4627 GCF_059736405.1 Halosolutus sp. DAT137 | reverse complement strand
GGTGACCCTCGAGTAGTCGCTCGAGACGAGGTGATAACGGCTCGTCGCCGGTAGTTATCGCTGAAGCGTCCACATCATCGTGTGGACAGGCGTCTTCTTCCAATGCCATACGTTTACAGTTGTGTTTCAACGGTCTTAGTTATTTAGCATCAGGTCGTCGTGCGGTTCAGGTAGGGGTTAGACAGATCTCGACGGACCACTCGAAACGGTCGATCGCTCCGGTGTCGTCTCGATCGTGTCTGCAGAACCGGAGCGATTGGGGCGGACCACTCCGAAAAATCAATTGTGTCGGACGGAAATAGCTAGCAGTATCATCATGACCCTCGACGATGTGGACGACACACGGGATCAAATCGCGGCCGACCCGCTCTGTGGGACGCTCGGGATCGAATTTCGCAGAATCGAACCCGGACTCGCGGAGACAGTTGTGGAGGTTACCGACGATCTCGTAAACTTCAACGGTAAACTCCACGGCGCGGTGATTTTCGCACTCGCGGATGCGGCCGCAGGCGCCGCCGATCAAGCGGATGGAACGACGACCGTTGGCATCGAGACCAGCACGTCGTTTCTCGCGGCCGTCGAGCCGGGGGCGACGGTGGTCGCTCGGGCCGAAACCGAACACGAGAGTTCACGGTTCAGCGCGACGAGAGTACGCGTGGAGACGGACGACGGCACGCACGTCGCGACGTTTCGCGGCCGCGGCTACCGAATCGACTGAAATCGTCGCGTCGCAGCGGTACCCCCCGATCAGGCGAGAGCGCCGCCTCGTCGGTTCGTCGTTCGAATCGACGCCCCTGTTCGGATCCGTGAACTGTCGTCGTCTCCGTTCGGCTCATTCGAGTTCTCGCAGTTCATCTTTGAGAACGCTCCCACCGCCCGGATTCCGCGGAATTTCCGGGACGATCGCGATCTTTCGGGGCCGCTTGTAGTCAGCAAGCGGGCTCTCGCGACAGTGCTCCTCGAGCGTCTCGTAGTCGAGCGACTCGTCGTTGGGAACGACGTATGCCTTCGGCGTCTTGCCCCACTCCTCGTGATCGACGCCGACGACGGTGACGTCGTCGACGGCGTCATGCTGGAGCACGACGTTCTCGATTTCCGTCGGGTAGATGTTTTCTCCGCCGCTGATGATCATCTCGTCCTTACGGCCTTCCACGTAGATGTAGCCGTCTTCGTCCGTGTGAGCGAGGTCACCAGTAAAGTACCAGCCGTCGACGAGGGACGCTTCGGTTTGCTCCGGTTGGTTCAGGTACTCGTTCATTACCGATTCGCCCTGGCAGATGAGTTCGCCCGTCGTATCCGGTTGCACGATCGCGGACGGGTCGGGTTCTCCGTCGGGGTCGACGATCCGGATCCGCTGGTACGATACGCCGGTCCCGCACGACTGCGGATAGTCGTCGCTTCGCTCCGGCGGTAAAATCGATATCGGCGGTCCGACCTCCGTGGCGCCGTAGATCACGGAGTGGCGATCGCAGATGAGCGTCCGACAGCGCTCCAGTAATTCGTCGGTCATCGGCGCTCCGGAGTACCACCACAATCGGAGCGAGTCGAGATCGTACTGGTCGATGCCGTCGACCGTCGTCAGCCGATCGTACTGCGCGGGAACGCCGCCGAGCACCGTCGCGTTCCACTCCTCCACCGCCTCAAGCGTCGCTTCCGGATCGAACCGCTCGAAAATGATCGTCGGAATGCCAAACTGGAGGAACGGGACGAACCCGGTGTACAGCGGGCCGCTGTGAAAGAGTGACAGCGGTAATACGTTGACGTCCGAGTGACGGAGTCCGAGTTCGGCGATCACATTCATGTTTACCATCACTCGATCCGAATGCGTGTGGACCACCCCCTTCGGCTTGCCCGAGCTTCCGGAAGTGTAGAAGTAGCCGTCGATCGTCTCACCGTCGACCGGCAAACCCGGCTTTTGGGTCGAGCCGTTCACCAGTTCCTCGTGGGAGAGATACGGTGACTCGCCGAAGGTGTAAAGCGGCGACTCGTAGTCTCCGAGTACGTCTTCGACGAGGCGGTGCTCCTCAAGCAGGCCAGCATCGGCAAGCAGGCACGTCGGCGCGACATCCTCGAGGACGTACTCGACGTCAGCAGCGTCCAGGCGCACGTTGATCGGTGTGATGATTGCACCGATCTTCTGCGTCGCAAAGAACGTCTCGACGAACTCGATCGAATTGTGGGCGTAAATCGCGACGACGTCCCCGGTTCCCACCCCGATATCGAGGAGGCCGTTCGCGATTTGATTGCTCTCGGCGTCGAGTTCCCCGAATGTTCGGGTCCGGGTTCCGCTCGAAGATTCACAAACGAGTGCGAGCGAATCGTCGAACCGCTCGGCTGACTCGCTAAGCATCTTGCCGATGTCCATGTGGGAATCCTTTTCGACCGATAGAATAAATATATCGATGACACCGAGTAGCACGCGAAGTCGGCGGCGGTTCTGCGAGGTCGTAGGTCGGCCGGACCTTCGCGAGCACCACCTCGCGGACGACCACGCCGTTCGGGAGGCGCTCCGCAAAGAACTCGAGGCTCTGTTCGCGTCGAAAACTCGCGATGAGTGGGTCGAGGCGTGGCCGGGGAGGACACGACAGTTGCGCCCGTCAACACGCTGAGCGAGGCGTTCGAGGACCCCCACGTTCGCGCTCGAGGGATGGTGGAGGACGACCGCAACCGACTCGGATTTCCAGCTCGAACGGAACCCGCGGTCGAACCGGCGCTTGAGGGACCGCCGACACTCGGTGAGCATACGCGCGAAGTTCTCGCGGCCGCTGGCACGGCGGACGAGGAGATCGACGCCTTCCTCGAGAACACCTGAACTGCCGGTCGAAGGTCGGGCTGGCAGATCTCGGGTTCGCCGTCGATCCTCCAGAACCTGGCTCACGACGCCGGCGGACGGGACGATCACCGGAGCGGTTGGCCCTTCGGTTCATACCGAACGCCAGGATGAACGGTGCGCCGCCGATCATGCCGTTCGCGAGCGGCGTCAGCGTGACGAGTGTCCCCGACCGACGAGTACCCCCGCGCAAATCGGACCGCTGATCGACGCAATCTTGCCGAAGAGCGACCACTGTTCGATCAGCGCCGGCAGGACGAACGAAATCGTCAGTATTTCGATAGCCGTGAGTCGCTTACCGTCGTTCGGTCGGTCATCGATCGATGATGCCTCAGAACGCCGGGATTACTTCGTCGACGAACTTCTCCATCTGCTCGAACTGATCCTCGCCGCCGAATCGGATGATGAACTCCTCGCAGCCGCAGTCGTTGAACTCCTCGATCCACTGGATGAGATCGTCCGCGTTACCGCTTGGTCCCCACTCCGCCGGGTCCTTCCCCTTGTAGAGTTGCGGATAGTAGGTTCTGATGTACTCGTCCATCTTCTCGTCCGCCGCGTCGGCGTCGTCGTCGATCGTCATCGTCACCTGGAACGTCGTGTGGACGTCGTCCGGGTCGTGGCCGTTCTCCTCGGCGTAGTCGACGATGCTCTGCCACTGGCGCTCGTACTCGTCGGGCGCATTGGAGAGCCCGGCGGCCATCCAGCCGTCGCCGAGTTCGACGATTCGCCACGCCGCGCGGTTGATCACGTCGTCGGACCCGGAGTCGTGGTGTGCGGGGTTGCTCACGACGAGAATCGGCGGCTCTTCCTGGACCGGTTCGAGGTCGCGGATCTCGGCACCGCGGCGGAAGTCGACGTCCTCGAACTGGTAGATGTCGCCCTTGTAGGTCAGTTCGCCCTCTCGCCAGAACTGTTTGAAGATCTCGAGTTGTTCCTCGAGCATCTTTGCGCGCTTGCGGTAGTCGAGACCCAGTACCTCGTACTGTTCCCGGCAGCCGGGGGTCGGCGGTCCCATACAGGCGCCGAGTTCCATCCGCCCGTCGGAGATCATATCGAGGCTGTTCCATGCCTGCAAGAACTGGATCGGGTTTCGTAGCGGGGTGATCATGCAGCCGGTGCCGAGCTTTACGTTGTCCGTGCGCGCAGCGAGGTTCCCCAGCAGACTGACCGGTTCGAGTCGCGGTCGATCGAGCAAGCTGTCACCGACCCAGACGGAGTCAAAGCCGTACTCTTCGGCGGACTCGCCTAGTTCGAGCATCTTCTCGACGGTGTAACTCTCGACTAGCAACGGTTCACGATTGTTGATATTGATACCGAACTCTACCATCTTCGGTCGGGAGGTTCAGACAAGAACGGATTAATACTTTTCGCTCTTGTATAGCACTTTGTGTTCGGTCAGCGAACCTGCTACAACAGGTTGGTTGCGACCGATTCCGACCCAAACACATCGAGCGGAATCGTACGCATCGGACACCGCTGACGCGGTGTTCTTGTCCTCTTCGATTCGGGAGCCATAGCTGAACGGTATCACCAATCACCTACAGAAGAGCGTTTACTGAAGGGGCGCGGGTTCGCGCTCGCCCTCGTAGGCATCTTCTGTGTAGTGTTCGAGCCACGCTTCGCCGGTGAGGAAGCGGTCGGGAACGTCGGCTTCGGTGGCGTCGGCGGTGATGGTCAGCCAGCCGTCACCCTCCTCCGTGCGCCAGGCGTGACACGGCTTGCCGAGTGCGATGTAAATCTCGCTGGCTTCGGGATCCTCGCCATCGAGGTCGAATATCGCCGACGAGAGCGACGTCT
>NZ_JCAQID010000018.1:0-15496 GCF_059736405.1 Halosolutus sp. DAT137 | reverse complement strand
ATCGCCCGGATTTACACATCATTCGTCTTCGCCCTCCTTGTCACTGAAGGTCAACCGATCAAGGTATGGCCGTCTTCGCTCCCGCATTTCCTCCATTCGGGTTGACTGGTCGTAGTGTCTAAGCAACACATCGATCGAGGTGTTCACTCGCTCCGAGACACGTTCTGGTGGAATCCCGCGGTTAAGTTGCCACGTAATCGATCCTGTACGAACTGCGTGAGGGTTCACCGACGACGGGCACTTACTGATTGATGAGTAATCGAGGTATTCGCATGTCGGGCGATCGTTTCCGTGGGGGCAATCTGAATGAAGACATGGCACAGTCGCGAAGTACATCCAGGCACGAACAGCATTTGTCGATGCGCGTCCCACTTCGCTCGCGAATAGTGGTCGACGGCCATAATCGTCGAACTTCTCGTGCCGATTGACCCGGATATATTCATCAAGGATGGTACACACTTGCTCCGGTACCCCAACGATTCGTTCGCCGTCCGTGCCGTTCTTCAATGGCGTCTCTTCGCGCGGGCGGTGCATGAACTGCAGGCAGCGCTCTTCTGGATTGTAGTCACTGACATCAAGTCCCCGAAGTGCTCCGAGCCGCGCGCCAGTATACCAAGCAGTTGCGAGTAGTGCGTGTGCCCGTGACGCGTAGTCTTTTGAATTGTTCTCGTAGTGCTTGAGAAGGGTCTTTGCTTCGGCAGTCGTAAGCCGGGAATCACTAACTTGCTGACTTGAGTCGACATCCGGTACGTCGACCTTCTCCGGAAGATCCTCGTTAGCGACTTCGATCCGTGCGCAATACTCGAAGAAGGATTTTAGCGTTCCCATCTCGTTGTTGAGTGAAATCGGCTTGAGTCCCTGCTGCCGGCGTACAGTCTCATAGGACTCGATATCCCAGCCGGTCAGCTCACTCATGGACTCAATCTGCTTGTCCTCGGCCCATTCAATGAAGTGTTTTAGCCGATAGTGATACGCTGAGACGGTTGACTCGCTTTTATCTACTCGGAGTTTGTTGAGCCAGCGCTCAAGGGCTTCGCGTGGGGTGAGTTCCGGTACACGATTCCCCCCGTCAGGGGAGCTAGCGATCTCAACCTCGTAAGATGGTGCCTCACTCCCGCTCATCGTTGATACTCATCAATAATGTCATAGTCGGTCGTTACTCCGAGAACTTCGTAGAGTTCTCGCCATCCGCCGCTAAGGGTGTCACGGGTGTGTTCGTCGATGCACCAGCCGTAGGCTAACGCCACATAGGACGTATCACTGCCGTAAGGGGCACAGGAATCAGATGTCTGGGTCTGACCTGCCGCCCTCGATTTTGCGGTCACAGTCTTCTTGTAACGGATAATCGATATTCGTGCATCCGACTTAAAACCCCCCTTTGTCGGACAAGCCAGATTGCATAGAAAACAACCTCATTTGGTTATCCGAGGGTAATGCCATAGATTGAAGTACTGTGGCGTTACTATATTTATCCGTCTGGGTCTGACCTGCCGTCCATCTTGTGACGGCGTCACCCTTATACGACAGATAGATGCGTCTATACGCCACTTCTCAAAATTGGCCAACCGCCACTACTATACTAGTTGATGATGTATACTGAATTGTCTGGGTCTGACCGCCCTCTGTGGATTTTCAGTCCATTTCTAAATCAGGATATCGACGGTGTGTTGATTACACTCCTCTGTGTCTGTAATATGTGCAGAGAGAGCAAATGCTCCCGGCGAACGACTATATTAGGGTCATAAACGGTTGCTCTTCTGGTTGTCTCCGCGGTAGGGGTTATCCTGATTTATTACTCGACTTGTCGCCAAGATCACGAACAACCACGTATAGAGACCTAGTAGGGGATCGTTCGTGATTTGGTCGACCCGAACGTTATTTTCGAGACCGTTTGTAGAGTGTTGATATGGTGCGAAAAAGTTGGAGAAAGTCGTTCGCACAGTCGTATAGATGGGCTATCGCTGGTGCAGTTGGCGCTGTATTCGGAAGTCTCGAGTTACCTGGACCAACGGCGTTCATCCGAGATCCTGCCATAGGAATTATTGTCTTAGGCTCTCTCGTCTTCTTCCTTGCTCTGATAGTATCGATGGGTGCGTGTCTCGATCAATTGATTAGCCGGGCCATCACGCCATCAGACACAAAGTGACAGATTATACTGCTTAAGGACCACCTCCATTATTCATCGCCCCTTTCACAAACGACATTACGAAGTTCTTCGAGTAGATCAGGGTGGTGTTCCTCGAGTATTTCAACGTCCTGCGTGAGTTCATCCTGAATCTTGTTACGGACGCGAGAGGCAGCCTGATACTGATATTCCTTCTCGTCCTCGTCATCACTTGCGATAAGCTCACGCTCTCGATCGGTGAGGATCGCACGCCGTCGGCTCATTTCATCCGACTGTTTCGTTTTCACTCCCATATGCATGCATCGTTCCCGCATACAATAAACGTTGCCCAATATGAATAACGTTCCCACATACCCATAACCTATAAGGCGGTGCCCCGACAATGCTAGAATAGAGACAGACCGGACGCTCTGGGGCATGAGAGTATGAAAATGCCCGGGTGGTTGCAACACCCCGGCCGGGTTGTCTTGGTAGAAACCCATGTCAGTATACGAAAGCCGAACAAAAGACGATTGCGAAGTTAGCGAAACGACCGATGTATGGGGCGGCCCCCATCTCGAGTACGACAAGTACGGGAACCCCACCGGCGCGAAGTACTTCCGCTGCCGGGACTGTGGCCGTGAAGTCCTCGAAGGAATCGATCGAGAACACGTCTCTCACAGGGATGGCTGCCGGTTTGAGTAGACCAATGCCTGAATGCAACAACTGCGCTTCACACGTCACAGGACGCTACAAGCGCGTCTTTGCAGACAATCACGGCGTCCTACACGCCTGCTCGAACTGTCGGAACCAAGCCGATATGTTCCGTGGCGCGGGCATCGGTGAACAGCTTACTAGCAATTAGACGACCTCAGAGAGACATGAGCGAATCCACCACCCCACCTTCGAGAGACGAGATTGAACAGCACATGAACGAACTTGACCAACAGGGCGTCCCGATCGAACTCCCCTGTTCTGAGTGCGGTACAACGGTGGAAACCACAGTACCACCTGAAGCGAAAGACAACGAGAGTCAAAGAACGATCTGCCGGAGCTGTGGAACGGATCACCTTCGGACGAAAGGCCTACTATAGCGTTTTACCAAGACGCTTTTATCTAGTTTTATCGGGCCAGTATTCCAAGCGACCGTATGGGTACGGACACCACGCTTGACGAAATAGAGTTGAAGAGAGACGATTTCGACGATGAAGAGCAAGAGCGCCGTGCATTCGAATTACTGGAAGAGTGGCCAGTGAGCTTCACCGATCTGGCCCAACTGAATGACGATAATTGGCGCAAATATCAGCATGTCTACGAGACGCATATGGGGCCACCGGGAAGCGATTATACGGTGAGCGAGATACGGGCAATATTCGACTCCGTTGAGAACTACGTCGAACTCCGCAGTATAGGGCTTGCTGGCCTATTCGCAGAGAAGGCTACCGGTGGGAAGCCTGAAGTAGAGAAAGCAGCGATGCGGAGTAGTGCTGATCCTATAGAGGCGTTCAGGGACGGGCACAGTAGCGGTATCGATCAGGGATGGAATATGGCACTCGAGAGAGCCAAGGAAACTGGAGTAGAGAATCTGCACTTCCGGGAAGTGTAACTAACCTACTTTAGAGACACTTCTCCAATTCTTCCGTATTCCTTATTATAGCGTATTCTACAACCCAGTTTCCGCCTCTCTAAGGTGGGGTAAAGGCGGGGAGAACCGGTTTCCACAACCGAATTAGGCTAATCCAGCGTCCTCGAAGGCCTCATTCACCACATCGGGAGTGGGTGCATTCAGATACGGCTCGATCGCCTGAAAGCTATCCCACCCACCAACGGCCATGACTACACGCGGGTTCACCTGTTTATCGACGAGAAGCCGCTGTGCAAACCGTCGCCGGAGGTCGTGAGAACTCACATGGTGAAAGTCGTCGTCGCCTGTTTCCTCCACTGCTCGCTCCGCTGTGCGCTTCACGACCGCCCGGACACCTCGCTCGGTAAGATCAATCAGTGGTTCGTTCCGATCGATGTCTTCGGCATTCTGATAGCGGTGAATGTCCCCTTCGACATCCTTCGGAAGATAGGCGTCTCTCGGCTTTCCACCGTTGCCCGTGGTATCTTTCCCCTCTGGTATGCGAAGCCGGTAGTAACCCCCGTCGTCGGTCCGTTTGACGTGTTTCGGTTTGACCTGGGGAATCTCGAAGGCTCTCAATCCGACGTAGCCACCAAGCTGTATGATTAGGTCGTCTCGGTGGTTCGAAGCCGCCCGTCGTAGTTCCTCGAGTTCGTCGTCAGTCATCCACACATTGTATTGATCCTGTTTCGCGGTAGCTTCGAGGCGCATGTAGACTTCTATAACAAGTCTACACTAAATATCTATCTATGAGAATGAGTCTTTGGGAGAATGGACTATTAGCCGGGCTTAGGAGTGGTGTGCGACCGATCTGTTTCCGACTTGTATGATAAGTCGTCACAACTGGGGTACATAGGTCGGTTGCATATATCGATCGGTGTATGCAAAACCGGGGTGCATGGGGTGTTTCTGTCTGCCCTTATCTGGGCCGTTCTGACTACTGATCCAATGGAATGAGCGAGACGCTTCAGATTCTAACGGTCGTACTGCTTGCAATTCGCCTTTTGATCGAACTCAGGAAGGATTCATAGAGATAACAGGCTCTGAAAGAGCTACAAGACTTAATAGAGGTGAATCGTATTATCCTAAGCAAGCCACACCACGTGTGGCGAGAGTAAGCAGAGTAACCGACCTGACTGTGGCAGCAGTCAAGACCGGTGTTCGATCGGCTGTTCCGAACGCCAGAGGATCACCGCGAGGGCGATAAGGAGAGCCCCCGTCAACTGGCCAAAGTAGACGAAGCTCACCACACCACCCCACGCGAAGATCGCGGGTACGTCCTTGGCGATGGTCGATCACCCGGCCAATTTCCTTACGCGCTGGCCGCCTACGCGATCACTGACATTGTGACAGAAGGTTGGTAACCGCGACACATAATAAAAGAATCGCCGACTACCGGCAGAGTCTGTCCTTCTACTGGCGGTCTAAGTAAACACATTGTCATATAGTCGGGGGAAAGACTATATGTTATACATGATCGTGAGTGTAATTGCTATATCCAGGTCAAGTGTAGGTCTGAGATTGTTCTTTAAGTGGTTCTCGCCACAAGATAGAGATATAGCAGGGAGTCGTTCTCCGCTGAACACCTTTTTTCCGATAGCCAAAGAAGCTGTCTGAAGCCCTCTTCGTGATCCGCTATAGGAGCTTCTATTTGCTACTCCAGGTCAATAGACCATTCACCATCAGCATCAACGACAATCCAAACTACACGATCATAATTAACTGATGTCTCACCCTCGAATTGGCCAACCTCATTAAATATAAGCTCTCGCTCATGGTCAAACATCGCTAACTCCCCAACCATTTGAACGATAAAGTTAGATTCGCCGTCATGTTCGCCAGAAATGGTGACTCTCTCGTCAATTTCGATCGGACCGATAACATCTTTTCCTTCACCCTCGCTCTCTGCTGGCACTTGGTGAATGTCTTCCTCAAGAGGCATTGGCTCTGCGACTTCGATTGACCAGTCCCCATCCGCATCTACATCAAAGTAGTAGTCTCCGGGTTCAAGTGGGATCGCCACCGCCCCATCGGTGGTACCAATTTCATTGACGAGGAGTTCTTCGCTCTCTCCCGTCTCAGCATTGATTAGTTCCACAATGAAGTTCGACTCCCCATCATGCTCGAAAATAAAGACTGTAGCACTACCGCCAGTGGTGAATTCGTCTGTGACTTCTTGGCCATTTCCTTCTACTGCAGTGGTACTACCATCATACCGGTCGTCAACAACACGGATAGACTGCAACTCTGTTAACTGCGGTTCGTCGGTCTCATCAGTAGAATCGGTATTAGTACTGTCCGAATCAACGGTGTCTGTGTCTCCACTTTCGCCATTACCGTCTGAATCGCTTTGATCAGAATCCGTTTCCTCAAGCCCGTCTGTATTGCCAGATGCCTCCGGATCGGTGTCATTAGAAGCCGTTTCTGTCTCTGGGAGTACCGCACCTAATGCTCCAAGGAGAACAAACACACCAATGAACAGGACGATCGCAGCACTCCACCCGCCACCACCAACGCCGGGGATTGATCCAAGTGGCGAGTCTGCGATGGCATCACCTATTCCGTTGCGGTTCGTTCCGATCGCATACAGTAAATAGAACGGAACCGCGATCACCACAAACGGGAGTAATATTAGATACAGTGCTGCTATTACGAGATTTCGTTTTGTCCGACCTGCCTTTGCGAGTGGTACGTGGTCAGCGAGAGCCATGAATAGTCATTGTTCCTGAATGTTAAAAATGACAGCGGTATAATCAACGGGCTGGTTGCATAGGTCACTGCATGTATCGATCGGTGTATGCAACGGTGGGTTAGTCCTCAAGCACGGGATAAGACGACTCTGTGCTATTCCAGAGCCTAGCGTGGATTCCCGTTACGCCCACTTTTCCGGCGTACTCTTCGCCCATGTTTTTCGATCGTCAATTCAGCCCTTTCATCCATGAATTCGGCTAGCGGGCCTTCGCCTTGGACATCGATCCCGACGGACACGTCCACCTCTTGTGTGCCACCGCCGGCCTCGAGTTCCTGTAATCGCTCGGTTTCAGCCGGGTTCAACACTCTCTCGCCAGCGTGACCCATATAGACCCCGTCGTTTAGGATCTTGCCACCTGTATCGAGTTGCGGGAGGTCAAGCGATCCTCCGCCAATTTCAACGCCCTGTATCTCTTTACTCGGAAGGTCAAGAGACGATGGGATAACAGCGTTAAACGCTGCTTTGAACGATTCTGCGACAGCCGAACCCGCGTCTTCAAACACCGATCCGATATCAGTCGCAATGTCCCACTTGTCTTTGATCCAGGTGTTGATACCGCCTAAGAGTTCCTTTCCTTTGTCTACAACCCCTCCAAAGGCTGATTCTGCCGCATCCGAGAGCATACCAGGAACTTCGTCCGCTATGTAGTCGCGGATCTCAGCGAACGTCGACGGAATAAGTGAGTTCCCGATGAGTCCTTTATAGAGTCCACGGGCGGCCGCCATGATAACCTCAAAGGCGGTTTCTGCCGCGCTCTTGAGGATTCCAGGGCCATTATTCACCAACCAACTCCCTGCATCAACAATGATACTCTTGATGAGGCTGTCATCGTTCCCAGTTATGGCGTTATAGAGGTCTAAGACGACGAATCGAATACCCTCTCCAATCTTCTTGAACGCTTCTCCTATGAGTGGTGGACCGTTCGTCTGAATCCACGTCGCAGCGTCACGGATAATGCTCTGCAGTCTGTCGATCGCCCTGTTTGCGAACTCGGCAATAATCTGTTCGTGTCGGCTCAGAACGAATCCAAGGCCAACAACTGCAGCGGCCAATAGGCCAACTGGTCCAAGCACTCCCGTGATAGCAGCTCCGAAAGTCCCAACGGAACCAGCCACACCTGCAAGAGCACCGCCGATCGCACTCAACGGACCCATGAAGGCTGCGATTGCTGCCCCGAATCCAGCAACAGCGGTCCCTGCAAGGGCGAATGCTCCGGCCGCTCCATCGGTCCTATCGTTGAATTCACTGAACGCGTCGACCGCTTCGGAAACACGGTCAAGAAGGCTTGTGAGGTGGGGGAGTAGCTGTTCGCCTATGTCGCGGGAAATATTATTGAGCTTACTCCGTAGGAGTTCCCACCGACCTGCCGCCGTTGATGTTTCTATACCGACTTCACGGGCCAAACTCCCCCCCTCTTCCATGGCTTGATTCGACGTTTCCATAGCCTCTGAGAACTCGCCTGTCTGTTGTGAGAGGCGTTCAAACGATCGAACTTGCTGTTTCGAGAGAGTATCGCTAAGAGTCTGAGAGGCCCCGTCACTCTCTTTCATCGCTTCAGCGACTCTCAAGAGTGTTTCCTGGGGTTGTTCCTCTCTCATTTCACGAAAACGACCTTCGGTAACGCCGAGAACCTCAGCAAATGAAGCCACATTATCGGGATCAGTCATACTCTCCCCCATCTGTTTCATCATCTGACCCGCTCTCCTACTCGAAGGTGCCACCTCATTCATGGCCGCTGAAAGTGAAAGCACCTCTGAACTACTGAGTCCCATTTCAGAGACAGCAAAGCCGCCACGTTGGGCAGAATCTACCAGCTCTGCCGTGTCCGTGGCGAAGTTGTTGCTGAGTTCGTTTAGGCTATCACCCAATTTATCGACGTTATCCAGTGGTTCATCGAGTGCCGTAGCGACTTTAGACAAACTCCTACCCGCCTCATCAGCCGCGAGAGTTGTCGCACTGCCGAGTTCTGCGGCTGTGCGGGTGAACGACTCAATCTCGTCGACCGATTCAGCGCCGAAGCGCCCGGCCTGAGTTGCCAATTCAGTTATGGATTCAGCGGCCATAGGTAGCTCTTCGGCCATGTCCTGAATCGGCTCAGAAAGCTCCTCAGCGGTCTGAGCGTCCGTGACCTTTTCAAGATCTGCTAAGGATTGCTCGAACGAAGCTGCTGCTGACGCACTCTTGGCGAGACCACCCACCGCGAGAGATCCCAAGGCTGCGCCTGCAGCCCCAACAGCGCCCTTGAAACTCGCTAGGTTCCTTTGGGCGTCACCGAGCGCACTATTCAGTGACGAACCGTCTCCCTCTAACTCAACTGACACACCTTCGGAAAATGGATTAGAAACCATGAAAGATCACCGTCGCTCTAACTTCGCTGTAGCGTCTTTGTAACTATCCTCACCGAGCAAATCCGCGAAGTTCTGTTTCAAGTCATCAGGTGCCAGCCCCCCAAGTGTCTCTATCTCGGCTTTCACCTCTCCCGCTTCCTCTATCTGTTCGTCCGTTAGAGTCTCAATAGGGTATTCAGTCATAGGTTCTCAATCATAGCCTGTTTCAATCCCGCTCCATTGTAGACATCTCCATCAACCTGAACCAAGCCACGGTCCCCGTCGATCGTCTCTATCTCGTCGCTCGAGAGTAGGATAGCAAGGGAAAGCTTCGGGTGATTCCCGTCGTCTATACGATCTAACCGTCGCTCTAGGTTTCTCTTTGAAGTCATGATTCGGTAGATACCTTTACACAGTCCTCAGCGGCGTTCTCTGCGACTCCAAGAATCTCCCGTCCTTCCCGTTCGGCTTGCTCTCGAGGCATTACCAGCGCCCGATTGATTACGACAAGAAGGCCGTCCCGTTCGTCCTTGTCGATCGGTTCACCGTGCCGGTCCTCGAGTTCGTCCGTCCCCGGAGTGCTATAGGCGACAGTGAAGCCGTCCGTATCAGTCTCTGTCTCGCTCTCGAGGTCGTCTAAGCGGTTCTCTATAGACCGCTTGCTCATTCCGTCTCACCTTGAAAGACCGCTTCCCACGGCTCTCGTGGGTCCTCAAGACTGTCGTCAATATCCCGTTCCCAAAACTCACCGATCGAAAGACCGCTATCTGACTGTTCCTCTAGGTCGTCTAACCGTGATTCGATGTTTCGTCTCATTTCTCTATCCCCTGTCGCTCTTCGATCGAACTGATCCTGTCCTCAATCTCTTCAAGAGCCTTGTCACGCAGAACCTTCCGGCGTTCCCCCTGGGCCTGAACGATCAACCGAAGGTATTTGAGCCTGATACGCTCCTTAGATTCGCTTCTGATTCTCCCGTCACCAAGGCTCTTGTACCGTGCATGATCGACGATTTCGTCAAGTGCCGCTAAGGCGTCGTCACGCTCACTCTGAATTTCGTCAGAATCCCCGTTTTCAGTCATTGTATCCCCTGTTTTGAGTAAAAGAGTGTGTCATAACGTGGTCCGTATCTTCCGCTAAAACTGCTACTCGCTAATTCCCGTCCCGTAGTTCTCGGGATCGTCAGCAAGCCCCTCAATCTGGTGTAGGGCAATCAGTTGGTTAGCAGTAGATTGGTCAGTACCAACTGCTTGGGCAAAGTCCTCTTTCGTCTCACAGTCGTTTGCAACTGCTTGGAGTTCCTTACTCTCTTTAGCAGCCTTGCCACCGCCGGAGCGACTGTCTCCCGTGATACCAGTACCGTATTCGTCGGGATCGGTGTTCTGTGCCTTCTTACGTCGCGCCTGAAGCCGATCGACGTGTTCCTGTTGTGCCGCCGATGTACTCCCAGTAAGTTCCGAATCCATCCCTTCGACACCACTACTGTACGCCTCGAGTTCGGATTCTTGCCCGTCTGACCGATCGCCGTTTACGATGTTAGCAACGATGTCTTCGAGGTCATCTTTGTGGACAAGATTGAGTTCTTGGGTGAGTTCGTCGATCGTTCCTTCGACTATCTGTTCAAGTTCGTCCTGCGAAATGTCTGCTGTACTCATTGTATTAGTATGTAGTAAGACGCTCTCCGGCGGTATCACGGGAAGTGTGTGCGCTGACTGTAGACCGATTTGGCCCTGTCCAAAGAGCCAGCAATGGTAGGGTGTGGGTTGTGAAACCCGATTGTGGGCCAATATCGGTCCACAGAAACATGGATGACGAAACTCCTGATGGGAACAGACCTTGCTGCTTTCCATCAAACAGCCGGAGGGTGGAACAGCCACACCTCCGATCGTGCCGCCGGAGAACGGTATTCGGTTGTCTAACTGTCGTCGCTCGAGACACGCGAAAGCACGCGTTCAAGGGCGTCGTCCATCGTCTCTGAGGGGGACTGTTTGTATTGCCACAACCAATCTCTGTTCCCTCGAGAAACGCTGATGGTAGTACTCTCGTCGGACATGATTCTACACAGACACCTCTAGCGACCGATCGCTTGAAACCGCTTGGAGGGCCGAAGGTGTCCATACTATATCTAGTATTTCCAGCACAATAATAGTGTCGGTTGTTCTAGAATAGAACCCGTAAACAATTATGAGTGTAGATAAATCCAATAGGACGAAAGTAGGGTTAGTTCTGTAGTGGGTCCGTCTCTGGATAGAATACGGGTTTGTCCTCAACTGCTTCTTCGCACGCTATCCGAAACTCGACATATTCGAGACACCGAATCTCGACTTCAGCACGTTGCCTTTGTATATGGAGTTCACGTAGCCGTCTCTCTGTTTCCTCTATTTCCTGCTTCAAACGCTCCTCTTGTTCCTCGAGTTTGTCGGGGTCAGAGTCGTCGATATTGTCTCTCATTTTTCTTCGTCCCAAGGCCCGTCTTTCGCCCGTTCCCACACAGGCTTGTCTGTCGAATCCGTATCGCTCTCGTCGTCAAAGGCGTGCTCGAGGTGCTTGTGACAGACAGTCATCCCCGGAACAACCGGGATCTTGCACGCAGTGCCTGTAGTGGTCGTACAACCGCATTTTGGACGGTCGCACTTGTCGAAGCCGCCTCTCGAGGGGGGTTCTGATTTACTGAACTCGTCTAACTCGGCTTGTTGGGCACTCATAGGTGGATTCGGTAGACTGTCGCGTTCGTTGAATCACTCCACACATCAAGCGTTCCGTCGCGCACCATGTCCTGCATGATTGGTGTGATTTTCTGTGAGTTTTCATCCAACGCCTTAGCAACGTGGGGGGTCTTTACATGGCTGTTCCCGCGTTCATAGTGTTCGCGGATGTATCCCCGAACAGCGTCCTCAAGAGGAGGGGCTTCCATGCTCATGTGCTGCCACCCCCAGGTGGCCCCGTGCCCCCATCTGTTAGTGATTCCCTTCGCATTGGTCCTGCAACCGTAGTAGATGGTGTTACTGTTCGCTCGAGGGTATCATGTAGGTCAATCGACCACGTAGTGTTCTCCTCCTCGAATTCCTCAAGCCGAAGGTCAACCTCACCGTTTTTGGGGACGTTATCCGCGCTGTACACGTCGGCACCGTACTTACCTGCACCTTCGTCGCGGGTAACTCCCTCAAGTTCAGGTAGGGTTTTGAGAACGTGGCGCTTCGTACATCCGACTGCTTCGGCTATCTGCTTGGCCGTAGTGCCGTCCTCTTCCGATCGGAGCGTTTCAACTATCTCTTTCTGCAGGTCAGTGTACGTCCATTCAACCCCAGGTGCTTCGAGATCGACAAGTTCAGGTGGGATGGCGTCGGTTCGGACAAGAACGACTGCACTGTTATTGGGATCGTCAGCGTCACGGGCATATCGCCCGGCGGCTTGGGCAACATGGTTCTCTCGAACGCTGGCAAGCAGATCCGAAGCGGCATCGGCATCAGGCCCGGTGAACGTCCGTCCTTTTTCGCGCTTGGTTTCGCCGTCCTCAGTTTCGACCGTGGCGGGTTCGGCCTCGAGTCCACACTCGGCAAGTAGATCCAATACGTAGTCATCGCCGGGGTCAATACACCCGTTGACAAGTCCAACTGATTCATCCCCAAAGTCGTTACGTGATTTTTCCTCGCCGTAGTGCATCGTCTCCGGCTCAGATATGCCGACATCCTCCATGAGCCGTTCCGTCCGGGCTTCAACACTCGAAGCGGTGATGCACGTCGAGAACTCCCGTCCGTAATGCTCGTTGAGGTGTTCCAATACGGTCCGTGTGCCGTCCTCATCGAAGTATTCCCCCGACGTAAACGGACGGGTCGCTTTTCCGACTTGAACAATCGTAAGGCCACGCTCGAAGCGTCTCCATAGTCGTCGTTCGGTTGGGGCGAGCAATGGGTCTCGCCCGACCTCCGGAACCGTATTCTGTTGCCAGAGGTTCATGCTGGGATGCGCGTCTAAGCCAACCACGGACCGCGCAGCATCGAACCACGGCGTCACACGAACAGTCTGGATAGTGTGCTCGTCGTCAATAATAACGGTCACTCGGTCGGCCAGATAGTCTTCGCCATATTCATCGAACCGAGGGGGTTCATGGTGTGCCGTTGCACTACGTCGCCCGTTACAATCCGTGTCACTCTCCCGAAGTGCATTCCATACTGCTTCGGACAGTGCCGGAGCAAGTGCATGGGCATCGGAGTTTTTGAGGTACCACATCATGCCGGGTTCCTCCTCGAGTGCTTCGGCCATATTTCGGCGTTTCTCCCCGACTGCTTCGAGGTCTACAAAGTCACCGTGGAAGGGAGTGGCCAAGCTGATGAACCCCTCAAACGTCGTCTTAGGCGCGTCTACAGCTTTGAGATATGCCGTAATCGCCCGACGGATTTCGTCCTGAGTAAGGTCGGCGGCAAAATCCGGTTGCTCATCCATGATAACGTTACATCCCTTGATCAAGGACGGTACTCGAGCGAAGGCGTGGGTCGCATGAATCACATCGACAGAGGCGTGTCCATCGTCGTTTCGCGGGATGCCGTCCCACTGGGTCATGGCCGGACACTCAGTATCGTCGTGCTCGCACGGCAGCGGTGTGTTTTGGTCGTTGTTCTCTGCGAGGTATTGATGGGCGACCGAGAATGGGATATTCTTTCCGTCACACACGGTATCGAGCCACTCTTGGGCCGGTGTGCCGTCGATCGTGATAACGATGTCCGGGTCCTCGCCGTCCGGGTCCGGGTCGTGATCCCCCGCTGCAATCGGACAGCGCTCTTTACGACCTTTGAGCACCCGGTAAGTCACGTTCGCTTTGCTCGAGTCGGCCGCTGCAGAGTCTCGCGCTTCACGTGTCTTGTGGAGGTGTACGACTGGTTGCTCACCCGTCGTACCAGTGTGGTTCAGCCACGGTGTTGTTGCCGTCGTGTAGGACTTGCCAACCGACGTTGGGGCATCAATCACTGCAGTTGAACGCGAGCGGATTGTGCGGAGGATTTCGTCCTTGAGCCGACTGCGTACCTTCGACGTACTCGGCCACTCGAAGCCGTGTGAACGCGCATATCGTTTTCGTTCCTCCGAATCCAGCGCGTCTAGGCGTTCGAGTGGGAGGGTCGAAACGGGTTCAGAACTCTCACCCGTGTCGAACTCAGGAATTGGTGCACCGGCGTCCCGAGCGGCTTCTACGGCTTCCCACCAATCCGAACCGGACAGGCGGTCCCACGGATTGTTGATAATGCCTTGCTCGGCAGCATAGAGACTCAGTACGCCGAAGGATTCGCCCTCTGCGTGGTCGTGGAAGGCTCCTTCGCCGTTGTAGTGGAGGCTCTTGCCACTGTCAGAACGTCGGTAACTCGGGTCCCATGTACCCCATCCGGTCGAATCCGTGCCTGTTTGTGTAGTCCTGAGTGGCACGTCACGGGGTTCTATCTGATCTACGGCCGTCAGTACATCCCGAACGTCAGACGCCTCCTCATCGGCGCGTGTCGCCTCTGGGTTGTAGTTCTCGAGTTTGGCACTCACTCGATTCGTATCGTGCTCAATTTCGGGTTCGTCCTCGTAACCATTGGCCTTAAGGATGGTTTCCAGCACATCCTCGTCCCACTCGGTCGCCTTGAGTGGCGTGCCTGGAACGTGCTCGCCGGTGGCTACGTTCACGTGCTTGTTCGCATAAATCTCGATAACAGGCACGTCGTCATTCGTCCCCCACGGCTCGGTGTCGATCTCGAAGGTAGCTTGCCCTTTGCCGTCAATCGGAATTTTGCCGATATACTGCGCGTGGATTCCGCTCCCTGATGTTGAAATGTCGGTGTAGGTCGCTCCCAGATGGGCGAGCACAGCCTTGAACGCCGGGTGGACCACGCCGGTTTCTGGGCATCGAACGTCGTCGCCGTCTACGAACGCATATCGATCGTCCTCTTGCTGAATGAACGTCCGGCCCGTAATCTCGTCTCGGAATTTTGGATCCTCGACGAACATATCCAGTTGCTTGCCCGTGACGTAGTGATCCTCATAACTCCATTTCCAGCGGGCATCACAATCGCACACGTCCGCCGTCGTATGCCCGTCTTTTGCACACTCAGCGGGGGCATCGGCGTCAGACCACGGTGAGAAGGGCATCTTATCCTGCGCGCCCATCCACTGCTTTTCTTCATATGTCGTTGTGCAGTAGACGCTGCTCTCCGGGTTCTGAAAGTCCATATCAGCAATCGGGGGCGCGAACTCCGCTCGAGGAGTGGTATTAGGCTCTGTCTGTTGCCCATCGTCGCGGTCCTCGCCGTTCGCAGCGTCTAAATGGTCGCTACAGAGGGGGATCGGGTTGGTTGGGTCCGTCGCTTCGTGTGTGCACGCCGGCATCGTACACTGTCGACCGCGTGGGACTGTCACGGCTGACACCCCCCTTCATCAAGCGCGGGGCAGGGCTGCTTGTCGGTGAGAATATAGCACCCACAGAACTCACACACCGGTGGCTCGAGTTCGACGGTGCGACTCACCGCGACCACCTCTCGGTAGATCCGCTAAACGCAGCACTCTGACTTCTATTCGGCCCGAAAAACCTTATAAAAGGATGGGATCGCCCGGATTTACACATCATTCGTCTTCGCCCTCCTTGTCACTGAAGGTCAACCGATCAAGGTATGGCCGTCTTCGCTCCCGCATTTCCTCCATTCGGGTTGACTGGTCGTAGTGTC
>NZ_JCAQID010000017.1:0-15836 GCF_059736405.1 Halosolutus sp. DAT137 | reverse complement strand
GAGTTGATCGTCCGCTGCGAGAGCGACAATCTTCCCGTCTTCAACCGCAACTCCGGCGTTCGGACCAATTAGTCCGTCCGGAGTCACGATTGTACAGTCTTTGACCACGAGGTCTACTGACATACACCCGGTAGCTACCGTTCCATCGATAATATAACTTGTGTCTCCCACTCATCCAGTTTCCCGCCACGAGGTGCGATTTTCTGGCGCTGTGTACCGATCGCAGCGGGAAGATCGAACGTGTCATTCCTGAGCAATGAGTTACGAATAACATACTTAGTCCGTTATTCCGATTGGCTGAAAGAGGAGATTAAATGAAGGAATATGGGTGTAGCACACGCTTTTTGAATCCACCTGCCATATTGTGATGCTCGTGTACAAACCACACAGTTTGTCTCGACTTGGCCGTCGATGGCGACGGGGCGAAAGGACCGGTTCCAGTCTCGATGACTGTCGCGGTGAAATTCGTACTCCCCGTGATACCCCCGTACTGTGTTCTCGACGTTTCCAACCTCGCCTCACTCTGTCCTCGGCAACGGTAGCGAGTGACGCCAACGCTAGGTTTTTCACCTCGAGTACGGATTCTCTCGTATGAGTGAGACGCTGCGATTCAGTACGACGCCGTTTTACAACACCAGACAGTTTTATTACGCACTCGAAACGGGGGTGGTACAACCTGAACGAGGTGCGGTCCGCGTCGAACACAACCACTCGCCGCAGAAAGATCAGTTGCTCCTCTCGGGCGACCTCGACGCGACGACGATGTCGATGGGAAAGTACGTCACGTCGAAGCAGGTGAGCCACACCGATGTCGTTCCGACAGATCCACTTGCCGTCGCGGCCGGCCTCACGTACCACCGTGGGAACGGCACCTTCGTTCGCACGGATTCCGATATCGAGCAGCCGCGTGATCTCGAGGGTCGACGAGTCGGCATCCACGATCGATCGCTGGCGATGACCTATCACAAAGCGATCCTCGAGGACCGGTTCGACGTGAATCTCGACGCCGTCGAGTGGGTCGTCGACACTCATCAGGGGCTGGCCGACCGAATGCGAGACGGTGATATCGACGCCGTAGAACGGATCAACGACTGGTACTGGGGGCGACGCGAGGACCCCGACTATCGACTCCTCTACGACATGGGCGAAGAGTGGGCTGCGCTCACCGGCTACCAGCCCCTCGTCCACCTGATCTGCGTCGATCGCGACCTGTACGACGAGGACCCCGATCGGATCGAAGCGTTCCTCGAGGCGCTCCGGGCGTCGCGTGCGTATCGCGACGAACACCGAGACGACGTTCTCGCCGCGTTCATAGCGGAGGCCGACTCGGGCGAGTGGGAGGGAGAACGGACGGTCGAGGCACTCCGCCGCGTTACCGACGGCGTCGACTGTCCGTTCGTCCTCGACGACGACCAGCGACGGAACGTTCGCGACTGGATGCAGTACGCCGACCGCTACGGCGTTTTCGAAACGCCGCCGATCGCAGACGAGCGCCTGTTTCCGCCGCTCGAGTGAGGAGGGCGTTCCGGGAACGAGACGATTGCCCTCGACCGTCGGTGATCGTCGACAGTAGACGGCACTCGGTAGAAGCCGACGGCCCTCGCTCCGAATCGCTGACTCGGAACCCGTGTGGACCGCCGCTCGAAGCCCGGTGTGTGGTGGTAGCACAACTGCTATATAATGTCGGGTGAGAGTATCTTGTAGCATGTACCAGCGAGACCTAGAGACGTTGTCAGGGAAACGTATCTCTCTCGAGATCGAAGATCGGATGCTGATCGACGGCGAGTTCGTTTCGAGCGACGAAACCTTCGAGAACGAATGTCCGTCGACGGGCGAAATTCTGGCCGACGTACCGATCGCGACGAAAGATCAGGTAGACAACGCCGTGCGAGCGGCGGACCGAGCGAGCGAGGAGTGGCGCCAACTCGACGTCTTCGAGCGCCGCAAACGGGTCGAGGAGTTCGCGGACCTCCTGCTCGACCATCAAGACGAACTGACGAACATCGACGTCGCGGATAACGGGAGCAGCATCTCTCGAATGAAGTTCGATACGGAAAAGGGCGTACAAAACCTCCGGTACTACGCCGGTCTCGCGAGCGAACTCAAAGGCGAAACGATCCCGACGGGAGCGAACAACCACAATTTCACGCAGCGTGAGCCGTACGGCGTCGTCGCGGGTATCATCCCGTTTAACCACCCGACGATGTTCGTCGCCGAGAAGATCGCGCCAGCGGTCGTCGCTGGCAACGGGGTCGTGATCAAACCGTCCGAGTTCACCCCGCTGTCCGCGCTGTACATCGGACACCTCGTCCAGGAATCCGGGCTGTTCCCCGAGGGGCTGATCAACGTCATCACCGGCTTCGGAGAAACCGGGGCGAACCTCGTCCAGCACCCTGACGTGCGGCTCATCTCGATGGTCGGCAGCCCCGAAACGGGGAAAAAGATCATGAAAGGCGCCGCCGAGAACCTCTCGCCCGTCCTCCTCGAACTGGGCGGGAAGAACCCGTTTATCGTCTACCCCGACGCGGACATGGAGCGAGTCCTCGACGGCCTTCAGGGGGCGATGGCACTCCCCTGGCAGGGCCAGTCCTGCGGGAGCGGAACCCGACTGCTCGTTCACGACGAGGCCTACGACGCGATCGTCCCGCCGCTGATCGAGCGTCTCGAGGAGGTCACGGTCGGCGACCCGTTCGACGAGTCGAACACGATGGGATCGGTCGTCTCGAAGCCCCAGTTCGAGAAGGTCTGTCGCTACATCGACATCGCGAAAGACGAAGGCGCGAAAGTCCTGTTCGGCGGCGAAACCGTCGACGACTACGACGTCGGCTACTACCTCAAGCCGTCCGTCTTCGAGGTCGATCCCGACATGACGATCGCACACGAGGAAACGTTCGGACCGGTGCTCTCGGTGATGCGCTGGAGCGACTACGACGAGATGATCGAGATCGCGAACAGCACCGAATTCGGACTCACCGCGAGCGTCTGGACGAACGACCTCAACATCGCCCACCGCACCGCCGACGACGTTGAGTCAGGCTACATCTGGATCAACCAGCACGGCCGCCACTACATCGGCGCGCCGTTTGGCGGCTACAAGCAAAGCGGCATCGGCAACAAGGAAGACATCTCGGAACTGCTCGACCACACCCGCGTAAAGAACATCAACATCGAGTTCGGCGACGATCTCACGCTCGCAGGCGGTAACTGACGGTCACGGTCGTACCCGGAAACTGACAGCCACGAGCGCCCCCGAGACGACGTGAGCACCCACACGAGAACCGAAAACGCCGGACCCGGACCGTTAGTTTTCGATCGGGAGCCGGGATGGGTTGACGCCGTCGTACTCGAGGTCGGTTTCAGCGAGGGCCGCCTCGTTGTCGGGCAAAAGTGCGGTGACCAAGAGCGGCGATTCGTTGGCGAAGTACTCGAGGAGGCTGCTCGCGCGATCAGCATCGAATGCGCCGAGCGTGTCGATGAGCAAGACCGGGACCGCGTCAGCGACGTCGTAGGCCAGATACCCAGCCAGTGCGAGCACCAGACCGACCATCTCTCGCTCGCTTTCCGAGAGGTGCAAGACCGTATCCTGTTGCGTGACGCCAGTGACCTCACGGGCGACGATCAGGTCGTAGTTGCCATCGAGCCACACCCGATCGATCGTCTCGTAGCCGAGTAGATCGATCAGTTCGTCCATCGCCTCGTTGAACTGTTCTCTAAGCCGCTGTTCGAGGTTCTCGATGCGTTCGGTGAGGGTCCGGATCTCCTCGCGCAGAGAGTCGACCACCTCACGTTTGCGCTCCCGTTCGGCGTGTTTTTCCTCGAGATCTTCGATCGCGTCCTCGAGTCGTGAGATCTCTGACCGAATGCTGTGAAGGTCGACTCGCGTCGACTCGATTTCGTCCGTGAGGTCGCTCGTCTCGCTTTCCCGCTCGGACTCCTTCGCAGCGAGTCGTTCCTCGACGGTCTCCAATTCGGCTTCGATCTCCGCGAGTTGCTGGCGCTTGGTCTCGAGAGACTCCTCACGACTCTGACGGCGCTGTTCGACTGACTGGAGCTCTGACTCGAGGGTAGACACTCGCCGTTCGGCATCCTTCGCAGCCGAGATTTGCTCGTCGATTTCACGCAGCCTGGGCCGGTGTTTCCCACGGCGCTCCTTGTCCGCTTCGATCAGCTCGGTGAGATCCTCGATCGCGTCGTCGAAATCCGTTTCCGAGGCTTCCTGACCGCACGTCCAGCAGGTAACCGTATCCTCGGTCAGACTGTGCTGGCGGCCGAGTGCGCTGGTGTACGACGAGGAACGCACCTCTCGGTTCGCCGTCAGTACCGACTGCAATATGTCGATTCGGTCGGTAATCTCTCGGAGTTCCTCCTGAATGGTTTCTCGTTCGGCGCGCAGTGACTCCACGTCGTTCGATTCGACATCCTCGCGAGCCGCCTCGAGTTCCGCCTCGAGGTCGTCGATCTGATCTTCGAGCTGGTCGATCGCATCCTCGTAGTCGTCGATCTGGTCGCGGTACTCCTGGCGTCTGGTGATGATCCGGGAGCGCTCGTCGCGGAGTTCCTCCAGTTCGTCGTCATCGGTGAGTTCGCGCTGTCGGGCGCGGAGGTCTTCGAGTTCCGTGTCCAGTTCCGCGGCCGTCTCCCGTTTCGATTCGAGGGTTCGCTTGCGCTCCTCGATCTGCTCCTCGACGTCGTCGAGCGCACCGATCTCGCGCTCGAGTTCGTTCTTTCGGATGAGCTTCTGCTCGCGTTCGTCCTCGAGAGCGTCGATGTTCATCGGTCCCTTTAGCACCGTCTCGAAGTTCTCGTCGTTGCGAACCGCTGCCCGAACGGTGCTGAACTCGAACTGGCAGGCGAACTGCTCGAACAGAGAGATGTCATCCTCGTGTTGGAGCCAGGACTCACCGCTGATCTGCACTCCAGTACTCGTCTCTTCGGCCGTCCGAACCACCGTCCGGTCGTCGAGTGTGAGTTCGACGCGTGCGGTTTCCGCGTCGTTTTTGATCGGGACCGTCGACCGGCCGAGACCGAAGGCGATCGCTTCGAGCAACGACGTCTTGTTCGAGGAGTTCGGGCCGGTAACGACGCCGAGATCGTCGGAGAACGAGCACTCGAAATCGTCGATTCCGCCGACGTTCTCGACGGAGAGGGAAAGACGAGTCATCCGGTCACCTCCACTCCGGGACAGTCACAGACGGTTCCGCGCCGAAGCGCTCGGTGGAGCGGAACGCGCGTCTGACACTCCTCGCACTCGATCTCGACGTCGATATGGACGGAGAGGTCGTCGCTGCCCTCGATCTGTCCCTTGCGTTCGAGCGATCGGACCGCCGACGTGATCTTCTCTTCGGCGTGGTCGCGAGCGATCCCGATCGCGTCCGGTTCCCAGTTGCCTGACGTCGGCCGTTCGTACTCGGCGTCGAGACACTCGAGCAGATGCGTACGGATGACACCGTAGGAGACAAAATCCGTCTGAAGGCGCTCCACGTCGATACCCTCGCGTTTGAGCATTGACGCGACTTCCGTGGCAGTCGTTCCGTCTGCCCGAAGTCGGTCGTATTTCGATTCGGCCTCGTTCCCGAGCGTCGACAGGCCAGCTTTGTCCATCTCCCGTCGCAACAGCGAGACGTTGAGCCAGCGAGCTAGCTGTCTATACCCTTTTCGCTTCGACCGTTCACCCCGCCATTCCTCGAGTAACCGGTCGTCGTAGTGTTCTAGACCATGTTCCGCGAGAACACGGCAAACCTTGCAACCATAGTCCTGTTCCATACGTTGCGAGTATCGGCTGCATCACCAAAAATATGGCTGTATTCAATTGCAAAAGAAAGATATCATTCGTGTTCTGTCAGACTCGATCGCTGATGTTCCCCTGGCAGACACGACGGAGTCGGTATTCGACGATCGAGCCGGATACCGCGTTATCGAGTGATTTGACCGACGAAAAAACAATCAGCGTGCCAGGGCCTCGAAGAATTACGGACGAACGGGAGCGCTACGGCGAGCAAGTAGCGGGAGAACGACGGAGAACGAGCCCAAGTCACAAGGGCGAACGATCGGCAGCTGGACACCGAAAGGGAGACTGCAGCAGGTGATGCGATGGCTAGAGCGAGAGGTAGTTATCGATCTTCGTCTCTCGATCCGTTTCGATCATGTACTCGACGTTCGAGACCCATTCGAGGCTGCGGGCGTTGTGAATCAATTCGTCGGCCTCGCGATTTGACTGGGCAGTCGCAACACCGTACAGGTCGAACGAACCGATGCCGCGACAGCTCATCCAGATCCCGAGATCCGAAAGGCTCTCGAACGTCTCCTGTTTGGCATCAGGCTGATCGGCGACGGAGATGAACAGTCGCACGACCTCCCAGCCGTGTTGCTTGGGCGCAGTGAGCAAGAGAATCGACGTCGTCTCGAACAGCTTCGAAACCCGGTAGCGAATTCCCTCGCCGCTCATCTCGTATCCCTCACCATTGAGCTGGTCAGCAATGTCCGAATACGGTGTTCGCGGGTCCTGCGCCAGAATCCGAAGGATCGTGCGATCGATTTCGTCCAGCCCTTTGAGTTCTTGGGTCATGGGTAGAGATATTTATTCTCGAACAATAAATCTGCCCGTCCTCGCGCGAGATAGCAAACGAGTATGTCTCACTATCGAACCAAAGGGTTGCATCCACCACCGTCTACGTTACGCGGTCCTGCCGGAGAACGGCGTTTCAGCCACCGATACGCCCTAGTAAGGAGACGTTCGAGACTCCGTTCCGCGAGAACGTACGGACGTAGCCGAACGGTCGTCGCCACGCCGATCGATGAGGTGCTCGAACTACTCGAGGCCCAGCCCGGAATCGACCGGGAGGACGGCACCGGTCGTCGTCGCCGCCAGATCCGAGCAGAGGAAGAGACAGGCGTTCGCGATCTCCTGGGGGGTGGTCAACCGCTTGTAGGGTTGTTGGTCGAGAAGTTCCTGCGTCGCGTCCTCGGAGAGCGCGTCGGGATCTCTGATAAATCCAGGCGAAACGACGTTCGCCCGGACGCCCGCAGGACCGAGTTCGCGGGCCGTCTCCTGAACGAGCGCAATCAACGCCTGCTTGCTGGCGTCGTATGCGGACAGGTCGGTACTTCTGAGGATACCCTCGGATGCGGCGAGCGCGACGATCGCACCCGTCCCTTGCTCCTCGAACTGCGGACCCGCTGCCTTGAGTACGTTGAACGCGCCCGTAACGTTCGCGTCGAAGTGGTCCCGCCAGCTCCCGTCGTCGGTCTCGACGACCGGACTGCGACTGATCACCCCGACGGTGTAGACGAGGCCGTCGACGGTGCCGAGGGCATCGAACGCCGCCTCAACGACCGACGACGCCGCGTTCGGATCCGTAACATCGCACTGCCAAGCCTTGTGCTCGTCGCCCGCGAGATCTTCGAGGAGCGTCTCCGCCTCGTCTTCGCCGCTGTTGTACGTGAAACCGACGGTCCCGCCCGCCTCGGCGACAGTGCGCGCAAGCGCGCTCCCCGAGTCGGACGTTCCCGAAACGATCAGTAGGGTCTGGTCTCCAAGCGTCATGTCAGTACACACTACTCCGACGAATATCAAAGTGGGGAACGCGGAACTAGAAAAGCGGGGCGGACAACAGAGCGCTCGCGACGGTCCACAATGACGACTCAGTGAGGTATGCGCACGATATCGTTCGATACGTGAGACAGCAGGCGAAACCGAACCGATCGTACGGTGCAAGGGTTTTTAATGTGGTATTTCCTTTGTTACCCCAAGGCACAACGTATGATGAGCACACAGCGGCGAACAACGGTGGAGTAGCGGATGGAATTTAACGGCGAATTTACCCTGAACGACGTAACGAGCGAAGAAGTGTGGCTCGCGCTCTCGGATCCAGTAATGATCAAGAACGCGCTCCCGGGCTGTCAGTTCCTCGTCGAGGTCGCGGACGAAAACCCCGACTTCGACGAACTCGAAGCGAACGTGACTGACGACGATCCGCCGACGCTGCCCGAAGCCGACCCAGAAATCGTTGCCGAGCGCGCGCTCGAGGAAGGCGGCCACTACGCGGCACTGGTGCAGATGAACGTCGGCGGCGTCAACCCGCGGTTCGAAACGGTCGTGACGATCGATCGTCGGGAGTTCCCCGACATGGACGCCTCGGGCCGAGGGAACGCGTCGGACAGTTCCTTCGAGATGGATTCGGGGATGACGCTCGTAGAGACCGACGACGGCGTCACCGTCGAGTGGTGGGCCGAAACGGACGTCTTCGGTCGAGTCGCTCAGATGGGACAGCGCGTGATCAATCCGGTTGCCAAACGCGTCATCAATCGCTTCTTCAAAAACATCGAGCAGGAATTGTCGGAGGTCAGTAATGAATCCGGACTGCGCGATCGGATCAGAGGGATCTTGTGAATTAGCGTCGACGATTACCACCGTACCGTCCTGGCGATGACGGCAAGGCCTGAGGTGACAAGAACAACAGTAGATCACCATTTTTCGACTGGACTGCACCCGTAAAGTATGCTGGCAATCGTACGAATTCAGAATTATCACGAGTTACCGAGTCCGTGATTGTCGCCGCTCGAGGGCACGAGTCCCGTCGACCGTAACGACAGGACATCTCTGAATTAAATATATCTTTTATATCTGAGAGTTTCGGATAGCAGGGGCTGTTCTAGTACCAACTGAAACGGATTACACACTGATCGCACTGTCCGTGGTTCTCACTCACTCCGTTCGTTCCGAACCACGCGGTTCTCACTCATTCCGTTGCTCACGGGTCACATCCGTTCCCCGTTCGCCGTCCGTGGTTCTCACTCACTCCGTTCGTTCCGAACCACGCTCTCGTCGTTCGATCGGGTATGCAGTGACGGTCAGTGGCGACGATAGATCGGAGCCACGATGACCGAAAACGACAACTCACCTCGGCGTCGTATTGGTGGGTCGCAAGCACTGTCAGATGTCCCACATACTCGATGGAAGATGGCTTGACAGAAGCGTTCTACGCTCAGCACCAAGAGAATCGATTGTGTTTCCCCCAGTTCATATCTGGTCGCATAGAACCGGACGGTAAACGCTCTGTCGGACGTCCGCAGAACACGTTGCGTTCTGATGCGTTACACGAAAGAGGACTCTCGTGAACGTCGCCGTCCGCTCACGCTCCAGCGTTCACAATTGTCCGTTTCCAACGTTTCTCTGAGGAGTTCTGATAGGATTATCGTAGGAATTCATAGTTTCCCTCTGAAGAACCGAGACACAGCGCCGAAGGCTTCGAGACTTCCAGTTGGCTACGATAATCCCTATGAGTCGAGTATCGACACCGAAACCGACGAACTGCCAGCTTCTCAATCTGACGGATTTTGTGGTTTGGTTGACACAGACTACTGTGGCGTCCATCTCCCGCCGCTTTGTTTGTGCACCACACGGAACGCTGCTTGCTCCTCAGCTTCAGATCGGCGGCTCTGGGCCGTGGTTTTTGAAGTTCGATCCTCCTTCTTTGAGTAACCGCCGGCAACTCGGGATTGAGTACTCGACTCCGTAGGTTTCGTCAAGAGACTGCTAGACGAGTGTCGTCGTCCACGCCGGCGCGTCAGTTCCAACTTCCTCTGGTGATTCGTGGATGAGTTCTTCAAATTGGTACTATATTCTATCATAAATCAGTTCTTCCCAGATTTCTGAGTAACAGTAACGGCTGCTCAAATACCTCATCGGTGTCGAGTCACTCGAGCCAGCGATAGACAGTGCCGTATGGCAGTTACCGGCAGACCAGATACCCAAAAAAACGCCCTCACCGTCAGGCGGTCGCTTCGAGCGGACGGATCCACTCTTTTTTCCGAATATTCGTCGACTGTCGGTTGTACTCTTCACGATTAGCTTCGGCAACCGTGGTCGACTTCGGCAACGGCGATATTGGAAATCAACCGATCGAGAAACACGATTTTTCCGACCCCACAGTCCTCGATGACAGCTGCAGCCATCTCACTGTCCTCTCGCGGTCGAGCGGCCAGTCCGAACGCGCCGGTGGGAATCGGAACTAACAATAGAGCACAACCCAGACCCGTGGCGCTGAATCGCAAGAAAATCGGTGTTCGAGGAGATCGTGTTCTCGCGGAGACTGAATACGGTCCGTTTCAGCTCCGGTGAACATCTTGCAGCACTCAGATCGAAGCATTGCACCAGTGATCGGACCGCTACAGCCAGTTCCCGCACGTCCACTGTCCCAAACAAGTATTACGGTGGAGTGTTCGGAATGTAAACGTATATGCTCACCCCAACACCCTTTTCGATACTACTGACCGGTGGGTCAGTGGCGATGGTGGTGTTGGCCGGGGTCGCCTGGCGCAAGCGTGATCGACCGGGCGCACTCCCACTCGTCTACTTTCAGCTCGCACTCGCCGCTGGCGGCATCGGGTACGCACTCGATATCGCCGCGACTGATCTCGAAATCCAGCTGATAGCCGCTCAGATCGCCTTACTCGCACAGTCACTGACCGCCGTGTTGTGGGTCTACGTCGCCCTCGATTATTCGGGGTACATCCGAACGCGAACGAAACGACTGGTGGGGCTGTTGCTACTCGAACCGGCGCTTCTGGCGATCGGGCTCCTGTTTCCGCCGTTTCGGGCACAACTGATTCAGGTGCCAGATCACGAGCTTGGCTCCGGAACAGCCATGCTGATCATCGTCGATAATCAGCCGTTCTGGTTCGCCCACATCGCGTTTTTACTTCTCATGATGGTCGCCGGGAGTCTCGTGTTCGTTAGACTCTACTTCTCGGCTCGCCACCTCTATCGAACGCGGGTGACGGCCGCCGTCGTTGCCGCGATCGCCCCTCACGTGACGAACGTCATGCAAAGCGCCGGCTTTTCCGCGACGCGAGACATCAGCATTGTGAGCTGGATGGTTGCCGGCACCGCTTTGACCGTCGGACTCTACGAATTCAAAACGCTCAATCCCGTCCCCGCGGCCCACGAAACGATCGTCGAACAGCTCGGCGACGGCGTCATCGTCCTCGACGACGACGACCGGATCGGAGACGCCAATCCCGAAGCCCAACGACTTCTCTCTACGGCGGGGTCAGCTAGCCTCGTCGGTCACTCGATCGAAACGGTTCTCGAAGACTGGGACCGCGTCGCCCACGATGACGAGAATCGCGACTGGCAGGAACTCTCGCTCACCGTCGACGGTGACCGCCGATTCGTCGAGGTACAGGTCTCGCCGTTTACCAACCGATTCGACCGAACTGTCGGTCGTCTCGTCGTTATCCGGGACGTTACCGACCGAACGCGCCGCGAACAGCAACTCGCACGGTTCAAAACCATCTTCGAATCGGTCGCCGATCGCGTCTACGTCCTCGACGACGACGACCGCTTCGTGATGGTCAACGACCCCTGTGCCTCGTTTCTCGGCTACGAAACGGACGATCTGCTTGGACGACCGTTCGACGATATCCTCGCCACCGACGCCCCGACGCCAATTCAAGAACACGACCCAGATGAGGCCGTCGAAGTAACGATCCAAACCGCGACGAACACGCAAATCCCCTGTGAGACCTACCAGGCACCAATCGAGTTTGCGTTCGAGGGACTCGGTGGCGGTTCGGTTGGCGTCATCCGAGACATCAGCCGACGAAAGGCGATCGAAACCGACCTCGCAGAAACCACGGAACGGTTCGAGACACTCATCGAGGCCTCGCCGCTTGCTATTATCGCGATCGACAACGACGGGATCGTCGAACGCTGGAACCCAGCTGCGGAAACCACCTTCGGCTGGTCCCGTACCGAAGCCGTCGGGAGCGAATTGCGCGTCGTCGCCGACGAGAGTCAGGAGCAACTACAGGAGATTAGCACCCGCGTGTTCAACGGTGGCGTCGTCACCGATGTCGAACTCACCCTTCGCCGTCGAAACGGGGAGTACTTCGATGCGAGCGCCTCCGTCGCCCCCATTAGCGACCAAGCCGACGGAATTCACGGTGCCGTCGCCGTTATCACCGACGTTACCGGCCGAAAAGAACGCGAGCGGGCACTCAAACGAAAGAACGAGCGTCTCGACGAGTTCGCCGCGATCGTCTCACACGATCTTCGCAACCCGCTACAGGTCGCGGAGGGGTACCTCGACCTCGCAACGGAAGCTGACGATATCGACTACCTCGAACCGGCGAGTAGATCACTCGAACGAATGGGCGACCTGATCGACGACATCCTCACCCTCGCTCGCCAGGGCAGAGATCTCGAAACGACCGAACCGACGGCCCTCGAACAGGTCGCTCGCAACGCGTGGGAGACCGTCGAAACCGGCGACGCGACACTCACTGTTGGCGACCTCCCCGTCGTTGAGGCAGACCCGTCTCGGCTCCAGGAATTATTCGAGAACCTCTACCGGAATGCCCTCGAACACGGCGGTGACGCCGTCTCGGTACGCGTCGGTACCCGTTCGGACACTGCCGGCTTCTTCGTCGCCGACGACGGCCCCGGAATTCCCGAGGACCAGCGCGAAGCCATCTTCGAGTACGGCTACACGACAGCAAACGACGGGACCGGCTTCGGACTCGCCATCGCCGAAACCATCGCCGAAGCACATGGCTGGACGATCGACGCAACCGAAAGCACCCTCGGCGGTGCCCGATTCAATGTTGCGGTGCCAGCGAAGGGGCACGAACCGAATCCTACCGATAGCCAACACCTCTGACCGACCGGAAGCACAACCGGACACGGTTCCCGAAATGAGTCGGTTCCTCGTCCGCAACCGATCGCCGTAGCTGAAACAACGGTTCGAACGTCGCACTCACAATCGGACAGACACTAATAAGCCGAAGGCGCGGTATTACTGGTTCAGGGACGGCAGTTGAGTATGATGGAGCCCATCCACACGACGAGGGGACGAAATGACCCCATATCCACAGTACTCCTCGGTAGATGAACATCGACGAAAAGACCATCCGAGATCTGTGTACTGACCCCGTGTTCGAGCGAGGACAGAAGTACCGCAACGAGGGACGCGCCCAGGGAATCGAACGGTTCGACGATGCCGTCACCGCTGCCGTGCAAGGATCGTCTCCATACGACGTGACCATTGAACGAGGAGAAAACACCATCGACGCCCGATGTACGTGTCCCTACGATGGCGCTGGCGAATGCAAACACGTTATCGCGGTGTTGCTTGACGTCGCCGCCGACCTGCCCCGAGGCTTTTCGTGGGTTACTCAGACACACCCACTCGACCATCGGCCTGATAGCCTCGAACGGTCGGGTGGGTCACAGTCGGCTGATTCACATAGCCCGATGCCTGCTGTCGCAGTTTCCGAACAGTCGGCAACGTCTTGAGAGCAGGCACATTTCGATTCAACGACTCCAACTCCTTCTTCGCAATATTCACCGCCGCGTTCCGGTCAGCGTGGTCTTGCCGACCACATGCGCTGCACTTGAACCGCTTCTTCCGCCGATTTGATCGAGCCGTATGCTCACACCCAGTAAAAGAACACGATTGGCTGGTGTACGCCGGGTCGATGTCATCGCTCGGAATCCCCTCGAACGCCGCTTTGTACGCGACGAACGAACGGAGTTTGTGTAACGGTAAGGAGTGCAACCGACGGTTCATTCGAGTGCCGTAGTCAATGGAGTCTCGCATATGCTTGAGGTCTTCAAACACAACGAGCGGCGACTCGAACTGCTGAACCCACTCCACAACCCGCCGTGAAACGTGATGGAGTTGGCCGTGAATGTAGCGTTCTTCTTTGTCCTCAAACCCTTGGTCGAACGCGGTCTGTCCAACGTTCTGCATCCGCTTTCGCATCGTGAAGTAGCGGTGACGCTCCCGCCTGATTTCGGGGTAGTCGATGACCTCCGACTCAAAAACGTCGTGGTCACGGAGAGCAACGAGTGCTACACAGTCCTCGTTGATGTCCACCCCTACGACGGTTCGAGTGTCGTATTTGTCGCTGACAGTCGCTTCGAGATGGGTAACGTTGACGTGGATTTCGTGTTTGCCGTTGCGAGTCATCGCTTCAGCGGTTCCCACATGCCACTCGTCGCTTTCGAGGGCTTGTTCGAGGAGTTCGAGGTGGTCAGGTGAACCACGAAGTATGCCATTGACTGGATTGTACGGTTTGGGACTGATACGGTAGTGTATCTCGTCGTCTTCAAGTGTGAGGTTGTACCCCTCGGTGAAGTTCATCCGTAACGGGTACGGGCCAGTCTTCTCGTGACTGGGCGTGTTGTGATCGTCGCGGTCATAGGACTGGTGAAGTGCGTCCAACGACTTTGCGACGACTCGTTGCGTGGTGTTCTTTACGAGGTCTGCCTCGTCTTCGAGACGGGGCGAGATGTCATCCCAGTCCGTTCCATTCGTGGCTAAACGGATGGTCTGGTTGTACACCCATCGGGCTTCGTGGTAGGCCTCAGAGAGAAGTCGCTCGTCATCACGGTAATCGGAGATTTCCGAACGACTCCGAGGCACTCTGCCTTAAAATCTGTAGAGCCAGTACTCCAAAACGTCTCAGCCGACGATCTTCGAGCATTCCTACGCGACACGCTCACCGAACATCCGGATCTCCATGATCAGTTCCTCGCACGCTTTGGCGATACCGGCAAATCTGTCGAGGAGTATCGCGCCGAAATCGAGCACCTGTTTGACCGAGACACACAGGACTACCCGGTCGTTACCGACGCCATCGACTTCTCACATTTCTTCGCGCTGGCTGAGCAATACCACGAGCGCGAACGCTACCTGGAAGCCGCGACGGTCTATCGCGCGCTGTTCGAGGAAATCGACGACAACGAGAGGCGTCGATGTCCTCATCGAACAGATCGACGAAGAGACTGCAGACGAACTCGCGGAGACGCTCGACAGGAAAGGGTTCTGGGGCCCAGCGATGCCGCTCCCTTCAATGTACGAGATGCTCGACAACGGTGACAACATTTGGGTCGCTCCAGAGAACCAGGTTACGCCGCATCTCGAAGTCAAATTTGCGCGCGATGAGTTCGACCGTACATCCCTCGAAAATGCAATCACGGCCCGAATCGGTGGCGAAGCTATCTCGATTGGACCGTTAGAACTCCAGATCGCCTACAAACTCCACCTCGGAGCACAGAAAGACATCGAGGATGCGGTTCACCTCTACACCCTTTTCGAGGAAAGTCTTAGTGTGTCCCGCCTCGAAGAGTGGGTAACGCGACTCGACGTCGAAGCCGAATATGAGCGACTCAAACGCGCATGAGCACCTCAACACGAAGCATGAACGCAACCGTGAGCAGCGCATCGAAGGCATCAAGCGCTGGGTCGAATACATCGACTCCGAGCCGCCGGAGACGTGGGGACCACAACAGAACGCCGTCGTCAACGACCAACTCGATGCGGCCCAAAGCGTACAGATGTCGGCAGATCACCAGCAGCACGTAGAAGACGTAGCAGCGGAGATTCTCAAAGCGAGCGACGAATCCAACGCCGATTCGAAGTAGACAATCTCCTCGCAGGAGATTTATCTCAAGAACCATACATAGCGTCCCGAAATAAGGGGAGCTGCCGAGATGTGTCGTCTTGGGCTTTAGGGTAACGTATAAGAGCCAAGGGCCGGATTTGAACCGGCGGTGGGCGGCTCTGCAGGCCGCTGCGTTCGGCCGGACTCTGCCACCTTGGCGCAACCGAATCTTATCACTGCGTTCGTTTAAGCGTAGCGGTACGGCACAGGTCGCGTGCCGTCTATATACGCAAAAACCCCACACAGCCGGTGCTGTATGGGGTTGAGTATGAGTGGAGGCGGCGAATCGGATTTCCCAGAGGGTCTCCCACTCCAGTACTCCCCAATACGCAGACGGGCTTATCTTCCGTGTTCGGGATGGGTACGGGAGGAACCCCGCCGCTCTG
>NZ_JCAQID010000016.1:0-32708 GCF_059736405.1 Halosolutus sp. DAT137 | reverse complement strand
CCCTCCACCGGCTTAAATCCTCAGGTTCAAAGCCTCTACCTTCTGGTATCCGAACTTCCGGGAACCTCGTTAGTCCCAGCAAGGCGAATCTGAGGTTCAAAGCTCTCTTTTGGGTAGTCCAGTATGCTGAAAACCAAGTTCTTGCTTTCGGAGTATTTACGTTCCACAAACACGTCACCGATCGGTTTTTCCGTGTATTCGGTGACGAGCAAAACCGGACCAACCTCTGTCCTGAGAGTGACATCGACCAGCGACTGAGCCCTGAGTCTACCGCTGGTCTCGATGCCACGGCCAGCGGCCCAGAGACACAATCGTGCCGAAGCGGAGGTGAGGCGGATGTCTGATCACTTCGTTCCGGCGAGTCAACTGTACGATGTCGAAACCCGGACGTCCATCGTCCATCCAGCTCACTGCACGAACGAGTATCAATCCAGCTGCTCGAACCAGGGTGGTGAGTCCTCGTGATGAGTGCGTTCCCGTACATCGGCGGGAAGACGCGACTCGCCCCCTGGGTGATTGATCACCTACCGGAGCACACAGCGTATGTCGAGCCGTTCGGTGGCTCCGCGTCGGTGTTGCTAAACAAACCGCGGAGTGATGTCGAGATCTTCAACGACAAAGACAGCGACGTGGTGACGTTCTTCCGCGTTGCTCGGGAGCGACCCGAGGAACTGGCCGAGTGGTGCCGATATACACCGTTCTCCGAACAACTCCATGATGAATGGGCTGACGAGTTCTTCGCCGGTGACCGCCCGAGTGACGAGATCGAACACGCCGGCAAGTGGTTGTTCCTCCGCTACAGTCAGTACGCCGGGAAGGTCTCTCGAAAAAGCGGGTTCAAACGAGAGAGTCCGCTCGACGAGAAGGGGTCTCGAAACGCGAGAAACTGGGTAAACGCACCGGAACGGATCGAGCAAGTCGCTGAGCGATTCCGTGGCGTCTCGATTGCGCATGAAGATTATCGGAAAGTCGTCGACAGATACGATTCACCCGAGACAGCGTTCTATCTCGACCCGCCGTACTACGAGAAAGAAGACCTGTACCGGGCATCCGCCGATCACGCTACGCTCGAGCATACGCTGTCCGGGATCGACGGCTACGTGATTGTCTCCTACACAGACATCCCACCGGGATTGTACGAGGATGATGAGTGGCACGCCGTCGAACGAACAGTCACCCACTCTGCTGCAGGAAACGGGAAAACTGCCGACGAGCGCTTGATTCTGAACTTCGAGCCGTCGACGGAGCGCGAGTTCAATCAGCGATCGCTTGCCGATGTCTATGCGATCGGAGGTGAATCAGCGTGACCCGTCTCGTCGAATCCGACGAGTGTGAACGCTGTGGCGATCGCGTCGACGCGCTCCGTCGACTCTGTTCGGACTGCACGCGAGACGTTCGCGACGCACGCGAGGGGCCGCTATGAGTTCGCGAACGTCCGAACTCGAGAGTCCGAAGGCCAGCGGTGACGCGATCGAAGCGGAGGTGGTTCAGTCGATCCACGCGCTTGAGTACGTCGGTGACCGAACGGCCACCTGGCACGACGCCCGGACCACCGAGATTCTGGGGACCCACCGATCGCTACCGTTCTACGGGATCGTGCTGCTCGAGCCGGATATTCCGGTCGAGATCAAAGGCTGCCAGCTCGAGACGAGTAACGGCAGTGGATCGACTCACGGCCGGATCTACGTCAAACGGGCAGCCCACGAACAATTGCTCGACGCCGCCGGGATGTACCTGATTGTCGTCTACCTACCACGGCCGGGACTGCCCCAGGTCGCCCGCGCGATCGTGCCGGCGTCGATCCTCGACGAACTCCTGGCTGGTCGGTGGTACGAGGTCGGTGGCGATCGATCGGAACAGGAAGTCGCGAAACTCGCCTGGTCGCACGTGATCGATCCGACGACCGTCGATCCTGCGGTAACCGTGGGTGATCGGCTGTGACGATCGGTGAACACTTTGGGAACGGTACTGAACGCCCCGCCGACTGTCCGAGTTGCGGTGACGGCGGCTTCGTCACGTGCCGAACCAACGGAATGGGGGAGGCGGAATTCCTCACAAAGGACTGTCGTGTGACGGTTTTCGAGGTGGATCGGGATGTCTGAGAACGGTCCTGCCCGAATCGCGTTCATCGACATCTACAGCGGACCAGGTGGCGTCGGCTACGCTCTCGACGCGATAATCGACGAGTTCGATCTGCCGGTTGATCACATCGGTATCGATATCGACGACTACAGCGACACGTATCCGGGCGATTTCGTCCAGTGCGACGCCAGCAGCGTTGGCCAAGTCATCAACGCGGTGTGGTACTATCTGGCTGAGTACGAAGTCGTTATCCTCTGGATGAGTCCGCCGTGTCTGGCGTACTCGACGGTCTCCTGGTCGAACTGCAACCAGATCGGCTTCGACGATCCACGGGACTACTACCCGACATTCGCGGACCTGAACGTTCGGACGGTTCTCGAAGCGATTGACCCTGACGCGTACATTATCGAGAACGTCGCGAACTGCGAGGACATCCGCGAGCCGACGCGCATCAACGGGTTCGGCGTCGGGCTTCCCTTCGACCTTGAACGCCACTTTGAGACGAGTTTCCCGTGTCCTGGCCGCCTCGACGACGGTGAGGCTGAGGCCGGTCACTTCACGCGAACCGGTGACTGGCAGTCTAAGAAGCCCCTGGCCCGGACGAAGGGCGTCCCAAAAGACTGGGATCGGCAGGAAATCCGGAGTGCCATGCCTCGGGAAGTGGTACAGTACCTTCTGCACTACTGTCCCGCGTTCCCAGAGATACCTCTTCCCGATGGCGTCGACCGTCAACAGTTCCTGACGGAGTCGTTTGTGGCGGTCCCGGACGGAGGAAACAGCCGTTCCTTGGACACTGATCAAAAAGGCGGTGATTCCCGATGACCGTCCACACGACGTACTTCGGGCGGCTTCCGAGCTACGAGCCGTTCGACCATGCGGATGTTTTCGGCGTCGTTCGCTATCCGAAGGACTTCGTTGACCGGATCACCGATCGGAACATCCCGGCCGTCGCCCCGCCCGACGACCTTCTCGACGCCTACAAGACCGTCGAGTCGGCCGCCGAGAAGAACGGCGAGGCCAACCCCGCCGCAATCGCATGGAACTCGGTGCAGTACGAACGGCGGTATCTCGACTACCTGCAGCAGCCCGGCCCACAGATTGTACTCGACGAGCTGACCGATCGTGCTCGAGAGCGTGATCTGTGGCTGGTCTGCTGGGAGAAAGACGCCCGCTGGTGTCACCGGCGGTTGCTCGCGAACGCGATCGTCGCCGACTTGGAGGGCGTCGAGATCGTCCACCATCCCGACCCGTCGACTATCCCGATCAACGGCGGTGACGATCGCGACGACGAGGCCGACGAGCCCGACGCCACGCTGACCGACTTCGCCGAAGCGGGAGGTGCGTGATGTCGCAGGTCGAGACAACGCCTCACGAGATCGAAGGCCGCTGGAAGTGGCCCGACTGGGGCCGCGGTCCATACGACGCGCTGTCGTCGGTGATGCTCGGCCCACCGTTCGAGGGATATCTTGAACTGGATGTTGAGGTCGACGGCGAGCCCTGGCACCTAGAGGTGAGCTACAGCAAGTCGGGGTTCGCCCCGCGGCTGTCGGACGGAATCGACGCAGAACGGCTGTACGAGTGGGATATCAAGGGTCGCGGATGCGGCGAGCGAAAAGCGTCCTACAATATCTCTCCGCGATTCCCGAACATGCGCCACTGGGAGACCGGCGACCGGATTCAGCTCCCCTGGGAGAATCAGGTCGGCGAGGTCGACGGCGTCGACGTCGAGTTCCACACCAGTAACATCGAAGCCGAGCGCGGACTCGAGTTGCTGCCGGAGTTCTTCGCGGCGGTGTTCGACGAGGCGAACGAGCACATCTATTCAGAGTACTTTCGAGACGATCCGCACCCGGCGAGCCGGATGTGGGCGTACGAGCGATACGTACGGATCACTCGAGAGTGGGCGCGTAAGCTCTCGTCGGCCGGTGTGTTGCAGAAGGTCGCGCTCTATCTATCTGACCTGGAGGGAGCCAAAGCCGAGTTACACATCGATAACACCGAGGTGATGAACCACCAGAACCGGCTCTTTCTCGAGCCGTCGTCGGTGACCGAACTGCTGCCGGGTCACACCTACGGCCGCAAGTTCGAGATCTACCAGTTGGCCGATCCCGACGCGGTGTCGAAGGACCACCCCTCCTACCACCCGAAGGTCGAGGTGCTGGTAAACAAGAAGATGAACGGCGGTCAGGCATGGGCATGGGCCGATCGACACAAGGTGACCGAGGAGATTGAGGAGACGCTGTTGAACGCGCTGCACTGGGAAGACATACCGCTCGGTCCCGACGGAAGCGGCGTCTACGTCGCAGACGATCACTTCGACGCGGTGGCGCGAGACGAGGCCGTCGAACTGTACGAAGATCCGACGCCGCGGCTCGAGGCGAAGACGAACCACCTCTTGATGACCACGCTTCGAGACATGGGCGAGACCGCCCGCGACGTGACCGAGACCGTCGCGACCGACGGCGGTGCGACCGTCGACGACCTCGCCGACCAGCTCGGCAAGCACCCCGCGACGATCTACCGCGCGATCGAAGACCTCGACGAGATTCTTCAGCTCGACCAGGGCAATATTTCGTTCCGGGTCCGGAAGTATCGCGAAGAATTGCGCGCGCTCGTTGAGTCCGCCGAATACGCGATCGAGAGCTTCGCCGATCGCATTCAGCATGTGATGGGGCTGGCCGATCACGTCGCCGAACTCTCTCCCTTCCAGGAGTGGCTTGCCGAGAACGGTGCCGACGTGGAGTTCGACGACAGCGGCGATCCGAAGCGCGTGCGCGTCGACACGATTCTATCCCGACTGAAGTCGAGTAGCTTCGAGAACGTCGCGACGATAGCCGCTGAGGCACTCGAGAAGTGGTCGAAGTCAGGTAACGATCCGGCCGTTCTCAGCGGTGCACAGATGACCTGGAAGACTCCTGGTGGCGGCACCGAAGTCGGATTCGTCGGCACGATCGCCGATCGCTGAACCAGCCTCGGTAGTGGCAACGCTGTTTTCGTCCTTTATTTCAGCAAGTATTATTGTTCTATATCGGTGACTGTACAACCCTGGTTGTAGTCGGCGGCTCGAGGCCGGGGTCGCCACCGCGATCGCACCGCAACGCCTGCGGGGTCGTTTCGCGCTTCGCGCGAACGCCCCCTTGGCGGGTGTCGCCAAGGCGACAGCGCCAAAAAATTACAGCTCCCCGCCCCGCTTCCGCACGCAGATCTCCAGTTGATGCACATGAAACGGGGGTTAGACCATATCCAGAAAGACAATGTCTGAGATCGCTACATCGATGCTGAGAGCCCTGTGCCAATAAATATTTCAGACACACTGAGAGGCGGATTACATTAGATTCTCGTCCCGGAGTCGGTTCCTGTGCTCCTCGATCCGATCGTTGTTGTTTTCGATTCGATTCTCGTTTTCGTCGATTCGATTAGCCTGTTCCATGATCTGATCGTCCTGATAGTCTAAGACCTCCTCCTGTTTCTGTGTCTTCGTTACGACTCCGTCCCGGTTGTTCTTCTCGTCGCCGTAGAGCGCCCGATCGTGCTGTCTCGTCGAACGGTAGATTCCGGTTAGCAGTCCACTGAGTGCCAGCAGGTTGGCGACGATCAGCGCAGCCAGGACATCGGACGTGACAGCCTCAATCATCTGTTTTAGGCCCCCTTTGACACGACTTCGATCGTATCCAGATTGGTGTCGGCGAACGCTCGAACATGCTGGTACGCCGTCGAGATCGAGACGATCGACTCCTCGGCTGCGGTCGGCGAGACGGTCTCGAGCTCGCGCCAGGTTGCGCCGTCGGTCGACACCTCGACAGTGACGGTTGCCGCGTCGGTCACCGAATAGTAGATGTCGACGTCCTTCCGGTGCGTCCCCAGGTCGACCTCGGCGGCCTCGGCTCCGCCGGCGGCGTCGGTCGTCGCCGTGATCGGCGCCATATCGTCGGCGTTGATCGGGTCGATTAGAACGCCGTCGGAGTCCTGGATCCGCGCCTTTCCGATCTCGCGGGTCTGATCGTCCGTTACCTCGATAGGGGAGTCTACAACCACCGTGACGTCCTCCTGAATCTCGTCGATAGAGACGTCGCCGGGGATCCGCACTTCGACAGTCTCCTCGATCTTCCCGACGTCGACCTCGCCGGTCTCCACTTCGATCAGGTCGTCGGCGCCGTCAATGACGACCTCGATCACGTCCTGGGCCGGGTTGGCCCCGGGGAAATCCGCGAGGTATTTGATTACGTTGCCGCCGCCAAACTGGTCAGATTGTCGTCCTGGCATTGTTACAGGTTACTCGAGTGGGTTGCGCTCCGCAGCATCAACTCGCCGGTGTCTGGATCGGCGGAGGGATCAAGCGTTATCCGTCTTGTCGAATAACGATCATCTCGATGGGCAAAGATGATCGTCGGGTTCTCGTCGGCGTTGGTCGGAACAGGCACCAGGATTTCGCCGTCGCGGTTGCTCTGCGTGACCGTCCCGAAGACGTCGACTGCTGCCGTTGTATCGTGGATAGGAGTCCCGAACTCGTCGATCAGCTCGAACTCCAGGACCGCTAAGTCCTGAAAGTCGTGCTCGAGGTCGTCCGCGAAATCGACTTCGACCAGCTGACCCTCTGCGCGGATCCGGGCCTCTCGCGTGAACTCCTCGAAGGCGACGATCTCGTGGGTCTCGATCGGCATCGTTCCGATCGTCACCTCCCCGTTTGAGTCGGTCTGTGCGAGGAACTCGCCGATCTCGATAATAATGTCGGCCAGCGGGCGCCCTGACGTCGGTTCTTCGAGCGTTACCTCTAACCCGCCAAACTGGAAGTTTACCGCCTTGTCCTCCGGCGTTGCGGTCTTGGTTCGAGTTCCGCCGAGCCCCGTGATCTCGAACGAGTCGATCGGGCCGACGAGCTCGTAGTAGCCGGCGAAATCAGTCCGAACCCAGCCATAAGGCGTCTCGATCGCGGCGCCCTCGACCGGCTCACCGTGGACGTCGTCGACAAACCCGTAATGGACCGTGGACCCGAGTGAGTGGATCTGTTGAGACGGAATCTCTCGGCCCTCACGGACCCAGACGTCCTGGAAATCGAAGCTCCCGAGCGTCTCCGACGCGTCGTGATCGGTGAGGTCTTCCAGGTCGTGAACCATCGAGTCGATCAGCGTCCCGCTGTTTTCGTCGACGAGCGACGTCGAGGGGTCGCCGGCCGCGTGGACGTCCTCCGCTTCGGTATCGAGCACGCCGGCGATTAGTCCCTCCTGGGCGCCGGAGATGTCGACGTTCGTCACGCACCGAAGTAGATCGCTGCTCGATCGCCCCGCGATCCCGCCGGCCGCACCGTCTTCGCTCTCGACGATCCCGACCGCTCGACACTCCTCGATCGTCCGCAGGTCGTTCGTCCCCGTCTCCGCGTTCGTCGAGCCGACCAGCCCGCCGCCCGACTCCTGGGCAGAGACGACGACGTCCGCGCTACACTCTGAGAGGTAGCCCAGGATGATGCTGACCAACGCCTGAAGTTCGGGATAGTCGCTTGACGTCGTCCAGACCCCGGCAAAATCGAACTCTGGGAGGTTCGTCTCGGCGTCTCCGCCGGTCAGCTCGTTGGTTGTGAGGCCGGTGCCTATAGGAGAAGAGCCAACACCCGACGATTCCGTATCCCAGTACAACCCGGACGCAGAGTTGACGGTCCCCGTACTTCCAGCGAAGCCGCCAACATTGGACCCGTTAGAGGGAGTTCCTGTCGCAAACACCCGCTCCGCCGAACCATCATCAAGCGACCCGATAGCTCCCCCGACGTTCTCGTCGCCAGAGAGTCCGGTAGCGTTCCCCGTCGCATAACTGTCGTAGACGTGTAACTCGTCCCACACAGTCCCGACGATACCGCCGACGCCATCGCCGCCCGTGACGTTGCCCGTCGCTTTGCACTTCTCAATACCGCCGTTGCTTTGGTAGCCGTCAAGGAGTCCAGCAATACCCCCGGCATGACTTTCACCGGAGACGTTGCCATGAGCCTCAGACTCCGTTACGGTTGCATCCCATCGTAGCCAGCCGACGATTCCGCCAACGTCCGAGAAATCGCCGGTCGTACTCACATCAATATCTGTATACGCGTTATGGACAGACGAAGGGCTTTCACCAACGACGCCACCACAGCCCATACCAACCGCCTCTACCCGTACGCCAGTGACGCTAACGTTTTCGACAGTGCCCCCTTCCTCGCCGAACCCAACCACGCCGCCCGTCGTGGCTCCATCGGCATAAATATCGACCCCGGTCAGGTCGAAGTTTCCAACCAGCCCGGTACCCCCCAACTGGCCGAAAAGACCTGCGAAAGAGAGGTCGGTTCTGTTGATGGTGAGTCCGTCGATTGTGTGCCCATTTCCGTCGAAAACGCCTGTAAACGGGTCGCTTTGGGCGAGAGGGTCCCACTCACTCCCCGAGAGGTCAATGTCATCGACGAGAACGTACTCGCCACTCAGGTCGTTATCTACACTTTCCAACTCGGCTCGTGTGCTGATTTCAGTACTCATTTGACCACCTCGCTAACCCGGTCCAGTTTGCCGATCAGTCCGCCCGCTGTGGCCACTGTCGACTCGACTGCGCCGTCGACCTCGACGCCTACCAGCTCCGCCTCGCCGCCGCCAGCCACGGCGCCGGCGGTCCCCGTCGTCTCGATCTCGACGTCGTGCAGCCGGAGCGTGATGATCTGGGCGCCGTCGACCGTCGCGAACAGTCCCGCGACGTCGTGGTCCTCTGTGATCGTCAGCCCCTCGATCACGTGGCCCTGGCCCTTGATCTCGCCCGTGAACGGATTGGACACCGATCCCAGGGGCTCCCATTCTTCACCGCTCGCATCAATGTCGTCGACGAGGACGTAGTCCCCGCTCAGATCGTCGCGGATGCTGTCCAACTCCTCCAGAGTGCTGATTTCTGTGGTCATAGTCTGAGCAAGAGCCTCCCGCTAATGTCGACGCTCGAGTCGGCTTCTTTGGAGAGCGTCGCCTCGTAAACGACCTGGTCCTCGATCGGGAACGTCACGCCGAGCTCGTCAATGAACGAGAACGGCGAGCGATTCGACCCCAGCGGCTCGGATCGCCACCCCGTCCCGCCTGCGCTGCCGGTCGCACGGCCGAGCGTCTTGTCGTGGTCCGCCGTGATCCGGTAATAGACGTCGAGTTCGTTTTTCGCTCCGGCGCCGATCAGCTCGCACGGGACGGTGTCGAACGCCGCGAGTTCGACCTCCTCGCCGGGCTCGATCGTGACCGTCCCGTCGGGGTTGGCGTCCTCCATGAGCGGCGTCTCGACGACGACGAAGTTGCGCGGGTCAATGCTGATCGGGCCGCCAGCCGAGCCCTGCGCGCCGTCGAGATCGACGTCCATTGATCCGGTATTGTGGGCAATCTCCTGGAGCAGCTCGATCGCCGCGTCCTTGTTGTCGGTAAACTGTGGGAGCCCCATCAGTCACCCCCTCCGATAACGACCGGCGAGTTCGGGAGGTTCGGGTTTCGATTCATGAGGTAGCTGACGACGATCGCGCCGATGATGAGCACGAGGATCGTCTCCTCAATCGAGTCGACGCCGGGGAGCCGGTCCCGGATCTCCGCGATCGGTCCGTCCTCCTGGTTGCTGTCGGTTGCCGCTTCGGCCTGATGTTCGTTCATCTGGGCGAACGCCTCCGCTTCGCGGGCCTCTGCTCGGTCGCTCATAGTTCCCAAGCCGCGCCAGGTGAGCGCCCCAGCGCCGCCGACACCCGCGGCACCAGCCCCGCGAGACGCCCACCAGCGGGCCGCACTATTCCCCTCGTCGCCCGATCGGGCGCCGGTTCGACCAGCTGCCGCAAATGCGTCGTCGCCGCTCGATCGGAACCGGCCGACAACACGCTGGCCGCCCCGGTAGGCGAGTCGTGCGCCAGCTCCGGCGCTCATGCCGACTCACCTCCGATGTAGCCGCCGACGACGGGGATCTGGCTGGCGTCACCGTCGTAATAGTAGTAATAGATAGCCGCCAGGACCAGGATCACAAAAACGAGCTGGCCCGTCGTCCCCATTCCCCCGACGACCGGGAGACTGTCGACGATCGGGATCCCGCCGCTGCGGCCGCCGCGTCCTGGTGGCGCGGTTCCGGGTCCGGGATCGTTCCCGGTTGGCCGATCCTCCGGGGGAACGTCGCCGTCTTCCTCGCGCTGAAAGTACGCCTCGAGCGCGGCGTTGACCTCGTCCATGTTGTCGAAAATCACCATGTTGTCGACGACGTTGCCGGAGCTGTCCAGGAAGACAGTCCGCCCATCGCTCGATTCGCCGGTGATCTGTAGCTGTACGTTTTCAGAGTGGAGCGACTCGCGGCCGTAGATAAACCAGGGATCTACCTGGTCAACACGGAACCATTCGCTCCATCCGTCTTCTCCGTTCTCAGCGCCGTTTTCGTCGCCGTTGGCCCCGTCTTCGCCCGAAAAGTAGGCGTCACGAGCGGCGTCGGCGCTGTTGAATTGTGCTAAATCATTCATCGTGGTAACCTCCGTCTGCTCGTGCTGCGGCGTCTGCGACCTGTGCGGCCGAGACCTCCGCTTGCATTGGTTCGCCGGACGGGTCGAGGATCGTCACGGTTGAGCCCGCAATGTCCAGAAGGACGGTGAAGCCGTCCGTCTGTGACCATTCGCCGTCTGGATCGAACTGTTCGACCTCTCGGAGCTGGCCCCCGCCGGGGTGGTCGTCGGTCGGTTCGAGATCCTCGACGTGGTGGAGGAGCAGAGATTGACCGTCTTCGGTCTCGACCTCGAGCTCGTCCTCGTCCTCGAGCGCAGAGCCGATCCCGTCGAATAGACCGGCCTGTTCGGCGCCGAGTGCCCCCAGGAACCCACCGCCGGCGATCGTCGCGGCCTGTCGCCGCCGGGTCCCGAAAAGGGCTTGTCTGGCTCGTTGGGCGAGACCGGCCGCGTCGTCTCCGCTTCGAGCGTCGACCTGGCCGGCACGGGTGGCCGGCGATCGCCCCGCTCGGCCCGCGGCCCCAGCTGCGTCGTCCGCAGATCGAGCCCCGGCTGATCCGGCCCGGGTCCGACGCGATCGTCGCGCCGCGTCGGCAGCGTCGTCCGCCGATCGCGAGGCGCCGCGACCGACGCCGCTCATGGCCTCGTCGACTTGCCGCTGAGTCGCTCCGGCGACGTCGTCGGCCGTCCGTCCAGGCAGCGCCGGGGCGCTGTCGCTGAGTCTGAATGCGTCGGTCGCGTCGTCGCCCGTTCGAGCAGCTGCCCCGGCCGCGTCGCCGCCGCGCTGCAAACCAGGGATGCCAAGCTGTTCGGAGGGGGACCTGCGAGCGCTATCAGCTGCATCGTCAGCTGTCCGAGCAGCTGCGCCAGCCGCGTCGTCTCCCGACCGGCCTAACAGCCGGCTCAATCGAGATGATCGAGCAGCTGCGCCGGCGCCGCGAGCCGCCCCGGAAGCGGCCGCTCCGGCGCCGAGTGTCCCGACCGTCAGCGCCGTGTCGAGTGCGGCCCATCGGTCGGTTCTGAAATCGGCGTCTCCTTCTTCGAGATCCATCCCGGTCGTCGTACCGACAACGTTGCGGACCCCTTCGCCGATCAGCGTGTCGCCCGCCGTCCTGGCACCGCCAACGACGAAACTGTCCTCGAGCCCGGCCGCCTCGACTCCTCTGTCGATCCCGGCCGTGACCGCATCGTCGGCGTCGGCCCATGCCTGGCCGGCCTCGTCGTCTCCGACAGCGTAGGCTTCACCGGCTCGAGCGCTCGCGACGACCGACATTGGTCCCTGGACCAGCGTCCGCCGGGTCGCGTCCTGGAGTTGACCGCCACCCTGGCGGAGTACGTTCTCGACGCCGCCAGAGTCCGCGGTTGACGTCCAATCGTCGGAGATCCCCACCTCAAGATCGCCGCCGGTGTCCGCCGTCGACGTGAAATCATCCGAGATGCCGACTCTCCCGCCGGTTGCGGTTCGCACGCCTTCATCGGCTTTGTCGCGGGCAGTTTCGCCAAACGACCGGATCGTTCCCATGACACCGCCGCCGCCTCCGTCGTCCTCGTCGTCCTCGTCGTCCTCGTCGTCGAGATCGTCCTGCCAGGAATCTTCATAAGCGCTGTAATCGGGGGGCCGCTGGCTCATACGCTACCCCTCCGGCGGAGCTCCCGCCAAATGAGGAATAGCAGGACGACGGTCAGCACGTCGGCCCACATCTGTACGTCTGTTTTCTCGAGCGAGATTACCGGAGCAACCGCCTGGGCGGCCGTGACGGCCTCCTGTGCCTGTTCGCCCGCCTCCTCGGCGCCCTGGTAGTGCTCGCTTTGTCGTAGTTGGTTCCTGAATTGTCCCATTGTCAGATCAAATTAGTTACCGCAATCAGCAGGGAGAGGGCTTGATCCGTTGATTCGTGGTCGAGTTTCCACTCCTCGAAATCGTAGCCGAGCGAAAACGGATCGATATCCCCGTCGTCGGAGTTGGACGACTCTGCCGCTGGTTCCTCCGGGGCGTCTCCCTGCTCAGTATCGAGCTGATCTAGTAAGACGCCCATCCCAACACCTCACAGGAAGATCGAGAGGTCGATCTCGATCTCACTCACGTAGGCGTCGGGATAGTGCTGGTCTTGCCAGCAAATTTCTTGTTCGGACTCGAGACGCAGCTGGAGCTCCTCGTTATGGCCCCAGGCGGCCCGGCCCTGCATGGTGACCTCGCGGCCTGCCCGGATCTGTTCCATGTCGTGAAACCGGAAGACGGGGAAGCCCCAGGGGTAGAGCGTTCCCTGATCCTGGCCGAGCGCGTTCTTGCCGCCCCACTTGACGGTCCCGTCCGTGAGGATTGGGTAGACCTTGAGATTCGTCCCGTCGGACGGCGCAGATGCGAGCGTGAGCTCGTCGGTGTGGTAGTCCACGCTGTCGACAGTGAGCTCGCTCCCGGTGTCGGCGTTGACGACGACGACGACCGGATAGGTCTGGTCTTCGATCTCGGTCTCGCCGGCGATCGGCTGGAGGTTGGCGTCGACGGCGATGGTGTCGCTCCCGTCGGCCTGGATCTCCTCGAGCGTCCGCGGCTCGAAGCGGATCGGGTGCTGCGCACCGACGTACTCGAGCTCCTCGAACTTGTCGGGGCACTCGAACGAGATGATCGCGCCGCGTCGTGCCGGATCGGTCTGATTGGTCTCGAGGGTAACATGGTCCTCTCCGAGCACCGAGCCGGTGTGACTGACAGTGTACTCCTCCGCCATGTTACCGGCCTCCGCCACCGTTGGCCTGGCTGGCACGCTTGACCGCCGCCGACTCCTCCGCAGTCAGGTCGTCATGGTCGACAACCTCGACCGGCGTGCGGAACTCGCTGGTCGTGTCCCCGATCGAGAGCTCGGAAGCGTCGGGATCGAACGGCTCGGCCCCGTCGGGAATGTCCAGGAAGATCCCGGCACGTTCCCTTTCGTCGAGCTGAAGCGGTGACTGAGTGTACCGCATGTAATCGGGGTCGTTGCGGAACTCCTCGGTGTTGAACTTGCCGAACAGCTCGTTCAGGATGACTCCGTTGCCCAGCTTGTCGCCCTGCTTGTTCATCTTCTGGAAGATGATCCGCGTCGAGCCGTCCAGGAGCTCGCCGTCGGCCGCTCGGAGGATCGGGGCGAAAAGCGTCCCGGCAGGGATAAACAGGACGAAGCCCTCTTGTCCCTTGAAATGCCAGGCAGGCGTGTTTTCATCGCCTGGGGTGACCTGGTTGGAGTCGTTGATGAAAGGCTTGTCTGGCGTGAGCATGATCTCCTGCTCGACGCCGGTGCCACCGATCTGCATTTTTAAACCACCTCGTAGTCAGCTGCGACGGTTCTGACTGCCGTTGCAGTGCTACCGAGTGCGATATTCCGCCCGTATCCGTTCGGGAGGACCATGAGCGAGATGAACGCCCCGACGACAGCATAAACGGCGTCTCCGCCGCGCATTTGGACGTCGTAGACGTTCGCTCGACCATACGATACGACAACTTGAGCGAGCAGCGAGCCGACCACGATCAATACCGCCGATTTGAGGAAAGCGGTATTCGTGAGCGTCCCGGTCGCCGATTCAATATTGATCGCTGCCATGTTGGCAGATCAACTCGTCGTGCTCGCTCGGATTAAACAAAAGGCGAGAATAGGGAAATGGCGAATAGGCTCTGAATAGGGCTTAGACTCATCACGAATTGGGCGTATTTTTGAGGTGGTGCGGAGGCGTTTCCACGCGCCGATCGCTGCCAATTCCCCCGCTACGTATGTCGATTCCAATACACCAATTTCGCCATTTCACGGTGGGTCGGTAATGGACGGCCACTGTAAATACTGTGGATCCGGCCGTACCGTCCCGGTGCTCGACAAAAGAATCGAAAGATCCCCAAAACCGGGTAACAAGTACCGATCGGCCTGCTTAGAGTGTGAAAAGTGGCTCCCGCTGACCTCCGAGTCGGAGTTTCGAGACCACCCGAAGCCACACATTCTGCCGGCTGACGCCGAATCCGACGCCGTACACCGACTGGTTCCCCTCGAGGAGTATGATTACGGCGATGAGTGGGCTGATCTGGTCGAGGCCACGACCGAGAGCGACACGACGACAGAGAGCGGACAGCGGCTTCTCACAGACGGCGGCACCGAGTCGACCTATCGATTCGAGTGTCCCTCGTGTGGCACCGTTGTCGACGGGAAACCCGACGAATGCCCCTGCTGTGGGGCCTCCTACAGATGGTAACCGATGGATCAAACAGCACAAGAAATCCGCGAGCAAGAGCAGCAGAACAGTATGAACGAACCACCCGAGATCGTCGACGACGGCGACAGTGGCAGTGATCAGAACGGCGGCCGGAGCCTTCCACTGCCATCGATCGACAGGCGACACCTGGCGATGATCGGCGTGCTCCTAGCGATGGTCGTCGCCTGGAAGCTCTACCAGCGCCAACGTTCCAGCAACGGCGGCACTTCGATCGCCGAGGAGCGAGAGAAGCTTGACGAGAGACACGAGGTTGAGGCAGCACCCGAGGTAGAATCCGATCGGATCAGTGTCCCGATCGATCCGTCTGATCCACTCGCAGCCGACCAGGCGGTGATCCAGGCGCTTCGTAACAACGGCAAGCTCACGGAGCCTGATCGATGACGGACGGAGAGCCCGGCGTCGTCGAAGGCGACTCGAACGACGCTCCCACCGAGGAGCCGGACGAAGAGCACGCAGCCGACACTGAACCGGAGACAGGCGACGAGACCAATCCAGAGGACGTCGAAGAGGCTATCGTTGACCTAACGGAGAACGACCTCGGCGGAGACCTGTTCGATGGCGTCGAAGACGACAAGGACGCAGCTGAGAGCGACGAGAGCGGGACGAAAGGCAACGACGGGGGAGACAGCTCTGGGAGTCCACCGGACCCGCTGGACATCGATGCGGCCGCGATCGAGGACGCTATCAACAGTGGTGCGGCGCGTCTCGGCGTCTTCGGTCTCTCCGACGAGGACCTGGCGGACAGCGACATGACGAAAGACCAGCTCGAAGCGGAACTCCAGGCGACGTTCGAGGCGTTCCACCTCGGCCACTTCGGGAGCCAATTCGTCGAAGAACACGTACTCACCCAGGCGGACGGCGAGATCGATCCGACTTGGGGCCTACTCGGAACATCACTCATGGCAGCAGCCACGATCATCTACCTACGACCAGACGGTGAAGAGAAAATCGGCAATCTGCGCGACTCGATCGGCAACCTCGCCGGTGGTCTCGCATGAATCAGAACCCGTTCAGTGGCGACGTTCGGCCCGCACAGATCGCCGGGATGCTGCGAGATCCCTCGCGGATAGCAGGTTTCCTGACCGAAGATGTCCCCGGCGTCGGATCGTCGGGAGCCGCGATCTTCTGTGACATCGTCAACGTCCAGCGGGCCGACCTGAAACGACTCGCCGATGCCCATGACGTCGATGTCCACATCGAGCGGATGAGCGAGGATCGAGCCGCATCCCTGTTGGCCGGCGTCGTCGACGGGAATGGTCACGAGGTCGTAGAAGTGTTCAACAAGATGGCCCGGAAGCGGGACAAGATCCTTCGCGACGTCCTCGACGACGATGAGTACCAGCAGTTCATGGCTGCGAAAACCCAGATGATGCTCACCGACGACCCGGACACCTTCGATGTCGACAAAGAGAACGGAGGCGATCGAAAATGAGGATAGGCTTCTCGCTCAACCGATCCCAGCAGAAGCTTCTCGCAGCGTATCTGCTGGTTGTGATCGTCTGGCTGCTGTGGCGGATCGACACCCATCTCGCGGGGATAGAAGCGACCCGCCACCGCAGAGCCATGCGTCGGCGGCACAATCTCGAGCCTATCGGCGTTCCCGACCAGGATACCGAGGATGAGCCCGACGAACCGATCGATGACTCGGAGGTCGAACTGGACGAGATGGTCCAGGAGTTCGAGTGGGAAACATGAGCCAGCAACAGCTCGTACTCGGGGACGCCGATCAGATCGAAGCCTTCGAGAGCGCCGAAGCAACGGTCCAGCGTGACTTCGAAGAGGGCATCGTCGACGGCCGGGTGTGGGGCGACTCGCTGACGACAGGCGAGGTCATCCGGATTCTATCTGAGGCGTACACCGGCCAGCTGGAGATCGAGCCAGATCGATCGGAGGGATAGATGGGACGAGTTGGCGTGATCGGACAGTCGGGGACGGGCAAGTCCTACGGCGCAGGGGCCGTGATCGAGCGGATTCTGGACCCTGACCATCCACGGAACCCTGGCGAAACGTTCGATATAGCGGTCCTCTTCGATCCCGAAGATGAAGAGAAGGGGCTCTGCGAAACCGAGGGTGATCACGACCCGCTGTTCCAGCGCCTTGAGGTCGATATCGAGACGGCCGAGAAACTCGACTGGCGGAAGGTTCTGTACAACCACCGCCGGGTCCGGGTCGTCCCGGACATGACCGAAGAGGACATGGCGACGCTCTACGGCGCGATCTGCGGGGCTGCGTTCGAACTCTGTAAGGAAATCGTCCCGGAGATGACTGCCCTCATCTGTGCCGACGAGGTCGGCCAGTACGCCAGCCAGCACGGTGTCGACGATCGGGTGCTCACGCTCCAGTCTCGTGGCCGGAAACACGAGGCAGAGACCGTCCATATCATGCAACGGCCCCAGCAGGTGCATACGGAGCTTATCAGCCAGTGCGATCGGCGGATCTACTTCAGGGTGAATGACGAGAACGATCTCAACAAACTCCAGGGCGCAGCGACGTTCGACGTCCACCGGATCGCCGAGGCCGGTGGCCGATCATTGAAGGAACTCGAAGATCGCGAGGTTGTGATTGAGAACGTCGGTGCCGGGGAGATTATCGTCGAATCCACGAACGACTGGAACCGGCTTCGTCCCCACTACGCGAAGGATGACGGCCTACTCGATCAGGTTCTCGGTGTCTGAAAGGCTGATCAGAATTCGTCCATCGGATCGTAGACTCCCGAATCTTTCCATTCCGGGGCCATGTTCGTCACTTCTGCCTGCTTACCCGTGAGATCCTGCTGCTCTTCATCAAGCGACTCGGAAATGAGGGTTGACTGCTCGCTGGCTTCGGGACCACTCTGCCGATCGTCGACGAATTCCGGGGCCTCATCTTCAAGTGCGCCGGTGCCTTCTGCGGTCGGGAACTCCTCGGTCGGATCATCCGGAAGTGGTGAGCCGCCGGCGAAACCGTCGAGATCGTCGAACTCCATCGGGTCCTGCCCGTTGACGGCCCTGATCCCGTTGATCACTCTGGCGTAATGTTCGGCTTGGTCGCGTGCCTCGTGCATCTCTGAGCGGGCGAGCTTGTACCCCGACCACGCCTTTGAGAGCGATCGGTACGCTGGGCCAGGTAGTCCCTCCTCAATATCGGCCGGGTCGTCGCTCGACGTTGGTGCGATCTGGGCCAGTTCTTCGTCGCTTGGCGGCACCAGTTCCAGCCCAACCGGACGGTCGGGAATCTCGTTGTCGGTCTCGGGCGGTTCAGGGGCAGCCTCTGCGGCCCACGTCTCGAAGTCCATGCCGGCGTCCTCTGGCTCGTCGAAGTCGCTCTCGGGGTCGTAGATCGTCCCCTCGACAGTGAACTCCTCCCCCATCTCTTCGACGGCCTCACGGAGTTGTTCGATCTCATCCTCCGACCAACCGCAGTCTGAGAGGAGGGCATCGCAAGCGTCTCCGACTCCGTCCTCGCACTTATTGCGGGCCGACTTGCACATCTGATCCTGGACCTTCTCGGTCTGCCGGGCTACCTCTCCGATCTCTTTCTCCCGCTCGAAGTGCTCGCGGCCACCGGAGGTCGTTCCGTGTTTCTGGGCACTCTCGCGGTCCTGCTCGATGATTGAGAGGTGGCCGCTCTTGGCGCTGTCTACGGTGTGATCGTACATCGATAGCCAGTCGTCGTATCCTTCCTGCCGGAGCACCGCCTTCGCCGCCATTGCATGGAATCCGTGGGTTCCCCACTTCCAATCGTCGCGATCCTCCAGACGATCCCGCTCGGCGTCGGTAAGGTCCTGGGGTGGGTACGTTTTCGTCTCGTCGGCGCGACTCATCAGAGCCTCTTCTTCGGCCCGTTCGATCTCCTCGGTCGCGTCTTCGCGGAGCTTGACCGTCTTCGGTCGGCGGGTGTCGTCGGGGTGGCGGGCGTCGGAGTACTCGTCGCGGAACTCGTTCGCAGCTTCAAGCGTGCCAAACTCGATTTCAACGGCGTGGCTGTGGTCTTCGACATTATCCTGGTCGCCGGATTCGTTGGGGTGCTCTGGGCGGTTGTCCGAGCTGGCCCGGGGATCGTTCTCAGCCATAACCTCGGCCATCTCTTCGATCTCTTGGGGAGCGTCCTCGTCAGCCCGGTGGCGACCGCTCGGCGAAATAACGGCGTCGTCTTCCCATTGTAAGGCCTCTTCTCGTGGGTGCTGAAGGTCTTGGGCGACATCGGACACTGGCCGGGTCGACGTTGGACCCTTGAATTCCACGGTCGGATCGTAGACGTCTCCGGTCGGTTCCTCGGCCTCGTTGTCCTGATTTTCGAGCGCCTCACGGACCAACGGCACGGCCTCCTCAATGGGCTCTGACTTTGCCGGGCCGATGCCTCTGACATGCTGGAAATCTCTTCGATCGTCGAACGTATCGACGAGTTCCTGGGCGCTCTCAACGCGCTGTTTGAAATCGTACTTCAGTGATCTACTGGAAACGCCGACAGCTTCGAGTAGACCGTCGAAATCGTCGGATCTGACGGCATCTCTGATCTGCTCTTTCTCCTCTGAGCCCAGACCGTCGTCTTCGTCGATCGGATCGCCCTCTTCGACGTCCAGTTCGCCGTCATCATGGTGCTCTTCGACCCACTCATCTCCCAACATCTGGCGTTGGGCCTCTTTGAGCGTCCCTGGGACGTCCTGGTCGGCCAGGTCGATCTCGTCCAGTTCGTCGGGGTCCCAACGGGTGATGTGATCGCTGTCGAGGTCGATCGTTTCGCGCCGGTATTCGCCGTCTCCGCCAAAGTCTGCGTCCTGGAGGTTGTTCTGGCGCTGGACTCGAACGGATTTTTTATTGAGCCGGACGATCGCCGCCGCGTGCAGATCGGGGCTGCGATAGACGACGATGTCTCCGGGATTCCACTCGCGTCGACGCCGTTCGATCCGGCTTTCGGTCTGCTTCTTGCTTTGCTCAGCGACCGAGGAACCGATCGAGTTGAGCGCGCGCTGCCGAGCTCCGTTCGCTCCCGATCGGATTTTGTCGATTCTCTCTTTCAATTCCTCGTTGCCTTCTCTGGCGTATTTTGACGTGCGACGGGCTTTCTTTGCGGGGTAGTTCGACGGGCCAGCCTCCATCGTGGATGGAATCTGTTGTTCGCGTTTCTTTTTTCCCATCCAGCGGTTGAACGCCTTTCGAGCGGCATTGATACGGCGGTGTAGGACATCGTCGTTCAGAAAGGCCGGCCGGGCCTCTTCAGGAAGGTTCTCGTAGACTCGTTCGATTGTCTCGATCGGCTGTTCGGGTACGCTCTTGTAGGTCCGGCCGTCGGGGTGAGCCAGCGACATTTCCCGGACGGCGTTGGTCATCTCGTCGATCGTGTTGAACGTCTGGATGTCGTCGAGTCGGTCCTTCGCTTCGATTGCGTCGAGTGTCTTGCGCCGACCCTCTCCGATAGGCGATATTTCTGATGTCTCCTCAAGTTCGTCGTACTCGTCAGTCGGGTCGTAGATGTCGGCGTCTTGGCCGTCATCGGCCTCGAACGACTCGAGGTCACCCTGGTCGTCGTCGAGATCGTCGCGTGCTCGTTCCTGTTCGAGTTCGCTGCCGAGTCCGGTACTGAGTTCTCCCTGTTCGTCGGCGGTGTCGCTGAGGTCACGGGTGTCTGCCGCCAGGCCGTCCTCGTTGACCTCGTCGACACTCTCGATCGAGCTGTCCCCGTCGTTGGGTGCAGGGGCATCGAATTCGGCTTGGCCGGTTGGTTGGCGGCCTCCGAGTCCTGTCTGTCCGTCGCTCCATTCTCCTGCCGGGTCGTACGTGTCGCTGTTATTGCTCATGTCGTTCTTTCTGGAAATCCGGGTAGCCGTCGTCCAGTCTGGCCGCCGGCCTCCCGGACGTGATCGTCCCGGTTCATGTCGCCGGTCGTTACTTCACAATCAGTCGGTAAATGAAAAGGCGAAACTCTGAAAACCGCAAGATAGTGGGCCGAAAATGGTCCTATTCGATTGGTGGACGTTGGGAGCTACTCGGGCTCGACGAAGGCTTCGAGCCGGCAGTTCTTCTCGGCCCGTGTATGACCGTCGTAGTCGTGGGGACGCTTCGGGAGGTCGGCCGGCTCGACAAGGTCTCGAGGGACGTGCCAGCTGACCTGCTTGCCTTCGAGGATGGCCCAGACGATCGCCCACTGATCGGCGTCGGCATCGTCGGCATCGGGTTCGGTCCAGCCGCCGGCATAGGCGTGGACGGTGACGCTCGACTCTAGGCGGTGGGCCATCAGCGAAATGGCGACCGCGAGGAGGTTCCGGTCCCGGTAGACCTCGTCGATCGACTTCTGTTCGCTCATGGCTGTGCTCCCTCGAGGAAGATGTCTGACTGGTCGGTCACGGTCGCCGGCGGCTGGTCGTACCAGACGATTACCGTCTTCCCGCCGTGACCGTGGATCGTTCGGATGTGCTCGATCGCGTCGGCGGACTGGGTGGTTCTGGGGTCGGAGAGCCAGCGATAAATGGCGCGACCGTCCGGGAAGCGGATCCCGAAGGCGACCACGCCCTCGCCGCTGACGCCGTGGACGTCGGCGTGCCGGTAGAGCGCGAAGCGAGCCGGCCGTTCGTCGGGGAGTGAGTGGTTCATTGGCGATCGGTCACCTCGATCGTCTCGGGATCGCTATTGTTGCCCTCGAGGGCGGGCCGGCTCCGACGTCGATCGCGGACGATGGCGACTGTCCGCCCGATCGCGACGGCTGCGATGCCGGCCCCGAAGATCGCCTTCGATGCCGGGCCCGCCGGACGATCGGGGTCGGTCATGCTCCACCTCCAGCGGCCGCAATATAGCCGGTGAGGAATAGCGTGTATCCCAGCCAGACGAGAAGCATCACCTGCGCTTGCTGCTTGGCGATTGGGCTACCGTCGGCTACGACGCCCAATAAAAAGGCCGTCAGCAGTCCTGCGATTATCGTGAGGGGAACAACAACCTCTATCATGCTACCACCCCAGCCAGGAAGCCGATCAGTCGGACGATCGCTACGGCCAGACCGCCGACGAACGTCGCGACGAATTGGCCGAGGAATAGGTACTGGGGGTTCTGGGTGACCCACTTCCCGACCCTACCACCGATAATCGAAGTAGAGCAGGTACAGCCGAGGGCCGCAACCGTCAGCGGGACCGCGAGAGCAAGCAGGGAATCGAGCCCCAGGACGAGGCCCAGGAATAGGGGAACGAACCCGACCGTGAAGGCGTAGACCTCCCGGTAGGTCAGCCGCTCCAGGGCGTCTCTGAGGAGGTCGATCGCCATTTCTTCCGGGGCTGCCGGCGACAGGTAGCCGACATCGAAGGCGTCACTCGGTTCGTCGGGGAGCTCGGACAGGCCTTCTTGCCCGTCGAAAAGGTCGGACTCGGTCATCGAGTCGCTACCTCGCGTCGGTATCCTTCAGACAGGGTGGCAGACGTTCCGATCGGGGCGACAGTGACGCCGTCGATCGGCACCTCGATCGATTGGAGGGCGACTGGACGCGGGCCCGTCCCGCCGAAATGGTTCGCACACGTTCCACAAAGCCGGGCGGGACTATCGGATTGGTCGAGTATCGTCCACTTGTCGGACTCGAGGCCGCACGCGCTGGCGACGACCTCGCCATCGACGACCGCGACGACGTGGGCCGCGAGGCCGTCGGGAGTCCGTGCCAATGCGTTCCATTTGTTCGACCTATTAATTGGCGCTGAATTGCTCATTTTTGTTCTGGGAACACCTCGTTTCGAGGTCGGGACTCAGTGTGATAGCGATCGGGAATATCATAGTCTCGTACTGGTGAGACCAATGTTTAAACAGATTCAGGACTAGATAGGAATGTAGCAATGCCGATCCATCAGTTGGTACAAGTTGGTCGTACGTCGGGCGGTGTCGTGCTCCCGAAGAGCGAGCTTCGGGCGCTTGGATTGGTCGATGAAGAGGGCAATGTGAAAGATCAGCCCGTTCGGATTACGCAGACGGATACTGGAACGTGGGAGGTGTCAGTAATCGATCCGAACGACTACCCGAACGCAGAGCCAGTCTGATCGACGGCTGATTACTTTATGTTGTGGAGATTTGTGACCGACATCACGTCTTTGAGCGGCTCCATCTCGAAGTCACTATCTGCAACGGCGTACTCGTCATCAGTCGATCGAGCAGTTGCAGTGATCATGGCATCTCGGTGTGACAATTCATTCGACTCCTTGATTTATGCATCCTGTGAGCGGGTGGTTTCGAGGGCGAGTTGTTCGTTGAATCCGAACGCCTTCATATGGAAATAAACTGAGCTACTTGCTTATTTAAATATGGGTATTAAGAGTTTAATCTATAATATTTATATCTGAAAATCCGATTGGATGAAGTGTATATTTACCGTCTCCCGGTCTTCCTTTGAAATAATCGCGTGCCTCTATAGGATGAACTGTAGGCTCACCGAGCATCGGTCTTTCAGTTTCGATAACATATTCGCCATGAACATCATCATGAGCTGGAGGCGTAAGGTGAATTTTTTTCTTAGTAACTATGCCGTCCACGTCATCTCCTTTATTATGATCAAGCCGCTCTTTAATTACTACTTCAACAGTAGTTTCCCACGGATTCTCAATTTCCACTCCATTGGTCTCTGTAGGACCGTTGTCCGAAAAATAGACCCTGACTTCATCATTCATTGTCAGACTATCCAGCTTCTGAAATTTATTTTTACCCACACTATGCAATAGCAGCCATATAGTAAAAGTGTTACACTAAGTTAAAATAGCAGATATATACTATCACTTTAGTTGTCCAAGAATTCGGGACTTCGCGGACATCTTAATCGAGATTGACCCGAACGATTATCTCATAACAGAGTTCTAATAGCTCCTATAGGATGGAGTTCGATTTTTATTCACTTGATTGGGTCGGGGTATCGTGGTCGAAGTGGAAGCCGTTGGACGCGGGATCCTTTTCTGAAATCCCGAAAGAGCCCGGTCTGTACCGGATTCGCCACCGGAGCGATCGACGAGATGGACTCGAATACATCGGTGAGTCGAGCGATGTCCGACGGCGGATTCAAAGCCTCGCCCGCGGAACCTACGCCGAAAGGATGCCGTACCGCGACCCACATACAGCAGCGCCGTGTCTGTGGGCAATCCGTGATGCCGACGGCCCCGAGTTCGAAGTCTCGCAGACGACGCCGGCAAAGGCCGACGACGAGCAGCACCGAAAGGGAACCGAAGCAACAGCGATCGCCCTGCACCGCAAGGCGCTTGATCGAAGCCCGACCGCGAACTTCGGGCGGATCATCGACGGCTATCGGCAGTCATCGTTCAGCTACAACGATGATCCACACAAGGGTGGTGTTCTCAGACCAGGGGAAGAGGAGTCAAACAGTGCGGACGGTATCGAACCGATCGGTTGGAAGAACCCCGACGACCCGACCGCCTCAAACTGGCTCGGGTTGGACTGGTCCAAACCGTACCGGCTCGAAAATCGTCTCGATGCCGACCCACCTGACAATGGTCTGTATCGTATATGGTACGAGTCGCACTCGTCACCGCTGGCCTATATCGGCGAGTCAAGCAACATCCCGTCACGGCTCTACAACCACGAGCAGACGTTCGGCAGCGACGCGCTCTTCTCGTACGTTGACCGGCCAGAACTTGACGCCGCTCACAAACGGCAGGAGATCGAGACCGATCTGATTGGAACCCACTACTTGGAAGAAGGTGAGGTTCCGATCGCCCAGTTCGGCTACGATCATCGGATTCCAAAATAAGTAGAACGAATTTTCGCCAGAGTTCACAGAAACTCGTGAATCACGACAGGAAATAGTAATATGGTCGGGCAGTACTCAAGGAGCTAGTAATTGAAGTGACCAACCATTGGAAAAATATACTTATTGAACTAATAGAACGCATTAGTTTAAAAAGTCTAACATATCTTAAGCAGGGCCGGTCAGAACGTCCAGGTATCAATGCAAGATATCTGGGATGTCGTTGATCTTGACACCTATCTCGCGTCAATCGTCAACGAGGACAACATTGAGGAACATCTAATTCAGGAAGCACGGTGGAAGGTCTCGTACCGGGATACCCAGTTCAATCATCGCGGCATGATAGACCGATACCACCGCGCCATGGACCTAAACGAGAGATCCCTCGACTGGGATGATCTTGGAGTCTCCGATCAAGCCGTCGAAACCCTGGAGAACAACGGAGTTACTCAGCGGCAATTGCACCAGTTCTTCGCCCACCCCACCATCCTCATAGCAAACAATGACTTGTTCGAGTATTACCGGACCCTGGCCGGTGTCTCCGACAACCGGCTGCGTGACATCGGAAGCGTCCGGTCAGCGGTCCGCCAGCTACGGAACAGCAATCAGATGATCAGCGAAACCGAGGAACTCAGTCGGCTCTGTCGGTTCTTTAATTCCCTAATCAGTACGTGGGCGTCCAGCCTCATTGACGACGATCCCGAGGAACGGGCCTTACTTAGCGCTTCCTTGACCGAAGGTGCAGCGATCGAGGGATCCTCGCGGAACGCCGGTGGGCGGAAGGCCGTGGTCAACGTCGGGTCCGTCATCGTTGAGGATCTATGGGAGCACGATCAGCTGGAGTCGTTTCGGTTCAAACTCATGTCGGATAACGACTTCATGACCGTGCCCGCCTCCTCGGTCGGGAAGGAGCACAGTATCTCGGAAATCTCTGGTGCTTATGCCATTGAGAAAATTACTGCGACGAACGGCGGGGGGGTTACGTTCTCCGAGCCCGACATGATCGTGCGGTCACCACAGGGTATCAAAGGCTTTGGCGAAATCAAGGACCGGAAAGACATCAGCAACCAATGGGAGGGGTGGCTACCGCTGATCAGAAGCAAACTCGAGGACTTCAAGGATCGCGACCCAGACGCGAAACGCATAATGATTCAACCTGTCTTCACCAAACGTATGATCCACGGTGAACGTGGCAGCAGCGCTCAAGATGTCGGAATCCGTGACTTCGTCCTGAAAGATGACCTACTGGATGTTCCGTTCAATATGAGCCAAATGCTTGCAGACGAAGATGTCAGAGATTTCTTCGGCAGCTACATCCGTTTCCTGATGGGACTGACTGATGCTTTCGAGTATCGAGAAGTCCCAGAAACCGCGGACTCCCCTAGTTAGTTGCTGAAGGCGTTTTCCAACGTCGCCTGCCGCGCACCTTTCTCCTCGACGGGATACCACCGCTTCACTTCTTCCGCAATCTCTCCCGCCAGTTTCGGCGGCACCGCGTTCCCGTTCTGCTCATACCACGAAATGAACGAGCCCTGGAACTCCCAGTCATCCGGGAACGATTGTAGCCGAGCTGCTTCTCGGACAGTAATGTTCCGGTTCTGTTCCGGGTGAACGTACCGGCCGCACGACGGTGTCGAGGACTTCCGGGTGATCGTACCAGATGGCCGGTCCCAATGCATCCGCCCATACGTATCACAGAACGAGCTCATATCACCGTTGGAAGCTCTTTTTTTCATCGAGTCAAGCCAGTATTCGTCCTGATACGGTTCGGGAATGTCCATCCAGGATCCGCCATCATCAGGAATCAGATCAAGCATCTTGACAGTTCGGTCGGTGTGATTCGGAGCCCGATGCATTGGATCGGCTTGATATTCCTCCCCAGCCTCAACAGGAGAAAGATCCTCAATCGCATCTCTGACCGTCCGTTCTTCACTGATTGTTGGGCTGGGAAGCTCAACCTTACGGCCATCCTTCCGAGCAATGATGATCGCTCGGTTTCGGCGTTGCGGTACACCGAAGTCTGCCGCATTTATAATTCCCGACTTGACCAAATAGTCAGCGTCTTTCAGAATTTCGTAGGTCCGGTTCCAATACTTCTCTTTCGACCCCCGGATCAACTCGGGAACGTTTTCCATGACGAAGAATTCAGGCTCCATCTCAACGGCGAGCGTGGCGCTGAACGAAACTAATGTGTTCCGTTCGTCACGGTCGCAGTCGTCTTTGTTACGGTGCTGGCTAAAGCCTTGGCACGGCGCACAAGAAATCAGGACATCTAATTCTCCCTTCTCAACACCGAACTCGTCAAGGAGCTCATCAGCAGTGTACTCCGTGATGTCACCAACGATTGGTTTGGTACCGATGTTATGCTCGTAGGTTTCACAAGCGTCTTGGTTCTGGTCAATTGCACCGACGCAGTCAAATCCTGCTTGTTCAAAACCTTGACTCATGCCGCCGCACCCGCTAAAGAGGTCTGCGTATTGAAGTTCTTTCAGGTCGTCAGCGGCACATCTGTCCTGCATTGATTTTTCAATCTTATTTTCGCCAGGCATGTATCTTATAACCTCTGTTGTCAGCGTGTTGTAGTCCTAGTGGTAAAGAACCTTCTAGTTCAATCAGTGTATATAGTTCAATAGAACTTTCAGGCCCTCGTTCGTGCAATTATATACAATAGACGCTTCCAGTGCTTAGGCATGGGAAAATACCTACTCAACGTGACTACTATCCAGCAAGGTCACAAGATGCAACTGGTAAAAGAGGTACGCGAAAAATGGGGAGAAGACATAACAGAGCCAGGTGGCAAGATCGCGTTCTACGAAGACGACGACGGTAACATCATTATTGAACCTACGGGAAAACCGAACGAAGACTAATAAAAACACCTGAAACGTTACTGTTCGGCCAAATCGCGATGGTTTGCCATCTATTTCGGGCTGAACAAACAATATGTCTGAAAGTACTTTGCGGTGGTTTGTGAGAGTCCCTTCCGCGAAGTTACCGAAGAGCGGATTCGCAAGTGTACTTGCTCCGAATGTCGTGTCCGAGAACTGTACCAGTCTCGGACAGATCACGCCCGGTTGACCCCTCAAACACCACCGAAAAGACTAGATTGCTGGCCGTTTTTGTCCGATATGCAGGCATCACGGACACATGAATCTGCAACAGCACGAGAAGCGCGACGATATGAAGGTGTGGCTCAGTCAGGACGAAGTGACGGCACTTCTCGAGGCGGCCGACGGAACACAGCAGCGGATCGCATTCGAACTCGGCGCGCGCTGTGGGCTTCGATCGCACGAGGTCCTCGACGCCGCTCCCGAGGACGTTGTCGACACCGACGCTGGCACGATGCTCCGCGTGTGGCACGGGAAAGGCGACCAGTTCCGTGAGACGCCGGTCCCCCGCGATCTGGCGACGACCGTCCGAACGATGGACGACGTCCGAGATGCGCCGGCCAGCTCGTCACTTGTCGAGGTGTCGAGTACGCGATCGCTGCGGCGGTGGGTCCGATCGGCGGCCGACCAGCTGTACGAGGAGACGGGTGACGCTGGCTGGGAACATCTCGGGTTCCACGATCTCCGGCGGACCTGGGCGACGGCGCTTGCCTCCGAAGACGTCGATCCGCTACTGGTATGTGACTGGGGTGGGTGGAACGATCTCGAAACATTCCTCGAACACTACCGGGGGAGCTACAGTCCGGAGGCACAACAAAGAGAGCGACAGAAGGTGGGCTGGCTCTAAAACTAACCAATCATCCACGTATCGCATCTGGCAAATAGCTACGATTTGACCAACGGATGACTGAGTCAGCTTCAGCTAATAATGGCTTGAGTTTATCATCTAAATAGAAGCCATTCTCATCATCAACTACAGAAACAAACTTGGCATCTTGGACTCGAGAAATCTGGATGAATCTGTACGATGTGTCTTTGGCCTTATCATGGAGTTGACTACCGCTATTGGCCTGAACCGTATGCATATAAGTTTTTTCAGCAAGATTTCGAAAGCTGAAGTCAATGGTTTGAGGTTCCGCATAGGCATTAATTTCTGCATTTGGCTCGTAGTCAAACCCATGATCATCTAAGTAGTAAGCGACCTCGTTCCTGAAGTCGTCTTGTGGATATGGTCTCCTAGTATGTTCTAACGCAGATATATGCTGTATGGCTTCATAGACCTCTAAAAGAGATTGTCCTAAATTCTCTTCAGTTGCTTGCTTGCTAACTTCATACATAGCAGATTCGAGGTCGAACCTACCTTGAATGGTTTTTATTCTGTCTTCTCGGCTATCAGTCTCAAGATCTATACCAGATAAAAAGAACATTTTGTAAGTTTCGCCCTCGTCAGTTATGCGATAGTGGCTTCCCTCATCTACTATCCACAGTCGGATCGAGTCACCATCAGGACGAACAAAAGGAAAGCGAACGAGACAGTCGCCATCATGTTGAGAAATGTGTAATGAATCATCTAATGCCTTGGTAAGCGCCGGCCGGATGAGTTCATCACACCCAGTCATCTATTCTTGATCCCTCAAACTTTTCGTACCTGCCCTTGAAGTCTATCGACTCTTCGTCGAGGAAGTCAAAAAAAGCATCGTCTACACTATTTGTGTCGACTTCATCGTGCGTTCGATATGCAAACGAAGTACCGACATCTTCTCTCCATTTGTGTTTGTGTGCCCCATCGATGTGTTCGTTATTCGGATTGTAGTGACAAGGATGCCTACCCCATCTTCGAATCGGAATAGAACCCTTATGAATAACTGAAAATGAGTAGTCAAGTCTTTTATTTATCCATCCAACTAATTTGAGGGTGGTGTTTTCTTGTAAGCACTTCACAGGGACTTCCGCTTCGTATTTGTCTTTACGGCTTTTGTATTGCCATCGCCAATCTTCTCGTATTACTTTTGGCATATTACTCAATTCATCGGCACGAGCCTCACTTATCATCGAACAAAAGACTATACCGAAAATATATGTTTGTTTCGGCTACCAGTCACATCGTTCTTTGAGCGTTAATCCTTCACTCGCTACGACTTTATTAGCGAGTGCTATCGCCCGTTCTGCTCGATCGCGATCGCCGTAACAGTCCCAGAGGGCGTATCGGAGGAGTGCGTCAGCAATGAGGATGCAGTCTTCTTGATCCCAGTCGTAGGGGTATCGGATATCTCTCATTCCACCGGAGTTGGCCGCGGCTTCTGATATAAACTCTCGCCTGTGTAGGACGGCGAAAATCAGCTACAGGATAATCAAACAGTTGGCCGTGGTTGGTGATCTGCATCGATCTCTCCTTCGAGATAGAGCATACCCCAGTTCGTGATTTCGTACGTATCGTGGTGAATCGGTGCGATTAGACCTGCACAAGCAAGCATCTGACAGCGTTCACGTATCCGGTCTTCAGACGCTCGAACTCGGGATAGTGATGCAATTACTGATACCGATGACCACGATTCATCATTCAAGTGTTCGAGAATTCGCTCATCAAGTTGCTGCATCCACACCGCTGACCTACGAAACGTCATTGAGGGTCACCTACGTTGAGTTTGATACGCTTCCTGCAGTATTATTACTCCTGTTACTGTCGTCGTCAACATACTGCCACGTCTCTGTATCAAGCTTTTCATCTAAGTATGCCTCTCCATCGTCAGTAATTACGTAAACGCCGTTTCCGAGATGGGTGAGCAATCCCTCCTCGGCAAGCTTTCTACACCTTCTCGCAATATATTGTCTCGAATATCTAATTGGACCTTCGTCTTTCATTTGTTTAGGGGACCCGGACTCGTTTTCACGGATAAATTCCAGAACTCGGTCATCGACAAGAGTCATCCAGTCCCCAGAGTAGCGCATATCCCTCATTGGTTCCACAGAAACCTAATAAATACGTATATAAACATAGTAAGCTATCGAATCTAATCTAATCCATCGGAAACTATAAGTTCCGAAAGAATCCATTGGGGATGCGGAGCTACCAAGTCGGCTGAAGATGGCTCTTGTTGGTATGTGAGACCGGGCGGCGTTGGCCCGCCGCCCAGAAGGTAGCTCCGGTGATTCGGATGAATCTCGGAATTTCCGTGGGGACAACGCCCCACGCACGGCAAAAGGCATCGCCGACGAATAATACTGACGCTCGCTGCGCTTGCGGCGATCGAGCGGAGGGCTACGACGCACTGACTGGTGCGCCATCCTGCCAGGACTGTTCCCGAATTCGAGGGGACGGCGGCGTTTCCGACGACATCGTGTCCAGACCCCGGACACTCCGTGGTGACGGTGGCGACGATCCGTCACCTGAGGAGCGGCAAGCCGACGCCCTCGAAGCAATCGCGACCGAGCTGCGTTACCAGAACGCGGTGCTGTGTGAGACGATCGACGCGATCGACGAATTGGCGGCTCGCGTCGATGACCACTATTTTCGGGACTACGAGCCACGGGACCGATCGGGAGCCGCGTTACAGACGGCGGTCGCCGATCGGCTGGTCGAACGTGACGATCGCGAAGGCGAGTTGATGGGCGGGCTCGATCGCGTCGAGAACTGGCGGGACGGTGAAAACCGTCGGGAGGACAGCGGATGACTCCGCCCGAGACCGTCGACTGTGCCACCTGCGACGGGACCGCCCGCCGAACCGCGTGGGGCACGACTGACGCCGTCTGCTATCGCTGTACCAACTGCCATGCCGGTGGCCACATCACGGCCGATGGCGACGTCCGCCAGGGTGGTGTCTTCCGATCGTTGCGGAACCACGCCACTCGGAGGGTCGATGCATGAGTAGGAACCGACCGGACCGCAGTCGGCGTACGGATGCTATGAGCCGAAGCATAAGGCCATCAACAAAAGACGACGATACCGATCCGTGGGAACGCCTCGCCGAACACGAAGACACGCTCGAAATGCTGATCGAGGAGGATGTCCCGATGGCCCAGGACGCTGAAATCCTCCTCGAACGCCTCGAAGAGGAGGGGTACCGATGACGGCGATCGCGATCAGTGAGTCACCGATCGAGCAGCGTACTGCGGACTTCGGGGTCGTCGAGGATATCAGCGAGTTCAAGGACCTCCTTCGCCTTCTCCGGCGAGAGTTCGGCGAGGGACTCGGCTTCGCGGTCGTCCGCGGTGTCGAGTTCCGCAGCGGCTTGGGGATCCATCGCCTGACCACACCAGACACACAGCGGCTCGCTCCTGGGCGTGTCCCGTCCACAGCGAGTGCATTGAAGCGGGGCGATCGAGTCCGGTTCCTCTTTGCTGACATCGACGCCGTGGAGCCGGGCGAGCTCGCGATCGGAGTCTTCGGAGAACACGGAGATGTACCGAGCGGCGACATCGCTGCCACGGACCCAGCCGTGATGCTCTTCGATATGCGCCTGATTCAGATTCCTCGAGGCAAGGAACGCAGCACTGGACTTGCGGAAGTTCGTCAACGTGACCGGCTTCGAGACGCCGACACGCTCGGCGGCCTCGTCGAGGATCTTCGAGACCATCCGATCGGAGATTCCCTCACACTGGTGGATCTTCGACCAGAGTGGGGCGTCGGGGTCGTCGCGATCGGGGTGAGCATCGAGCCACCGGTTGACGTGGGGAACCGACGGTATCAGCATGACCGTCCTCCGGCCCTGCTTCCCCTCGACGGTGACTTGCAAGCCGTGGTCGTGGTCTTGAATGTCGCCGACCTCGAGGCTCTTGAACTCGCCGCCGCGGAGTCCGGCGTCGAACTGAAGGGCAATCATCGCGGCATCGCGAGCGTTATAACACTCCTCGATCATCGGCTCGATGTCCGACTCCCAGTCGAGCATGTTACGCGGATCCGGCGACGGGTCATAGTTGCTGGATGTCCCTGTCGGCATCCACTCGACAGACTCAGGAGGCTCCTCGCCATCAGTGACGCGCTTCGCGAAGACGCGGACAGCGATCCGATAGTCTCGGTTGGTCTCCTCGTTATTGTAGCGGCGGTTGATCCAGGCAAGGATTGTCTCGGCGGCATCCCGATCGTCGAGTGCTGCTGTAAGCGTCCCGCCATCGAGGTTCTCGGCGATAATGACACAGTGTCGAAGGAGCTTCTCGTGGCGGTAGTCCGAATACTCCTGAGCAAGCAGGTCAAGGCGATCGCTGAAATCGATGAGATGCTCGCGATCGGTGTCGGCGATCTCGTCGCCGGTGGTGATACGCTCTTGAAGTGCATCGATCCGGCTGCGTGGTGTCGACGGCATGAACAGTCCGATGGACACGATACTAATAAAAGTATGGCTTTGAACCTGAGATTAGAAGCCCTC
>NZ_JCAQID010000015.1:0-46409 GCF_059736405.1 Halosolutus sp. DAT137 | reverse complement strand
TCGACGCGGGGGGCTTCGAGGAGTCCCCACTCGGCGGGATCGAGACCCTCGAACGCCTGATCGCGCAACGGGATGCCAGCGAGATCGCCGGTGTTCTTGAACGTCCAGCCGTGATACGGGCAACGAAAGTGAGAGCTGTTGCCTTGCTCGGCCTTGCAAAGCTGGCTGCCGTGGTGCCGGCAGGAATCGAACAGGACGCGGATCTCGCCGTCCTCGCTGCGGACGAAGATGAACGGGTCTTTGCCGATGTAGCGTTTTGCGTAATCGCCGGGTTCGGGAATCTCGGTGTCGTGACCGATGAACACCCAGCACTGGCCGAAAATCCGGTGGAGTTCGGCCTGGAACACCTCCTCGTCGTTGTACACTTTCATCGGCAACAACCCCTCTTCGAGGGCCTCGCGGTGACCCTCGAGTAGTCGCTCGAGACGAGGTGATAACGGCTCGTCGCCGGTAGTTATCGCTGAAGCGTCCACATCATCGTGTGGACAGGCGTCTTCTTCCAATGCCATACGTTTACAGATGTGATTCAACGGTCTTAGTTATTTACTTTCAGGGCCGTGTGACAGCGTCACGCACACCAAAAGCGACCGATAGTAGCACGAACGGTCTTGAACACCCCGTTTACCGATCCGTCGAGACCGTCACCGCCCTCCGTTCGCGTTACCTGAATTCCTGTAATTCCGCTTTGAGGACGCTCCCGCCGCTCGGATTCCGCGGGATTTCGGGAACGATCGCGATCTCGCGGGGTCGCTTGTAGTCAGCGAGGGAACTCTCCCGACAGTGGGTCTCGATCGTCTCCCGATCGATCGAATTCTCTTCAGGGACGACATACGCCTTCAGCGCCCGGCCCCACTTCTCGTGGTCGACGGCGACGACGGCCACGTCGTCGACGGCCTCGTGTTGCAGGACGACGTTCTCGATCTCCGTCGGGTAGACGTTCTCGCCGCCGGTAGTAACCACATCGTCCTTTCGACCTTCGACGTAGATGTATCCGTCCTCATCTACGTACGCGAGGTCACCGGTGAAGTACCAGCCGTCGACCAACGCTCGCTCGGTGCTCTCGGGTCGCTTCAGGTATCGATCCATCACCGATTCGCCCTTGCAGATCAGTTCCCCGGTCGTCCCAGTCGGTACGGTCGCGGATGGGTCCGGCTCGCAGTCGGGATCGACAATCCGGATGCGCTGAAAGGATAGGCCGGTCCCGCAGGAGTGGGGGTGCTCGCCGCTTTGTTCCGGGGACAGAATCGACGCCGGCGGTCCGATCTCGGTCGCACCATAGATGACTGAGTGGCGATCGCAGAGACGAGACCGACAGCGCTCGAGTAGATCCGCGGTCATCGGTGCACCGGAGTACCACCAGAAGCGAAGCGACTCGAGGTCGTACTCCTCGAGGGAATCGACTTTCGTCAGGCGATCGTACTGGGCCGGGACGCCTCCAAGAACGGTTGCGTCCCACTCCTCGATCGCCTCGAGGGTCCAGTCGGGATCGAACTGCTCGAAGATAATCGTCGGAATGCCAAACTGAAGGAACGGAACGAACCCGGTGTACAGCGGGCCGCTGTGAAACAGCGGGAGCGGCAACACGTTGACGTCCGAGTGACGCAGGCCGAGTTCGGCAATAACGTTCATGTTCACCAGTACCCGAGCCGAGTGCGTGTGAACTACGCCCTTCGGTGTCCCGGCTCTGCCGGAAGTATAAAAGTAGCCGTCGACCGTCTCGCCGTCGACGGGGAGTCCCGGGTTCTGCGTCGATCCGTTCACCAGCACCTCGTGGGACAGGTACGCCGACTCGCCAAACGTGTATAGCGGCGAGTCGTGCTCGGCAAGTATCCGCTCGACCGCACCCTGTTCCTCGAGCAGGCCTGCGTCGGCGAGTAGACACGACGGGTCCGCGTCCTCGAGAACGAACGCTACGTCGTCGGCGTCTAGCCGGACGTTGATCGGCGTGACGATCGCACCGACTTTCTGGGTAGCGATGAACATCGCCACGTATTCGATGGAGTTGTGCGCGTAGATTGCGACGACGTCGCCGGTTCCGACGCCGTTGTCGAGCAGACCGTTCGCGATCTGATTGCTTTCATCGTCGAGTTCTTCAAACGTTCGCGTCCGGGTCCCATCCGCAGACCGGCACGCGATCGCGAGTCGGTTGCCGAAGCGATCGGCTGACTCGCTGAGCATCCTACCGATGTCCATGTGAAGAAACTAATCGAGCTAGAGAATAAATATACCGGCAGTCACGCGTCACAGATGCTGTACGGAGTACCGACATCCGTGTCGCGAGAAGGGCAAAAGCGTCCCACGTTCTCGTCCCGGAGTATCGGTGTTGAGTATGTCGTCGGTCTCGATCCGACGGAACTGCTGCCGAGTCCGTATCCGATACAGCTCCCTCAGAGCCTCGATCAGGAGGAGCCACGCCGAATGGATCGGACAGCTGGTCGGACGTGGGCCGCCGCCGATCACCGAAGCTGCTTGCCCATCGTTTCAATCCCGAACGTCAGGATGAGGATTCCGCCAGCGATCATGCCGATCGCGAACGGCGCCAGTGCGACGAAGTACCCCCAACCGACGAGCGCACCTGCAAGGATCGGGCCGGAGATCGACGCGATCTTGCCGATGCCGGTCGCGAAGCCGAAGCCGGTGCCACGGACCGCCGTCGGGAACAGCTCCGCGGTGTACGCCAGCATCGGTCCCCACGCGCCGATCAAAAAGAAACTCGCCAGAAAGAGGCTCAACAGCGGGTGAATCGCGTCGAGACCGACAAACGATCTATCGACCAGTTCGGCGGCGAACGCGAACGTGAACACGCCCGCAAACAGCAGGTAGCTACCGATCGTGTACTTCCGGCCGATCCGATCGATCAGGTACGACGCGCTGAGGATCCCCGGAAGCTGGGCGAGGGCGACCAGAAACAGCTGCCCGTAGAGTCCGCCGCCGAGGTTCGCCGCCTCGAGCGTGTCGGGAAGCCAGATGAAGATGCCGTAGAAGCCGAAGTTGATCCCGAACCACGAGAGACTCGCGAGTAGCGTTCGGCGTCGCAACCCGGGTTCGAACAGGCGAGAGAGGGCCGTCTCGCCGCGGTCCTCGCGAATCGCCGTGATAGTCGCCGTCTCGCCGCCGTTTTCCGCGGCAATCTCGCGAACGCGCTCGTTCGCGTCCTCGAGCCGATCGTTCGCCGCGAGGTAGTACGGAGTCTCCTCGAGTCGACGGAGCACGAGGACGAGCAACGCCGGGGCCGCCGCGCCGAGGAAAACGAACCGCCAGGCCTCGAACCCGAGGATCGTGCCGTCAGTCGCGAGAATGTCGAGAAAGAGCCACGCGAAGAGTACGGAGAGGATCGTTCCGACGGGCCAGAACGTCTCGAAGTAGACGGTGTACCGGCCGCGCTGGCTCGTCGGCAGGTGTTCACTCAGATAGGAGACGGTGATCACGGTCGCCCAGCCGACTCCGATTCCGGTCAGAAACCGGAACGCGACGGCCGTGTAGAGACCGACCGAAAGGGCGGTAAGCCCGGCAAACAGCGAATAACAGAGCACGGCCCACTGGAGGCCGCGCACGCGCCCCGTCCGATCGGCGTGCCAGCCGCCGAACCAGCTGCCGAACATGATACCGACGAGCGCGGCGCTGCCGAGGACGCCCGCAGCAACTCCCGACAGCGACCACTGTTCGATCAGCGCCGGCAACACGAACGAAATCGAGAGCACTTCCACGGCCGTAAAGCTGAGCGCACAGCCCATGATGAGCAGCAATCGGCGGTGGAACGGGCCGACCGAAACCGCATCTAGCGCGTCGCTTACCGTCGTTCGGTCGGTCATCGATCGATGATGCCTCAGAACGCCGGGATTACTTCGTCGACGAACTTCTCCATCTGCTCGAACTGATCCTCGCCGCCGAATCGGATGATGAACTCCTCGCAGCCGCAGTCGTTGAACTCCTCGATCCACTGGATGAGATCGTCCGCGTTACCGCTTGGTCCCCACTCCGCCGGGTCCTTCCCCTTGTAGAGTTGCGGATAGTAGGTTCTGATGTACTCGTCCATCTTCTCGTCCGCCGCGTCGGCGTCGTCGTCGATCGTCATCGTCACCTGGAACGTCGTGTGGACGTCGTCCGGGTCGTGACCGTTCTCCTCGGCGTAGTCGACGATGCTCTGCCACTGGCGCTCGTACTCGTCGGGCGCATTGGAGAGCCCGGCGGCCATCCAGCCGTCGCCGAGTTCGACGATTCGCCACGCCGCGCGGTTGATCACGTCGTCGGACCCGGAGTCGTGGTGTGCGGGGTTGCTCACGACGAGAATCGGCGGCTCTTCCTGGACCGGTTCGAGGTCGCGGATCTCGGCACCGCGGCGGAAGTCGACGTCCTCGAACTGGTAGATGTCGCCCTTGTAGGTCAGTTCGCCCTCTCGCCAGAACTGTTTGAAGATCTCGAGTTGTTCCTCGAGCATCTTTGCGCGCTTGCGGTAGTCGAGACCCAGTACCTCGTACTGTTCCCGGCAGCCAGGGGTCGGCGGTCCCATACAGGCGCCGAGTTCCATCCGCCCGTCGGAGATCATATCGAGGCTGTTCCATGCCTGCAAGAACTGAATCGGGTTTCGTAGCGGGGTGATCATGCAGCCGGTGCCGAGCTTTACGTTGTCCGTGCGCGCAGCGAGGTTCCCCAGCAGACTGACCGGTTCGAGTCGCGGTCGATCGAGCAAGCTGTCACCGACCCAGACGGAGTCAAAGCCGTACTCTTCGGCGGACTCGCCTAGTTCGAGCATCTTCTCGACGGTGTAACTCTCGACTAGCAACGGTTCACGATTGTTGATATTAATACCAAACTCTACCATCGTCGCTTCGTAGATTCGGATAAGGACGGATTAATAGTTTCCATGTTCTGTTGACAACTCTCGGCCCGAGCCGCGAACTTCGTCGGGAGTTCTCCGGGGAATCGGCTTGCAACCCGGATCCGCGGACCGCCGCGTACAGTTCGTCCCCTCTCTCGTAGACAAGCCCCGAACGCCGTCACCCGAAAGCGCGCCCCCGGGCCGAGATCGAGCCGCGATCGAAGATCGTTGCGTAGCCACGTCTGTTTCAGCGCGGTTCCGGCGAAAGTCCGAAGGGTTTAGGTTGCAGACCGCCAGCCGAATCATAATGACGATATACGAAACAGTTCGACCGGCCCTGTTCGCCCTTCCGGCCGAGACAGCCCACAATCTCGGCAAGCGGACGATGGCCGCCGCGCAGTCGTCCTCGGCGCTGAGACGAGTGATTCGCCACCAGTACCAGTACCGCAACCCCATGCTCGAAATCGAGCGCTTCGGACTTTCGTTTCCGGCCCCCGTCGGCGTGGCTGCCGGCTTCGACAAGAACGGCGACGTGATGCACTTCCTCTCGGATCTCGGCTTCGGGTTCGCAGAGGTAGGAACCGTTACACCGTACCCCCAACCCGGCAACGAGCGCCCCCGTCTCTTTCGACTCCCCGACGACGAGTCGATGATCAACCGACTGGCGTTCAACAGCCAGGGAGCCGATCGCGTTCGAAAGCGACTGGCGACCCACGGAACGCCGTCGGTCCCCGTCGCGGTCAACGTGGGGAAAATGAACACCTCCGGCGAACACGAGGCCATCGAGGACTACCGCCGTGTGTTCGATCGCCTCTACGATCATGCGGACTATTTCGTGCTCAACGTCTCCTGTCCGAACACGCCCGAGGAGTACGACGAACAGAGTCCGGAACACCTCCGTGAGATCTTCACCACCCTCGAGGACGAAAACGACGAGGAAAAACCCCTTCTGGTGAAGGTCGGTCCCGACTCGCGGCGAGAGGATCTCGCCGACCTCGTCGAGATCGTCGAGGAGTTCGCCGTCGACGGCATCGTTGCGACGAACACGACGACCGACCACAGCGAACTGACCGACACCCACCGTGACGAGTGGGGCGGCGTCAGTGGCAAGCCGCTCGAGGCCGCCGCAACGGAAACCGTGCGAACGCTTGCCGAACTCACCGATCTGCCCATCGTCGGCGTCGGCGGCGTCCACGACGCCGAGAGCGCCTACCGAAAGATCCGTGCCGGGGCGAGCCTCGTCCAGGTGTACACGGGCTTCGTCTACCGGGGGCCGTCACTCGCTCGCGACATCAACGAAGGGCTCGTCGAACTGCTCCGCGAGGACGGCTTTGACTCGCTCGAAGAGGCCATCGGTGCGGATCTCGAGTAGCTCCGCACGCACACGGTTGTCCCGTTTTGATTTTCGACGCTCAGCCCGCGTTCCGACGCTACCGGACACTTGTCCGACGCTCAGCCCGCGTTCTGACGCTATCGCACACGCTCGATCGGGTGCCCGCGATCTCTCGCCCGTTCAGCGACGGGCCTGAACGAGCAGTTTGAGATTGGAAAAAGAGACGAGATCGCCGTCCTCGTGGGTGATCTCGAAGAGTTCTGACGCACCCTCTGGCGGGTCGGAAAACAGCTCGCGCAACTGCTTTCGGGCCGATTCGGGGGTGTCGAGTTGGCGCACCCAGCTCCGGAAACCGATTTCTTTCGTGATGAGCCGTCTCGTCTCGATCTCAAATCCGGCGTCGGTCAGCCACGACACCCACTCGGCTTCAGTGTACGATCGGCCGTGGGTCGGGTCGCGGAGCCGTTCGACGGTGTTGAGAAACTCGTCGAGGTCGTCGTCCGGTGGCGCGATGTTGTCCTCGAACGCGAAGACACCGCCGTCCGCGGTCACGCGAGCGACTTCGTCGACGAACGCCTTCGGGTCGGGGAAGTGATGGGCGGCGATCCGACAGGTCACGGCGTCGAATGCGTCCGTGGCAAACGGAAGCCGCTCGGCGTCGGCAACGACGCCCGTGACGGGAAACTCGCTCGTCGCCGTGTCGATCATTCCGGGGGCCGCATCGGTCGCGATTACCTCGTCGACCCCCTGATTGGCGACGGCACCGGCGGTGTGGCCGGCCCCCGTTGCGACGTCCAGCGCGCGAGTCGCCCCGTCACACCACGACGCCAGACGTTTTAGATCGTCGCCCGCACGGTGGACTTCACTCTCGAGGTACGCGGACGCGCTCTCGTCGAACGACGCCGCAGCCTCGCGTTTCCGATCCGAACTGTCGGTCATACGTCCGTTTTCACGGTGAACGGTATTATTCCTTTCGCGACCCGTCGAATCACTGGCCGGACTCACCGCGTCGAAACGGTGCCACCGCAGACAGTCGCAGCCGCATCGATCGCGACTCACTCGCTCCGGAGAATTATTGTGGGAGGACACCCCAGACGTATACGAAATGAGTCAGCAACACGTACCGGCCAGTCTGTTCCGCGGTGGGACGAGCAAGGGCGTCTACTTCCAACGCAAGGACTTGCCGGCGGATCGGGACCGCTGGGACGACCTTCTCCTCGAGACGTTCGGAAGCCCGGACTCGATGCAGACCGACGGCATCGGCGGTTCCCACTCGACGTCGAGCAAGACGATGATCGTTCACCCCGGCGAGGGGGACATCGACGTCGAGTACACGTTCGCGCAGGTCGGCGTCGAGAAACCCGTCGTCGACTGGGGTGGCAACTGTGGCAACCTCACGTTCGCGGTCGGCGCGTTCGCCCTCGAACGCGCCGTCGCAACCGCGAACGAGATCGTAGACGGACGCACGACGCTCGTTCTCTGGAACGAGAATACGGACACCATCGTCGAGCAGTCGATTCCCGTCGATGCGGACGGCTCGCCGCGGTACCGCGGCGACTTCGTCGTCAACGGCGTTCCCGGAACCGGTGCCCGGATCAGATCCAGGTTCGTCGAACCCGGCGGATCGGTCACCGACGGCGTCTTTCCGACCGGGAACCGGACCGACGTCCTCGACGTTCCCGGCGTCGGCGAGATCGAACTGTCGTTCGTGGACGTCTCGAACCCCTGCGTCTTCGCGCGGGCAGCAGACGTCTCCCTCACGGCGGCCGAACGCCCCGCCGAGATCGACGGCGACGACGCAACCCTCGAGCGCCTCGAACGCATCCGCAGCGCGGCCTGCGAGCGATTCGGGTTCGTCGACGACGCCGCGGCGGCGACCGCAGAGAGCCCCGGAATCCCGAAGATGGCGATCGTCGGCGAGCCACGAGCGTACGAGACGGTCGATGGCGACACCGTCCACCCCGAGGAGTACGATCTCCTCGCCCGCATCATGTCGATGCAAAAAGCCCATCACGCCTACGCCGTGACCGGCGCGATGTGTACCGCGGCGGCCGCGTCGATTCCCGGAACGATCCCCAACGAGTTCTGTGAGGACGCAGACGGCGACGTCACGATCGCCCACCCCAAGGGGACGATGTGGGTCGGCGTCGAGAACGACGGGGCCGATGTCGAGTCCGTATCCGTCGATCGGACGGCGAGAGAGATTATTCACGGCGATCTCTACTACCTCGGCAGGTGATCGTCGACCCGGCAACCTGGGGAGTCACACGCGGAGACCCGATCTGATGACCAGACGATAGCTGCAGATCCGTCGATCGACACATCCAAATCATTATAGTCTCAGTTTGCGCAATACAAGAGCATGGGAGACCAGCGACTAGTGTACGACGACGTAGAAGGGATCTTTTCGATCATGCCGACGCCGGCCACCGACGACGCGAGCGATCCCGCAGTGGAGTACACGCTCGACGAGGAGGAATCCGAACGCGGCGCACGACAGCTCGCCGACGACGGCGTGGACGCGATCATGATCAACGGGACCTTCGGCGAGGCGGCGACGCTTACCGAAGAGGAGTGGCAGAACTTCACCCGGATCGTCGTCGACGCCGTAGACGGCGACGTTCCGGTCGTCGCCGGACCGACGACCCTCGACACGCGCTCGACGATCAGGCGAATGAAGTTTGCCCGCGACGTCGGCGCGGACGGCGTCCTGCTGGGGCGACCGATGTGGCTCGAACTCTCGCCGGAAGCGACCGTCGAATTCTACCGCGACGTCGCGGAGGCGGTGCCGGAACTCGGAATCGTGATCTACCACAACCCGCCGGCGTTCAAGAACCGTCTCACGCCGTCACTGTGGGAGGAACTGGCCGAGATTCCACAGGTCGTCGGCGCAAAGTACGGTGCGGTAGACGTCGGGTGGCGCGACGCCGTCGACGCCGTCGGTGACAAGGTACAGCTGATGCCGATCGAGCGCAAGTGGTACCTCGCTGATAAGCTTGCGCCGGAGTACGCGAACGCGGCCTGGTCGGGTAGCGCCTCCTGCGATCCGCTGCCGTCGCTTCGACTCCGAGACGCGATCGACGAGGGTGACGACGAGACGGCTCGCGACCTGAACTACCGTATCAACCTGACGAACCGAAAGTTCTACCCGCAGGTCGGACCCGAAGCGGTCTACCCGCAGACGATGAACGTCAGACACGACGACCTCTACGGGCTCTACACGATCGCACTCCAGAAGGGGCGCATCGAAGGTGCGGGATACATCGACCCGGGACCGGCGCGACCGCCGTATCACGTCGCGCCGGCGGAACTCGTCGAGATGGCCCGCGAATCCGGCCGCGAGTGGCGCGACCTCGCGGCTGAACTCCGCGGCGAGTAACGAGTCGACGTCCGGCGACGAGTCAAGTACAGCAGCGATGCAGCGGCGAAAAACGCTTGGAGGTCGAAAGCGGTTTCGAGCCGAGAGCGGGCGAGGGAGCTACCGGGGCGGTGACGGTTCATAGGGAGTAGCGGAGTCTCGTACCGGTGATCGCCCTGTCGGAGCGCCGATCGCCGGTAAAACAGTTACAGTAGCCCCTCTCAGCCAACGAGAGCGTACTCGACAGAAGAACCGATCGCACTGAATCGAGACGGCCTCTCCAAAACTTATTTTGCGTCTCCCACCCCTGTTACGGACGAATGAGTCGACCTACCACGGAGAGTACTGTTTCTGTTACTCTCAACGGCGCAGAAACCGAGACTGAGATCCCGTCGCGGTACTTGTTGTCGGACCTCCTCCGTCGCGAACTCGACGTTACGAGCGTCAAGCGAGGTTGCGAAACGGGCAAGTGCGGTGCGTGTACGGTGTTGCTCGACGGGCGACCGGTCAAGTCCTGTAGCGTCCTCGCCGCCCAGGCGAACGGCGCGTCGATCGAAACGATCGACGGCCTCGACGATGAGCTCGGGGAGATCATCAAGGAGGCCTACTCGCGCAACCACGGGCTGCAGTGTGGCTTTTGTACCTCCGGCTTCCTGCTGTCGACGAAGGCGCTCCTCGAGGACGAGCCGGATCCCTCGCGGGAGGAGATTCGGGCGCGGTTGCAGGGGAACGTCTGTCGGTGTACCGGCTACACGCGGATCATCGAAGCCGTCGAAGACGCCGCGGTTCGGTACGACGGCGAGTGATACCGATGGATGGACAAACGACCGAGCGAATCGAGACTGACACGAAGACGACCGAACAGTACAAGGGGCGCTCGATCCAGCGACTCGAAGACGAGCGCATCCTGTCGGGCCACAGCCGGTACGTCGACGACATCGATCTCCCGGGAATGCTCCACGCCAAGATCGTCCGGAGCATGCACGCTCACGCCCGCATTACGGATATCGACGTGAGCAAAGCGGCCGAGATGGAAGGCGTCGTCGACATCATGACGGGAGCGGACGCCGCGAAGATGGCGACCAAGTACGGGCGGCGGCGCTCCGGAATGACCTCCGATCATCCGCCGCTGGCCGACGAGAAGGTGCGATTTGCCGGCGAAGGGATCGTCGCCGTCGCCGCCGAGACTCACTATCAGGCTCACGACGCGGCCGAGACGGTTCGGGTCAGCTACGATTCCCTCCCTACGATCATCGATCTGGACGCGGCCCTCGAAGCTGACACCGAAGACGAACTCGTCCACCCGGAACTTGACGCCGTCGAAGACGACGTGTCGGGGAACGTCTGGGGCAACTACGGGATCGACATCGGGGACGTAGATCGCGCCTTCGAGGCGGCCGACAACGTGATCACCCACACCATCGAGACGAGTCGACCGACGGCGGTTCCCCTCGAGACACACGGCGCGGTTGCCGACTACGACCCCGGCGACGACGAACTCACGCTCTACACTTCGACCCAGGAAGCCCACCAGGTCCGACGCGATCTGGCTGATACCCTCGATCGACCGGTCAACTCCGTTCGCGTCGTCCAACCGGAGAACATGGGCGGCGGCTTCGGACACAAACTCGAGTTACACGAAAACGAGATCGTCGCCGCGTTGCTCTCGATCCGAACGGGACGACCGGTCAAGGTAATCTTCGATCGTCTCGAGGAGTTTCAGGCGACCAGGGCGAGACAGCCCCAGCGTCACGAACTCGAACTCGCCGTCGACGACGACGGGACGTTCCGGGGGGTCCGCGACGACATTACGGCCGTCGCCGGCGCCTACGCCGCGCTTACGAAACCCGGGATGTGGGTGTCGTGTAACCTGCTCGCAACGCCCTACCGTATCGAGAACATCCAGGTGAACGGACGCTGCGTCTTTACGAACACCGTCCCGTCGGGGGCCTATCGGGGCTTCGGCATGACCCAGGCCGCAACCGCTCGCGAATCCCTCGTCGAGAAGGTCGCGAAGGAACTCGACCTGACCCCGTGGGAGATCCGTCGCCGGAACCTGATCGGCGACGACGAGTGTCCGACGACCCACCCGATGGGGTTCTACCTCGACTCCTGTGGCACGACGGAGTGTCTCGAACTCGTCGAGGAGGACATCGACCTCTCGTTGCTGTCGGAAACGCCGAGCGGTGACGTCGTCCGCGGGCTCGGCGTCGCGTCAGCGATGCACGTTAGCAGCGCCCAGCGCCCGGCGTACACCTCGGACAACAGTTCGGTGACGATCAGAATGGACGAGGACGGATCGGTAACGGTGACCAGCGACCAGTGTCCGATGGGGACCGGCGTCGAGACGAGTTTCGCCCAGATCGTCGCCGACGAAGTGGGTGTCGCTCCAGCCGCGATCAGTTTCGACTTCGCCGACACGGAAACGTCACCGTTCGGACTCGGATCGTGGGGCAGCCGAGCGATCACCGTCGCCGGAAGCGCCGCCTACGAGGCCGGTCGATCGCTCCGCGAGCGCCTGTTCCACATCGCGGCCCATCAGCTCGATACCGACCCGTCGGCACTCGCGTTCGAGGACGGTCAGATCGTCGTCGTCGACGATCCCTCGCGCTCGCGATCGATCGCACAGATCGCCTACGACGCCCACTACAACGGGCAGAAGCTCCCCGACGACGTCACGGCAGGTGCACTCGTCGTTACGGAGTCGTTCGACAGTCCGGCACCGGGCATCCTCGATGAGGACGGACGGGCGGACATCGCGGTCAACTATCCGAGCAACGTCCACGGGGCGATCGTCGAGATCGATACGCGAACGGGCAAGATCGACATCCTCGATTACGCGGCCGCAGACGACATTGGCGAAGTGATCAACCCGATGATCGTCGAAGGCCAGATCCAGGGCGGGATCGTCCAGGGGCTTGGAATGGCCCTCGGAGAGGATCTCGAGTACGATTCGAGCGGCCAGCCTATCAACGGAATGCTCGAAGACTACCAGCTCCCGCTGATCAACGAGATGCCGATGATCACGAAGATCCGCGAGGCGGATACGACCTCCGAACGGGCCCCCCTCGGAACGAAGGGCGTCGGAGAGAGCGGCTCGATCCTCGCCCCGGTGGTGATTCTGAACGCCGTAAACGACGCGCTCTACGGCGAGTACGTCTCGTCGACGGTTACGGAACTCCCCCTCGACCCCGAGACGGTCTTCAGTCTCTGTCGATCGGAGGCAGAGCCAGCGGGCGACACGGAAGCGGATACCGCTGGTGATGCCTGATGCAACCGATCACGTACCACCGACCCGACACCGTAGCGCAAGCGTGTGAACTGCTCGACCAGCACGGCCACGACGCGGTCGTCCTCGCCGGTGGCCAGAGCCTCCTGCAGATCATGAAACGACGGCTCGCCGGTGCGAATCACGCCGTCGACATCACGTCGATCGACGAACTCGGTGAGATCGATCGAACGGACGGTTCGTTGCACATCGGGGCCGCGGTTCCGTACGTCGAAGTGCTCGAGCATCCCGTCGTCGGGGACCGGCTCCCAGGCCTCGCCGAGGCTATCGAGACGATCGGCGACCACCAGATTCGCTGTCGCGGCACGTTCGTCGGCGGGTGCGCCCACGCTGACCCGCAGGGCGATCCGCCGACGGTGGCCACGGCCCTCGACGCGACGCTCCACGTCGCCGACGTCGATGGAACGCGAACCGTCCCCGCCTCGGAGTTCTACGGCGGCCTGTTCGAGACCGACCTGGCCGAAACGGAGCTGATCACGGCTATCGAAGTACCGATCCGCAAAGAGCAGGTATCGACCTACCAGTCGTTCACCCAGCGCATGGGCGACTACGCGATCGCCGCGGTCTCCCTCTCTGCCACGGTTGCGGACGACGGCACGGTGGCAGACGCGCGCCTCGTCGTCGGCGCGGCGACGCCCGGACCCACCCCACTCGAGACCGTCGAAACGCGCCTCGAGGGGGCGTCGATCTCCGACGACGTCATCGAGGAGAGCGTCGCGGCGGCTCGCGAGGAAGTCGAGACGTACGACGACGAGGTCGCAAGTGCCGAGTACAAAACCCACCTCGTGGGAGAGTTGACCCGCGACGCCCTCGAATCCGTTCGATAGGCGCTTTCAGGTGCGTTAGGTAGACGGCTGAAACAGTACGGTACCGCCCACGAGCGGATTTCGTTTTCGTGCGCGATCGAGCTTCGAAGGTAGCGAGTCTTTGTGCCGGTTCGACGGCCGCTGGTGGTCCTTACGCGTCGAAGCTCATCCCGGTCCACTCCTCGAAGTCGAGACCCGGATCGATGTCGAGCAGCGAGAGGGTCCGAACCATCGTTCGCGTAATGATTTCGTCGATGCTATCGGGTTGCTGATAGAACGAGGGGAACGGCGGCATTACGATCGCCCCAGCGTCGGTCACCTCGAGCATGTTCTTGAGGTGGATCCGATTGAACGGTTTCTCGCGGGGCATCACGACGAGCGGGCGGCGTTCTTTCAGGGTGACGTCCGCCGATCGAGTGATCAGGTTGCCGGAGTTCCCGTGGGCGATGTTCGAGAGCGTCTTCATCGAACACGGCGAAACGATCATCCCCCGGGTCCGAAACGAGCCGCTCGCGGGGGCGGCTCCAACGTTTCTCACGTTGTAGACGGTATCGGCCAGCGCTTCGACCTCCTCGACCGTCGCCTTCGATTCCTGATTGATGTTCATCTTCGCGGCTCGGGAGAGAACGAGATGAGACTCGATATCGGCCTCCCGCAACAGCTCGAGGGCCCTGATTCCGAAAACCTGGCCGGTCGCACCGGTGAGTGCGACGACAACGCGATCAGACATACGTTGAGATTGGAGCACGCGATCATAAACATTCGGAAGGGCGAGAGTACGTTCGCGCCGGCCATCGGCGTCAGGAACGCCGGGGATCACGACGATCGATCGAATCTCGATTACACGGCGAGACGGAAATTTCGGTTACACGGCGAGACGAGGGTGACGTATTTGTCTCTCGGGTAGAAACGTACCGGCGATGACGACCCTCGAACAAGTGTACGTGATGGTGGCCGACATCGAGGAATCGATCGAATTCTATCGGGACGCGCTGGGACTGGCCCTCGCAGATCGCGCGCCAGACCGTGCGAAACTCGAAACGGGTGCCTGTACGCTCGTTCTCGAGGAGGAGTTCGAACCGGCCGTACTCGCGGAATTTGGTCTCGATCCGGTCGGCGAGAATCGAGGCGACGGCGTGATTATCGTACTCGAGGTGGCAGATATCGAGGCGACCTACGAGTCGCTTCAGGCCGCCGAGGCGAACGTCCTGGCCCCTCCGCGGGAGGTGAGTTGGGGACGAGAACTCCTGCTCGTCGAGGATCCGGACGGCTACGTCCTCGAGATATCGAGACCGATCGAGTGACCGTGGCTACGCCGTCTGAATGCAACGAATAACGCTCGAGCGAAGGAAGGTGAGACGAGAGTAGCGATCAGTGAGAAGAGAGAGTCCGATCGTTCCAGAATGGTGGTATTTCCCTCAGCGAGCGCGAGGGATGGACGAATCGCCGGGCGTGAGAACGGTCACCACTCGACGTCGTCTTTGCCGGGCACCTGCGTCGGTTCGTACCGTTCTGCATCGTCGTCGAGGGGGATCGTGGCGTCGATCCCCATCTTCTGCGACTGGCGTTTTGGTCCCGACGGGTCGAGCGGCGCACCGACCATCGTCGGGAACGTATAGACGTCGCGTTGGGGTTGGACGCGCGTCTCCCACGCCCAGTCGACTTGCGCTTCCTCGTCGAGATCGATGTCGTCGTCGACGACCGTGCAGTACTTCGCCTGACTCCGGCCGCCGAGAACGCTCGTGATGACGTTCCACGGGTCGCCCTCGAGGCGTTTGTCGATGGACACTCGTGCCTGAAAGACGCCGTTGCCGCCCGCGGGGCCGATTTTGACGTCGACCTGGTTGACGTTGGGGACCGCCTGCTGGGCCGAGGCACGCACCGACGCACAGCGCGGGATCCAGTTCATCATGCCGTCTTCGTTCGGTGGAAGGCCGGTGAGCACGGTGTCGTAAATCGCGTCCTCGCGGCGCATGATTCCCGTTACCTCGACGCGCGGGGTGTTCTCGTTCTGGCTCGAGTAGATGCCCGGATACTCGCCGAACGGGGCTTCCGGGTTCTTCTCGTCGCCGTGGATGAGCGTCTCAATGACCATTTCGGCGTGGGCCGGAACGTCGACGTCGATGGTTTCGCCGGGGACCAACTCGACGGGGTCGCCCAACAGGCCGCCGGCGACCGCGTACTTGTCAACGTCGTGGCCGACGTTTGCAATGCTGCCGAAGATGACCGACGGCGACGAGCCGATGACGATCGCCATCTCGGTGGGTTTCCCTTCCTCGGCGTTGACGCGGTAGGCGTAGCCGACGCGTCGTTCCTCGGGAGACCACAGCGACAGTTCCTGTTCGCCGGTGACGAGCTGGCGGTAGATCCCCTGGCCGCGAACGCCGGTGTGCGGGAGGTTCGCGACCTGAACGCCGGACGTGATGTACGGGCCGACGTCCTTCTCGTTGTGCGTGACGATCGGGATATCCGCGAGGGATGGATCCGTGTCGATCACTTCGCGGACCGGGCCGTCGTCGACCAGTTCCGGTTCGATGCGGTTGGTCGTCGCATCGACGACGTTCGACTCGGCCTCGGCTTTCGTCTCCCCACCGAGAGCCTCGAGGATGCGACGCTTCGCGGCGAAAAAGCCGGCGTGAACGTCCATGTCGTGGCCCTCGACGTTCGTGAACCGAAACGCCGGCCCCTCTTGTTCACACGATTTTTTCACGTACGCCGCAATCTCGTACTCGGGAGAGACGGTATCATCGATGACCACAAGGTCGCCTCGTCGCTCAAGGTCTTCACCCCAGTCTCGCAAGCTTTTCCAAGCCATACCAGCACCTTCGTTCCGAGTACCATATAGCTTCTCATAGGGGGGTAGTGCCCGTCTCGAGTACGGCGTCGCTCGATCGACGCAATCGACCGCGCCCCGCCCAGCCACATCGATGGCCCGAGAGCAGGTGTCGACGCGAGGTGAGACCAGCGGTACTTCGTGACTCGAACGCCGGTCACGTCTCGACGCAGCGATTGTCCGTTCTTACAGATAACGGTATTACGATGGAGCCCAAATCGCGTATATGGTCGTAATCGCTGCGGTCGATCGATCGGAACAGGCATCGGACGTCGTTGCGCAAGCGAATACACTCGCCGAATCGACCGGCGCCGGACTCCACGTGCTCCACGTCCTCTCTCGGAGCGAGTTCGTTGGACTCGAACGGACGAGCGTCGAAGAAACCGGCGATGCCGTGAGTATCGATCGAGTCGAAAAGGTTGCGGCTGAAATCGCGTCCGAAGCCGCAGCCGACGTCGCCGACGAGTTCGTCGCTGTCGGCAAGTTCGGCGATGTCTCCGCTGAGATCACCCGCTACGCGGCGGACAACGACGCGGACTACATCGTCATCGGCGGTCGGCGTCGAACGCCGGTCGGGAAAGCCGTGTTCGGGAGTACGACACAATCCGTCCTCCTCGAGACATCGACGCCGGTGTTGACGCTGATGAAACCTGCGGATGAGTGACGGTCGAAAGGGTGCAGGCGAAGACTACCTCGTGTTATTCGGCCTGCTGTATCTGGGTACCGGTACGATTGCAGACGGTTCGTGGCCGTGTCGGAACTGACAGATAGCGGCCCGTGTTAGGCAACCTCACGGAGTGAATCCAGAACGTCGTCGACGGGGGCGACGTCGGCGTACTTCATGTCCATCTCGAACAGTGCCATCTCGTGTGACGTGGGTGCCCGATCGGCGACGCACTCGGCCGGAACGATCGCACGAAAGTTGTGTGACGCTGCGTCGACGACGGTCGCTCTCACGCAGCCGCTCGTGCTGACGCCGGTGACGAGCGCCGTATCGACGCCGTCTCGAGCGAGCATCGACGCGAGGTGCGTGTCGAAGAACGCGCTCGCTTTGGGCTTCTCGATGACGACCTCGCCGTCCCGTGGGTCGAGGTCGCGGTGAATCTCGTTCGCCTCGCCGACCCGGTAGGCACTCCCTCCTTTCCGAAGTTCCATCGCGACGGACGCCGTCGTCTCGTCGGCAGGTCCGCGGGTGAAGTAAATCGGGATCTCTTGGTCGCGGGCTGCCACCAACAGCCGTTCGTTCGTTTCGATGAGCGACGGTGCGGCAGCCGAACTGCCGAGAGCGTACTCGTCCTGGACGAACTGGTTCGTGATGTCGACGACGATGAGCGCCGGCGTATCACCCCACCCGATCCGCTCGCCGTAGCTGCCCGCTTCGTACCGCTCGAGTTCGCTCTCGGTGACAAATTCCGGTGCGTACTCTGCTGGCGTTGGCATGCGTGTACCTGCGTTGGAACCAACCTATAGGTTACGACCAGTAGCGACGAGGGTCCGAACGATCCGTCCAGAGGTTTCGACGAGGTTAGGGGAGAATCGGAAAGACGGGGTTGAGCGGACGGACGTTGATCAACACGATAAACACGAAGTAGATGACGCTACCAATGCTCACGGCCGAGACGACGCTGCGAACGGGCGACTGGTCCGCCTGAACGAAGAGAAACGCAGCCGTGAACGCGACCGTGCTAATGACGAACCCAAAGAGGTGGACCAACGCCAGATAGAGGGCGAACCAGCCGATGACGAGTACCGTATCCTTCGGTGATCCGTAGCGCTCTTTCAGCCCGGTGTCGACATCGCCGGCGAACTTCGAGATGTCGAACACATCGCCGTACCCAGTGGACAGATCTGGGAACAGAAACGTGACGATTCGAATAACTGTCAGCACGATCGCCGGGACGACGATGAGCATCGGAACGAGTCGCGGATCTCGCGGCAGGTCCAGCGAGAGCGACAGGATAACCAGGAAATAGCAGAGCAGCACCGCGAATACTGGGATTTTGAATCGCAACTCCGCCGTCGAGAGGTTCATAGACACGTGTTGTCGTATCTCGATAATAATCGTTGTGGTCGAGTCGACACGCGCTCGCAGTCTCGCCTCCGAGTCGATCCGTCCTCCGGCATCGCTCGTCTGGGTGCGATCCCGCTCGAAAGCCTCCCGTTCTGTTCGAGGAGCTGCTGGTCTACTCGACGAGCTATCGATCCGCTCGGCGGAGCGCTTCGTTCGCGAGCACGACCTCGGTTCCCGCAAGCCCCATCGGTGAAAAGAGCGTGATCTCCTCGGTCGACGTTCGGCCCGGGTGGTCGTCGAGGATCACGTCGGAGAGTTCCACCATCCGCGATTCGTGTTCGGTTCCGGCGAGGAAGTACCTGTCAGCGTACTCCCGGATCTGCTCGAGCGAGTCTGTCGCGATGACGTCGGCCGCCTCGACGACCGCCATCGGGAGTTCGTGCGCGTCGTTCCAGGCGGGACCGATCGTGTGAACGTGCGTCCCGGCTTCGAGCAGGTCGGGGTCGAACACCGGGTTCGGACTGGTCGTCGCACAGACGAGCACGTCGGCATCGACGACGGCGTCCGCGGCGTTCTCGACGGCGTCGATCTCGACGCCCGTCTCCTCGCCCATCTCGTCGACAAACGCCTCGCGGTTTTCTCGGGTTCGACTGAACACCCGGATCGTTTCGAACTCCGTCACCGCGACGGCGGCCTCGAGTTGCGTTCGGGCCTGCCGGCCGGTGCCGATGATACCGAGCGTCTCGGCGTCCGGTCGAGCGAGGTGTTTGATGGCGACGCCACCGAGCGCACCCGTTCTAAGATCCGGCGTGCGGTTGCCAGCGACAGCTCCCTTCAGGGTCCCCGTCGACGTATCGAAAACTACGATCAGATCGCTCTTGACCGGGGTCGCGACCGAGTGATCAACCGATCCGGAACCCCCGACAGTGAACTTGCCGGACAGTCGCGTGCCGAGGATCTCGTCGTCGCCGACCGCTCCGGGAGTGAAAACGAGCGAGCCGTGATCGGTGTCGAAACTCGAACGCGGCTGCGAGACGAGATCGCCGGCCGCGTACTCCCGGAAGGCCGCTTCGATGCGTTCGACGGCGTCCGCCGCGGATAGCAGCTCTCGTACCTCCTCCTCGCTAAGTACAGTCGTGGTCATTCGTCGTTTCCTCGATTCGCATACGAGAGTAAAAAGGTATGCGTGTCATCCCCTACTGGCCGGTCGGCTTCCCCGCCACCGTGACGGACGAAGTAGCGAGACGCCCGCGACGATCGTCTAGACGCACGACTGGCGGCCGCGATTACCGAGCGAGGATGGTGGCCGAAACCGGGTCGAACTCGGTCGACCCTCGCTGGACCCGTTGTACAGCCAGTAACAGTTATGAGCGTTCGATAACGACAGCCCCTATGGACGCTGCCAGGGCTATCGTCGAGTCACTCGAAGACGCCGGCGTGGAGTACGTGTTCGGACTCCCCGGATCGGTCATCATGAACGTGATCGACAAGTTCCACGACACGGAGATCGAGTTCGTCTCGACGCGACACGAGCAGGTGGCGACGTCGATGGCCGACGGGTACGCCAGAGTAACGAATCGCCCAGGGGTGACGCTCGTCCACGTCGGTCCCGGGGCGGCGAATCAGGTTGTCGGCGTGGGTGCCGCCTACCGGGACGCTGCGCCGATCGTCGCCATCGCGGGCAACGAGGACATGGAACGACTCGGTCGCGACATCTGGCACGAGTGGGACGTCGAGCGCGTCTTCGATCCGATCACGAAGTGGACGACGCAGCTCCAGCGCGGCGACGATGCGGCCAGGACGATCCGAACGGCGCTCGTCAGAGCCGTCTCCGGAACCCCCGGTCCCGTTTTCATCGACCTTCCAAAGGAAGTCTCGCGCGAAGACGCCGCATACACGGACGCACAACGAGGCTTCTACGACCACAACGACCTCGCAGTTCCGTTCTCGCGACCACGACCGGCTCCCGACGATGTCGAGCGAGCGGCGGAGATCGTCGCGGACGCAACGCGCCCGATCGTTCTCGCGGGCGGTGGCTGCGTCCGCAGCGGGGCAGCAGACGCACTCGAGGCGTTCGTCGATCGAACCGGCATTCCGGTCGTGACGTCGAACTCCGGTCGTGGCGTTCTCGACGAAACGCGTTCGGCGTCCCTGGGCGTGGTCGGCCGACGGGGAACACAGGGAGCGAACCGCGCACTCGAGCGAGCCGACGCCGTTCTCGGCATCGGTGCCCGGTTCTCCGCACTGACGACGTCCAACTGGACCGTCCCCGACGAGGGGACGACCCTCGTACAGGTGGATCTCACGCCTGAGGAGTTAGCGAGTCAGTATCCGGTCGACTGTGCGATCGCTGCCGACGCGCGGGCGTTCATCGAAGACCTCGACGACGTCACGGACGGCCTGAACTGCTCTTGGTCGGGAGAATCGCTCTCGGACCTCCGAGAGCACGTCGCCGCCGAACGCGAAGCCTTCTTCGCGATCGACGCTGATGCGGACGCGATCGATCCGGGCACGCTGTTTTCGATTCTGCGCGAAGAGAAAGACGGCGACGCCATTCTAACCCAGGGCGGCGGGGCCCACGCGAGTTTCAACGCGAGACAGCCGGCAGTCGATCCGTACTCGCACCTCCACGCGATCAGTTTCGGCGGTATGGGCTACGGCTTTCCCCTCGCCCTCGGGGCGAAACTCGGTGCGCCCGACCGGCAGGTCATCTGCGTCGAAGGTGACGGCGGGTTCGCCATGGTGATGCAAGACCTCGAAACGGCGGTGCGATACGACATCGACGTGAAAACGATCGTCTACAACAACTTCTCACACGGCACCCAGAAGCTCCGGCAGGCCAGATTGTTCGACGAACGATATCTCGGAACCGACATCGGCAACCCGCCGTTCGACGAGATCGCCGAGCAGTTCGGGATGTACGGCGATCGCGTCGACGATCCGTCGGCGCTGCGGCCGGCCGTCCGGAAGTTGCTCGATCACGACGGACCAGGAGTACTCGACGTGATCGTCGATCCGACCGCGTGGCCAGATACTTCAGACATTGCACAAATATGAGTACCGAAAGGACAAAATGCTCGCGAAATCATGACGATATCATGAACGAGGAGCGATAACGAATGGCATTAGATTTCTTCGTCGCCGGCCTGGAGTTGCTGCTGGATCCGATAGTCATGCTGTTCATCATTCTGGGTGCACTGATCGGGATGATAATTGGGGTGATACCCGGACTCGGCGGCGTCGTCGCATTGACGCTGTTGATTCCGCTGACCTACGGGATGGATCCGGTGGTTGCGTTGGCATTTCTCGCGGCGGCGAAAGGGGGAGTGACGTTCTCGGGATCGATTACGGCGATTCTGCTGAACATCCCGGGTTCGCCCGTCAACACCGCGACGTTGCTGGACGGTCATCCAATGGCCCAAAACGGAGAGGGCAACATCGCGATCGGTGCAAGCGCGGTGGCGAGCGCGCTCGGTGCCGTCGTCGGCGTCTTGTTCCTCGTCATCTTTCTGCCGTATATCCGGCCGTTTATGATCATGTTCGGTCCACCCGAGTTTTTTATCCTGACGATCGTCGGGCTGATCGCGATCTCCGTCGCGGTGAAGGGCGCGATCCTCTCGGGACTTATTGGCGCGTGCTTTGGCCTGCTCGTCTCGTTTCACGGGTTCAATCCGGTTACCGGCTCCGCACGGTACACGTTCGACATCCAGTATCTCTACGATGGAGTCAGTATTATCCCCGTCATCATCGGTCTCTTTGCGATCGCAGAGGCGATCAAGCTGATGGGACAGGATCAGATCGCAACGGAGGATCCGGACGTCGAACTAAGCGGTGGACGGCTCGCGGGTGGACTCGCCGTCCTGAAGCACAAAGTCCTGTTCATACAGAGTGCGGCAATCGGCCTCATCGTCGGGGCGATACCCGCCGTGGGTGGCGTGATCGCCGGGTTCATCTCGTACGTTCAGGCGAAAAACATCAGTAAACACCCGGAGAAGTTCGGAACCGGGTGGATCGAAGGCGTCATCGCGACCGAAGCCTCGAACGACGCGAAAGATGCCGGCGATCTGGTTCCGACCCTCGCACTCGGGATTCCTGGCAGCGCGAGCGCTGCGATCCTGCTCGGGGCGTTCATCCTTCACGGACTGCAGCCCGGTCCCCGATTCCTCATCGATCACTTAGACGTCGCGTACGCAATCTTCTTCGCCCTGATAATCGCGAATATCTTCGCCAGTATCGTCGGATTGGCGTTGTTGAAGCCACTGACCCGGCTGACCCAACTCGACACCGGAACGATCGCCATCGGCGTCATGTGTCTTTCGATACCGGGAGCGTACGCGATTAACAACAACCCGACGGACATGCTCGTCGCGTTGCTGTTCGGTGTCATCGGGTACATATTCATGCGCGCGAACATCTCCCGGATCGCGTTCATCATCGCGATGATCCTCGGTCCTATCGCGGAAAATGCGTACCACCAGTCGCTGATGACCTCGCGGGGAACTCACATGATCTTCATCGAACGGCCGATTTCACTCGGACTCATCATCATCACGGTCGCGTTCGTCGTCATGCCGATCGTGTACACCGCGGTAACCAATCGATCCGCGGCGAGTTGACGACTCCAGTTTTACTCGCGTTTACAGCAGTACCGACCGACATCAGAACCAACCGAGACGATCTGTCCACTGATCGCAACGCCGTCGTGCGGTCAGGTGTGTATCGGTCATCAACGGTACATCGATCATCAACGCTACTGTAGAACCTGACCGTTTACTGTCGAAACTCACCCGTTTTCCCAGCGATACTGCACAGTTGCGGCCCAGTTCGCGGTTGCTCGATTTCTAATCCGTGCTGTAGTACTAGATGTTACCACTGGCTGAAACGTTGAAAATGCATAGTTATAAATTCTCGCGATTCGACTACAAACACGACAATGGTTACCAATAGACCATCGTCGGACCGTCGGCGTGTCCTTCGATACCTCGGTGGCGCAGGCCTTGCAGGTCTTGCAGGCTGCCTCGGTGGAGACGATGATAACGGAAACGGAAATGGCAATGGAAACGGCAACGGTGGCGGCGGTGGCGCATCGTTCCCCGATCGGAACGTCGAAATCGTAGCCCCGGCCGACCCTGGTGGATCGATCGATCTGTACGCACGGATCATCTCGAACCATCTCGGCAACCACCTGCCAAACGATGTCGACGTAACGGTGTCGAACGTCGCAGGAGCGGCTGCCCGGATCGGTGCGGACGAGGTCTACCAGTCCGAACCGGACGGCTATACGCTCTGTCTGGGCCACCTCGAGGCGCACACGACAGGACAGATCCTCTATGACCCGGTGTACGACGTTCGCGAGTTCACACACCTCGGGCGGATCGGTGCAACGCCCCGGTCGTGGTTCGGCAACGCAGATGCGACAAATGAGTACGACTCCTGGGATGCCCTCGTTGATGGCATGACGAACGGCGAACTCCTGTTCGCGACACAAGGTGCAGGTGCGACCGGCCACATCATCGGGATCGTGGCAGGGGAACTCACCGGCGATTACAGCAGCGACGATATCGACTTCGTCCACTACAGCGGAACCGGTGAAATGACACCGCCACTCATTCGCGGCGACCAGCACGTCGGTGCAGCGACGCACGCGACGAGCGCATCGCTGGTCAGAGACGAGGACGGACTCGGATTCTACTTCCTCATGGGAGAAGACGAGGACGGCGAGTGGGGCTCCGCCGAAGAGTTCGGCATGCCTGCGGACGCCGCGGCAACGCTCGCAGATCAGTTTACGACCCCGTACGGACTATACGCGCCGCCGGACACCCCGGACGACGTCACGTCCACGCTCAGAGACGGGCTGTACGACGCGTTGCAAGACGAGGACCTCATCGAAGAGGCGGGCAGTTCCGATCTCCCGATCGATCCGATACACGGCGAAGAGTTCCAGGAGTTCGTTCCGGAATACTACGACGGCTGGCTCGAATACGAAGAGGTCATGCGGGAGGCCGTGGACTGAACTCGAAGAGGAATCACACCGTCCGAACAGACTGCATTGGCACAGTACGTCCCCTGTTTTATTTGAGACAGTTGGTTACAGCGAGTGTGTCGCTTACAGTCGCTCGAGAGCCATCGCGGCGAGGTGTTCACCGAGCGGAAGCGAGACGGTGATGCCGGCCGACATCGGGTTGAGCACGTGGACGGTTCGCGAGGTCGTTCTCACGTCGAGCACGGGGGGTGCCAGGTCACCCTCATCGGTTACCAGTCGGAGCGCGACGCCGGAGAACGATCTCGTCACGTCGTCGTTCTCTAGTTCTGGCACCAGTCGCCGCGCGTCGGAGAGGAATGCCCCGGTACGGTAGGTTTTCGCGAGTTCCGTACTCGCCATCCGCAGCGTGTTCCGGTTCGCGAGAAACCGCCAAAACCGAGAGTCGGTTGCGAACGATCGGAGGCGGGGCGCTTCGAGCGCGGAGTCGTAGGATTCGTAGCCAAGCGCGGGGCTGACCGTGGGTCCGAGGAGAACCTTGTCGTCCGGACGACGAACGAACTTGACGCCGGGAGATGGCGACGACGGATCCGGTGTGGGATACAGTAACGACCGACAGAGATCTCGACGCGAGGGGACGAGTTCGTAGTACGTACACCGGAACGGAACGACGGTAACGTCTCGCGCCAACCCGAGTTGGCCGGCGAGACTAGCCGCGTGGAGACCAGCGGCGTTGACGAGCGTTCGGGCCGCGAGACGTCCGTTCGAGGTTCGAAGGCGAATCGAGTCGCTCCCGGCGTCGATCTGCTCGACTTCGTGGCCCAGGTGAACCGTCGCCCCGGCCGCGGCACACTGCCTGGCGAGTTCGTCGAGGTAGTGGTGGCTGTCGACGACGGACTCGTCCGGAACGTACACTCCCCCAATTCCGACCGCGTTCGGCTCCCGATCGCGGAGTTCGGATGCGTCGAGTTTTTCGACCGCTACGCCGGCGTCCGATGCGTTCTCGGCCAGGTCGTCCAGAATCGCCGCCTCTCGATCGGTCGTCGCGACCATCGTCGCGCCCGTCTCCCTGATTGGTACGTCGTTCCGTCGGCAGAAGTTTCGTGCCATTTCGGCACCGTCGGTCCTGAACCGGGATTCGCGAGGTTCCTGACCGAGCGCGTACCCTGGTTGTAGTACGCCGGAATTTCGCCCTGATTGGTGCGTTCCGAGGTGGTACTCCTTTTCGAGGATCGCCACCGAAAGGTCGGGGTTGCGCTCGAGTACCGCCCTGGCAGTGGCACATCCGACTACCCCGGCACCGATGACCGCGACGTCGTACATAGGCTCACATTCGACCGGAGCGATATAACGTTTCTATGACCGACGCGGACCGTGGACGGGGCACCCGGCGGATATCTTGAAGCGATTCGCAGGCTTGGACGCCGTTTCGTGGCAACCAAACCAGCACCGTTATAGGGGAATCACGTGATAGCTACCCATGGTATCACGCAGATTCGAAGAGGCGTACGTCCCAGATATCGTTCCGGAATCGGACCTCGAAGTCATCGACCGCGGTGGCTACGGTGCGAGGATGGGATGGGGCGACACGCCGGCCGTACTCGTCGTCGACATGCTCGAAATATTTGCGAGCAGCAACCACCTCGGTCGATCGGATTCGTCGACCGACGCCGTAACGGCGACCAAACGGCTCCTCGAAGCGGCGCGGGAGGCGGGGCTCCCGGTGTACTACACGAAACTGTCCGGGGACGAGACGACGCTGAAGGCCCACCGCGGGATCGTCGACGAAAAGAAGGAAGGCGAATTCTCGAACGTCGACCTCGAAGCGGCGAGTACGATCAATGAGGCGATCGCCCCAGAGCCGGAGGACGTCGTCATCGAAAAGCCGAAACTCAGCGCATTCTTCGATACGCACCTCGCGAACGTCCTTCGACTCGAGGGGATCGACACGCTGCTCGTCGCCGGACTCAGCACGAGCGGCGGCGTTCGATCGACGGTCGTCGAAGCGAACAGCCACAACATCCGGCCGATCATCCCGGCCGAGTGCGTCGCGGATCGAGCGGAACTCTCCCACGAAATGGCGCTGTTCGACATCGACATGAAATTCGGCGACGTCGAGGTCCTCGACGACACGATCGAACGAATCGCCGACTACGAGTAACCGTCTACGCGATTGCCGACTACGAGTAACCGTCTATGTAGCGCCGCCACGTCGCAACCGCTCCGTCGCCACGTCGGTCCAGCCAGTTCCGAATCACAGCTCCCGCGGCCCCGAAACGATCACCGCGTTCGATCGAGTTCGTCCTGGTCCAGTTCGAGCACGAGCTGGCCCGTCAACGCCAGGTAGGGAACGGTAACGTCCTGCTCTCGGGCCATCTCGGTGACGATGTGCATATCCTTGTGCGCCCACTTCGTGTGCATCCAGTCCCACGCGGAGAGCGCCCAGTTGCCGCCCGTGGACTTGCCGAGGAGGTCTCTGAGGTGGTCGAGGTCGATGTCGTACGCGTCCGCCAGAAGGAACACCTCCTGATTGACAACGACCGAACTCCAGAGCAGGGAGTTGTTCGCCGCCTTGGCGGCCTGACCGGCACCGATCGGGCCAAGGTGAACGACGTTCTCTGGCGCGCCGAACCGCTCTAGCACCGGCCGGGCCCGCTCGAATACCGTGGACTCGCCACCGGTAAAGACGAGCAGGTCGCCGCGTTCGGCCGCCTTTTCCCCTCGACACGTCGGCGCACCGAGCGCCCGAAGTCCCTCTTCCTCGAGGAGGGTTCCGAGCGCGATGCACTGTTCTGGGGAGAGCGTGCTACTAATCGCGACGAGATGGTCGGAATCCGCACCGGCGATAATCCCGTCGTCGGCACAGATCGCCTCCTCGACCTGGTCGTACGTTCCGACGGCGACGATCGTTAGCTCCGATCGGCTCGACGCCTCCGCAATCGAGTCCGTTACCGTGGCCATCGTGCCGACCGCCGATTCCGCCTTCTCCACGTCGATATCGTACGCGTAGACGTCGTACCCGCCGTCATCGAGGTGACGGACCATCGCCGATCCCATCGTTCCGATACCGATCACTGCTACCGAGTGAATGTCACTCATTGGTTCGAACGGAGTATCGAACGGGGACGTAATAGCCGTTGGCACTCCTGCAAGCGATCCCGTTTCGCGTCACTGGGGTGGCTACCAGCATTTCGAGCGAGCCGTTTTATTGTGAGCCGCCGATCGCCAAGGCGGGAGCCGCTGGTCGGCGGAGGAGACGCCGGTTTTCGACGGGGAGTCGGAGGGGTTAGCCGTACACTGTGATCGTCAGGACACCGGTCACGACAACCGTCGCCGCCGCAGCGATCTTCCAGGTCACGCGTTCCAGTTGCGTCGGCAAAAACAGCGCCGAGAGAACGACAGTGAACAGCGTGCTCGTGATCAGTACCGGAACGACCACGTTCACTGGGGCCATCTCCAGTGCGACGTAGTAGCCAACGAGAAAGAGCGTATTCGCGACTCCTGCGACGAAAAACCACCGCGTGTTTTTCGATCGCAACACCGTAGCGCTCGGGAGCGTACCACTGAATCGCAAATAGAGGACGAATCCGAGCGTCGCCGCCGTGGTTTTGATGACGAGTCCGACCGGGGCCGGAGTTCCGGCTTCGAAGCCATACGACGCGAAAATCGGCTCGCCGCTGTAGGCGACCGCCGCGCCGAACGGAAGCAACAGGCCGAGGAGAAGCCGTTTCCGGGACACGTTATCGAGATTCGAGTTGCTCGTTTCCCAGGCGATCAGTGAGACGCCGCTGACCACGAAGATAATTCCGACCCCGTGAATAGTCGTCATCGTCTCTCCGAGCAGAATTACGCCGAACACTGTCGCGAACAGTGCCTGGGACGCGACGATCGGAATCGTTCGGCTGGCACCGATTTTGTCGATGCTCGTAAACGTGAGGACGCGACCGAGAAGCGTGCCAAGGAGACCCGCCCCGATAAACGACAGCCACGAGGCCCGCGTGAGACCGTAGTCCGGGTAGTAGATAACGAGAACCGACGGAAAGAGGACCACGAAATTGACGATCATCACGACGATCACCGCGTCGAGAGCCTTCCCCGAGTTCGTTCCTTTCCGAATGAAGACGTTCTGGCAGGCGTTCGAAATCGACGCGACGAGCGCTAACGCAACGGCAAGTACGTGGGTCGGTTCTACCATGATGAATCTCGTCTTTAGCGTTCAGTCGCCGCCCGCTACAGTAGCGTATAGCTAGATGATCGAACGGGCTAATGAGTGTTGCGAACGGGGGGCAACCACGTGGCGATCGTCCGCCCCAACGGAGCGACGCTCGTCGAGATTCGACGTGGAGGAACCAGCATCCGCGACCACCGCCACGACTGCGAGAGTATATCTATCTCGAGTGACGTACTCGTCCGCATGGAGGAAACTGCGAAACTCGCCACATTCGTGGCGGGTATCGAGCTCGACTCGATCCCCGACGCCGTCATCGATCGATCAGCGGTCCAGATAACCGATACGATCGGCGTCGCGCTCGCCACCGCTGGACAGCCCTACGGCGATCGAATTCGGCGGTACGTCGAGACGTCAATGCCCGGCGACGACGCGCTTATCGTCGGCGGCGGAACGGCGAGTCCGACGGGTGCCGCGTTCGCAAACGGCGCGTTCGCTCACGCGAACGACTACGACGATACGTTCGAGTCGATTATCATCCATCCGAGCACGACGGCCGTTCCCGCAGCGCTCGCCGCGACGGCGGTCGCAGACGAAAGTGAAGACACCTTTCTGACCGGCTACGTCGCTGGCGTCGAGACCATCTTCCGTATCGGACACGCTACCTACCCAAGCCACTACACCAACGGCTGGCACAGCACCGGCACGATCGGCACGTTCGGTGCAACCGCAGCGGCGGCGTCGATACTGGGACTCGACGAACTCGAGTGCCGACACGCGTTCGGAATCGCCGCCTCCGGATCGTCCGCCCTGCTTCGAAACGCGGGGACGATGACCAAGGCCCTGCATGCGGCCCACGCAGCGCGTTGCGGACTGGAGGCCGCGCTACTCGCCCGCGAGGGAATGACCGCCGACGAGTCAATATTTTCCGGCGAACGGGGCTACGGCGCGGCGATGACGCCCGACGACGACTATAAGCCCGATCGAATTGGAGACGGCCTTGGCGAGGAGTGGGCGGTGACGGATCTCGGAATCAAGCCCTATCCTTGCGGCCGGATTCTGCACGCGGCCATGGACTCGATGCAGGAGTTAGCGAGAACGGAATCGCTGTCCGTCGACGACGTCGACTCGATCGTCGTCTCGCTCGACGACGCGGCGAGCGACGTGATGACGTACGAGCGTCCGACAAACGAGTTCGAGGCCCTCGCATCGCTCGAGTTCGGCATCGCAGCGGTGCTCCGAGAGGGAACCGCCGGCGTCGCTGAGTTTACCACCGAGTACGTCACCGACGAGCGAACGCGAGCGGCAATGGAACTGGTCGAACGCGACTTCGAACCGAACCTCTTTGGCGACGGGTTTGGCAACTACGGAGCCAGGCTAGTTGTGACCACGATCGACGGCGAGCGGTTCGAACTCGAGCGACGGCGCATTCCCGGAAGCCCGTCAGCACCGCTCTCCGAGGAGCGTCGGTACGAGAAATTCGCCGAGTGCGCCGAGGGCGTCCTCGACGACGAGTCGGTTCGACGGGCCTTCGAGTCGCTCTCGCGGCTCCCGGCGACAGGGTCGCTCGAGGAGGCACTTGGGGCCGTCGCTAGGTGAGGCGTGAGTGAGGATTACCGGAACGCTGGCAGCACTTCCTCGGCGGTGAGTTCCAGCATCTCCTCTAGCTGGTCGAACGAGTTGCGCATGTCGAGAACGATATGTTCGAAGCCGCGATCGGTCAGCGCACGGAGCTGTTCGACGCACGTGTCGGGGTCGCCAGCGACGTAGCTTCCCTGGATATCTTCAAGTGTGTCGTGATCGGTTCGCAGAATCGTGTTCACGTCGTCGACCAGTTCGTTCGCGTTCAGGTGCGACAGCGCGGCTTCAGTGTCGTCAGCGACGCTGAAGATGGTGAGATAGCCGAGGTCGAGCGATCTGTCGTGCTCGGTTTCGAGGTCGCGCAGTTGCTCGAGTCGCTGGTCGAGTTTACCCAGGGTCATTCGGCCGGGGAACCAGCCGTCGGCGTACTCGACCGCACGGCGAACCGCGAACGGGGAGAGGCCGCCGTACCAGAGCGGGACCGAATCGCCGGCTCTGGGATCGAGCGTCACGTTTTCGAAAGAGAAGTACTCGCCGTCGTAATCGACCTGCTCCTCGCGGAATGTCTGGCGCAGAATCTCGAGGTTTTCCTCGACCAGACGTCCGCGCTCGTCGAACGGGAGGTCGACGGCGTCGAACTCGCCTTTGAACGTTCCGGCACCGATCGCACAGATGACGTCGCTCGTCGAGAGGTACTCGAGGGTGCCGAGACACTGGCTCAATTTTAGCGGGTGACGGTGGGGGTTCAGGCTCCCGGTCCCGAGGGTCATCTCGTCAGTCACCGCGGCGACGTAGGTGAGCGTCTGGAGCGATTCGACGAACCGCTGTTCGACGATGCCGCCGTGTTCTTGGTGTTCGGGCGGCACGTACAGGTGGTCGCGAGCCCACAGCGAGTCGAAGCCGAGTTCTTCGGCTCGCTTCGCCGTATCGGCGATGAATTCGGGGCTACAATCCGGTCCAAAGTGTGGCAAGAGAATGCCAAACGACGGGTTCGTGGCCATCAACAGATTCCTCGAAGCGCGATCAGATATAGCTTGTGACGGCGGAAACGGATGGCCGAGTCTCACAATTCGAACGACGGTGATTTTCTCATCGTCCCGCCCCGTTCGTTCGGCAACGGTAGAGCGTCCCGCTTCGCCCCCAGGGGACCGACTGATCAGGTACGGAATCGACTGACCGAGCACGGAGTCGACTGTCCCGGGAACGAAATCGACAGCCTCGGGAACGAAATCGACTGATTAGGGTACGCGGAACGAGTGAAGCGAGCGCGTTCTATCGGGCAACCCGACTCAGTCCCGGCGCACGCTCGTCTCGATCGCGTCGAGGATCTTCTCGTAGCCAGTACACCGGCACACGTTCCCTTTGATCGCCTGTTTTGCGTCCGCGCGATCGAACTCGTCGGGATCGTCGAGGCCGTCTACGTACTCGACAGCCGTCAGGACGAACCCCGGCGTACAGTAGCCACACTGGGCGGCGAACTCCTCGACGAACGCCGCCTGTACCGGGTGAAGTTCGTCGTCGGTACCGATCCCGGCCACCGTTCGGATGCGTCGCCCGTCTGCTTTCGGTGCCATCACCAGACAGGATTTCACCGCGACTCCATCGAGCAACACCGTACAGACGCCACAGCGGCCGGTCCGACAGCCCCGTTTTACCTCGCGGTTGCCGAGAGTGTCACGGAGGAGTTCTCGCAGCGTTTGCTCGGGCGTGGTCCGAGCGGTCACCTCTTCCCCGTTCAGTTCGAACGTGATCGGGACCGTCACGCTAGGTCACCTCCGGCACGCTCGATCGCGGTAGACAGGCTCCGAGACAGCAGCGTCTTCGCGACCGCGAGCGCGTACGTCTCGGACGAAAACGGTGAAACGGGCGAGACGTCCTCACCGAGTCGGCCGACGGCATCGTCGACCGCGGCTACGGTAGCGGGCACACCCTCGAGTGCCGCCTCGACGGTCGGTGCGACTGCACCGGTTCGACCGACCGCCGCCAGGCCGAGTCGTGCCCGATCGATCGTCTCGCGGTCCGCGTCGAGTTCGACGCGCGTCCCGACTCCGACGGTCGTCCAGCCGCCCGCAACGTTCGTCAGCTTCCGATAGTCGCCGCCTCGCCGGTCATCGCCGGATCGAACGGGGATCTCGATCGCTTCGATCAGTTCGTCGGCCTCGAGTTCGACCGGTGCCAGGCCGAGGAAGTCCGATCGATCCCCCCTGCGCTCCGCATCTCGCGTCGCGTTCGGGTATAGCTCTCGGACGGAAACGCGCCGCCGACCGCTGGCGGAGCCGATCACGACGGTCGCCCCGAGACAGTAACAGACCGGGACCAGATCGAGCGCAGACTGGCCCGACGCCAGCGCCCCGCCGACGGTCCCGAGGGCACGGACCTGGCGATCGGCGATCTCGGCCGCGGCTTCCGCCAGCATTCGATGGCGGCGTCCGGCCTCGCTCTCGAGGAGGTCGCGGTAGGTCACGGCACCGCCGATCACGGTCGCGTCCGCGGTTCGCTCGATCCGGGTCAGTTCCGGGAGGGCCGACACGTCGACGGCGACGTCGATCGAGACGACGCCCTCGGTCACGAGCGGCTGCAACGTCTGTCCGCCACCGACGACCGTCGCCGTCTCACCCCGGCGAGAGAGGACGCGCTTTGCCTCCTCGAGCGACGTCGGACGGACGTACGTCGCGTCACTCATCGCTCGTACCCCGTTTACCGGCGGCATCGTCGTGGAGCACCCGATACACTCGTTCGGCCGTCGCCGGGGCGTCTGCGATCCGTCGATCGATCGCGTCACGAATCGCGTTCGCAATCGCCGGAGCGACGGGCGGCAGCGATGGCGTTCCGAGGCCCTTTACTCCGTACGGACCGCTCGCCTCGTTCGATTCGACGATCACACACTCGAGTTCGTCCGGCATCTCGGCCGGCGACGCCACGGAGTAGTCCGCCAGCGTGGCGTTCGTCGGTACGCCGCCGTCGTCGCGCAGCGCCGAACAGCACGCGAATTCCACGCCGTGGAGCACCGCCCCCTCGAGTTGTCCCTCGACCATCGCGGGATTGATCGCAAAGCCCACGTCCTGGGCGGCGACGAACGCCCGAATATCGACGTGACCCGTGCCCGGATCGATCGCCACTTCGGCAAAGTGGACGCCGTAGGCGGCGGGCGCATCGTCCGCGGTCGCTCGCCCGACCGCCGAGAGGTCCCCGTCGAGGAGCACCTCGATCGGGATCGTGTCGCGACCGTCGGTGACGACGCCGTCGTCGATTCGGGCCTCAGCGGGCACACAGCCGAGTCGGTCGGCCGCGCGTTCGGCGAGACGAGCGACGAGTCGTTCGCCGGCGTCCTTGACCGCAGCGCCGACGATGTACGTCGTCCTGGAGGCGACCGTCCCGAGCGAGTCCTCGAGCGAGTCCGAGGCGGGGTACCGTTCGACCGCGACCGCGTCGGGGGTGACTCCGGTCTCCTGGGCGACGATCTGTGTCAGAACCGTATCAGAGCCTTGTCCGAGTTCGACGCCGGCCACGCTCGCGAGAACCGTGCCGTCCGGTCGGAGCGTGAGCCGCGCTTCTGAGACGTCCTGTCCGTCGCCGGCACCGGAGCCAGTCGTGTGGGTGCCCGCGGCGACGCCGCGACCAACGAGTCGGGCCTCCTCGGCGGCTTCGCTCCCGCCGTCGCGGCCATCGATCAGTTTTGCGAACGTCTCCTGTCCGCGTTCTAGACACTCGAACGCGCCAAAACTGTCGATCGGGGGACGGTCGTTCGACCGCCGTTGTCCTTCTTTCAGGAAATTCCGCCGTCTGAACTCGAGTGGATCGAGCCCCACGCGTCGGGCCGCGTCGTCGACGTGGGACTCGAGTGCGAACGTCGCTTGCGTGACGCCGATTCCGCGGTACTCGCCGGCCGGAACGTTGTTGGTGAACACCGAAACGCCCTCATACTCGTAGTTCGGGATCCGGTAAAGGTCGAGCGGGCGGTCCCGTCCGTTCGAGAGGACGATGTGCCCGACGCCGTTGGGATACGCGCCGGTGTCGGCGACGACGCTCGTTCGCAAGGCCGTGATCTCACCGTCGTCGGAGACGCCCATCGTCAGCGTCCACGCTGTCCGGTGGCGCGTTTCGCCCGCCAGAAACTCTACGTCCCGAGGAAAGGCCAGGCGAACTGGACGATTCGCCTCACGGGCGAGCGACGCAGCGACCGGTTCGAAAGTGAACTTCGGGAGCGATCGGCCGCCGAAGCTCGAACTCGGCGTCGGCGGGACGGTTAGCTCGACCCGGTCGCGGCCGATACCGAGGAAGTTCCCGAGTTCCTCAGCCGCCTGCGTGACGTTCCCGATGGTCGTCTCGACGTGAAGGGTGCCGTCAGTCCACGAGGCGATACAGCAGTGCGTGTCCAGGTTGCAATGGGCGAGTCGCGGCGTCGTGTACGTCCGTTCGATCACGTGGTCGGCATCGGCTAGCGCCTGCTCCGTATCCCCGTGGGAGTAGGCGTGATAATCGTCGATGTTCTGGACGTACCCATCAGTTTGCACGTCGATCGGGTGCTGTCGGTGTTGATCGAGATCCGGCGTATTCTCGTGGACGATCGGCCCGCCTGCTTCGACCGCCACGTGCGGATCGAGAACCGGCTCACGTTCCTCGATTTCGTACTCGATCGCCTCGAGTGCTGCGGTCGCGGTCTCGCAATCGGTCGCGGCGACTGCGGCGATGACATCGCCAACGTGGCGCAACCTGTCGTCGAAGTGACCGAGTAGTTCGGCTCGAGTGCGTGTCGCCACCACGCCGTCGACGGCCGAGGCGGCCGACGTGTCGACTCGACGGAGACGAGCGTGGGGAACCGGCGATCGCAACACCGCCGCATGGAGCAATCCTGGCCGATCGAGGTCGGAGCCGTACACCGCAGTACCGCGGACTTTCGGCTCGATATCAACCCGCGTGATAGCTGAGCCGACGACCCGGTCCGAGTCGGGGCGCTCACGACCCACTAACTCACGTTTCATAGGAGGTACATCCGACCCGGCAATATTAAACGTTGGTTCGCTGGTCAGCCCGGACGGACCGACGAGTGGGCCAGCGTGACGCTGCCTGTCCAGCACGTATCGCCCCTGTCATACGGATTAGTGTCATCAATTACTGCCGAACGGCGAACCGTCTTGGCCGATCGGCGGTACCGACGGACACGAATCCGTATCAGGTACATAGAGATAAGTCGACCCACCGTCTTGGTGTCCGTGATGGATCCCACGGAACAGGTGTTCGAATGGATCGACGACCGCAGCGAGGCGATGGCCGACTTCCTCGTCGAGTTCGCGAACGTTCCGAGCCCGCGGGGCTACGAGCGAGAAGCGAGCGAGTACCTGCACGACTGGTTGAACGAGAACGGCATCGACTCTCGCACACAATCCGTCGTCGGAGACCGATCGAACGTGATCGGACAGTTACCCGGCGACGCGAACGAGGTGGCTCGGCGGCTCCTCTTCAATGCCCACATCGACACCGCATACGGGAACACACCGGAAGACGACCTGATCCTTCCCGAACGCCGACGGAGCCACACCGAGGCGTGGCGCGAGGACGACCATCTCTTCGGCGTTGGCGTCATCAACGACAAGGGACCGATGACCGCGTTTCTCTGGGCTGCTCGTGCACTGGCCGAAACCGGCGTCGAACTCGACGGGGATCTTGTTCTCACCGCTACCGTCGGTGAGATCGGCGGTACGACCGTCGGCGAATTTCAGGACCACCGATACCTCGGGAGCGGACTCGGTACGCGCCGCCTGGTCGACGGCGGAATCACCGCCGACTGCGCGATCGTCGCGGAGACGACGGATTTCGCGATCGCCCGAATGGAGTGTGGGGTCGCCTGGTTCGAGATTACCGTCACTGGAACGCCGACCTACCAGCCCCGCCTCGAGACTCTCGATCCGGAGGACCCGTTGACCGACCACCCGGGGGCGCTCGCCGGTGCGGCCCGCGCGGTAGAAGTCCTCGAATCCTGGGGTAGCGACTACGCGCAGGCGCAGACGAAAACGTTCGACCACGGGACGATGCGACCGTCGGCCGGCGTCGGTGCGATCCGATCGGGGAACCCGCAAGCGCCGATCGTCGCACCGGGAACCGCTTCCCTCTACCTCGACGTTCGCCTGCCGCCGGGCGAACGCCCGGAGTTCGTCCGTGACGAGATCGAATCCGTCCTCGAGGCAGCGGAGATCGATGCGACCGTCGAGCCGTATCTGTTCCGGCGCGGCTACGTCGCCGACGAGACGGACGTAGCGCCGCTCGTCGACGCCCTCGAATCCTCACACGAGGCGCTTTTCGGGACGGCACCGCCGCGGCCGAACCCCACGATCACGAGTATGTGGCGCGATATCAACGTCTTCAACGAAGTCGGAATCCCCGCCGTCACCTGCGGCCCGCCGCGAACGACGCGTGACGTCGACGGAGCGCCCCATCCATGCATGCGACTCGAGGATCTCGTCGCGGCCGCGAAGCTGTACGCGAGCGTCAGCCTCGAATGGTGTCGCGCCGAGGAGTAATCGAACAGGGCATAACCGGCGCACCTGACGAGAGCGGGCGACCGGACCGACCCCACCGATCGTACGGCAACCGTTCAGTAGACCGAACGTGACGGCCCGATTGTACTGTGTTCTACGCCGTGACGATCCGCGAACCCCGGGTCCCTTTTCACCCGAGAACGCCGATTCGCGCCGCTGTAGCGAAACCGTCTCCCACAGCGGTGACCGCGAACGGTATCCTACGACAGTACCCGTCTCGTCGGCACACGAGTGTCCACCGTCGTTTCCGGTCGTGCCGATCCGGGCCGATCGATGCAGTGCGGTACCAGATCATGCCACATCCTATCATGACAATGCCTATCAAATACTAGCTGTTTCATATCGGGTACACACCCACAATAATAATACACTAAGGCTGTTATTTTAGATGGGGGTGAAATCTGTCGTCTTTGATTTCACAGAACGGCGTTGAGGCACCAGTTTTAATTCTGTCGTTTCGAGGCGTGAAACGCGTAGGAAAGGTGATTTTGTACTCGGATTCGTGTGACAAAATAGGTGTCTGGCCCGTACTGAAGCAGTGTCGGGGCGGTCGCTTTCGACGTCAGAGTTGTCGATGGGACGGTCGGAGCCAACACTTCGATGGGACGGTCGGAGTCAACACTCGATGCGGTGGCGAGGTCCACGGCACTCGAGGGTGTAAAAACGGGGTTTCGAAGGCGAGGTTACGCGCCGAATAAACGGGCATTGGCCGGCAATTCACGCGCCATTCGTCGGACTGTCTGACGGTTCGGGCGGTTCTAGGTTCCCTCACAGCCACTGGAGACCCCAGAGCAGACCCATGCCACCGACGACGGTCAGCGTAAGGCTCCCGGTTTTACGGGCGACGACGAACGCGACGAGCCCGGCGATCAGGTGTTCGTTGTGCAATCCGATCGCGATCGAGCCGTCGGGGACGACGAGATATGGCGCGGCGAGGGCCGCCAACACGGCCACGGGAACGAACGGTAACACCTCTTCGACGGCCGACGGCAGTTCGCCAATCCACTCGATTCCGAGAACGAAAGACGCTCGCAGCAGATAGGTCCCGATGCCCAACAGCACGATCGCTGCCCAGACGAGTTGCGAATCGAGTTCTGTCATCGAACATCAACCCGAGCCACGAGACGGTTGCGGTTATCCACGGCGGCACCGACGCCGACGCCAACGGCGATGGCGATGAGAAGACCGATATTGAACGGGAGTCCCGACGCGGCGATGGTAACGACCGTCGCGACAACGCCAGTTGCCACAAGTGCAGGTCCGTCGACGGACGGCGCGAGAAGCGCGATGAAAATCAACGGAATCGCAAACTCGAGACTCAGTCCGCCGGCAAAAGCGGTTCCGACGATCGCGCCGACGTAGGTGGTGATGACGAACGTGGCGACGAGGGGGAGCGTGATACCGAGATAGTACCAGCCCCGATGGATCTGGTCGGTCGCTTCGTCGGTACCACCGCTGTCGTCCGCCAGTCCGAACTTGTTCGTGAGGAACGCGAAGTTGATGTCGAACAGCGCATATCCCATAACGGCTCGCCAACGAGTCGGAAGGTCGCGAACGAGCGGGACTATCGACGCGCTGTAGACCGCGTACCGGAGGTTGACGACGAGTACGGTGACGAACACGATCGGCAATGCGGTTTCCGTTCGCAAGAGATCGACGGCCGCTAACTGGCCTGCCCCGGCGAACATGAAAAGCGACATCGCCGTCGCTTCGATCGGTTCGAACCCGACTTCGACGGCCGTCGCACCGAACAACATCCCGAACGGGACGTTCGGTGGGACGGCCGGGGTGATCTCTCTGGCACCGCGGAGAAAGTCGCTGCGTTCCATACCGACGGTATGCGGGTCGGTACCAATAACTGTCGAAGCAAAGGCGAAACTTGCTGGCAATTCGATCCCACGATAGCTGGCGGACGAGGACAAACGCGTTCGAGAAAGGCACGGTCGGCAGGCAGTGGCAGGCCCAGTCTGCCAATCAGAGGGCAGTCGGAACACGAAACCGACGGCAGACAGGAAGACGGGACGAGACACGAAACCGACGGCAGACAGGAAGACGGGACGAGACATGGAACCGACGGCGTACAGGCGGAACTGGCAGCGTCCGTACGAAAACCTGCGGCTACAACAGCTCCAGAACGTCCTCGAGGGGCAGTACGTCACCGTATTTCATGTCGATGTCGAACAACGTGATTTCGTGGGAGATCTGTGACCGATCGGCGACGCACTCTTCGGGGACGACGATGCGGTAGTTGTAGGAGAACGCGTCGACGACCGTCGCTCTGACGCAGCCGGATGTCGTCATGCCCGTGATCACGAGCGTGTCGACGCCATCGTAGGTCAGCATGCTCTCGAGTTGCGTGCCGAAGAACATACTCGGCTTGTACTTGCTGTCGATGACGACGTCGTCCGGTCCGGGCGTTATTCCGTCCGCCAGTGCGTCGGGGTCGCCCGGCGGCAGGTCGTCGGTCGAGTCTTCGTCGTCGCCTAACCCGGTCGAATCCGTCCATCGACCGAGTTCGACCGGTGCTCCCTCGGTTCTCGCGCGAGCGTAGTATCCTCTGATTCCCATTTCGCGGGCATGATCCATCAGTCGAGAAATCGCTTCGACCGCGGGTTTCCCCGTCTCCGCGTATCCGTTCGGATACTCGTCCTCGACGAACGCCTTCGTCATGTCGACGACGAGGACGGCGATAGTGTCGCCAACGCCGACTGTGCCAGCGTAGCCCGCCTTCTCGAGCATCACCTCTCGATCCGCTTGCGGTATTGACTCCGGTATGTACACGGTCGAAAATCGGTCGTAGAACACATATAGCTTGCCATCAACACGCCTGGCACCAATACGATTCCGAGGTCACTGAGTTACTGATTATATGACTGATAGAGAGGAGGTGTCAAATAACACCGGTTCATGGTAACTTAATAGACCAGACTGAAATTGTAGAGTTGCACATACAGAGTGTAAGATAATAGCATGGGTTCTGATCACACCAATAGACGGGCGTTTATCAAATTATCGGGAGGAACAGGTGTCGCGCTGACAACCGGGCTGGCCGGTTGTCTGGGGGAAGAGGATACGCCGACACCCGATGCCGATGGAAATGGCGGAAACGGCGGAAACGGCGGCGGAAACGGGACCGAGAATCTCTCTGTTGGGTTCTCCCACTACCCGGTTATTCCACACGGGCTGCCGCTGACAGTCGGGATGGAAAACGGCATCTTCAACGACCACGGCGTGAACGTAAACGACATCGTCTCGACCGCCGGGGGTGGCGGCGGCGTCCGCACGATCACGACGGGTGATATCGAAGTGGGAATGTCACCGCCAAACGCAACGGCAAAAGCGTTCTACGAAGGGGCACCACTGTATATCGTTGGGATGGCGACAGCCGTTCCGGACATCGACTACCAGACACGAGCCGACTCCGACATCGAAGAGATACAGGATGTCGAAACGATCGCAGTCACGGATCCGGCCTCGTCGGGCGAGGCGAACGCCGTTCTCTCGGTCGAAGCCGCCGACGGAATCTCGCTGGACGATGTCGAGTTTATTTACACCGGTGGGCTGGGTGAAGTGATTTCTGCGGTGATGGAAGGGATCGCTGACGTCGGACTGAACACGAATCCAACCTCAACCGAGTTGCTCAGAAACGGAGACACGCGACGCGTCTGGCACAGCCGCGAATACGCGCCACACTACACCGAGGACATCCTCTCGATGGGGAACGTCGTGCTCGATCAACGGCCGGAAATGGCACGGGGCTTCCTCAGCGGGTGGATCGAGGCGTCCGAGTGGATTCACGACAACGTCGAGGAAGCGGGCCGTATGTGGGCGGAAGCCGCCGATTTCAACGAGGAACTCGCCATCGCCGGACTGGAAGACACCCAGCCCGAAGACTTCTTCCAGATCGGAATTAGCGAGGAGTTCGTCGAGGACCTCGAACGGGTGCTCCAGTTCGACGGAACGCTCGAAGAAGGTGAACAACTCGACCGAGAGGAACTGATCCGGGACGAATACTTGCCGGAAGAGTACCAGAGCGACTGGCTGTAACGAACTCGTCCGCCGTCACCAGACGACGTCCCTTGTGAGATATCAAAACTATAGAAAATGAATTTGAACGTACTTCCACCGCTCCGATATCAACAAAAAATACGCATCGGACGAGTCGCATTGCTCTTTACGATACTCGCAGTACTCGAGTTGCTCGGTCGAGCCGAGTGGTTCGATCAGCTGACGTACGTTCCACTATCGACGATGGTGGAACGGGCGTACGAACTGCTCTCGACCGGGCAACTAACGGACGACATACTCAACACGATCGGTCTGGTTCTCGTTTCGTTTCTGATGGCCGCTGCCGTCGCGATGGTTCTCGGCTGGTTCCTGTGGCGCCACGACAAAGTAAAGCAGGTACTCGATCCGTACCTCGTCGTCCTCTACGCGATGCCGATATTCGTGTTTTACCCGATATTCATCGTCGTATTCGGTCTCAACATCTTCCCGATCGTTCTGATCGCGTTCGCGATGAGCGTGACGATCATCGTCATCAGCACCGCCAACGGACTGGCGAAAGTACCGGACGTACTGGTTGATGTCGGTCGATCGATGGGATTGTCGGGCCGAGAGCAGTTTCGCCACGTTATTTTCCCCGCGGCCGTTCCCTACATCTTCACGGGCCTGAAATTGGGCTTTGTCTACGCGTTCATCGGCGTCATCGCGAGCGAGTTCATCCTCTCAAACGCCGGACTCGGCTATCAGATTTCGTGGTACTACCAGAATTTCCAGACCGCAAACATGTATGCGGTGTTGCTGGTCGTGATCACCCTTGCAGTGGTCGTCAATCTAACACTGATTCAAATGGAAAACCGACTTCACCGGAGGGCCTGATCGATGGCAACCGAAACGAGCCAGGGACAGGCGTTGCTCGACCGGACGCTCTCGTCGCTCACCTTCTATCGCCTGTTGGTTCCGGTCGCGGTTGTCGCCATCTGGGCGCTGCTGAGCGCCTGGGTCGGACCGCGCATTCTGCCAGGCCCCGTCCACACGTTCAGCGCGTTGATAACGGGGATCGAATCCGGATGGGTCGTTCCGAACACGAACGCAACTATGCAGGCGGTGGTCATCTCGTTCGTCATCGCGACGGGTATCGGCGGCGGACTGGGTCTCGCCCTCGGATTCAACAAGCCGGCATTCGACATCGTCGAGCCGTTCTTCCTGTCGTTTTACTCCGTCCCGAAGATTACGATGTATCCGGTCTTTCTGTTCATCTTCGGCGTCGGGTTGAACACGAAAGTCGGCTTCGCGACGTTCTCCGCGTTCTTCCCGATGCTCATCATCACGATGGGCGCCGTTCGATCGATCGAGGGCGTCTACCTCGACGTCTCGAAGTCGCTTCGTCTGTCGCGATACCAGCTATTCCGCCACATCGTTATCCCGTATATCCTCGTACAGCTGGTCGTCGCGCTCCGACTGACGTTCAACAGCGCGTTCCTCGCGGTGATCCTCGTCGAGCTGTTCGCGTCGCGTTCCGGACTCGGACTTATTCTTCAACACGCCATGGGGACGTTTAACAGCGAGCAGATTCTACTCGTCGTCACCGTGTTAACCATCATCGCATTCGGTATCAATATTATCTTCTATGGCGCACAGCAGGCGCTCGAGGAGCGCTGGAACATGACCACCGACGAAGAGATGGGGATATAACAATGACAAAACTAACGATCGAAAACGTCTCGAAAACGTACAACGAGAACAGACCAGACAGTGTCGAAGCCGTTCGCGACGTGAGTTGCGAACTCGAAGAGGGCGAGTTCTTCTCGGTCATCGGCCCGACCGGCTGCGGAAAGAGCACCCTCATGGAGATGGTCGCAGGGTTGATTTCACCCTCCGAAGGAGAAATTCGCATCGACGGCGAGCCGATCACCGAACCCCGCGAGGATATCGGCGTCGTGTTTCAGGAGGACTCGACCTTCCCGTGGCGATCGACTATCGAGAACGTCGAGTTCGGTCTCGAGATGCGAGGAATGAACAAAGCCGATCGGAGAGAGCGAGCGCGAGAGATCTTGAATCTGGTGGGTCTCTCTGGGTTCGAGGAAACCTACCCATCAGAACTGTCCGGCGGAATGCGCCAGCGGGTCGCGATCGCTCGTACCCTCGCGCTGAACCCGGACCTCATGTTGATGGACGAACCCTTCGGCGCGCTGGACGAACAGACGCGGTTCATCCTCGGTGAGGAACTTCTCCGGATCTGCCAGGAGACGAACCAGACGACAATGTTCATCACGCACTCGCTCACGGAAGCGACGTTCCTCTCGGACCGCGTCCTCGTGATGAGCGCCCGTCCCGGAGAGATCAAGAAGATGGTCGAGGTGAACATCGAGCGACCGCGGGACGAATCGATCGTCACGACCGACGAGTTCAACGAAATTACGGACGAACTCTGGGAGGCGCTCAAGGCGGAAGCCCAGCGCGGGTTCGAGCAGTCGATGGTCATCGACTGACCTTCGAACGCACCGCGGACTCTACTGGACGGAATTGCGAAACGTATAGACAGCGAGCACACGCACCAGCGAGCACACACACGGAACACACTATGGGTCCGGATCCAGCCGCGATTTCGGGTCCGGATCCAGCCACGATTGCACAGCGATCCGTATACTTATCTTCCGAGGAATCGAACGAGAACCATGACTATCGTAGTCGCGGTAGACGACGAATCTGGCTCGAAACAGACAGTCTCTGTCGGACGAGAGCTCGCCCGAAACTTCGACGACGATCTGGTCGTATTGCACGTCTTGACGCGCAAAGAGGCGGACCGACGGGTCGACGAACGGCCAGAATACTACCTCGACGACGCGGCGGCAGACGCCGAAACCATCGCACAATCTGCGGTCGATCGGACCAGCGACGCGGATGTACCCGTCACCGTTCGAGGCCGCATCGGCAATCCGAGCGAGGAAATTATTGCTGAAGCCGATCGACAAGACGCACGCTATCTCGTCATCGGCGGTCGGAAACGAACGGCGGTCGGCAAAGCCGTCTTCGGCAGTACGACCCAATCAGTACTGCTCGAGTCGTCGGCACCGGTCGTTAGCGTCCCGAACGGGTGGACGTACGCGGCGGACGCGTCGAAGCCGATCGTCGCCGCGGTCGATCGCTCAGAGCGAGGCACCCGAGTCGTCGACGAAGCGCAGACGGTCGCAACAGCCCTCGACCGTGAACTGCACGTCGTGCACGTCCTCACGCGATCGGCGTTCGACGAACTCGACCGAACCGACTCGAGCAAGGCTGGCTCAGAACCGACCGACGAGGAGATCGAATCGGTGGCAGCGGAGATCGCAGCAGAGGTGGCGGCACCGATAACGGACGCCTGTGAACACGTCGGCCTGGTCGGCAATCCGAGCGGGCAGGTCGTCACGTACGCGGACGAAGTCGATGCCGGCTACATCGTGGCCGCGGGACGAAATCAATCACCCATCGGGAAAGTCCTCTTTGGAAGCGTCACGCAATCTATTCTGCTCTCGAGCGAGCGACCCGTTATCGCCGCGATGGAAGATATTTAACGGCATTGGCGACGGTCGAGTACCGGTTCAACCACGCCTATTCCGGCGGCTCCTGAAACCGAACCTCGAGCGATTTTGGCTCGGATTCGTTCATTACAGTCGTGTCGTTCGGACACGAAGAAATACCGACGATCAGGTCCATTTGGGGCTCGAACTCGATGTAATCGCCGCGCCCGAACTCCGGCGGCAGGTATCGAATTCGATCGTCCTCGACGGTGACGTGCATCCCGATATTGAACACCTCCGGAACCACCTCCAGGTCCAGCCCACAGTCATTCAGCGCCTCCAGCAGGTTGTCTGCGCAGTTTGCGTGCTCCGGATCGTCGTCGCGTACCTCATAGAGGTGCGAACAGCACATTCCACCGGCCCACGGGAAGTGGTGGCCGATGGTATCTGCCGTCACCGTGAGCATCGCTGTCGTGTCCGGTGGCCGTGAATACAGTGTTTTGATCCGCTTCATCGAACCCGTCCCCTTGAGCTGGTTGAAGAGGACGGAAAGGTCCGAACTGTACGTCTTCGAGTGATCCTCGGCTCCGACGAACACGGCGTCACAGACTTGCGGTCCCTCGTGGGCGACGATTCGAAACCGCTGGTTCGCGGCGACGCGGTATGCGCGGGCTTCCGACGCCGGAACGACGTCGACGCTGTCGAAGGACATTCGTAGCAATGGATTGGTCCACAAACCCATAAACACTGCCGTTCGATTCGGATCGAATGTCGCTACCGGACACAGCGATCATCGATCGGAACGCTGCGCGTCGTCCGACCGAGAATCCGCACACTGGAACTGGCGTAGATTTATTATTGCAGCGAAGAACTCGTAGGCGATGAAACTCGGATACGCCATCGATGCTTTCCAGCCGCGCGAGGGGAGCACGAGGGCTGCGGGGAATGCCGTCGTCGAGGGTGCACGCGCAGCGAACGAAGCGGGATTCGACTACGTCCAGTGTCCCGACCACCACGTCAGCGGAGACCGGCGATTCTTTCAGCACGTACCGACCGCGAGTCGACTCTCTGCCATCTTCGACCACGTCGCCGTGATGTGTCTGCTGCCGCTGTACGATCCGGTCTACCTCGCGGAGCGACTCGGGACGCTCGAGTGCTTCGTCGACCAGCTCGATCTCTGGTGTGCCGTGGGCGGGCACGAACCGTCGTTCGACGCCTTCGGCGTCCCCCTCGAAGAGCGAGCGACTCGGTTCGACGAACGCCTCACCGTCATCGAAGCGCTGGCATCGGGCGAGTCGGTCTCGTTCGACGGCGAAACCGTCAGCCTCGAGAACGTCGCGATCGAGCCCCGGCCCGACCCCCGTATCTGTATCGGCGGGATCGCCAAACCCGCAGTCGAACGCGCCGCAAGGCGCGGCGACGCGTGGATCGTTTCCGCCGGAGAGAGGGACGACGACCTCGAACGAAAACTCGAGTGGTACGCCGAGGCCGGAGGCGGTGACGTGATCCTCCGTCGCGGCGCGTTACTCCGCGAGGACGCCGACGATGCGGCGGACGCGGTCGAGGCACTCGTTCAGGACGGCTATCGCGGCTGGGACGACCTCGGCGGACGGATTCTGCACGGCGATCCGGAAACGGTGGCCGAGCGGATCGCCTCGTACGACACACTCGGCGTCGACGAACTCGTGGTGAGCACCGTCTCCGACGATTCGGCCGACGAAACGCTCGCACTTCTCGAAGACGTTCGAGCAAACCTCGACTGATCGACACCCGCCACCGACTCGTTCGCTGGGCTACCAGTCTAGTAGTGCGTTCTGAGAGCAGCGGATGTCGACGCTACCGCTTCACGTCGAGCGGACTGCACTTCGTCGATCGGCACGCAAAAGAGTGAATCAGGGGGTAGTCGGTGGCTCCCGTGGTGTTGGCGGGAACCGGATGTTTGGAGACCCTACTTGAGTGGGACAGGTTCGCGCTCGCCCTCGTAGGCATCTTCTGTGTAGTGTTCGAGCCACGCTTCGCCGGTGAGGAAGCGGTCGGGAACGTCGGCTTCGGTGGCGTCGGCGGTGATGGTCAACCAGCCGTCACCCTCCTCCGTGCGCCAGGCGTGACACGGCTTGCCGAGTGCGATGTAAATCTCGCTGGCTTCGGGATCCTCGCCATCGAGGTCGAATATCGCCGACGAGAGCGACGTCT
>NZ_JCAQID010000014.1:0-47144 GCF_059736405.1 Halosolutus sp. DAT137 | reverse complement strand
ACCTCCGGCAGGATCAACCGGAATGAATGCTATATTACTCCAGCCCAGGTGGGCTGGAGGGTCTGTTGGCGGTGAATGTTGTACACACTCACACAATTTGGGTCCACACGTTCGATGACGCGATCGTCTTCGCAGACCGATCAGGCGTCACCGAACTGTCGAAGCTAACATCAGATCCCATCTGTACGGCGGACCGCAGGGGTAGGATCCTCATTTCCTCTTCGGATTAAACAGTAATCGCCGGCCACTACATAAGGCCTACGAATCGAACCGCCAGCGCGAGGGAATACCATACAATCGTCCAGTATTTCGTCGAGAACAGTATCTCGAGAAGTACGACACACCGGAGACGGAGTGACGTTCAGAACCGTCCGATCGATCAGTGGGATTCAGAAGAGTCCGTGTACTGCGAATCCGACACCGACCAGAACCAGAACGATCCCGATCGCGGCTTGGATTCGGGCTTTCGAGTACAGCTGGTTGCTCGTTTCGTCGAGATCAGTAGCAGCAACGATCAGCGGGTGCGCTGCCGTTCCACGTAGTACGGATCCGTCCTGCGTCTCGTCGACCTCGCCACGGAGCAGTAGTTCGTCGCCGTCTCGAATCACCGTCGCCTGATACCGATCGGGGGTCATCGTTTTTCGACCAAAGCTGATCGTGAACTCGACATCGTCAAGGAGACCGTCTGGACCGAGTACGCCCCACTTCTCTAACCGCTCGGTGATCGGGTCCGGGTCCCCGAGCCGAATATCCATTTCAGGATCCCCGAGGTGGAAATGCGTTGCCTCGAACGGATCTCCATCACCCTGTACCAACCCGTTTTGATCGGTCGTAAGCGAGGATGAGTCGATACGAACCGGATCCCAGCCGTCGGTGATTGAAAATTCACCGACGGCAAGACCGCTCTCGACCGTTCGCCAGTTGGTCTGACTTCGATTCCCACCTCCGTTTGATACTTTTTGACGGATACGCCAGGCCCAGAGCGCGGCTGGGGCCTCGGTATCCACTGCTTCGGGCGGTACGCTGTCAGGAGTGGCTGGTTCGATCACCTCGATCGGACCTTCGAGAACCGTCTCCGTGCTATTCTCGCGAGCGTTCTTACGATCGGTGATATCCACGAGATTGGTGTATTTCGTGTGTGTCTTACGAGCAGTTACCAGCGCGACGCCTCCGAGGACCGCGAACAGACCGGCGACTATCGCTGCGTTGGAATCGATCATTGGTCGTTGGACGCTGCAACCACGATCGATCCGCGATCGATAACGACCCCTGACGAGCACGTACTGGAGGGCATAAGTGTCACGAATAGAGAGACGAGAGACGGACACAAGTGTTTTAGTACTATACTTATCAAGTAGCAGTACTTCTCGCGGAGCCGATCAGCAGAACCCCGATCTCGGGTTAATTGTCTCCAGTGTCCAATTCGAACTGCTCGTTCTCCGTCACGGCGTTGAGAACGATACTGGTATTCGACTGATTGATATCCGGATCGGTAATCAAGGATTTGATCTGCTCGTTCATATCGTCCGTGTCTTTGAACTTCCCGATAGCGATAATATCGTAGTTGCCAGTGACCTCGTAAACCGAAATCATCTGCTCGTGATTTTGCAGCGTCTCTGTGATGTCGGGAAGCGCGGTACCCTCTGTTTTCAGCTGCATAACCGCCGTCACGTCGTACCCGAGTTCGTCATAGTTGACGATGGGAGTGTAGCCCTCGACGACACCTTCATCCTCAAGACCGGAGAGGTGGTTAGAAACCGTCGTAACCGAGACATCCAGTTGTTCTGCTAAGCTTCGAAGACTTGCTCGCCCGTTTCCCAACAGTCCGTTGACGAGTTCCGAGTCGATGTGTTCGTACGTCATTACAAGTCTCCACTCACGTCGGCCATTAGAACATTACGGAGAACGAACTCAGCCAGGCATACGATCGGTTCACTGGTCATTTTGGTCGGGTGTTGTACGCAGAAATCCCACCGACCGACAACTTATCCGAAAATCTATACTTCCCTCGACACCGAGACGCTCTTATCGGCATTTGCGAGCACCGTCCTCCGGACGGCGACGCACCGTCTGTCACCTCGCTGGCGACGACTGACGCCCCATTTTGGCTTTGCCACAGCCTGTCGGACGAGTTCTGTCGATCGTCGGAATCGGTTCAGTCCGGCAGTCGGTCCCCGGCTACATCCAAATTCGAGACGATTGTACCCCCTGGCCTGTATCCGTGTCTCACGAGCTCTCGACTGACCGTTTCGAGTCCAACGACTGTCGACCGCGCTTTACGGGAGACCGTGTCGGACTCAGGTGCTGGGACTGCGCCCTGCCTCGCGCATGTACTCGTACTAGTGTTGTCACGAGCGTCTCCGCAAAGGACGCGTCGTTGATGTCCGTCTCCCATTCGACGAGTTCCACGTCCTCGTCGAGACACCCGCTCAGACTTACCGTCCGACGGCACCAACCGCGACGAGCAGCTCCAGCCTCGGTATCGTTCCACCGCTTCCTCGCCGGCGACTGTTCGCACCCATTTTATCAACTTGTTTATGTTACACTAGAGCTTAACAGTATCTCTACTGGTAGTTACATTCCGTTATGGATGGCCTCGGCACTCACGACTCACAATCTATCCATACTGAACGGGTTTAGCGAATGTATGATGAACGGGACTCGATACGCTGGCTCAAAAACGACCGTTCCACCGACCAATGGAAAGCGAGTGGTGGCATTCGGATCACTCGAACGGCCACAGAGTCTGTTCGCGGTTTCTATTCGTCGATTGACGCCGTCAGATCCTCGAGCGGCGGTACAGCCAAAGCGCACCGACTCCGACCGAGAGTCCGACGACGACAACGAGAAGCAGCCGGGGATTGAACCCCTGCTCCGAGCTCGAAGCCGTCGTATCCGGCGTCGATCCATCATCCGTCGATCCGTCACCCTCCGGTTCATCCATCGACCTGTCACCCTCCGATTCATCGGGCGAATCGGTTTCCATCGGTTCGTCTGTCGCGGTCGACGCGGGGTCGTCCGTGACCCCTTCCTGGCCGCTTACCGCGAACACTGAGAGGCCGGGAACCGTCACCTCGAAGACGTGATGCGTGGCGGTTTCGTCGACGACGCTCATCGACGCGGCCTGCCACTGGCCGTCGTGGTAGCGATAGACGACGACGTCCGAGGGCGCAAGCCCGCGTGCAGCGAGTCCGTCCTTCGAAACGCGCAGACGGAAGGTGACCTCGCCGATCTCTTCGTCGGGAATCGAGTGGTCGACGCTCAAGTAGGAGATCGGCGTCCGTCCGGTCGGCGTGGTATCGGGCGCGCCCGGCGGGGCGTCCTCGCTGACGCTGACGTTCAGCGTGAAGTCGCCGTCGACCAGTGGCGTAACGTTGAGCCCGTCGAGGGTGACGTTACCCGATCCCGTTCCGGACGTGTTGATGTCGACAGCCGTCCCGTTCCGTGCGTTCTTGACGGAGACATCGGTCGTCCCATCGGCCGATCGGGTGACAGTGATGCCGGAACCCGTCTGGCCGGTCGGGGAGTCCGACCCGGACCCGTCGCCGGAGCCGCTGGAATCGCTCCCCGTATCGACGCCAGCGTCCCCGCCACCAGGTTCCTCAGCGCCGTCATTTGAAGTGATGCCGGTACCCGTCAGCGGGAGTTCGACTACCGGGTTCATCGCGTCGTCAGTGTGAACCCGGAGCGTCTCACTGGCGGCCCCGACCGCGATCGGTTCGAACGACACCGTGATCTCGCGTGTCGCTCCGGTCGCAAGCTGTGCCGTCTCGTCACCAGCGACGACGTCGAAGGGCGTCGTCCCCGCCCCGGCAAGGTCGACGCCGGACACTGTTAGCGGCGTTCCTCCGACGTTCGTCACCGTGACCGTTTGGGACGCAGTGGCTCCGACCTCGGTGTCAGCGAAGTCGACGGCGCTCGGTTCGACTGCGGCACGTCCCGGTTGATTCACCTCGACGACGATGATCGAAACGGTGGTGTACGTGGAGTACTCGCCGTTTTCGTCCCGAACGCGGTACGTGAAGCTGTCAGTGCCTGCAAACCCAAAATCCGGCACGTACTCGAACGTCCCTGACCCCGTGAGCGTCGTCACGGTTCCATTGCTGGGATTACCGTAGTGGGCCGCGCTGAACGAATCGTTATCGGGATCGTAATCGTTCGCGAGCAGACCCGGAGCGCTCACGGTGAGGTTCTGGCCCTGAAGCGTGGCGTAGTGGTCGGGAACGGCGACCGGCGATCGGTTCGGATCGGGTGCAACCTCGATCGTGACGGTAGCGTACGAGGAGTACTCACCGTTGTCGTCTTGAATCCGGTACGTGAACGAATCGGTTCCCGCAAACCCAGAATCCGGGACGTACTCGAACGTCCCCGATCCCGTGAGCGTCGTCACGGTTCCATTGCTGGGGTTACCATAGTGGGTCACGCTGAGTGAATCGGTATCGAGATCGTAATCGTTCGCGAGCAGGCCTGGAGCGCTCACGGTGAGGTTCTGTCCTTCGAATGTAGTGTAATGATCCGAAACAGCGACCGGTGGTCGATTTGGTCCAACAACTTCGACGGAGACGGTAGTGTACGAGGAGTACTCGCCGTTGTCGTCCTGAATCCGGTAGGTGAACGAATCAATTCCGACGAAGTTGGGGTCTGGCACGTACTCGAACGTCCCTGATCCCGTGAGCGTCGTCACCGTCCCGTCCGTGGGGTCGCCGTAGTGGGTCGCCTGGATCGAATCGGTATCGAGATCGTAGTCATTCGCGAGCAGGCCCGGAGCGTCCACGGAGAGGTTCTGTCCTTCGAACGTGGTGTAGTGGTCGGGAACGGCGACCGGCGGTCGGTTCGGATCGGGTGCGACCTCGATCGTGACGGTAGCGTACGAGGAGTACTCACCGTTGTCGTCCTGGATCCGGTAGGTGAAGGTGTCCGTTCCAGTGAAGCCGGGATCCGGCACGTACTCGAACGTTCCCGATCCCGTGAACGTCGTCACCGTCCCGTCCGTGGGGTCGCCGTAGTGGGTCGCCTGGATCGAATCGTCATTGGGATCGAGGTCGTTCGCAAGTACGCCCGGAGCGCTCACCGAGAGATTTTGTCCCTCGTACGTGGTATAGTAGTCGTCTGTGGCAACGGGTGCCGTCCCCGATGAATCGACTACCTCGACGGAGATGGTAGCGTACGAGGAGTACTCACCGTTGTCGTCCCGAATCCGGTACGTGAAGCTGTCAGTGCCCACAAACCCAGAATCCGGCACGTACTCGAACGTCCCCGATCCCGTGAGCGTCGTCACGGTTCCGTTGCTCGGATCACCGTAGTGGGTCGCGCTGAACGAATCGTTATCGGGATCGTAATCGTTCGCGAGCAGGCCCGGAGCGTCCACAGAGAGGTTCTGGCCCTGAAGCGTAGCGAAGTGGTCGGAAACAGCGACTGGTGGTCGATTTGGTTCAACAACTTCGACGGAGACGGTAGCGTACGTGGAGTACTCGCCGTTGTCGTCCTGAATCCGGTACGTGAAGCTGTCAGTGCCCACAAACCCAGAATCCGGCACGTACTCGAGCGTCCCTGACCCCGTGAGCGTCGTCACGGTTCCATTGCTGGGATTGCCGTAGTGGGTCGCCTGGATCGAATCGTTGTCGAGATCGTAGTCATTCGCGAGCAGGCCCGGGGCGTCCACGGAGAGGTCCTGTCCTTCGAACGTGGTGTAATGGTCGGGAACGGCGACCGGTGCCCGGTTCGGATCGGGTGCGACCTCGATCGTAACGGTGGCGTAGGAGGAGTACTCGCCGTTGTCGTCCTGAATCCGGTAGGTGAACGAATCGGTCCCTGTGAAGCCGGGGTCCGGCACGTACTCGAACGTCCCCGATCCCGTGAGCGTCGTCACGGTTCCGTTGCTCGGATCACCGTAGTGGGTCGCGCTGAACGAATCGGCGTCTACGTCGTAGTCATTCGCGAGCAGACCCGGGGCGTCCACGGAGAGGTTCTGTCCTTCGAACGTGGTGTAATGGTCGGAAACGGCGACTGGCGTACGGTTCGGGTCCGCCACGACCTCAATGAAGACCGTGGTGTACGCCGAGTACTCGCCGTGGTCGTCCTGGATCCGGTAGGTGAAGGTGTCTGTTCCAGTGAAGCCGGGGTCCGGCACGTACTCGAACGTCCCTGATCCCGTCAGCGTCGTCACGGTTCCGTTGTTTGGATCACCGTAGTGGGTCGCGCTGAACGAGTCGCCGTTGGGGTCGAGGTCGTTCGCGAGCACCCCCGGTGCGTTCACCGTCAGGTTCTGGTCTGCGACTACGACGTAGTGGTCGGTGACCGCGATCGGCGCACGGTTCGAGGCGACGAGGGTTCCGTTGCCGGAGAGTCCAACTGTCACCGCCGGTTCGTCGGAGTCATCGGTGGACACCACCAGCGATGCGTTAGCCGTGCCGGCGTCAGTCGGTTCGAACTCAACGGTAACGTCGTGGGATTCGCCCACCGGGATCGTCGTCGTCCCGTTCCCTGCCGTCACGGCGTATGAATCCGCGGACGGTCCGGCGAGCTGTACACCGTCGAACGACAGCGATGAGTTTCCGTCGTTCGACACTGAGACAGTGGCTGTCGTCGTAGATCCAACCAGGACGGTTCCGAAATCAATGGAAGTCGGTGAGACCGTAACGTCGCCAGTGGCGTCACCGGTATCGTCACCACCATCATCATCCTCGCCGCCATCGACACTGTCGCTCTCATCGCTCGAAAGCGGTAACCAATCGCTGTTGTTCAATCCCTCAAGTTCGTACGTCGTGTCGCAGAAGCCATCGCCGTCGGCGTCGGTACAGGTCTGGCTGTAGCCACTGCCATCTAGTGATGCCCAGTAGTTGCCGCCAAGTGAGGGGCCGCCGATCACGTTCGTTCCGGGGGTGTCCGGAACGTTCCAGACGTTGGGGAACACGTCGCGCTCGTAGCCGGGCAAGAACGATTCGTTGACGGCGTAGGTCTTGTTGAATGTAGTGGTTCCGTTGAAGACGTTGTCGAAGACGAGGTGCTCATCGCCGTCGTGGAACGACGGGTCAGTCACGTTCTTCGACGCCCCATCGTCCACGACGGTGGATGGGCCGATCGCGAAGTGAACGCTCTCTCCGTTCCCTCCGAACACGTTGTGTCTGACCGTGACGTTCGTCGAGGGGGCAGTCCACGTGTAACGCGAGTCGCCATCCGCCGTCTGGTCGACGTACGAGAGCGTCTGGACGAACGCCAGCCCCTGGTCTGAGTCGTTGAAGCGGTTGTCCTCGACGACGACGTCCGACGTTGCGATGGACTGAATCGCGGCGAACGAGTTCGTTACCGTGTTGTTCGCGACGGTTCCGCCAACGAGGTGATCGAGGACGATTCCCCTGCTCTCTCTGATCTCGGTGGCCGTCTCGTTCCGGTTGTCGGCGATGACGTTGTCGACGAGCGTGACGCCGTCTACCCCGAGCGCAGTGCCGACCCGGATGCCGGCATCGTTTCGCTCGACGTCGTTCCCCGAGACGGTCGCATCGTCGTCCCAGACGGCGATTCCGAGGTCGTTCTCGACGGCGCGGTTGTTCGCGACAGTGACGTTGTCGGCGACGATCTCGTCTTCCCCCTGGGCGGGAAGGGTTCGACTCCCAACCGAAATCCCCGGTCCGGCAGTCTCGCGGACCTCGTTGTCGGTAATCGTCGCCGTGGGTGCGTCTGCGGCGATTCCCACGTGCGTCGCGTTCGAGACGTGGTTGTTCGAAACCGTCACGCTCGCGCCCAAAGAGAGGACCTGAATCCCGACGACGCTTCCCTCGAGGTCGTTCGCGTCGACGACCACGTTCGTCGAGTCCGCCACGGTGATGGCCCCGCGGGGCTGATCGCGTAGCGACGTGCGTTCGCCGTAGCCGTCGATCTCGTTGTCCACGATCGACATATCGTCGGTGTTCGAGAGGGAGACTCCCCGTGCGTCGATGCCGCTCCGGAGGGTGTTGTTCGAGACGGTGTAATCCTCGACGTCACCGAGGTATACACCGTTGCTTCCCACGAACTCGATGACGTTGCTCTCGATGGTGATGTTCGATGATTTGACCGAGCCCCATTGAGACCCGGTTGCTTCGATGCCGTTTGAGGACACGGTTCGGATAACGTTCGTCTCGACGACTCCATCCTCTGCGTAGCGGTGGAGTACGACGCCGTCGACCACACCGTCTATCACGTTGTTCCGGACGACGAACTGCCGCGTGTATCGGTTGTTGTTCGTCTCGACGCCGGCCGAAGCGTTCGTAATCGTGTTGTTCTGGACTATCGTCCCGGTGCCACCGCTGAGAGCGACGCCGGCTCGTTCGACGTCATCGATGGTGTTGTTCTCGACCAGTGCCTCACTGTAAACGAGCTGGATCCCCACGCCAGTGAATCCGGTCGACTGGGTCACGCCCTGGATGTCGTTGTCACGGATCACGGCTCCGTTGCTGTTCTCCAAGACCGAAATTCCGAACCTGTTGACATCAGTGATCGAGTTGTTCACGATGGTCGCCCGCCGAGAGAAATCGCGAACGTCCACGACGGTTCCGCCACCAACAAACTTGTTGCCGCGAACCACGACGTCTTCCGAACCGAAGAACTCGACTTTCGTCCCCTCGACGTAGCTGTCTTCGACGAGGAGACCGTCGCTATCGGTCAGCCACAGCTGCATCCGCTCGAAGGTGCCGTTCGTCACGGTGAGATCCGGCGAACTTCCCGCGCGAATGGCCTGCTTTCCTCCGGAGTAGTACTCCCCCCTGTGTGCGACGAGTGAATCGACCGTCGCCCCCGGCGAGTCGCCGAGGTACATCCCGTAATGCGAGGCTGAGACGTTCGTGTCGACGATCGAGACGGCCGTCGAGTTGACGACGTGGAGCCCGTACTCGTTATCAGTCAGGCGGCCCGACTCCACGGTGAGCCCCTGCACGTGAGCGGCGACGAACGCCTGCCCGGTGTCGGTGCGTTCGAAACCCGTGAGCGAGATGTCGGAACCGTCGACGACGGCGAGGTACCCGCGGGGGACGGTCCCGTCGAAAGTCATCCCGTCGACGTCTTCGTAGATGTACACCGGGAGGTCGTCGACGGTGTTCGACTGGTCGATGTCGTGGCGATAGTGGCCGGACATGTAGAACCCCCACATCGAGTTGTTCATCGCGACGTTCCGCATGGTGGCGTTCTCCGATGTGGAGAGTGCGACGCCGTACTCTCCGCCGTCGACCGAGAGGTTCGTCAGTCGGGCATCGGCCGAGCCGTCGACGTACACCGCGTCGTAGTCCAGGCCGGCCGAAAACGTGCTGTCGCGGACCACGACGTCGTTGCTCTCGTCGACGTCGAGGGCGTGGTACTCCATTGCTGTGACGGACACGTTGTCAATAATCGTCCCGTGTGCGTGGTACAGTTCGATGCCAACGTACTCGCCGGACTCCAGGACGGAATCCGAGAGAGAGCCGTTCGTCTCGTCGAAGTAGACGGCGCCGTCATCGAACCCCTCTCCGTTCGATAGCTCCGTCGTCATCCGCTCGACCGTCACGTTCGCCGACTCCTCGGCGTGTAGAGCCCAGTACGCGTCGTACTGGTGTGTGACGTCCCGAATCGTGACATCCGTGGCATTCTCGAGAAAGATGCCGTCGTCATCGGTGTTTCTTGTCGTGACGTTCGCGATCGTGACGTCGGTCGAGTCCTGGACGTGGATCGCCTCGTAGTAGCTGTCCCTGACCGTCACGTTATCGATGGCCACCTCGCTGGCGGATTCGACGTGAATCCCCTGATAGGACGAGTAGACGGTAACGTTCCGGACGGTGACGTTCGAGACGCCGGCCCTGACGTGAACCGCCGGGTCGCCGCCACCGAGGTCGTGGTTCCAGCCGTCGAACACGACGTCGTTCGCGGTAATCTCGACAATCGGATCACCGGAGCGCGTCAGATCCGCGTCGAGGACGTAACAGCCCGACTGATCGATGACCGTTGGGCCGGACACCGGCGTGCAGCCGTCGTGACTCGACGCGTCTGCGACACCAGCCCCGACGATGAACACGGTAGACGCCGTCACGACCGCGAGGATCAGTGCAGTGTATCGAACAGCCTTCGGGTGCGGCCCGCTCATGCCAATACCGGGGGCAGGCCACCGGATACGTCGATGGTTCCGTTGGAACGGAAACCCGTTGAGTCCGTCAGCAATACCTCTCTTGTGTGTTCTGTGCGTCGGCTCATAGGAACCCCACCGATCGAGACTGTATCCACCGCGGGACTCTCTCGATCGGCTACTGTACCTCTCAAAGAGGGTGGATGACTTATCAGTATCTGTTTATGACATGAACTCCGTTCACGCCGTGAACGATGACGAGAGATGCGCGATAGGGGTGTCGAAAGGCGTAACGACGGCAACTACTACCGTTCGGACGAATTGTTGAATTTCGACCATGTCGGTTCGTAAGTGAGCGGAGATCGAGGTGAAGGGGGTCGAACGGTCAGCCATCGGTCGTGGCCGGCAGCCGCGCCGGTCGAGAGAACACATCTCACCAGGAGATATCGGCAGTTCGAATCCGTTCTGACTGTCCTCGAATCTCGTCGAACGTCTCCCGCGCCCACTCGAGAACCGTGCCGTTGGTCGAAACGAGAAACGCGTTGGGGTAGGCCGCGTGGTCGATGGTACCGATTCCGACGGTCTCTTCGTCGTAGATTCCCATCGACACCGGAATGGTTCCGTCGTACCGGTACATCGCGGCCGCTTCGAGGTCGAGCAACCGGCGCAGCTGGGTGTGCATTGTCGAGTCTCCGAGCATCGCTTCGAGGGTCGCCTCGCTGAGGACGACCGCGGAGCGCTGACCACGCTCCTCTGCGGCCCGAATCTGGCTGGCGACGGTGTCGCTCGTCACGGCGTGGGCGAGGATTTTGACTTCGTCGCATTGACTCATCAAATCCGCAGCGATTCTGGCGGCGGCAAGCGGGTCGGTCTCGCTCGGAACTCCGACCTCGGCATCACGGAAGTGTCTGACGTCGATCGTGAGGAACCCCGGCGGCAAAGACGGTGCGAGCGGCGCGAGAACCGCGGCGGCCTCGAGCGTCTCGGTCAGTTCGACGAGGGCAGCAGCCACTGCCCGCCCGGTCGGGGTCGCTCGGTAGCCGTCGTCGGTCCATCGAATCCACCCCCGATCTTGTAGATCCGCGACGATTCGGCCGATTGTAACTCGGGACGCACCAGTCTCCCGCTGCAAGGAGCGGCGTAAGTGAGGTCCGTCGCTCAGTGCCTCGAGGACGGCGATCCGGTTCTTCGATCGGGCGAAGAACTCGATGTCTTCGAGGCGCTCGTTCATGGCCAGTCATTGCGAGACGGACAAATAAGCGTACGGGAACCTGAACGTGGGGTGAACGTCTGACGTCCGGGGTAGGGGCTTTGGAGAGCGGGTCGCGTGAGCCAACAGCGTGCAAACGACGGGCAAGCGGCCTCTCAGAGGGAATATGGTACTCAATTACCGCCGATCGCCCGTGGCGGGTCAGCGATGGGCGGTAACACGTAACAAAAGTCTCTATCAGTCCCCACGCGGATAGCTGCCGTTGAGGTGGCCAACATCGGTGCTCTGTGAGGGCGCTGGCGTCCTGGTTCTCTCTTATGTATATAATGAAGGCCTCGGCACACACATTTCGGCGTCTATCCGTAGTGGTGACGACGATCAGGAACCGAGCGATTCTGGCCCCGCTCAATCGGCGGAATTGGCTCCCCGATTCAGGTCGAAGAGGCCCTCCGGATCGTACTCGTCTTTCAACGCGATTAACCGTTCGTATGCCGGCCCGAACGTGGTCTCCATCGCGGCCTCGCCTCCTTCGAAGAAGCCCGGGAAGTTCAGGTAGAACGAGCCGTCGGAGAACTGCCGCATGTCGGCGATGCAGTCGCGAACCCACTCGACGTTGACATCGTCGTTCGCGGAATCCTTCCAATTTGCCTCGATTCCGAGGAGGAACGGCGCGTGCCTGCCGGCGAACGCACTCTCGTTGAAGTCGACATCCGTAATCGCGCCACCGAGCTCCCAGATGTCGACGGTCGAAAGCGGCGACGGTGCGGTGTCCGCCCAGTAGCAGATCCGGTCGATGGCGGATTCTGTGAGCCCATCGAGATAGAGCGATTTCCAGTAGTATCGCATCCCGTCCGGGTAATCATCGTCGAGTATCCTCTGGAACTCCGCGTAGGGCATGGTTCCGCTGAAGTCGGCGATCGGTTCGCCAAGTTCCCGTAACGGTGCGAGCGCCTCCTCGCCGTCCTCCGGAGATCCCGCGCAACACCCCAGAAAGCCGACTTTGAGATCGTCCACCACATCGTCCGGGAACAGCTCCTCGTCGTGCATCACGCCGGTAGAGGAGAGCGTAGTAACCCCGTCGGGTGCCTCCGAAACGTACTCGCGGTACGCCCGCAGGCACTCGGCCGCTCGCTCTCCCGGATACAGCACGAAACAGGTCGCCACATCTGGACCTACGGGGTGGAGTTCGAACTCGAAGCCCGTCACGATCCCGAGACCGCCGCCGCCACCGCGAAGCCCCCAGAACAGCTCCTCGTTCTCGTCAGCGCTAGCTGTGAGGTACCGGCCGTTCGCGGTGACGACGTCTACCGAGCGGAGGTTGTCACAGCTCAGGCCGTACGCACAGCGTAGGTGGCCGATGCCGCCACCGAGGGTAAGCCCTGCGACGCCGGTCTTCGAGACGACGCCGCCGGGTGTCGCTAGACCGAACGCCTGGGTTTCGTGGTCGACGTCGGCCCACGTCGCGCCGCCCTGTACCCACGCCGTTCGCTCGTCGGGATCTACCCAGACACCACTCATTTCCGAAAGATCGATCACGAGCCCATCGTCGCAGATGGCCGTGCCAGCGACGTTGTGACCGCCTCCACGGACTGCCACGTGGAGGTCGTTCTCGTGGGCGAATTCGACTGCACGGATAACGTCTGTCGTGCCTCGACACCGAGCGATCAGCGTCGGATATTTATCGATCATCCCGTTCCAGACGGCACGGGCATCGTCGTACTCGGCATCATCGGGACGAATCACGTCCCCGTGTACATTGGTCTGAAACTGTTCGATGTGTTCGTCGACGATAGTTGAGTGGGTCATATATACCCGAACGGCTGCGGCGCTGTTAGCCTCATTCAGTGGAACACGTTCGGCGGGATACGCGCCGTTTCAGGTCGTGAGACGCCTCTCATTTTGCGAACGCGATAGAGTTACGATCTATGCTATCCTTTATCAAGAGAGTGTGTAACATGAGATTTCACAAAGACGAACGAATGGCTGCTGACGGACATCCACCGCCTGGCTCACCGATTCTGGAGACCCTGCTCGAGAACGCACGAAACCAGCAGCACCTCGGACAGCGACTCGACGCCGCGGGCGATCGTGTCGACACGGACCTGCTCGGTGATATCGTGCGACACGGGCCGGTTCTGGAGGCGCTCCGTGCGGAACCTCTCGACCGTAGGGAGATTGAAGACCGACTCGACGTCTCTCGGGCGACGAGCCACCGCTTCACACAGTGGCTCGACGGACAGGGCTTCGTTGAGAAGGTCGACGGTCGATTCCAGTTGACTGGACGGGGCGAGGCAGTCGCCGACGAGGTGCTCAGGTTCGAGGCCAACGTTCGAACCGTCCACCGGCTTGCACCGTTGCTGGACACGATCTGCGAGGATCACCAGGAGTTCGTCCTCGAACCATTCGTGGACGCAACGGTTACGCTTGCAGAGTCGGACGATCCTTACCAACCAGTCGAGCGGTTCATTTCTCTACTCAGTGAGTCGGAGACCTTCCGTGGGTTCAACACGACGCACATGGCACCGCTCGTTCTCGGCGGATTCCACGACCAGATCTTCGAGGAAACCGACACGGAAATCGTCTACCTCCCTCACATTGTCGAGAAACTCTTCGAGACGTACCCGGATCGCGCCCGCGCGGCAATCGATCGCGGACACCTCACTCTCCGGACCCGTGATAAGCTGCCGTACGGTCTCGCTATCTTCGACGAGTCTGTTGGGATCGGTGGCTACGACAAAACCACTGGACTCATGGAGGTGTTCGTCGATACCGACGAGCCGATCGCGCGCGAGTGGGCCGACCGAGTGTATGCCTCGGTCAGAGCGGATTCGGAACCACTCGATGAGAGATAAATATAACTCATGATGCACGTTCGAAAGACACAAACTGACATTCGTCTTATTCGACCCGCAAATCTGTGGATAGAAAGCTGGCCTCGGCACTCATAGGGCTCGTCACCACCGGGTGCCGAGTCCGGCTCGGAGCGGGTGCATCGTCATCGGCCGATCGATCGTAGCACCTACCTCCAAAAGACGGTTTGGATCGCCTTCTCGAATCGATTACTGGGCGTCCCGGCCGGTTCCGGAGTCGACCATCGCGGTGTTGAACTCGTCGATGAGGTTTTCGAGTCGGGAGCGGTCCTGAGTGAACGTCTGCGGGGCCCGATCGGTCGGGGTACGGACGATTGCCGCGGGCGGCGTGTCGCTGGTCGTTGGATGGGATCGATTCGTCGGTCGGTCGAGTTGCGTGGTGGGTGTCGAGTGCACGGTTGAACGCTCGTGTGGTCGGAGTCGGTCGGAAGACGGGACAGTACTCGGCGGGGAAAATCAGGCGCGTACGGGTACGACCGACATCTGTACTCCCTGCTATACGCCAATACTACATAAATGTTAATGATATACCGTGGGCGTCGATCGCACTGGCTCGATTCCGCGGCGAAGTAGCGGTCTTCAGTGGCACTACCATGGCGATCACTTTTCGCGGTCGACCCCGGAAACAGCATCGTGAGCACAGTTCCAGCGCAAGCCGAGCGACTTCTCGAGAGCGAGCCGTTGATGGCGCATCTCGGCACCTGCGTCGAGGGGCGTCCGCACGTCGCGCCGGTCTGGTACCGGTACGCCGACGGGACCGTCGAATTCGTGACGACAGGAAAGAAGTTGGCGAACATCCGCGAGAACCCTCGCGTCGCGCTCTCCGTCCAGACAGACGAGGCAGGCGAGACGAAGTGGATGATATCGCTGCTCGGAACGGCGACGATCGTCGACGACGACGCGGTAACGGCGCGGGCGCGCGAACGAATCAACGAGAAGTACGGCGTCGAGCGGGACGCGTACGCAGAGAACGACCTCGTCCGCGTCGACGTCGGCTCTGCGACCTACCGGACGTACTGATCGATCGCCCCTGAATACCCGACTCCGAACCCGAAACGGCAGCTATTTTCGCGACGCGGCGCGTAGCCGAACGAGAACGCCGTCGGAACCGAGGGTCGATCGCGGCCTCCGGAGATGGCGATTCGATCGGTCGAACCCATGACACTGACACCGGCACTCGTCGACGTTGGCACGACGCTCGAGGAGACGACGGGTCTGTTCCAGTACGTGCTCGTGTTCGTCTTCGCCGCGATTCCGGTTATCGAAGTGCTCGTCGTCGTTCCGATCGCGATCGGGCTGGGACTCGATCCGGTCGCGACGGGCGTCGCGGCGTTCGCCGGCAACGTCGGCTCCGTCTACGTGCTCGTGATATTCTACCGCCGGATCGCAGACTGGTGGGGTTCCGGGTTGGGAACCGAGGAGGCTGCATCGAGCGATCGGTACGCTCGAGCGCGTCGGGTCTGGGACCGGTACGGTCTCCCCGGACTCTCGCTGGGCGGGCCGATTCTCACGGGCGTCCACATCGCCGCACTCATCGCCCTGCTGGCGGGGAGTCGAAGCCGCGCCGTCGCCGCGTGGATGACGGTCGCAATTGCGGCGTGGACGATCGTTCTGGTCGCCGGTTCCGCGTTCGGACTGTCGCTGCTCGGTCTCGCCTGATCTGCGCCGAGATGTGGAGAGACGGCTACGACGACCCGGAGACGACGCCGGCTCCCTATCGGGATTCAATCCGCTCGCGCGCTGCGGCGACCACGAGCGGGAGCGTGATCGTCGCGTCCGCGTAGACGGAGACGTTCTCGGCGTCTTGCTCGAGCTTGCCCCACGATCGGGCCTCGTCGAGCGTCGCCCCGGAGAGGCCGCCGGTTTGCTTGGGATCCATCGTCAACTGGACCGCGTAGTCGTACGCGTGTGGTGCGACGAGCATCGTCTGGAGGGTGAAGTTCTTGGGAACGCCGCCGCCGACGAGGAAGGCACCGGCCTCGTCGGCATCGAAGGCGATTCCCGTTAGCTCGCTCATGTCTGCAAGCGCGTCGAGGGAGAACTCCGAGGTCTGGGAGTACATCCACGCCTGCAGGCCGAGGACGGAATCCTGAACGGCGGGGCAGTAGATCGGCACGTCGTTCTCGTACGCTGCGGCCGCGATGCCGGGAGCCTCGTCGACGTCGTCGCGATCGTTGACCGCGGCGTTCGCCCGGCCGAGTTCCTCCGTAAGCCGCTGGATGGTGACGACGCCCTCCTCTTCGAGGACGGGAAACACCTCCTCGCGCAGGTGTGACTCGAACGTCGCGAAGAACTCCTGGGGGAGGTAGACGTTGTAGATTCGATCGACGCCCTCCTCGCGCAGGGTTTCGTCGTGTTCGCGTTCGGTCTTCCCCGCCGCGTGGGCACAGCCGTGGTGGTGTTTCCCCCCGATCGCCTCGATCGCGTCGTGGGTGAGATTTGCCCCCGTCGTCACCAGCGCGTCGATGTAACCGTCCCGGATCAGATCGGCCACGAGGCGCCGCATCCCCGCGGGCACCATCGCTCCGGCGAGGGAGAAAAAGAGCGTCACGTCGTCGTCGAACATCGCCTCGGTGACGTCGACCGCCTCGTGAAGCGCCGAGGCACCGATCCCCGCGTTCCCGTACTCGTCGGCCAACTCCCCGACAGTCATCCCGGCCCTGGCCTCGGCGTGACCGATCGGGTCGTGGCTAAACGTCTCCCGATCGGGGTCGTGGTGTGCGTGTGCCTCGCCGCCGTGCTCGTCGGTCATACCCGTTTCTGGGCGAGCCAGCGGTTTGAACGCCGCGATTCGTCGCGAGTAATGCGGTTTTCAGCCGGTCGACGGGACAGGCTATAGCCCCGTCGGAACCTCGAAATAGGTCGTCTCGAGACCCCACTGCTCGACGAGGGACTGGAGCGATCGCACGCCGAAGGTTTCCGTCGCGTAGTGTCCCGCGAGGACGACGTGGACGCCCGCCTCTCGGGCCTCGTGGTAGGCCTGCTGTTTTCCTTCCCCCGTCACGAGCGCGTCCACGCCGGCCTCGGCGGCCTCGTCGAGCCAGTCCGTCCCGCTGCCGGTAACGATCGCGACGTCCTCGATTTCGTCGGGACCGAACTCGAGTATCTGAACGGGACGACCGCCGGTTTTCAGTTCGCTCTGCAGTCGATCGCGGACTTCGTCCGGCCCGTAGGCTTCAGCCACCACGCCTCGCTGGCCGATGTGCTCGGTGCCGAGTTCGCCAAACGGCTCGCGGCTCTCGAGACCGAGGACGTCGGCGACGCCGGCGGCGTTCCCGCGTTTCTGGTGACCGTCCAGGGGCAGGTGCGAGACGTACAGCGCGAGGTCGTTCTCGATCAGCGGGGCGACGCGATCGTAGGTGCGGCCGGTGACGCGATCGAACCCGCCCCACGAAATCCCGTGATGGGTGACGAGTGCGTCCGCGTCGGCCGCGACGGCGCGATCGATCGTCTCGCGGACGCCGTCGACGGCAAAGGCGACGTGGTCGACGGTTCCATCGTCGGGACCGACCTGCAACCCGTTGGCGCTCGCGTCGAGGTCAGCGTACGCGTCAGTTCGCAACTCCGCGTCGAGTCGATCGACGAACTCCGAGAGGTCCATGCCCCGAGTTGGGTCGCGAGGGGTTTGTATCCGGTTGGTTTCGAGGCGATCCGATCGGCGGGATTCGAGGTGAACCGCAGAGGAGTCCCCCTCTCGCTACATCAGGTAAAACAGCGGGAAGAGGAACACCCAGACGATGTCGACGAAGTGCCAGTAGAGGCCGAAGTACTCGACCGGTCGGTGATCGTCGAGATAGGCGTCGACGGCCCCGATGCGGTAGAGCATGAAGCCCGCGATCAGCAACCCGAAGATCACGTGCAGCGCGTGCAAGCCGGTCGTCACGAAGTAGACCGAGTACTGCAATTCGGTGAACCAGTAGATCCCCTGGACGAACTCGTAGTTCCACTCCCAGGCTTTGACCCCGAGGAATGTCAGTCCGAGTGCCACCGTCGCGCCGAGGGAGGCGAGCAGTCCGCGCTTGTTCCCCCGTTCGGCCATCGCGAGCGCCAGCACGACGGTGAAACTCGAGGTGAGCAGGACGTACGTGTTGAATAGCCCGACGAGCGCCGAGGGAGGAACCGTCTCCCAGTTGCCCCAGCCCGCGTGCAGCCGCATGAAGACGAACGACCCGATCGCGGCGCCGAAGACGACGAGGTCGGAGGCCAGGAAGAACCAGACGCCGAGTTTCGTCGTTCCAACGCCCTCGAAGGGCCATCGCTCAGCGACGGCGAGGTCCGGCGCTCGAAACCGCTCGCGGCCGTACTCGAAGAGGCTGTAACAGATAACGACGATCCCGAGGACGGTCGCCACCGGGTAGAGGAGACTCGGTTCGGCGGCGGTACTCGCCTCGGTCTGACCGCGGGCGCTCGCGAACTCGACGAGATACGGCGTCAACCCCGACAGGCCGAGAAAGAGCGCGAAGGTACCGACACCGATCGCGAGCGGCCAGATGCTCGCGTGGTCTGCGTGTGCCTCCTCGTAGGCGGTCGCGTCGGCGGTCGCAACTCCGCCGTCGGTCGCCGGCGAGTCGTCGACGAATTCGAGTCGGCCGCTGGCGTAGCTCGGTCGACCGTCCCAGTTCTCGAGGGGCGGCGGCGAGGGAATCGCCCATTCGGCGGTTCGCGAGAACGCCCAGGGATTGTCCGGGGCGTCCGGCCCGCGCAGCCAGCTGTGGGCGAACGTCGCGAACATGATGATGAAGGACGCGCCGAAGACGAACGCGCCGACGGTCGCGAGCTGGTGGTAGAGCTGTGCCCCCTCGGGATAGTGGAAGACGCGACGCGGCGTCTCCCAGGCCAGAAACATCGGGAAGTACAGCAGGTTGAACCCGGCGAAGTAGACGACGAAGTTGAGCTTTCCGAGCGCCTCGGAGTACATTTTCCCGCTGATCTTCGGCCACCAGTAGTAGAGACCGGCGATCAACCCGGTGACGCCCGAGGCCATCACGTAGTGGAAGTGTGCGACGACCCAGTAGGTGCCCCGGAACTCGTAATCGAGGACGACGGCCCCGAGGAAGACCCCGGTAATGCCGCCGAGAATAAAGAGAACGAGCGCGCCGAGACTGAACAGGAACGGCGTCGTAAACCGAACTCGGCCCTTTACCATCGTGTAGATCAGGGCAAAGACCATCAGGTCGAACGGTAGCGAAATCCCGATCGTCGTCGCCATGAACAGGGTCTTGATCTCGAGATTGATCGTCGTCAGGAACATGTGATGCATCCAGACCAAAAACGACTGGACGGCGACGAGCACCATCGCGATGATGACCCACTTTCGACCGACGAGGCGTCGGCCGCAGAAGGTCTGGAACGTCTCGAACATGATCCCCAGCGCCGGGAAGAAGACGATGTACACCTCCGGATGGCCAAAGAACCAGAACAGGTGGGCCCACAGCAGCCCCGACCCCTGGTCGGTCGCGAAGTACTGCGTGAGAAGGATGCGGTCGCTCGCGACCAACAGGAGTGCGGCCAGCAACGCCGCAAAGGCAAAGAGCATCATCCAGACGGTCAGCAGCCACGACCACGTAAACAGCGGAACGTTCCACAGACCGAGTCCTTCCGCGCGCGATCGATGGATCGTCGTGAGAAAGTTCACCGTCCCGATCGTAATCGAGAAGACGAACAGGATCAACGCGAGGACCGCCGCGTTCCCTCCGGTCGTCGCTTGCATCGCCGGCGTGTACGTCGGCACGTTCAGCGGCGCGTACATCGTCCAGCCGCCGGCGTGGGTCCGACCCTGGAAAAACGACAGCGAGATCAGGAGACCGGAAAACAGGTAAAACCAGTAACTCAGGGCGTTCAGTCTGGGGAACGCGAGGTCTTTCGCCCCGATCTGGAGGGGGACGAAGTAGTTCGCGAACCCGGCCGCAATCGGCGAGAGAAACCAGAAAATCATCAGCATTCCGTGTGCGCTGACGGCCTGGTTGTACTCGTTGGCATCGAGCAGTCCGGTCCCACCGGCTTCCCACAGATGCGCCCGGAACACCAGCGCCATGATACCGCCGAGTACCAGGAAGAACAGCGCCGTCAGCAAGTAGAGAACGCCGATATCCTTGTGATTCGTCGTGACCAGCCAGCGTTTGACCGACGTTTTCGGCGGGAGATCGCTCACCGAGGATCACCTCCTGGCGATCGACGGGTCTCGAATCCGGATGCGTTCCGACCCGAGCCATCCGAAATCGCTTCGGGACTTCCCTGCACCTGCGTCACCGTCTCCCTGAGAAAGCGCACTCGACGGAGCATCACTGGGCCATTGCACGACAAAACTCCGTATGAACGTATGCGGTGCGCGTGCAAGCCGCTCCAGATCAGCGACGAACTGTTGGCTGAACTGGCGTGGTTACCGCCGGTCGTCCCATACGGATTCGTATCATCAATTACCGCCAAACGGCGACCCGTCTTGGCCGTTCGGCGGTACCGACGGACACTACTCAGTATCAGGAATCGGCCGACGTCCCGTCGCCAGCGGCGTTCGAAAACACGAACTCCCGCAGGAGTTTGCCGGCGAGGGAGGCGGCCTGGCCGTCGTCCCGATCGTTGACTTCCACGACGTCGAAGCCGCTTGCGTGCGGGGCGATCGATCGGACGGCGTCCCGCATCGTCCGGGGGTCGAGACCGAACGGTTCCATCGTCCCGGTGCCCGGTGCGTAAGCCGGGTCGGCCGCGTCGATGTCGACGCTCAGGTAGACCGATCGATCGGTCAACGAGTCGGGGACGGTCCACGTCCCCACGTTCTCGGGAGCCACGACGGTCACGTCGGCTTCGTCTGCGCGCACCCACTCGGCCTCGCTGCCCGTTCGCGCGCCGAGGACGATCAGTTCCTCGGCGCCGGTATCGTCGAGAATCCGGCGCATCACGGCGGCGTGACTGAGCGGGTTGCCGTCGTAGGCCTCGCGCAAGTCGAGGTGGGCGTCGAGCGAGACGACGACGTCGGGTTCGACGGCCCGTGCGCCCGCGAGGGAGACGGTGTGCTCGCCGCCGAGGGTCAGCGGAACGGCGTCGTCCCAGACGACGTCACGCAACGCCCCCTCGAGCCAGTCGAGATACTCGCGAACGTCGTCCCACGCGCGGACATCCCCCTGGTCAGCGACGCCGAGGGCTGAAAAGTACTGGTCGGTTCGACGATCGTAGTCGTCGAAGGTCTCCGCAAACGTCCGAATGCGCCGGGGACCGAACCGGGTCCCCGGCTGAAAGGTCGTCGAGGCGTCCAGGGGCGCACCGACGACCACGAAGTTCGCGTCCGTCGAGTCGGCCGCGCGGCCGGTTTCGGCGGACCCGTCCGTCGGGTAGTCGGTCGCCCCGGGGAACATTAGACGATCTTTCGCTGGTCTTCCATCTCGAGGTACTCGATGTTCTCGTCGGGCGAGGCGTCGACGTCCTCGGGAACGCGCATCGTGATGGTCTCGTACGTTTCGAGGTCCATGACCTGCATGTCGTTGCCGTCGACGGAGACGACCTGGCCCTGTTTGCGCTCGATGATCGGGACCCAGATCTTCGCGTCGACCGGCTGGGAGAGCGATCGCTTCTTGCCGTCGAAGACGCCTTTTGCCTCGATTCGTGCCTTCGCGCTGCCGTGTTTGCCCGGCTTCGCAGTCGAGTAGGCGTTGATCTTACACGCCGCGTCGTCGATGATTACGTAGCTCCCTTCCTGGAGATCGCGAACTTCTTGCTGCTGTTTCGCCATGTCCCGGGGTAATCAACCGACGGTCATAAACGGTTTGGAACGGCGCGGAGCGTGTCGGTCACTGACGTTCGTCAGTGCCGAGACACCACTCGCACGATCGGAGGTGTAGCGATCCTGCGGCGATCGCCGTGAGAGCGGTTCGGGTAGTGATCGAACGGGCTACCACCCTGTTCCGCAGCCGAAACGATCTCCTGGCCGCCTGACGAACGACAACCCGATGGAAGCCGAGGTTCTCGTCGCCGCGACGGCGCTCGCCGTCCTCGTCGTCGCCGGCGTCGTCGCCTACCGGCGGTCGACCGATCCGCGCCGACCACTCGCGAGTGACCTCGACGATCGACTCGCGGACGCACTCGGGCCGGGAACGGGATCACATCTCGATCGATCGCCGAGCGTACGCCGAATCGTCCCGATCGACGCGGGGGAGGGCGACCCGGCGATCGTTCCGGTCGTTCGGGTCGCTCTGGAGACGACGGACGCGCCGGGAACGAAACTCGTCCTCGAATACGTCGCTGACGTCCTTGCCGTCGTTCATCCCGTCCTCAGAGAACAGCGCGAGGACGTGTCTCACTTCGACGTCGAGTTTACGTTCGGGCCGGACGGCCTCCTCGTCGCCGGAGAGTGCCGTCGCGTCTCGGTCCCGCCCGAACTGGCCGATCGCTTGCTCGAGGACGATCGGTACGGCGCATTCGAACTCTGGCGGGACGTAAAACGGGGCGATCGAGACGGCGACGCGGTCACTACGCTCTGGGGGGCGTGTACGAACTACCGCGAGAGGGAAGGGATGGTCGACGCTACGGCGGACGGATGATTATCCGCCAGCGGGCGATCGAATCGAGCTCCACACCTGCGGTCGATCACGACGAGCGGCTTACCACCGAAATCCGGCTGGAGCTGCCGGCGGGTCGAGCGGACTCTCCGGGAGTTCGTCGCCGAGTTCCGGATCGTTGTACCCGCCTGGTGCAACGTCGTTTGGCGAATCGGGGTACCAGAGCGCGGCGAGCAGCTGGATGTGGCCGCGTCCGACTCCGAGTTCGAACTGGCCGCCGCCGTACATTCGAACGTCCCGTTCGGTACAGTAGTGAATCGTCTCCAATAGCGACTCGATCGAGCCAAAGCGGGAGGGTTTGACGTTCAGCCAGTCGGGTTCCCACGGCAGGGCTTCGACATCCTCGACGCCGTGAATCGGCGCGTCCCAGGAGACGCGCTCTCGAATTTCGGGGTCCTCGAACAACGGGTCGGTCTCGTCGGTCAGTGCGGGGTCTTCGATCACCGCGTTCGGGAACGCCTCCAGGACGAGCCTGTAAAGGTCCGGATCGGCCGGCACGTCCACCTCGGTTCCCTCGTACTGCCCTTTGAGATCGAGGATGCGGACGCCGTCCGGGCCGACAGTGTCGACGATGTCCTCGACCAGCCTCCCGTCCCACTCGGGTGTGGGGTCGAGTTTGAACTGCAGGGCGTCGATCCGGTCGCGAAGCTGTGCGAGTCGATCGGTCGTCGGCGGCTCTCCCAGCCGGGTGCTGGCGACGAATCGAACGGGGTCGATCGACCGATCGAGCGCGCTCGCGATGTCCGTTCCCGCCTGGCGCAAGGCGAGATCGAGCGCGGCGCTTTCGAGCCCCCACTGGCGGTAGTTCCGGAAGTCCTCGCGGTCGGGTGGTCCCGCCGGGAACAGGTCGGTGTCCTCGAGCAACTGCGAGAACGACTCGATCGTGTACTCGCCGGTCAGGTCCGGGAGGCCGTGCTCGGCCAGCGCCTCGTGCTCGACGGTCTCGTAGGTGACGTCTTCCCCTCGGCCGACGACCGGATCGCCGTCCGGGCCGGGGCCCGCGAGGGAGAACTCGGTCGTCACGCGTGCGAATCCACTCGATGTGTCGCGCTCGAACTGGTCCATCGAGACGGACCCGATCGTTACTGAGAGACCGGCGAGTCGATCGTACTCCATGCCATCCCTTCGCAGGCCAGCGGAAAAACCGTTGCAGTACCGGCGGCCTCTTCGCACGGCGACTGCGATCGGCGGGGATCTCGAGAATCGATGGTCGGTACGCGCCAATCTCAGGGTCCGATCGTCGTGGTGCGAAGGTCTACGGTTTCGGGCGGCGCTCCTCCGTGACCGGCGACCAGCAAGCGGTCGTACCGGACGTGCACGTCGTTCCTGTTGAATCGCTCGTAGCACGTGTAAACCACGACCCGCGAGGACGACGGGCGATCGACGCCGCGGAGCCGGAACGCGGTTTCCGACCCGTTTCCGGTGACGGCGACTGCGACCGCGAACGCGTCGTCGAAGTCGAGATCCCGTGCGATCGCCGCCGCCCGGGAGTCAGCGCTGGTAACGGCTTCGACGTCCGCCTCGGTCGTCACCAGCGCAGCCGTCGACGACCCGTCACCGATACTGAGCGAAACGTCGTGTGCCTCGTACTGGAGGGGATTTTGGGCGTCCGCTTCGTCGAGAGTCGGACACGCTCCGGCGGGATCCTCGTCGCCACCGCTCTCGGCCGTCGACGGGGGTTCGAACTCGTCGAGGCAGCCAGTGACGCCGAGGAGCGCGCCCGGTCCGCTGGTTGCGAGTAGCGTCCGCCTGTTCACGTCTCCGTCGTACGGCGCATCGACGTATCAATCTACTCGAAGGTGAAACGGCTCTCTGTACGATTCCGGTTCTCTACGCTTCAGGCGGCGAGGGTGGATCGTCGCCGACGAGTGGCGTCGAACGGATCGGTACTCTTCGGAATATGCCACTCAACGGATCGCTACTCCTCACCGCGACGCTGGCGGAGGTTCTGGCGGGTGAACTGTGGCTTCGCCCCGATCGATTTCGGCTCGCGGAACGATCGGTAGAGCAAAACGATAACGCCCGCAGACAACACGGCCGCGACGATCGACGCCTCCGGCGCGCCGAGCGCGTAGAGGACGCCCATCGAGAACAGCGACATCGTCAACAGCATGCCGTAGATCAGGCGCTTGGCGAACGTCGCGAAGACGTTCTTTGAGTCCTCGACGCCGATTCGGACGTAGAGGTCGTCTCGATCGAGGCGGTCGAGCGCCCGCTCGGCTTTCGGCGTGATCCGGGTCAGCGACTCGGCCGATCGACGCACCTGCTGGCCGGAGGATTCGAGATACTGGCGGATCGACTCCTCGCGATAGCCCTGTTCGGTGAGATAGCTGGTCGCGGTCGCGATGAAGTCGAAGTTCGAATCGAGTGTGACGCAAACCCCTTCGACGACGGTCGCGACCCGCAGGATCAGCGCGAGGTTCTTCGGGAGCCGAAGGGGAAACTCGTAGATGGAGTCTTCGACCTGGCCGACGATCTGCTGGACGCGGTACTGTTCGATGTCCTGGCCGCGAGCGTCCGCGATCGCGAGTTCCATCACCTCGGCCATGACGCCGCGATCGGCCTCCGGGCTGAGCGTGCCAATCTCGATCAGGGCGTCGAGAATCGCGTCGATATCCTGATTCGCGACGGCGATGTAGAACTCGACGATCTTCTGCTGGACGAACTCGTCGACCCGGCCGGACATGCCGAAGTCGTAGAAGATGATCCGCCCGTCGTCGGTCACCGCGAGGTTTCCGGGGTGAGGATCGGCGTGGAAGACGCCGTCGTCGATGATCATCTGGAGGTACGATCGCTGGAGGTTCTCCGCGACTTCCGTTCGATCGATCCCCTTGCGATCGAGTTCCGCGACGTCGTTGATTTTCGTCCCCTCCACGTACTCCATCGTGAGCACGCGCGGCCCCGAGTGGCTCTCGACGACGCGGGGGATGAGGAACCGATCGTCGCCGGCGAAGTTCTCGCGGATCTCGGTGAGCATCGTCGCCTCGCGCTCGTAGTCCATCTCCTCTCTGATCGTCTTCGCGAACTCGTCGGCCAGGTTCTCGAGGGAGAACGCTCGCGCATCGTCGACGAAGTACATCAGGATCGGCAGCGACCAGCGGATGACCCGCAGGTCGGCCGCGACGAGGTCCTCGATGTTCGGGCGACGGATCTTGACGGCGACGTCGTGGACCATCTCCCCCTGCGGGCCGTCTGCCTCCTCTGGATGGCCGTTAATCCGGGCCCGGTAGACTTGCCCCAGACTCGCGCCGCTGATCGCGTCGGTGTCGAACTCGGAAAACCGCTCCTCGACGGGACCGAGTTCGGCTTCGAGTACCTGCTTTGCGTCAGCCCAGTCGGCCGGCGGGACCTCGTCCTGAAGCGCCGCCAGAACCTCGATGTACTCGGGCGGAAGCACGTCGGGTCGCGTCGAGAGCAACTGCCCGAGTTTGATGAACGTCGGCCCGAGTGTGAGCAGCGAATCGAGCAACACCTCCGCGCGGTGGCGGTGGGTTTCGGAGCCGACCCGGCGGCGGCGACCGAACAGCAGGAACCGCCGCCGATCGCGGGCGTAGGCGAGCAACAGCGGGAGAAACTGCCAGGCGACGATGACGAACCGCTTGTACGCACGAAGCTGAGCCAGTCTCGGTCACCTCGGGTTAGGCGTCACCGTCGACGACGTCGATCGTCGTTTCGCCGCCCGATCGCTTCCGCAGCGAGAGGGTGAGCACGCCGCGTTCGACGGTCGGCTCCGACTCCGATTCGATCGCGTCGGCGGGGATCGGAACCTCGAAATCGAGAAACTGCGATCGGTTCTCCTCGATGTAGCGGTAATCGCCGTCGACGGATTTCTCCCGGTGAGCCTCGACAGCGAGGCGGCCGTCCTCGATCGAGCACTCGATCGAATCGGCGGTAACGCCGGGAACGTCCAGCACGAGGAGGTAGGCATCGTCACTCTCGAGGATGTCGAAAAAGACGTCGTCGGAGAGATCCCGCAGCGCCTCACGGAGCCCTGACATGAGTGAAGATTCGAACGCCGGTACGAAAAAGGCCGCGGTAGCGGCCGTTTCCTCTGTCGGTGGTCGCGCCGGGATGAGAGATCGGGTCCAGACGCCGGTGAGACAGATCGGCTAGAAGAACCACGCAAGCACGAACAGCGGGAGGACGATCGCAATCAGGACGGCTACACCGCCCCGGAGTGCGGCGACCAGCCCGAGTCGGCGTTCGGTGCTGTCGGAGATGACGAACGGGAAGCCGAACAGCCGGTAGCGCAGTCGGACCCATCGACTGTCCGAGAGGAGCCGCTCGTCGATCCCGACGGCGGCGTTGATCTCGCCGGCACGTCGCGAAACGGTCGTGTCGTAGCGGGCGGTCCCGAGGACGTGGACTGGCTCGTCGGGCTCGAGGAGACGCTCGCGAAAGCGGCGATCGCTGCCCGTCCGAAGCTCGAACAGGCGGAGGTCGAGACTGTGGTTCTGGCAGTCGACGTCGTCGGTTCGATCGATAAAGCGCTGGATCGGTTCCGGCGGCGCTCGGCCGCCGTCCACGTCGATCCGGGCGTGTTCTGTGAGCCGAAAATCGGCACCGGGCGGCTCGATCAGCACGCTCCCGGAGCCGTCGTCGAGTCGAAACGGAACGTACTCCTCGCCCGAGGCGATCGTCGTCCACGAGCGACCGTTCTTCGAGTTTCGCTCTTCTTCGACTGTGAACTCGTAGGCCAGACACGGCGTGTCGGTAAACGGCGATCGGAGGAGGCCGCCGGCCGGTTTCGCGGTTCCGCGAAGCTCGATCGGGCCGCCGTTGGGTGCGTCGAGGACGGCCTCGGGACGCGATCGAAGGACGTAATTTGCGAGTCGGAGTTCACCGAATCCGTAGAGGAGAGCGACGAGCGCACCCGAAGCAACGAGTACGAGTACGACGGCGGCGACCGGTTCGATCGGCGGAACGACCATACGCTCGCTCTCGCCGGCAGAGCGGTAAGTGTATCGACACGTCGTCAGGCGACCGGGATCGATCGTCCGTCCCCCCACGTTTTTGCCCTCCGGCAACCCGATTCAGGGTATGGAAGGTGCCGACCGGGAGCGCACGGAAGCCGGATTCAAGGTACGGACTCCCGTCGACGATGCGCGGCGGATTCTCAAAGAGGCAATCATCGAAGGGGACGAGGGCGGCGGCCCGTTGACGGGGACGGAAACCGTCGACGTCGAACGCGCCGACGGGCGGACGCTCGCCCAGTCCGTCACTGCCGTACGGAACGTCCCCCACTACCAGCGGGCCGCGATGGACGGCTACGCCGTCCGGGCCAGCGATACCTTCGGGGCGAGCGATCGATCGCCCGAGGTGTTGCGGATCGCAGCGCCAGCTGGAAGCGACGGGGAGGACGCCGCCGAGGGAGAGACTGCCAGCGAAGGAGAGGGCGACGATCACGCCACCGCCGACCGGGTCGATCCCCAGACGGCGGCGCGGGTCCACACCGGCAGCGCCCTTCCGGAGGGGGCGAACGCCGTCGTGATGATCGAACAGGTAACGGAACTCGAAGCGATGGGAGACGTCGAGGTCGAAGACGCCGTCGCGGAGGGCGAAAACGTCGCGCCCGTCGGCGAGGACATCGAGGAAGGAGAGGTGCTGTACGAGCCGGGCCACCGACTCCGCCCCTCGGATCTCGGGCTGTGTCGATCGGCGGGGTACGCCCGCCTCGACGTGGCAAAGCGACCGACCGTCGGCGTCGTTCCGACGGGGGAAGAACTCGTCTCCCACGACCCTGGTCCGGGCGAGGTGATCGAAACGAACGGGCTCACCGTCTCCCGAATGGTCGATCGCTGGGGCGGGCGGGCGACCTACCGAGACGTGGTCACGGACGACTTCGAGTCGCTTCGGGTCGCCATCCAGCGCGATCTGACCAAAGACGTCGTCGTCACGACTGGCGGCTCCTCGGTGGGCGAACGCGATCTCCTGCCCGAAGTGATCGACAGCCTGGGTGAGGTCGTCGTCCACGGCGTCGGACTCAAGCCCGGCCATCCGGTCTGTCTCGGCGTCGTCGAGGAAACGCCCGTGCTCGCACTGCCGGGGTACCCCGTCGCCTGCATCGTCAACGCCGTCCAGTTCCTCCGGCCGACCCTGCGCTGGCTCGAGGGGACAACGCCCGACCCTCACCCGAGCGTTCGGGCCACGCTCGATCGGAAGATCCCGAGCGAGCCGGGGACGCGAACGTTCGCGCGAGTGCAACTCCAAGAGCGAGAAGACGCCGATCGCACCGACGGTCCGGCGTACGAGGCGATCCCGACGCGAGCAAGCGGCTCGGGGGTTCTCTCGAGCGTCGCACTCGCCGACGGCTGGGTCGTCGTCGACGACGACCGAGAGGGGATTCCCGCCGGCGAGACCGTCACCGTCGAGAACTGGGAGGTCAACCCGTAGCGGTCGGCTGGGTCGACGGACTCGTACTGATCGAACTGGTGCAGTTCCGTGATCGACACGAACAGCGCTCAACAGCCCCGAGACGGCCGGTAGCTCGTCCTGACGGCGGCCAGAACCGAAGCCAGCGCGAACGACACGACTCCGCCCAGCATCAAGAACACGAGGGTGGACACTGGCAGTCGCCTCGAGTGCTTACTCGAATCCGCTGCCCGATCGGTCTCGGACGGCGATCGCACGGGCTGTCGGGGAGTCCAAGGGGACATCGGTTTCGACCCCCTCTAGCAGTGATGGACCCAGAACGGGCGTCCACACGAACAGTCGATTTCGGTCTGGTCGCCAAATGCGCGTACTGAGGGGCTGGCTCGAAGTTCGTCGGTCCCGTCAGAAACCGGGACGGCCACACGCTCGCCGCAGTTCGGGCACGCAACGTCCTGCGTCACCGTCGATCGCGTCTCGGATTGTGGCACTCGCGTCATGAGTACCGAAACTCGACGAGGAGTGGCCGGGTAACGTCATCTGATGGGATACCTGCAGGGACTGCTCGGCGTGCAGTCGCTGCCGAAAAAACGATCACCGGGGTCTGAGCGCCAGTCGAACCGCGTCCGCGATCGACCGCGATCGCGCCACGTGCTCGTAGGAGCCATCTCGAACCCCGTTCGTGACGTACGCGAAGCCGACGTTCTCGTCGGGGTCGGCCCAGCCGACGCTGCTTCCGAGGCCGGCGTGGCCGAAGACCCGTTCCGGAGTCATAGAGCCGTACGGGTCCGCGCCCGTCCCGCCTTTCCAGAACCCGAGGGCGAACCGGGCTGGTCGAGAGAGGGTACCGTCGGCGTCCGTCTCGGCCTCGGTCGCAGTCATCGCGTCGACGGTTTCGGGCGAGAGAATTCGGGTGCCGTCGAGTTCGCCGCCGTTCGCGAGACAGGCGTAGAATCGGGCCATGTCTCGGGCGGTTCCGATACCGCTGGATGCGGGAATAACGGCCCGGCGAAACCGTTCTTCGTTGAACAGATCCGCGAGCGCGGTGTGGTCAGCCCCGAGGCCCTCGTCTGATTCGCGACAGCGATCGAATTCCTCGAAGCCGACCAGCGTGGCGACCTCGTCTGGCTCGTTCTTCCGAAGACCGATACCGGTGTCGGTCATCCCGAGCGGGTCGAAGACGCGTTCCGCAGCGAGGTGCTCGATCGGCGCTCCGGAGACGCGGCGGGCGAGTTCACCGACGATCCAGCCGAAGGTGAGCGCGTGATAGGCGGGCGTCTCGCCGGGCGGCGTCACGAGGTCCATCTCCTCGATCCGAGAGACGGCGGCGTGCCAGTCGGTCCACTCCTCGGGGCGGTCGTTGATCGGGCCGTACTGCAGCCCCGCGGTGTGGCTGAGTACCTGTCGAACGGTGATCTCGGCCTTTTCGGTACCGTCCTCAGCAAAACCGGACCAGTGGTCGACGACTCGATCGTCGTAGGCGAGTTCTTCGTCGTCGACAAGCGAGTGAAGCGCGACCGCGGCGTAGGGTTTCGCACAGGAAAAGAGGACGTGTCGGGTCTCGGGCGTCGTTCGGTCCCCGCCGGGTCTGGCGACGCCACCTGCCAGATCGAGGATGCAGGTACCATCGATGTAGACGGCCAGTTGTGCGCCGTGGTGGAGTCCGACCGCGAGGTGGCGCTCGAACAGGGCGGCGATCCGCTCGCGATCGGCGGCGTCGACTCGCGTCATACCACCGTCTGCTCCGGCCGGCCGGTTAGTCGTTGTCCCGCGGTCCGGTTTCCGGTCGACCTCTCCGATCCCGTTCTCGGTCTGATCGTCGCTCCCGAAACCGATCGATGATTCCGTCCGACCACCGTTTTTACCGCCGGCACACGAAGGGGCGGTATGGACCGCAAGGAGTTTCGCGATCTCGCATCTCCGGAGGAGGCACATGCGGCGATCGGCTCGCTCTCGCTCGAAGGCGGGGTCGAGCGCGTTTCGCTTGACGAGGCGCGGGGGCGGGTGCTCGTCGCCCGCCTCGACGCCGAACTCGACGTTCCCGGTTTCGATCGGGCGAGTCTCGACGGCTATGCACTTCGGGCGAGAGACACGTTCGGAGCCGACGAGGCGGACCCGGCACGACTGGCCCTGACCGGTGAGGTACACGCTGGCGAAGAACCCGACGTCGCAGTGGGCGAGGGTGAGGCCGTCGAAATTTCCACCGGCGCGGTGATGCCCGACGGCGCGGACGCGATGGTGCCCGTCGAACGAACGGATCGTGTCGAGCACGGCTCGACGGAGAACGCGAGCGGCGACGCCGCGAGTGCCGGCGGCGAGGAAGTCCTGATCCGAACGTCGGTCGCCCCCGGAGACAACGTCATGTTCGCCGGCGCGGACGTCGCCGCGGGCGAGCGGGCGCTCGGTCCCGGGACCCAGATTACGCCCCGAGACGTCGGCCTCCTTTCGGCGCTCGGCATCGACGAAGTTCCGGTCCGGGCCCGTCCCCGCGTCGGCATCGTCTCGACCGGCGACGAACTCGTCCGTCCCGGCGAGGAGGTCGACAGCGATCGCGGCGAGATCTACGACGTCAACAGCTACACGATCGCCGCGGGGGTCGAAGACGCCGGCGGCGAAGCCGTCCTCTACCCTCACGCGGGTGACGATCAGGACGAAATGGAGCGAATACTCCGCGAGGCCGCCGAGGAGTGTGACCTCGTGCTCTCGTCGGGGTCGACCAGCGCGAGCGCGGTCGACGTCATCTACCGCGTCATCGAAGAACAGGGCGAGTTGTTGCTCCACGGCGTCGCGGTCAAGCCGGGGAAGCCGATGCTCGTCGGTCGACTATCCGGGTCGGCGTACGTCGGACTGCCGGGCTATCCCGTCTCCGCGATGATGGTGTTCCGGACGTTCGTCGCGCCCGCGATTCGCGAGGCCGCGGGCGTTCCGGAGCCGAACGCGGCGATCGTCGAGGGCCGGATGGCCAGACAGGAACGCTACGGCGAGGGACGGCTCAGGCTCATGCCCGTCGGGATCACCGAAACCGGCGACGGCGAGACGCTCGTCTACCCCGTCGACAAGGGTAGCGGGGCGACGACCAGCCTGGCCGAGGCCGACGGCGTCGTCACGGTCGATCCGGACACCGACTACCTCGACGAGGGCGAACCCGTTACCGTCCAGTTGTTCTCGCCGGACGTCCGCCCGCCGACGCTGCTCGGAGCCGGCGAGGACGATCCCACGTTCAACCGGGTACTCGACGACCTCGACAATCCGCGCTACCTCTCGGTCGGTTCCCGGCCCGGCCTGCGACGGCTCAGAGAGGGTGTCCCCGACGTCGCCGTCGTCGCTGGCCCGATCGATCGTGCGATCGACGGGGACGAACTCGGGGGGTGGGACCGCGAGTGGGGACTCGTCGTTCGCCCGGGCAACCCCGACGAAATCGAAGGGGTCGCCGATCTGGTCGATCGGGACCTGCGCTTCGTCAATCGGACGACCGACTCCGGCCTGCGGACGAGTCTGGGGGAAGCGACCGCCGCCCTCGCGGACGAGCGTGGGACCACGCGCCACGATCTCGTCGATGCGATCGACGGCTTCGACCTCGGCTTGCGAGCCCACGAGAGTCCCGCCCGAAAGGTCATCGCCGGCGACGCGGACGCCGCTCTCGGACTCCGGGCGACCGCCGATCGGCTCGATCTCGGATTCGTCCCGGTAGGCGAGGAGTCGGTCCGCGTCCTCGCGAATCCCGATCGAACGGAAAAAGCCGGCGTCCGGGCGCTGAAGCGATCGCTCGAGGCGCGGCCGTCGTTCGACGCTGCCGAGTGAGATCCCGACTCGCCGTGGCCCGCCGACGGCGCGTCCGACTCCGGTTGGCCCACTGTCAACCGAGACGATAGTCACGCACTCTCCAACAGCAATTTTTACGCGATCAAGGTGTAGGAGTGGTGATGTCGACCATAGCCGAGTTCCGGCTTCCCACGTCGGATACGACGCTTTCGGTGGTCTTCGACCGCGTCCCCGAGGCGACCGTCGAACTCGAATCGGCGGTCTCCCGGACGCGTCCCTGTCTCTGGGTGTCGAATGCCGACCACGCTCCGACGGCGACGGCTTTCGAGGCGGACCCGTCGATCGAAGCGTACGAACTGCTCGTCGAGGCGGGCGATCGACGCCTCTACGACGTGACGTTCGCAGACGGCACGGTGACGCTGTGCGATCAGCTGCTGGCAAACGGCGGCTCGTTGCTCGAGGCCCGAGGGAGCGGCGGCTGGTGGCAGGTCAGGGTCCGGTACAACGATCGGGACACCCTCTGTGACGCCCACGACCTGCTCGTCGACCAGGGAGTCACCGTCGATCTTCGCCGGGTGACGGACGTCTCGAGGATGTCCGGCCCGGAGACGCAACTCACCCCCGAACAGCGAGAAGCCCTGGAGGCCGCACTCGAACGGGGCTACTTCGAGATACCCAGGGAGATTTCGATGGAAGAACTCGCGGGCGAACTCGGTATCTCTCATCAGGCGCTCTCCGAACGGTTGCGCCGGGCCTACGAAACGTTAGTCGACGAGGAGATACAGCCGGCGACGAACTGACCGTCACGATGGGGCGCCGCGGTCATCTCGACAGAGCGACCGTGTTCACAGAGAGCGACCGCGTCCCCAGATCGGATTCAGGACAGCTCCTCGAACGACTGGATGCGGTAGTCGCCAAGGACACATTGGCCGCGTCGATCGTGTCCGAGCCGTTCGACGTGGATCGCATCGAGACCGGCGTTCCAGGCGGCCCCGACGTCGCAGGCACCGTCCCCGGCGAGCACGCCTCGGTGGCCGTTGTGGCCGACGCCGAGATCGCCCATTACCGACTGCACCGGTTCGGGATCGGGCTTCCAGCCGGTTTCTTCCGTACAGCAGAGTCGCGCGTCGAACCAGTCCCGGATACCGACGTGCTCGAGGACCGGGTCCGCGAGAAACTCCTGGCAGTGGGTCACCAGTCCGACCGGCACGTCGAGATCAGCGACGAACGCCGCATCGTCGTGGAGATAGGTCTGTTCGGCCCGGACCAGCGGATCCTCCTCGGCGTGAAACGCCGTCCAGAACTCGGTGGCGTCGATTCCCCACGCCTCGAGTTGTCGGTCGCGAGAGCCGGACAGTCCGTGCCACAGAATTTCGGCCTCCCGATCGGTGAACTCGCGACCGAGTCGATCGCCCACTCGATCGAACACGTCACGGGTGTACGACCACTCGACATCGACGAGTGTTCCGTCGAGATCGAGCAGCCAGAAATCGTACTCGGAGACCATCGGGAGCGAAAAATACGGTACTCCCAAGTATATGTCTATCGCCCGCAGAAACGCGTCGTCGCCCACCGCGGCCGCGACCGAAGGCCGGACGAATTACGGTCGCGACCGAACGCCAGACGATCGCGTTCGACCTCGATCGCGCGCCTTCCACGGACCAACGTGCGCCCGGAGGATCAGCCCGACTCGGTATCGAGAACGCGGATACTCGAACCGAGGTACTTCGAGAGGACTTCCGAGACAGTGTCGGCGTTGAACGCGTCGAGATTCGCTGCGATCGCGTCTTTCAGCGCCTCGAAGTACGCCTCGTCGACCTGCAACTCGCGAAACGAGACCGACTCGACGCGATGGCGAGGGATCTCGAGCCAGGTCGCGGCGAGATTGCGGCCGTACTCGTCGTCGCCAATCTCGCCGCGCCAGAGCGTATCCCGGAAGAATAGCCAGCCGTCGGTTTCGGGTTCCGGGGCATCCCGAGAGAGCGTGATCGTCGTCTCGGCGGTTTCGGGGTCGACGGCGACGTCGCTCCGGGACGGTGCGTCTCGAAGCGTCACGCGAAAGACGTACGTTCCCTCCATTGAGCCACGGACACGAATACGTATCAGGCGTTTCGTTCGGATTCGAGGAGGTTGGCCATTTCGACGTCCGCATCCGTGATTCCGCCCTCTTCGTGAGAGGTCAGGCGGATCTCGACTTCCGAGTAGCGGATGATGATCTCGGGGTGGTGAAACTGCGCCTCGGCGATCTCGCCGACCATCTGGGCGAAGTTGACGCCGCGAAGGTAGTCATCGAACTCGTACTGGCGAACGATTTCCTCACCCTCCCGACTCCAGGTTTCGGGGAGTTGGTCCTCGATTTCGCCGTCCGAAAGCAGGTCAGCCATGTGGTCTCGAACGGAACCCAATTTAATAATGATTGTGCCCCGGGGGGCCGGCGACGCGAATTCCTCTCAGTCGTCGTCGGTCGCGCCGATCGCAACGTCGGACGACTCGGTTCCGAGGAGCGTGGCGGTCGACGGCGGCAACCGGCCGTCGTCGCCAAACTTGGGATCGAACAGCTGTAACGCGGTGTTGATCGTACTCCAGTCGTCGTTCGCGGCGGCCTCGCGGAGGCTCTTCGTCGGCGGGGCGAGAAGCTGGTTGACGAGCGAGTCGGCCATGGCCTCGATCACCTCGCGCTGATCCGGTGAGAGCTCGCCGCCGAGCTGTGAGCGGGCCGTCTCGAGTTCGCGCTCTTTGATCCGTTCGGCGGATTCGTACATCGCCGCGATGGCTTCGTCCGCACGGGCGCGCTTGTACTGGTCGCAGAGCAACGCGAACTCGCGATCGATCATCGACTCCACCTCGCGTGCCGCGTCGGCTCGCTGAGTGCGCGTTTGCTCGGTTACCGACTCCAGATCGTCCAGATCGTAGACGCACACTGACGGGTGCGACCCGGCGTCCGGGGAGACGTCTCGAGGCTGGCCCAGGTCGACGACGACTCGCTCCGGTTGGCCGTCTTCGGATCCGTCTTCGCGAGTTCTGGTTTCGATCGCGGTCGCCGTCTGGGCATTATCGACGAGGTGTGACGACTCGAGCAGCGGGTCGTCGCTGCCGGTCGCGGTGATGATGACGTCCGCCTCCGTGGCGATCGTTCCGAGCGCTCCGAGGGGGACGCCGCTGGCGGTCGCCTCGAGCTGGTCCGCGATGTGTTCGGCGTGGGAGACGGTTCGGTTCGCGATCAGAATCTCGTCGACGCCGGCGTCGTCGAGACTTCGGGCGGCGAGTTGTCCCATTTCTCCGGCACCGACGACCAGCGACGTCGCCCCCTCGAGAGCGACCTCGGTGCCGGCGAGTTTCGTGGCCGCGGAGCCAAGCGAGACGACGCCTTCGTTGATTTCGGTCTCGGTCCGGGCGCGTTCGCCGACGTGGATCGCTTTCGTTACGGCCGTTTCGAGCATCGAACCGATGCCGCCCGCGGCGCGGGCGTCCTCGTAGGCCGTTCGGACCTGGCCCATGATCTGATCTTCGCCGAGGATAACCGACTCCAGCCCGGCCGACACACACAGCAGGTGGCGGAGACTATCGTCGTGGTCGGTCACGACGAGTGCCTCGTCGTCGACCGTCGCGAAAAACGCTTCGAGGGCAGCCCGTCCGACGGCATCGTCGAGACCGACGACGTAGGCTTCGACCCGGTTGCACGTCGAGAGGACGAACGCCTCCTCGATGTCCGGAAGCGAGCACAGCGTCGCGACGGCGTCGCACTGACTGTCGGGACTCACGGCTGCGATATCGTCGACGGTCCCGCTTTCGTGTGTCACGCGCGCGGCCGTGATGACGCCGGTCGACGTCACGCTTGCTCACCTCCGGTAGTGGGGTCCTCACCGAGTACGTCCTCTATCACTTGCGGACAGTTGGAAGTACCAGTACGTAAAGCTGTCCAAACCGACGGAGAATTGACGACGTCGGTGACGATCTCCCGCCGGCGCGTCGGAGAGACGTCTTGCGCTTTGAGTTCCGAACGGAGCGTCGAACAGACCCTGGCCATTTCGCCGGCACCCGAAAGCGTTTCGTCGAGTTCGCCGCGGAGATACTTGCTCAGCGCGGGGGCCGTTCCGCCGGTGGCGATCGCGACGACGACGGGGTCCTCCCGGACCGTCGCCGGAACGACGACGCTGCCCGGATCGCGCCCTCCAGACTCGTCCGCACGGTTGACGAGGGTTCCGCGATCGCGTGCGGCGTCAGCGACGGCGTCATTTATCGCCTCGTCGTTCGTCGCCGCAACGACCAGCGCCGGCTCGAACCGATCGAGCCAGTCCGGAACGTCGTCCGGTCCCGGCGCGGCCCGGATAAGGGTCGCGTCGCCGAATTCGGCGTCGACGAACTCGGGACTGACGACCGTCACGTCAGCTTCGCGGGCGAATTTGCGAGCCTTGCGAGCGCCGACGGGACCGCCGCCGAAAACGAGCACCGTCGCGCCGGAGAAATCGTGAAAGAGCGGAATCATACAGTTGTTAGATCACCGTTCATTTTTTCTCACGCCGTCTTGGTGTTTGCCTCTGCGCGCTCAGCCAGACGAATACCGGTTTTCTTCAGTATTTGCGTCGAGAACAGCGAATCCCAGTCGTCCTCGCTGACGTCCCAGTAGCCGGCCATCGTCTCACGCACCTGCTCGATGCGCCGCTCGCTTTCGGCCTCGCTGCGGCCGTGAGTCATCGCGAAGAAGTTGTACGGCCAGACGCCGTCGTGGCGCGGCCGTTCGTAACAGTGGGTCACGAACGGGAGCGAGGCGACCTCGGGACCGACCTCGCTCACGAGATCGTCGGGAACGTTCCAGACGGTCATTCCGTTTTCCGTGTAGCCGAGCGCGTAGTGGTTCGGAACGACGCCGATTCGACGGATCTTCCCCTCGCGATCGAACCGCTGGATCGTTTCCCGAGTCCACTCGGGGTCGCGATCGATCGCGGCGGCGACGTCGGCGTAGGGCGTCGCGGATAGCGGCAAGCCGTCCTGAACCTCGAGAACGAGATCCCGTTCAGCGGGCGAGAGGGTAGACGCGTCGGACGGTTCGACGTCGGGACCGAGGTCGGAACAGTCGATGCCTGCAGGCTCTCCGTCGGAGCCGTCGAGCGGACCGTCGACGTAGAACTTCGCCTCGACGCGGAACTCCTGTTGTTTCGGCAGGTTGTACGTCGGCTGGCCCGTCTCGGCTTCGATCGCGTCGAGGACTTCTCGGACGCGATCGTTCTCGGTTCCACCGCTCACAGTCGAGGCGTTTTGCGTCTCGCCGTCTGCGACCGAAACGACGAACCAGACGTTCAGGTGCGGATGGGCGCGTTCGTAGTTGTGTGCGACCTCGCGATGGTCGTTGACCGCCTCGACGATCTCGTCGAAGCGGTCCGCCGGTGCGTGCATGGCGACGAGGGTCGCCGCGCCGCCGATCTCCTGGGCGTTGATCAGCGGGCCGAATCGCGAGAGCACGCCGCGATCGTCGAGGTCGCGAATCGTCTCGAGCAGTGCCGTCGCGTCGATGTCGACCCCGCGTTCGGACATCGCGGTTGCTGCAGCCTCGAACGGCTGGTCGACGACGGGAAAACCGCCCTGAAAGGCGTTAACGACGGCCCGCTCGCGTTCGGTAAGGTCGACGTCCGTGCTCATATCGAACACTCGGGAGCGCCGGTGCATAAACGAACCGGGAGTTCCACGATATCGGGGAACCGAGGCTGCGGGGGTATCACCCATCAGCGTTGTGCCTGTCGGTATCGGGGAAGAACGCCGACGGTGTCGCGAAAGAACGCAGACGGCATCGGAGAAGGACGGAAGCGGTATCAGAGAGGATGCAGCCGTCGGCGAGTGACTACTTGCCCTCGACGCCGGTTACCTCGTAGCCGAGGTCACGAATCTCCGACAGAATCGCCTCGTGGTCGGCGCTCGCCTCGTAGTAGATCACGATGTCGAACGTCCCCTGGCGAAGCAGTTGCTGGCACTCCCAGACGAACGCCTCGTCGTCGAGGGTCAATCCCTGGTGCTGGTTCGAGGAGAAGTCGGTGTCGTCGTTGCCCGAGTAGACGTAGCAGTCTTTCGGGTCGTGCCCGGCGTACTCAGCGATGATGTCGCCGACGTCGATCGTCGCCTGCATCATCTGGACGTCTTCCTGGCCGCTGTACTCCGTGTGGACGATCGCGCCGTTGAGTACGATCTCGCCGGGTTCGAGCAGCGCCTTCGTTCGCTGGTAGAGGTCGTCGTCGATCGCGTCTGGCATTGTCCGAACGCAGGATAGCCGGACAGATAGCCGTCACGATTCGAACGTACTACCAGACCCGCCCAGTGACGGTGTTTGATACGCAGCTATGTTATTCCGATGACCAGTATCACTGAGTATGAGTCACACACAAAGAACATAATCGTCGGTATCGTCGATTCGAGTGATGAAGCGGTGGCTCCGTCAGCGCGTCGACGCCGCCTACGAGCAGTTGCTCGCCAGAGAGATCGCCGGCGCACCGACCCACGTCGCAGTGATTCAGGACGGCAATCGACGGTACGCCCGCCGGAACGACCAGGACGAGACGGCGGGCCACCGAGCCGGTGCCGAAACCACCGAAGCGGTCCTCGAATGGTGTCAACAGATCGGCGTCGAGGAACTGACGCTGTACGCCTTCTCGACGGAGAACTTCGATCGCCCGCGCGAGGAACGCGAGGCTCTTTACGAGTTGCTCCGCGAGAAACTCCGGGAGTTCGCTGACGCCGATCGCGTCCACGAGAACGAGGTCCGAATCCGTGCGATCGGTGCCGTCGATCGGTTGCCCGAGCGAGTGCGAGACGCCGTCGAGTACGCCGAAAAGCAAACCAGCGGCTACGACGAGTTCGTTCTCAATATCGCCCTCGCCTACGGCGGCCGATCGCAACTGCTCGAGGCCGCGCGAGGCGTGGCCGAGGACGTCGATGACGGGACCGTCGACCCGGCGGAGATCGACGTCGAGACGATCGAGCGGCGACTGTACGACGATCCGGTTCGCGACGTCGACCTGATCATCCGGACGGGCGGCGACGAGCGAACCTCGAACTTCCTGCCCTGGCACGCAAACGGCAACGAGGCCGCCGTCTTCTTCTGTACGCCCTACTGGCCGGAGTTCTCCAAGACGGACTTCCTGCGGGGCATCCGCACCTACGAACACCGCGAGGAGTCCTGGCGACGCACCCGCGCCAGACGCGCGCTCGCGCTCCTGGGTGCGGTCAGCGATCCGGATCTCGTCGAGGCGCGATCGATCGTCGATCGGTTTCGAGATTCGCTGCCGACGGCCGAACAACCGGACGAGGAGGATCTGGAGACGGTCGAGTCGAGCGGTCGGGCGGCCGACTAATCCCGATCGCGCTCCGAAACACCCAATCGATTCGAGTCCGAACGCCACGTATGGAGCGTCGCCAGGTCGCGACCGGCATCGCCACGACGGGCCTTGGAGTCGCTGTCTTTCTCGTTCTCGCAGCCAACGGCGTCCTTCGGCACCCGGCCGCAGCGACCGAACAGACCCAGCCCGTCGAGTTTTTCGCGATCGGCGGCGGGTTTCTCCTCGTGACTGTCGGCGTACTCGTGACGATCGCGGCTTCCGTCGAACCGTCGCTGGAGGGATGACCGTACCTCCGAGTCGGCAGACGTGGAGTGGCCGTCGAGCGTGTGCGAAGGTATATTTTTGACATCTTGGTCGAAACCAAGACGTATGCCCTCCAGACGCACACTCCTCGGCGGCATCGCCGGACTCACTACGCTCGTCGCGTGGAGCCTCCGCGGCTTCGTCGGGTCGCCGGACGCCGAGGGAACCGAACCGGTCCTCGGGCCGGGCGAGGAGACCGTGCTCTCAGTGACCGCGACCAACGTCGGGAGCCTCATCGTCTCCCCGCTCCCGCACGGGGAAGGCGTCCACGTCGACGTGCTCGAGGCCAGCGTCTCGCCGTCGCCGAACAGCCAGGACGACTCGTTGCCGCCCTACTGGTACTGGTGGCGATCGCGCCAGACGGTCACTGTCGACCTTCCGGTCTCGGTCGCGGCGGACGCGACGCCCGGGACCTACCACTACGGCGTAACGGTGTGGAACCGATCGGACCGCGACGGTGCAGACTCGGCGTCCAGAACGTTCGCGATTACCGTTCGGGACGCCTGAGTTCGAGAGCCGAAGGCGAGCTCGTGGCGAGCGATCGCGGAGTCACTGCGTCGCGCGCGGCTACTTCTTGTCGCGCGCGGCTACTTCCCAAACCGGCGCGACCGATTACAGAACTCCCGGACGGCGCGCAGGAAATCCCGCTTGCGGAAGTCCCGCCAGTTGACGTCGGTGAAGTAGAGTTCGGAGTAGACCGACTGCCAGATCATAAAATCCGAGAGCCGTTCCGCACCGGTTTTGATCACTAAATCCGGCTCCGAAGGGAATATTAGGTGCTTCTCGACGTGGTCGTCGTCGATCGCTTCGGGGTCGAGGTCGTCCGCCTCGACGCTCTCTGCGAGGGTTCGGACGGCGCTGGTGAACTCGTGTTTCCCGCCGAGACCGATCCCGATCTGGATCGGGGCGTCGGCTGGCGTGTTGTCGTCGGGACCGCGGACGGCGACCTCCCGCGGGGCGTCGATCGTCTCGAGTTCGCGTCGCAGGGTGGGGACCGCCGCGGCGTCGAGGACGCTCACGTAGACGGTGACGCGGGAGGCGTACTCGAACGCCCACTCGAAACAGTCCGTCAGCGTCTCATAGGCACCTTCCTCTAGCAGATCGCGCTCGGTGATGACCAGCGCGATATGCTCTGGGAGAGACCCGTCGTGGCGACCGATCTGGCGTGCGAGATATCGTTCGTACAGGCCCACGTCCAAGAGATATCCACCGACGACAATACGGGTTTGGGTTCGGTACGGCTCGCCTGCTCGCGATCGATCGTTGAATCCGCGACCTGCGCGTCGGCAAGCCCACTTCGTCGGCCCGGCGATCGATCGCTGGTTGGCTTCGAAGACCGATCGCTGGTTTCGTACAAGAGCGGCTGACGTGGGTGAAAACCGGCACGGGGTCGTTCACGAAGGTTCAAGTGAACGCCACAGAAAGGATCGGATATCGTGACAGCACCCGTTCGGCGAGCAGGCGTTTTTGCGCTCCTCTGTACGCTGTCGCTCGCCGTCCCGATCGCCGGTCCGTTGGCCGCAGCACCGCTCGCTGCGGTCGTTCTCGTGGGGGCGTTCGTCGTCACTGACGGTCCGCTGTTCGAGCTGCTTGCCTATCCCGGAGACTACGAGGATAACCGACTCTACGGACTCCTGACGTTCGTTCTCGCCGGGATCGCCCTCGGACTGATCGCGACGACGTCGTCGATGTCGACCGCCGTCTTCGTCGGAACCGTCCTGTTGATCGGCTACGGGAATCTCGGCGAGCAACTCGCCAGAGGCTGGAGCGATCGGGACCTCGTCCACGTGACCGCGTTCTGTCTGTTCGCGACGGGAGCCGCAGTCGCCGGACAGACGGCCACGGCGATCCTCGGGCAGGAAGCGATCACCAATTCGCAGGTGCCGACCGTGCTCTTTCTCGCCGCCAGCGGCGCGTTACTCGCGGCGTTGCTCCGTGACGTGCTCTTTTTGTACGACGATCCGGTCGTCATGCTGTCGGTCGGACTCTTGCTGTGGCTGCTCGCCTCGCTGCAACCCGTCCTCGGACCGATCGAGATCGTCGCGGCGCTGGCGATTACGGTCGCGTTCGGCTACGCGTCCTACGCCCTCGAAACCGCCTCGATCGCCGGCATGCTCACCGGCGTGTTGCTCGGCCTGCTGACGATCGTCCTCGGCGGCTACGGCTGGTTCGCCGTCCTCATCTCCTTTTTTGCGATCGGCGGCCTCTCGACGAAGTTCCGCTACGAACAGAAGGAATCGATCGGGGTTGCAGAGGACAACAACGGCGCTCGCGGCAGCGGAAACGTTCTCGGAAACGCGGCGGTCGCCCTCGCGGCCGTCCTCGGTTACGCCGCCAGTTCGGCGACGCTCCTTCCGGGCGATCCCGATCCCGCCCTGTTTCTCTTTGCGTTTGCCGGGTCGGTCGCGACGGCGATGAGCGACACCCTCTCGAGCGAAATCGGGAGTGTCTTCGAGACGCCGCGGCTGATCACCACGCTCGAACCCGTCGAACCCGGAACCGACGGCGGCGTTACGTGGCAAGGGGAGGTCGCGGGCCTCGCCGGCGGCGCGATCGTCGCCGGTGCGTCCTACGCGCTGTTCCCCGAGATCGATCTCCTCGGAGCCGTGATCATCGCCGCCGCAGGCTTCGCCGGGATGACCGTCGACAGTCTCCTCGGGGCGACCCTCGAGGGGACCTTGCTCGGCAATCAAGGCGTGAATTTCCTCGCGACGCTCTCGGGAGCGTTGCTCTGTGCGCTGCTCGTCCTGTCGTTTCCAGTCTTCGGCTGACGCACCAGCGACGTGCGTCGGTACCGTACTCCTCCCCGCGACGATCGGCGGCGCGTTTTCCGATCGGGAAAACACTCGGTGCGGTTTACCACTCCCAGAGGCAAGACTGGACTATGATTTCGCGACGATCGGTCGTCTCCGGGACTGCAGGCATTGCCGCTGGGACGCTCGCACTTGTTGGAAACGCCGGTGTAGCCGCCGCACGGACCGCCCGGCGACGGCAGCCCCGCGAGGACCCCGACGCCCAATCGACGAGCACCGTCGTGGGGACGGCAAACGCCGCTGCGGTGCGAGCGACGCGGGCACCCGAGCAGATCGCCCCGGTTGTCCGCCGCCTCGAGAGTCGATTCGACAGCGTCTCGATCGATCAGTGTGGAGGGGTTGGCGGCGTCGCGTCGGTCGCGTCCGGTCGGCCCGTCGCCGGTTCGGCGGTCATTCGCGGCTCGTTCGCCACGGACGCCCTTCGACGGGAGTGTCGCCGGACCACCGCCCGCACGCTCGGCTCCCGCGAGGGCGTCGATCGGTTCCTGGTCGACGACGGCGTCGCCATCGCCCCGACCGACGGGTCGATCGTCGTCGGCTATGCGGCCGAGGAACGGGCGACAGCGATCGATCGACTCGACGCGGAACTCGGCGCACACACCGGTGGGTCGGCGTCGGGACGGCGTCGATCCGCACCCGGAGTTCACACCGCGCTGAACGGGGATGCCGTCGTCAGCGCGGCACTCGACGCCGGAACCCGGCGTCACCTCCGCGACGCACTTGCCGGCGCGAGGGGGCCGCTGGCGCAGGTTATCGACGCGGCCGACGAAATCGGGGCGGCGGCGACGGTCCAGTCGCGCGATCGAACCGACGTGACCTACGGCGTCGTCGCGAACCCGAGACGGCTCTCGACGGACACCGTCCGGAGCGTGCTCCGCGAGGCCCGGTCGGGCCCGGAAACCGTCGACGACGTGACCCTCGATCGATCCGGGCGAACCGTACTCGTCGACGCAACGGTCCCGACGCGAACCTTCCTTCGCGCGCAGGCGACGGCGATCGGGCTCGAGCGGGCACTCGACGGCGGACGCTAACCGAACGATCGACAGCGGGGCGTCAATCGAGAGCGACGGGCGATCAGTTCGACCCCGAATCCGTGTTTGGAGTCGTCTCCGCGACGTCGTCGATCGCGTGAACGCGAACGTCTGTAGGTCGTTTCGTAAACTGGCCCAGCGATCGCGCGACGATTCGATCGACGCCGCGATCGGCGGCGAGATCGAGCAGGCGCTGATCGAGAATTTCGTCGAGGATTATCGTCGCCGGAGCCGTCTCGAGTCCTTCGAGTGCGCTGTAGGCGTCGGTCGCCGGGGCATCGTCGAGCACCGTCGCGTCGGCGTCGAGAAACCGGACCGTGTCGGTTCCGTCGCGGACGATCGCCGTCGCGTGGTCGTAGATGGTCGCGGGAACGTCGGCCGATTCAGTGTCGCCGGCTGCCGCGCCTGTCGCCGCCGAATCGCCGCCGACCGTGTCCGTTTCGGGCGTCGTCGCGCTGTCGGTTTTCGGTGGCGACTCCGCCGCTGTCTCGACGCCCCGATCCGCGTCGGGTCTCGAGGCCCGGGTCCCTCCGTCAGGCTCCGACTGACCGGATTCCGGGTCTGCGGAGCCGGTCGAAGGGGCTGACGTGGCAGACGTGGACTCGCTTTTCGACGGCCGCGGTGCCGGCGTTGCGCTCCCGTCGGTCGCGGCGACGGCTTCGCGCGGCTCGCTCATCCCTGAGACCGAGTCGTAGGGAACCTTGTTCCGGAGCGCGGCGAACAACTGGTGGTGGTCGAGTTCCTCCACGGATTCGCCGGCCGGTGCGAACGCGACGTAATCGATGTCGCCTACCTGCGAGAGTTCCTCGAGGATGAGGTCGCCGCCGCGGTCCCCATCGAGAAACGCGGTCACGGTCCGGTGGCGGGTGAGTTCTGCGATCGCCTCGGGGACGTTGGTTCCCTCCACGGCGATCGCGTTCTTGATGCCGTACTTCAACAAAGTAAGGACGTCCGATCGGCCTTCGACGACGATGATCGCGTCGCTGTCGGTGACGCGGGGACCGGCGGGCAGCCCCTCGTATTCGGTGATGTCCTCGACGCGGACGTGCTGGCGGACCTCCGCGAGAATCTCCTCGGAGGACATCACGCTGTCGTCGAAGCCCGTCCGGAGGAGTTCCTTGGCGCGATCGACGACCTCGCGACGTTTCGCCGCCCGAACGTCCTCGATCTCGGTTACGTCGAGAGATGCCCGACAGGGTCCGACGCGGGTGATCGTTTCGAGGGAGGCGGCGAGCGTCGCCGTCTCGACCTTGTCGAGGCTAGTCGCGATCGTACAGTGGCCGTGTGACTGGCCGCCCGTGCTCGCGATTTCGACGTCGATACGGCCGACTTTCTGTGACTGGCGGAGGTCGCGGAGATCGAGTTCGTCGCCGAGCAACCCTTCGGTTTGTCCGAAGATGGCACCGACGACGTCGCTCCGCTTGACGACCCCGTCAGCAGTCACGTCCGCGTGAATCAGGTATTTCGAGGTATCTTCCATGGGAGATCTGTCCCCGGGGAAAAGGGGACGGCGCATCCGAAACCGTTATACATAGAATGTGGACCGTGACGGGCAAATAGCTGTTGACCTGTGACAGAACGGAGCAACTCAGTATCGCGGCTGATCAGTCTCAGTCTTCGCTTAGTATTGGGGCTGATACCAGTACCAGTAGATCGTGATCGCGAGCAACACGGCGAGTCCGCCGAGAAAAAAGAGCAGCCCCGGCGGCACCGTCGCGAAAACGGCCTCGGCCGCCTCCGCACTACCGTCGCTCGCGTTCTCTACGATGGCGTCGCTCGCGTTCTCCGCCGATTCGTTGTCGATCGCCCCGCCGTCGACGGAGTCGTTCGCGTCCGCAGCGGAGTCGTCCGCATCCGCGGCGGCGTCGTCGGACGGTTCCGGTTCTTCTGGTTCCGTCTCCGTTTCGATTTCTTCGGTAGTGAAATCATCTTCCGACTCCGCATCTGCCGTCTCTTCTGACTCCTCGTTCGCGCCCTCCCCGGTTGCGTCGTCGTCCGGGCTCTCCTCGGCGGCGTCGTCCTGCTCCGCCGCCGCATCGTCTTCCGAATCTGCCGTGTCGGGATCGTCGGTTTCCCCAGTCCCACCCGGCGTCGCCTCACCACCGGACGGTCCGGTGTCGTCCGTTCCGGCGAAGCCCAGCTGCCGCGTGAGACCGTACTGGACGAGCAGGCTCCCACCCGCCAGTGCACCGATGCCACCGATCAGTCGCGAAATCGCCGTCTTCAGCTGTGAGGCCGTCGACTCGTCGCTCGTCACGATCAACGGGCCGTCCGTCGTCGCGTAGACGCTCATCTCGTTGCCGCGAGAGGAGTACCACGTGTCGACGACCTCAACGAGGCCAGCGTTTTCGAGGTTCTCCAGATGGTAGCGAACGTTCTGAATCGAGGAATCGATCGCCTCGGCGATGTCGCTCGGCGTTCCCGGTTCGTCGTCGAGTCGCGCGTAAATCTGTCTCGCTGTCGTCGACGACAACGCGCTGAAAACGGCATCCGCATCCTCACCCTCGAGATCGACGACGCGCGGTTGCCCATCCCGCGTCGAGGGCTCGGACCGGAACGGAAATAGACGGGCCATACTCGTTCGAGATGCATTCTCTGGCCAACACGTATACTCCTTTTCCTCGGTGAAAGTGCTTTTTTAGCTTGGAAGATCGGCTGACTGCGTTGGGATGGGTGCGGACGGGATAGTAGCCACTTACCGTCAGTGCACACTCGATCGCACGGAAAGAGCGTGGTTCGGAGCGAGCGTGGTTCGGAGCGAACGGAGTGAGCGAGAACCACGATAGCGAACGGGGAACGGATGTGACCCGTGAGCGAACGGAGTGAGCGAGAACCACGATAGCGAA
>NZ_JCAQID010000013.1:0-82006 GCF_059736405.1 Halosolutus sp. DAT137 | reverse complement strand
CTCGCCGCTGCGATGCTGGCACTCCGCCGCCAGGACTAAGCAGCTACCCTAACTACCGGACTTCGTTCCGGTCCTTGCCGCACTTTCCTTTTATCGAACGCTACCCCACACAGCGACAGCGATCGCGATCCACACGATCCCGATCCCACCCCGACCCAGCAACACAGTGATGGGGCCGGCGATCGAATCCCACACGAGAGCCAGTGGCCAGCAGTACAGCGACCCGACGCGATCGCGGCCCGACGGCAGGGGTGATCGAATGGACGATCGACTAAGACGAACGCTCACGGCGCTCGCGATCGGTCTCCCCTGTGGCGTCCTGATCGGCGTCGCACTCGTCCTCACGGCCGACGATCTCTTCCTTGGAGCGTCCTCGGCGCTAACCTTTGGCGTGGTGATCGCGGCGCTGCTCGCGAACTACTGGGACGAACGTGACGATCGAACCGACGGCAAAACCAGCGAACGCGATCGCACCGAAGACCGCGACGCCTAATCGTCCGCGGCGGCGACTTCCGTCTCGCCGGCCGAACTCGCGCGTTCGAGGTCCTCCAGATACTCGTCGGCGTCGATCGCGGCCTTGCTCCCCATCCCCGCGGCGGTCACGGCCTGCTGGTAGTGGAAGTCGACGACGTCGCCCGCGCCGAAGATGCCGGGCACGTCAGTCTCGGTCTGGCCGCCGCCGTCGCCGCCCTGGGTGCGGAGGTAGCCCTCGTCGTCCATCTCGACGCCGGTGCCCTCGAGGTAGGACGTGTTCGGCGTGTGGCCGATCGCGAAGAAGACCGCGCCGACGTCGAACTCGAATTCCTCGGTGTCGGGATCGTCGAGTCGATCGGTCGGGTGGCCCTGCTCGTTGCGGACGAGCGTGACGTGGTCGACGCCCGCTTCCTGGGAGCCGTGAATCTCGGTCACTTCGGTGTTTTTCATGATCTCGATCTCGCCGGCCTCGACCTTTTCGTGGACGCGATCGATCCAGTAGTCTTCCGCGCGGAACTCCTCGCGGCGGTGGGCGATGTAGACGGTGTCAGCGAACTTGGTGAGGAATGTGGCTTCCTCCATGGCGGCGTCGCCGCCGCCGACGACGAGCATGTCCTCGTCGCGGAAGAACGCGCCGTCGCAGGTCGCACAGGTCGAGAGTCCGTAGCCCATCAGTTCGTCCTCGCCCGGAATGCCGAGCGTCCGGGCGCTGGCACCCGAGGCCGCGATGACGGCGTCGGCGGTGTAGACGTCGCCGTTCGTGAGTTCGACGCGGAACGGTCGGGTGTCGGCATCCACGCTGTCGATGATGCCGTTTTTCAGCTCGGCACCGAACTGGCGGGCCTGTTCTTTCATGTTGTTGACCAGGTCGGGACCGCTGATCCCCTCGGGGAAGCCGGGGTAGTTTGCCACGTCGGTCGTCAGGGTCAGCTGGCCGCCGGGTTCGTCGCCCTCGATGACCAGCGGCTCGTTGTTCGATCGGCCGGCGTAGATCGCGGCGGTGAGACCGGCGATGCCGGTACCCGCGATGATGAGTTTCCGGTGTTCGCTCGCGTCGTCGTCGCTCGCAATTCCCAGTTTTTCGTCGAGTTCCCCCGTCTCGTCGAGCGCGCTGGTGTCGTCCCAGCCGCCGATCAGTTCGTCGTCGATGAACACTTCGGGGGCGGTCTTGCGGCCCTCGGCGCGTTCGACCATCTCCTCGAAGAGATCCTCGTCACCGGTTACGTTGTACGTTTCGTATGCGATGCCTTTGCTGTCGAAGAGGTCCTTGGCCTTCTCACAATAGGGGCAGTTCTCTTTGGTATAGATCTCGACGCGTGGCTGGTCGGTCATGTCTACCAGTTAGGAAACTGGGCCTAAACGCCTTGCGTTCTCAGCAACGACTCCCGTTTGCGAGGACGGACTCGCTGGCCCAGTGTCTCCTCCAGGCAGGAGGTCACAGCGTCTCGACGTGAAGCCAATGGCCCGGACCAGACCACGTTTCGCGCCAGTGTAGTACAGGACGACGCACTTACAGTGACCTCTCCCGAGAATCCACCCATGGCTGCAGATCTCGAGGAGAAGACCGATCGGTACGGGCGCTTGCTCACTGAAGCGCTCGCGGAGGCGACGATCGCACCCCCAGAGGGGACGCCGATGGCGACAGCGGCCGCCGACTGTCGGGAGATGGCCGAATCCTACCTCGCCGACGGAACTCACTTCTGCGAGAACGACGACCTCGTCAACGCGCTGGCCTCGTTTTCGTACGGGCACGCCTGGCTCGATGCGGGTGCGCGCGTGGGACTGTTCGACGTCCCGACGGAGGGACACCTGTTTACGGTCGACGGGGAAGACTGATACGGAGTAGTGTCCGTCGGTACCGCCGAACGGCAAACCGTCTTGGCCGATCGGGGGAAATTGATGACACTAATCCGTATGAGAGGGACACCGGAGAGCGAGTCACCACGATTCGTCTCCGTCGGCATCAGTCTCCCGTTTCGATCTCGATTCGGATCGCGTCGCCGTCGGTCAGTTCGTACGCGACTGGATCGACCGTCTCGCCGTCGACGCTGAACGTCATCTCCGTGGTCGAATCGGCCGTCCGGTAGGTCCGTTCGTCGTGTCGGATCACGTGATCGTCGCCGTCCCGTTCGTACTCGAAGTGCGGAAGCAGGTCGATTCCCTCCGCGATCGTTACCGGCTCTTGGCCTTCCATGTACCAGTATTCGTCGCGGTCGTGGAGGTGGAACGCGAGCGATTCGTTCTCGACGTGTTCGGACTGGTACCGGTCGTCGGTGAGATCGATGGGCACTCCGTCGACGACGATTTCGATCTCGCCGCGGCCGTGAAACTCGATATCGCCGTGTTCGTCCTCCTCGGACAGACAGCCGGCCCAGAGGAGGGTTCCGAAGACGGCGGTGATGACGGCCCGTCGCTTCATACGGGGTGCCAGGGTCCCGTCACTGATAACGGTCAGGTTCCGCTCCCGTGGATCCGGAGTGATCGCTCGCGTGGGGGCAGGAAGTACCGATCGAGTGCGATCGTCGGCAACTGACCGTCGGTGATTAATCGTCGTCGGTCTTCTCCGCCGCCTTCGCAGAACCCGACCCGTCGGCCGAGGCTTCGTCGACGACGTCGATCGAGACGCCTGCGTCCATTCCCCGGTTTCGGTTGGCATCACCGAACCCGGCGCTGAGGACGCGCGTGAGCGCGTCTTCGACGTCTTCGTCGAGTTCGGTGATCTCCTCCGATTCGACTTCGACGACGAACCCGGTGGTGATGTTCGGTGACGTCGGCAAAAAGAGGACTTCGCGGCCGTCTTCGGTGGTTTTCCCGGTTTTGAACGCCGTCATTCGGAGGCCGTCCCAGACCTCGATTTTGACCGGTTTCTGGAGCGATTCCTGCTCACCGAAGGCGGTTTCGGCGGCCATCTTCGAGGCGTTGTAGACGACGCGAACGACGGGAACTCGGTTTGCGACGTCGTCGACGAGCCGTTCGACGAGTCCGCCGACGGTCGTCCGCATGAGGTATCCGACGGAGAACGTGAGGATGATGAAGACCGTTACGGCGACGATGACGCGAAGGAGCTGTGCGAGCTGTTCGCGAGTTTGCTGGGCCTGGGAGCTGTCGCCCGGAATCAGCGGCCGAAGCGCCGCATCGTCCAGAATGAGCCCCGGCGTCACCCCGGCGACGAGTCCGTAGAGCCAGTAAATAACGTAGAGGGTAATGAGGATCGGGCCGAGGACGATCAGCCCACTCGCGAAATCCCGCTTCCACGAAGCCATGTTCGACACCTCACACTACCGGCTAATGAGCCCTTCCCTTTATCGTCCGGCGATCGCCCGGAGCGCGAACCAGAGGTTTTCCTTGCGTTCCATCGCCCGGCGATAAAAGTACGATTTCCAGCGACTGCCGTAGGGGACGTACTGGGAGACCGGATATTCCCGGGCGAGTTCCTCCTGGGCGTCCTCACGGATCCCCATCAGCATCTGGATCTCGAAGGGTGTCCCGTGTTCGTCGTGGAGGGCGATCGCGCGATCGATCATCGCCGGATCGTGGCTGCCGACGGCGATGCCGTCCTCGAAGTGTTCGAAGGCGTACGCGAGGAGCGCCTCGTACTCGCGGTTGACAGCCGCCTTGTCTGTGTAGGCGATGTCGGCTGGCTCGTCGTAGGCCCCCTTGACGAACCGGACCATGCCGGGAACGTCGGCGAGCCGGTTGACGTCGTCGCGAGTGCGTTTGAGGTTGGCCTGGACGCAGACCCCGACACCGCCCTCGTGTTTCCGGGCCAGTTCCTCGAAGGCGTCGAGCGTCACGTCGGTCGTCGTGTGGTCTTCCATGTCGATCCAGACGAACACGCCCGCATCGGCGGCGCTGTCGACGATTTTCGTAAGCTCGTCCCGGAAAACGTCTTCCCCGAGATCGAGACCGATCTGAGAGGGTTTGACCGAAATACAGGCGTCGAGGTCCGAGGCCGCGATATCGGAGACGAGCGATCGGTACGCCGCGGCGTCCTCGCGAACCGACTCCCGGTCGTCGTAGTGTTCGCCCAGCAGGTTGACGATCGCCGCAATCTGGCGGTCGTTGACCTGTCGGACGTGGTCGAGGGCTTCGGCCGGCGTCTCCCCCGCAACGAACCGGTTTGCGATCGGAAAGACCATACCGACAGTATGTGACGCCGTCCCCAAGGCAGTTTGTGTCGTCTGCAGGAACCGTCAGCGATCGAAACCGGTCGGCTCGAATTCGACGGCATCGAACCACCGCCGGTTAAGACGCCGGGGTTCGTTCCGGCCGATATGGCAGTACTCGAGACGATCGTCGTCGCTTTCTGGGCGATGTTGCCCGCGTACGTTCCCAACAACGCCGCGGTGCTGGCTGGGGGCGGCCGGCCGATCGACAGCGGGCGAACGTGGGGCGACAAGCGAGTGCTCGGCGACGGGAAAACCTGGCGCGGGACGGCGGCCGGAATCCTCGCCGGCCTCGCACTCGCCGCGGTCCTCTCCGTGCTCGCCGACGACGTGAGTGCGGCAACCGGCATCGGCGTGCCCGCCTTCGAACCGCTCGCGGCGATCGGACTGGCTGCCGGAGCCATGCTCGGTGATATCCTCGCGTCGTTTCTCAAGCGCCGCACGGGTCGCCAGCGCGGCGCGATGTTTCCCGGTCTCGATCAACTGGACTTCGTCGTCGTTTCGCTTCCCCTGACCGCCCTCCTCGCGACGGGCTGGTTCCGCGAAGTGTTCACGTGGGACGTGATCCTCGTCGTCGTCGTGCTCACGCCGGTGTTGCACGTCACGACGAATATGATCGCCTACAAGCTCGGATTGAAAAGCGAACCCTGGTGAGAGAGCGGCCGGCTACGGACCGGCACTGGGTGTCGATCCGTCTCTGTTCCTCGGTATCGATCCGTCTCTGTTCTTCGGTATCGATCCGTCTCTCGCAGTGAGCTACTTGGGTCTCGAGGAACTACGAGACCACATGGCAGAGACCGAACTCGCCGATCGAGAGTGTATCGCCTGTACCACCGACGAAGACCCGCTGAAAGGCGACGAACTCGACGAACTGTACGCGGGGATCGACGACGACGTCTGGGAGATCGTCGACGAACACCACCTCGAGGGGACCTACGAGTTCGAGGACTTCCGGGACGCCCTCGAGTTTACCTACGAAGTGGGCGAACTCGCAGAGGAGGAGTGGCACCACCCCGACATTCACCTCTCGTGGGGCGAAGTCGTAATCGAAATGTGGACTCACAAGATCGACGGCCTCTTCGAAACCGATTTCATCATGGCCGCGCGCATGGATCGAATCCACGAGGAGTACGCTCCCGACGCGTCGGAGTAGCGGGACCAGGGACCGCCCCCGCGAATTCCCGCGTTCTGACTCTCGCTTTCTGACCCTCTCGCGCTCTCTCGACGATCGAAGCCGACCCGAGCCCGGGATTTAGGCACGTTCCCGTCCACTATCCCGCATGGACGTCGAAACGATCCTCTCGAAAGCGCCCGACCCGGGAACCCACACGTTTCCGGACTACGCGCTGCCCCGCGGCGAGCCGGTGATGCCGATCGCGGGCCGATCGATGCCGCGCCGATGACCCGTGAGAGACTCACTCCAGGGCGTCGGTGAGATCGGCCGCCACGTCGGCGTGTGCCTCGTGAGCGACCGAGAGATCCGCCGGAGCCGAAACCATTCCGGCGAAGCCGTGGATCATGCCGGGATAGTTCCTGAACGTCACGGGGACGCCCGCGTCGGCGAGTCGATCGGCGTAGGCGGCGCCGTCGTCCCGAAGAGGATCGAATCCGGCGGTGACGATCGTCGCTGGCGGAAGCTCCGCAAGTTGTCGATCGCTCGCGGCTCGCGGCACCGCGAAGACGTTTCCCTCGTCGATGTCGCGCGCGAAGTAGTGACTCCGGAACCACTCGTTTTCCTCGATCGTCGGCCCGTAGGACTTCCCGAGGGTCTCGTAGGAGTCGGTCCCGCTCGGATCGCCGGTGACCGGGTAGAACAGCACCTGATAGGCGACCGCCGGCCCGTTGCGGTGGGTCGAAAGCAGAGACGTCGCCGTCGCGAGGTTCCCGCCAGCGCTGTCGCCGGCGAGGACGATTCGGTCTCGGTCGCCGCCGAGGTCCTCGACGTTCGCGGCGATCCACTCGAGGGCGGTATAACAGTCCTCCAGTCCAGCCGGGAACGGGTGCTCGGGAGCCAGCCGGTAGCCCACGCTGAGGACCGGATAACCGGTTTCGATCGCCAGTTTCCGACACGCCGGATCCGAGCTGTCGATGCTCCCGACGACCCAGCCGCCGCCGTGGACGTAACAGATCGTCGGCCGGGTCTCGTCGTTCGCGTCTCGACTGGGGGCGGGGTCGTAGATCCGAACCGAAATCTCGCCGGCCGGCCCGTCGATGCGGCGATCTTCGACGCGGGCGATCGTGCGATCGGGTTCATGATCGAACATCGCCGCCATCGCATCGCGGGCCTCTTCGGGGCTGAGGTCGACGACTGAGGGCGTATCCGCCGCCTCGATCGCGTCGAGGACGGCCTGGGCCTCGGGGTGGGGTTCGTCCGCCTCGGTCGGGTTCATGATCTGACACTCGAATCGAACTGTAAAAAGTATCCTCTCCGTGTCTCGTCCCCGATCGAACTCGGCCGTTCCGTCTCGCAGTCGCGGATCGAGACTCCGTCCACGGTGAACAAAGAGCCAGTTACTGTGTATATGAGATATAGATACTGTGGACAACCTATTTATCACCGTTTCGCATTCGCATACGTATGACGGCAGGCCCACCGATCGACGAACTGCACTACGACGACGCGCCGGACGTCGGCACCGTTCCGGGCCCGAACTCGCAGCACCTCCTCGAGAAACAGCGCGAGATCGATAGCAGCGCCGTCGCCTACCCGCGGGACATTCCGATGGCCTTCGAGGAGGGGGCGGGAGCGACGATTCGAGACGCCGACGGGAACACGTACATCGATATGTTCGCCGGCATCGGCGTCCTGAGCGTCGGCTGGTCGAACCCCTACGTGCTCGAGGCCGTCCACGAGCAGGCGGACAAACTGGTCCACACGGTCGATTTCCCGACCGAGGCGCGACTCGATCTGATCGAGAAACTCGACGAGATCGCTCCCGACGGACTCTCCGGGTCCAATCGGGTCGTCTTCGGCGGTCCCACCGGCAGCGACGCGATCGAGGCCGGAATCAAACTCGCCAAGTACAATACCGGCGGCGACGGCCTCATCGCGTTCCGCGGTGGCTACCACGGTCCAACGACCGGCGCGATGAGCATCACCTCGAATAAAAAGTTCAAGGACCACTACACGCCGTTGCTTCCGGATGTCGTCCACGCGCCGTATCCCTATCCCACCCACATGGGCAAAGACCCCCAGGAGGCGGTCGAGCACGCACTCGATGAGGTCAAAGCGATCGTCGAGGACCCCTACGGCGGCCTCGCGAACCCGGCCGGCATCGTCGTCGAGCCGATGCTGGGCGAAGGCGGGGTCGTCGCGCCGCCCGAGGGATTCCTCCAGGGGCTCCGGGACATCGCCGACGACAACGAAATCGTCCTCGTTTTCGACGAAATTCAGAGCGGACTGGGTCGAACCGGGGAGTGGTGGGCCTGCGACTGGGACGGCGTCGCGCCGGACGTGATGACCTCCGCGAAGGCCCTCGGCGGAATCGGATTCCCGCTGTCCGCGACGATCTACCACGAGGACCTCGACACGTGGGGACCGGGCGACCACGCCGGCACCTACCGGGGCCACGTCGTCGGGATGCGAGCCGGCCTCCGGGCGATCGAGTACATTCAGGCCCACGACCTGCTCGCCCACGCTCGCGACCTCGGCACGGTCATCCGCGACCGCTTGCGTGACGTCGCGAGCGAAACCGATCGCCTCGTCGACGTTCGCGGACGGGGGCTGTTCATCGGGGCCGAGTTCGTCGACCTCGACGGGAATCCGGACGGCGACCTCGTCGACGATATCCAGCAGTACTGCTTCGAGCGCGGCGTCCTCGTCTGGACGGCCGGCCGCTACGGAAACGTCCTCAGACTGCTCCCGCCGCTCGTGCTCACGCACGACCTCGCGGAGACGGCGCTCGCGGTGATCGTCGAGGCGATCGAGGAGTGCACCGAACCGACCGCACGGACCGCCTGATACGGATTAGTGTCCGTAGTTACCGCCGAACGGCGAACCGTCTTGGCCGTTCGGCGGGAATTGATGACACTACTCCGTATGACGCCGCCTGGGCCGGCTGTGATCTGGGCCCCGCGTGAGGATCGCTCCCGGCCACCTCGAAACCGGATCACCGATCGAATACGGAAATCGTGTAGCTAAGGAGTGATTACCGGGGAGACTCTGACAGTCAGCGAGGGCGTTCCCAACAGCGAACGACTGCGGCCAAAATTGGCGACGGCGGCGGGATCGAACCGTCTCCAGCGCCAGCGGTGTCCGATTCGCTCCGACCAGAAGGATTAATCCGGGTGGTAACCGTGTGCTGTGTATGACTCACGATGACATGCCGGAGACGCTTCGGACCGCAGCGGACGCCGATCGGCCCCGCGGGATTCTGACGCCGTCCGATCGCGATTTTTTGCTCGGCCGGAAGACGGACTACACCGAGCATTCGAAAAAGCAGAAGCGAAATCGAATCCGTCGCCGCGTTCGGAACGCGATGCTGGACTTTAGCATTCTGTTCGAGTACATGGAAGAGCGCGATCGGAACACAGTGTTCGATCCGGACGGCGACGAACGAGACGCCTACACGCGGGGAATCACGGACGCGCTGGCGTTCCTCCACCTCGGAACGATGGGCTACCAGGCGCCGTTCGAGGATATGCTCTCGGAGGGGGTCGGCAAGGCCGAACAGCGACTCGCCGGCTCGGATTACCGGATGGTCACCGTCGAGTTCAGCGTCGATCCGGTCGGTCAGATCGACGTCGACGAGGTGATCTCGAAACTGGAAAACGAGGAGTTCGCCCAGCTCACCGACGAGGAGCTACGCGCGTTCGTTCGGCTGTTGACCATGTCGGAAAAGTTCTCACCGGAGGCGACGCGTGCAGACATCAAAGACCGCGTCGACGAGTACGCACAGCGGGTGAACGAAAGCGAGGAGACTCGGGCACAGAAACTCGAAGAGCTGACGAACTGAGACGGACCAGTGTACCGTTTTCCGCCGATCGCTGCCCCGTTCGAGCGACCGCTGGCGAAGAATGACGACGAGGCGTCCGACACGACGAAGCGTCCAGCGCGGCCCGCGGTATGCTGTGATTGACGGCAGGTAATTGTAAACAAAAACTGTGTGTACTAGATACAGAAAAGAAATACTTATTGCGGCCGCTAGCAAGCGTCTCGGTATGTCAACGCACACCACAGTTCGTGGCCGGTGGATGGGGGTGGCAACGCAGCGACTCCACGGAATCGGGGGGCGTGACTCCGAAACTCGGGGTGGGGGCGATGAGTGACTCCGAGGGCGGCGTGTTCGGCCAGTTCTTCGAGGAACTCGATCCGATCGTCTTCCTGTTCGGTGCGGGACTCACCGTCGGCGTCATCGCGACGTTCTTCGTCAGCCCGAGTACGGTCGAAAACACGATCGCAGCCCTCAACGAGGGGATGCTCGAGTACCTGAACTGGGCGTTGCTGGTGATCGTCTTCACGATCGTCCTCTTTTTGTTGTTCCTCATACTCGGCCCGTGGGGCAAACTCAGGTTCGGTGACGATCCACCGGAGTACAGTTTCCTGTCGTTTTTCGCGATGCTGTACTCGGCCGGATTCGCCGCCGGGGTCGTCTTCTGGGGACCGACGGAAGCGCTGTTCTACTACGACGATCCGTCGCCGCTGTTCGACGTCGGCAGTCAGTCGGGTGCGGCGATGAGTATCGCCGTCCAGCAGACGCTGTTCCACTGGGCGCTCCCGCAGTTGGCCGTCTTCACGATTATGGGCATCGCGATCGGCTACTTCGCGTACAACTACGACAGTGTCCCGCTCAGGGTTTCCTCGGCGCTCACGCCGATTCTCGGGGAGGAGAACCTCGACGGGCCGACGGCGAAGATCATCGACATCCTCGCCGTCTTCGCGACGATCGGCGGGGTCGCGACTTCGCTTGGCTTCATCGGGAGTCAGTTCGTCAGCGGTCTCGATTACCAGTGGGGGATCGATCTGGGCAACACCGGCATCATCCTCGTCGTGACGACGATGACGCTCCTGTTTACGATCTCGATGGTGCTCGGCGTCGACAAGGGGATTCGGCGGCTCTCGAATTTCAACATGATCCTGTTCGTCGTGTTGCTGGTCGTGACGTTCATCGCCGGGCCGACGATCTTCCTCGTCCTGCTCGGCACGCAGGCGATCGGCGGCATGGTCACCGATTTCGTCTCGATGAGCCTCTTTACCGGGGCCGGCGTCGAAGGCGGTACCGAGTGGACGAACACCTGGACGGTCTTCTACTGGGCGTGGGCGCTTTCGTGGTCTCCCTTCGCGGGCCTGTTCATCGCACGGATCTCTCGAGGCCGAAGCGTCCGCGAGGTCGCGTTCACCGGGATCGTTGCCACCTCGGCGGCGACGATTCCGTGGTTCATCTCGCTGGGCGGCACCGCCGTCTGGATGCAACACAACGGTATCGCTGACTTCAGCGAGGTGATGGCATTCGAGGCCGGCGCGGAGGTCACCGGCTTCATCATGTTCGACGCGTTTCCGCTCGGAACCGTGTTCATGATCGCGTTCATGCTCCTCGTGACGACGTTTTTCATCACATCGGCCGACTCCTCGACGCTCGCCGTCTCGATGATGACCACAGGCGGGAAGGCCAAACCCTCGAACGTCAACCGGATCTTCTGGGGCGTCGTCCTCGGGATGACCGCGGCGATCCTCATGATCCTCGGCGGCGTCGACGCCCTCCAGTCGGCCGCGATCATTACGGGCGCTCCGTTCGCGTTCGTCTGTTTCGTCGCCATGCTCGGCCTCATCAAACACTTCAGCGCGAACCACGGCCGGGTGTTGCTCCAGGACGAGACGAGAATCTGGGGATCGCGCGACGAACCGCCCTCCGTCAGCGGGACGATCCAGCCGAGCGACGACGACGATTGATAGGGACTATTGTAGTCAGTTACCGCCGATCACCGATCCGCCCCTGGCGATCGGCGGTAAATCGGTACAAGAATCCCTATGAGCCCGTACGGAGGACGATCGAGTCGACGAGGAACGACGACCGATCCGGTTGCACGAAATTTGTAACAAGTTTTAATGTACGATGTGTACAGTAATTGTATATGGATAGGGACACCGCGGAGCCGGACGCGGCGACACTGCCCGGCCCGAACGCCCAGCAATGGGTCGATTTTCACCAGACGTACTCCGCGCCGAGCGAGTACTCCCACGAGTTCGTCTGGGATCTGACGCGCGAGGCCGACGGCCCGTTCGTCACCGACGTCGACGGCAACGTCCTCCTCGATTTTACCTGCCACATCGGCGCGGCACCGCTCGGCTACAACAACGAGAAGATCCTCGACAAACTCGACGAGTTCGACCTCGTCGAACCGATGAAAATCGCCGGCCAGGACCTGTACTTCGGTGCCGGCCCGGATCCCGACGACGCGCCGGTCCCCGGCTCGAGTCACCTGATGAAGACGTTGACCGAGGTCTCGAGTCAGTACGGGATGGACACCGTCTTCCTCTCGAACTCCGGCGCGGAGGCCGTCGAGAACGCGATGAAAATAACCCACGATCACGGGGCACCGGCCAAGTACGCCGTCGCGTTCACCGGCAGCTTCCACGGCCGAACGCTCGGAACGCTGTCGCTGACGAAGTCCAAGGAGGTCTATACGCGCCACTACCCCGAGATCAGCGGGATCGAGACGGTCCCCTTCTGCGCCGATCGCGCCTGTGACGCCCGGAGCTGTGACTGCGGTTTTTTCACCGACCCCGGCTCACAGCTTCGGAACTCGCTGTCACCCGAAGGGGGTCACCTCAACCCCGAGGAGATCGCGTTCCTGATCCTCGAACCCATCCAGGGCGTCGGGGGCTACCGATTCCCGAGCGAAGCGTTCATGCGAGAGGTCGCAGACATCACCGACACCTACGACATCCCGCTGGTCGTCGACGAAATCCAGTCCGGAATCGGCCGCACCGGCGAACTCTGGGCGTCGGACCACTACCCGATCGAACCCGACGTCATCGCCAGCGCCAAAGCGTTGCGCGTCGGCGCGACGATCGCCCGCTCGGACCTGTTCCCGAACGAGAAGAACCGGTTAGGTTCGACCTTCGGCGGCGGCGACATCCTCGGCTCGATGCTCGGCGCGTTCACGCTCGAAGCGATCGAGGAGTACGACCTGCTCGACAACGCCACCCGACGCGGCGCGCAAGCGAAAGAACTGCTCCGGGACGGCACGTCCGAACACGTCGTCGATGTCCGGGGGAAGGGGCTCATGCTCGCCGTCGAGTTCGACACGCCAGAGCGCCGCACCGCCGTTGTTCAGGAATCGCTGGAGCGCGGCCTGCTCACCCTCGGCTGTGGCAAAAAGACGATCCGGCTCCTTCCGCCCCTCGACGCGACCGAACGCGAGATCGAACTGGGCGTCGGGATCTTTCTCGACGCGATCGACGCGGCCGGAACGACAGCGAAAGCAGCGTAGCTGTCGAGCCACGTGCCGGAACTGCCAGGCCGTTACGGAAGTGCGAGGAGAAAGCCCCGCCCTGAACAGTAGACGCCGAACCTAATTTGCGCCGTTGCTGGTAAGGTGGTTATGGTCAAGACGGTCAAAGCAAAACAGGCCTGTCGCGCCGCCTCCACCGTCGTTTATCCAGAGCTCGATTTCGACATCAAACCTTGCGGGAGCTATGCGAGAGAGGACTTTCAAAAAGTCCTCTCTCGTGTCGCCTTCGAGCAGGAGTTCGCCAATACAGCCGGGAAAACGTGCCAACTCAATGACGGCGAGCCCGTCGACGTCACGTCGACGGCTCGCAATGGACTCGCAAAATCACTTCTCTACCACCTCCGAAACCTGGAGGCGGACGCCATCGACGACCAGTTTGATGGCGTCCGCGACGATCTCTTCGAGATTCTCCGAAAACAACGACTCTTGCCCGACTGTGTCGATGTTGCGATCGATCTCCACCAGTGGCGGTTTTACGGTGACGCAGACACTGACCACGTCCTGATCACCTATCCCGATCAGGGAACCAATCGAACGTACTGTTTTGCGACGATCTGTATCGTCGCACCAGGAACTCGATTCACGCTCGACGTGCTGGCGCTGGAGGCGAACGGCTTTCGCGAAAAGCGCGAAGCCGTTCGTTCGCTGCTCGAAACGGCGCGAGAGTACGTCTCGATCAGGCACGTCTACCTCGATAGAGGCTTCTATCAGGTTCACGTCGTTGCGGAACTCGAGCAACTTGACGTCGACTACATCGTCCGTGCACGCCCGAGCAAAGGAATGAAAGCCCGTCTCAGCGCCGGCGCTGAGACGGTCGTCGATGAGTATCTCATGCAACGAAAGCGTGCTCCGACTGCCTCAGTTGCAGTGATTGTGTTCTCGCAAATGTACTTGTTTCAGCTGGTGCTGTACCAGAGAAACCGCCGATTTCAACGCGCCTTTTCCGGGAATTCGTCGCTATGACTGATTACGGATAGCGGTTGATCGGTCCGACCGAGCTGATCGGTCAGCACGCCGTAACTGAGTGGAAACACTCAGAAACGCCGCTTCTGGCGGCGTTTCTTCGTTCCCTCAATCTCCGTTTCGCATAGATTGTCACAGCGTCACAATCCAAGTCGCTTGATCAACCAACTTCGCTCGGCCATCTGCGTTGAATCGGCAACTACTGTTTAGGGCGGGGGGATGTCAATCGTCCGGACTGTGCCGTGATTCGTCACTCGTTCGGGCTCTGGATCTCGACAGTGACAGCGTTCGGCTCGTAAGCGTTCGCAGCATATCCACCTTCGTTCCAGGGGAACTCGTCGTCCTCGAGCGCGTCACGCCAGGCCTCAGGCTCGGAAATGCGTCGGGGTTGTCGTCGACCCAGTTCGTCCGTCGCTCGCGATAGCAGCACGTGGTTCCCCGGTTCGGCGTTCCAGTCGTACCGGAACAGTCGCCAGGCACCGCCGTACTCGGGGCCGAACAGCGCCGCATCGTTCCACTGCTCACCACCATCAGTCGAAATCTCGACGCGATCGATCGCGTCGTCACCCGCCCAGGCGACACCGCGCACGTCGATCGTCTCGTCCGGGCGCACTGGAACGGGTTCCGCTCCGTCGGGCGTCCCGATCACCGACATGACGGTTGCGTCGAACGTGTACGGGTGGTCGACCGCGCCTTCGAGCTGGTCCCACGTATCTGCCGTGTCGATGCTCTCGTTCGTCTCGGGATCGACGCCCTCAGGGTGAATACGATAGGCGTCCTGTTGCCAGAACCCGTGTTCGCCCGGGCGATCGAGTGCGCCGTCGACTACCATCGAATCCATGAGTCGGAGTTCTTCGACCCACTTCACGTTGTTGACCCCGTACCATCCGGGGACGATCAATCGAACCGGGTAGCCGTGTTCCTGCGGGAGTCGTTCGCCGTTCATCTCGTAGGCCAGGAGACAGTCGTCGAGTGCCTTCGCGAGTGGAATCGATCGTGCGAAGACGTCGTCGTCCGCCGACGGATCCCCACCGATCGCCGTTAGCCACCGCCCGTCGGACGAATCGACACCGTGCTCGCGGAGCAGTGAACTGATCGGGGTCCCGGTCCAGAACGCGGTGGCAGCCGCCTCGAATCCCCACTGAACGCTTCCCGTCTCGGGACGGTGCTGGCCGCGACCGTTACCCGCACACTCCATCGTATGTGCGACCGCCACGGTCGGATACTCGGTCGTGATGGCAGCCATCGAGAGCTCTCCGTCGATCTGACCGGTGAGAGCGACGGACCATTCGTCGGCGTCGATATCCGGGATATCGTTCCGGTGGCAGACGAAGTGTTCTTCGATTGGCGTCAGCCAGTTCGCGAACGTCTGTCGGCTGGCAGCGCCGACGACCGTGTACTTGTCGGCCTCGTCGCGCGTTTCGGTCACGCCGCCCGCCTTGCGTTCGACAATCGTGTCGATTTCTTCGTGACGGTTCTTTCGTGGCTGTTCAGTTCCCATAGGGACCACACCACTCACACAAGCAAATATCGAGTACCAGCGGATCGTCTCTCCGCTGTGGATCGTCTCTCACTCCTCCGAACGAAGTCAATGATGGCATGTGACGGTTCTCACGCCGCTGGCTCGATGTTCTGGTTCACGCGGAAGACGTTCTCGGGGTCGTACTCCGATTTGATCTCCCGGAGCCGTTCGTAGTTATCGCCGTAGGTGGCGCGAATCCGATCAGCGCCTTCGTCCATCATGAAGTTGACGTACGACGCGCCGGCAGAGTGGGGGTGAACTGCCTCCCAGTACTCGCGAGTCCACTCGGTGATCCGATCGCGTTCGGCCGGATCTGGGTCCACGCCGACGATGACCATCGACCAGGTGGCGTCGCGGTGGTTCCAGGCCGTCTCATCCGCGTCGACCTCGTGGACCGCGCCGTCGATCGGGTAGAGATGCATCGTCGATTTCGGGGTCGGCACCCGGGCGAAGCGCTCGTGGGCTGCGATCGCCTCGTCGGTCAGTTCGCGGACGAAATCGCCCTTCCAGTACCACTGCTCGCCCGGCGGGTAGAGGTCGTCGAACATCCCCTGGAGCGCCGGGTACGGCATCGCGCCGACGTGCTCGAACAGCGGGTCGGCGACGTCGCGTGCGGGCTGGACGACATCGTCGGCGTCGTCGGGCGATCCGAGGTAACACCACATCAGTCCACAGACCTTCTCGCCGTGAAGCTCCGGCGGGAAGGGATCGCCCGGTACCTCGGCGGCGAGGTAGAAGGCGTAGACGTCTTCGGGTGCCTCCGGCAGCCACTCGCGATACCAGCGCATCGTCGTCTCGAGGTCGTCGATCGACCAGAACAGCGGGCCGGCGACGACCGTCTCGACGGGGTGTAGCTGGAACTCGAATGAGGTCACGACCCCGAAATTTCCGCCGCCGCCGCGCAGCGCCCAGAACAGGTCCGAGTGCTCGTCCTCGCTCGCGCGGACCAGTCGGCCGTCGGCCAGCACCAGGTCCGCGCTCACCAGGTTGTCGATCGTCAGGCCGTATTTGCGGCTCAGGTAGCCGTGGCCGCCGCCCAGCGTGAGTCCGCCGACGCCGGTCGTCGAAATGACTCCGCTGACGGTCGCCAGACCGAAGGCGTGTGTCGCGTGGTCGACGTCGCCCCAGGTACATCCCGGTTCGACGTGGACGGTCTCGCTCTCGGGATCGACACGGATCCCCGTCATGTCGGAGAGGTCGATCACTAGCCCGTCGTCGACGAGTCCCAGCCCCGGGCCGCTGTGACCGCCGCTCAGGATCGCGATCTCGAGATCCCGTTCGCGACCGAACTCGATCGCTGCGATCACGTCCGCGACGTTCGAACAGCGAGCGATCGCCCGCGGGCGCTTGTCGATCATCGCGTTGTAGACGGTGCGCGCGTCGTCGTAGGCCGGATCAGTTGGTCGGAGGAGGTCCCCGCGAAGCGTTTCCTCCAGCTCCTCGATCGCGGCCCGGTCGTCAGTTGTTGTTGCCATGAGTTTCACTCGGTCACGGATACCGAAACCAAGAGTACCGCTACCCACCACCGAGAGGGCAAAGAGACTACGCGATGGGATTCGAGCATCGACTGGCCACCGCGCACCGGGTGGAACGCGTGCAGTCGCTGCAGCCGGCGGCGTTCGTCCGATCGCTTACTCGGTCCCTGGCGGCTCCGCCGCGCGCGAAACCGGATGCTGGCGCTCGAGTTCTCGAATCGTCTCGACGAGCACGTCGATCCCGTGTTCGAGACTCCGCTCGTCGACGTCGAACGTCGGCGTGTGATGACTGGTCGGGTGGTCCGTCCCGACGATCAGGTAGGTTGCGAGGCCGCCGTCGGCCTGGACGCGCTCCATCAGGAACGTCGCGTCCTCGCTCGCGCCGAACTCGGCCGACGGGAGGACGCGATCGACCCCGTCGATGCCCCTCGCCACCTCGCTCACCAGCGCCTGCAACGCGGGGTCGCTGTCGGCTCGCGGCGACTCGCTGACCACGTCGACGTCGGCCCGACAGCCGTGCATCCGCGCGGCCGATCGAATCGTCCGCTCGAGCCGTTCTTTTACGTACGCCATCAATTCCGTCGTTTCGCCGCGGGCCTCGGCTTTCATCCGCGCGCGCTCGGCGATGACGTTGCTCGCGGAGCCGGCCTCTGCGTACCCGACGTTCACGCGAGTCATCCCGTCGCCGTGGCGCGGGATGCCGTAGGCGTTCTCGATCGCGGTCCCCATCGCGTGCATCGCGTTCGCGCCCTCGTTCGGCGCTTTTCCCGCGTGTGCGGACGTCCCGTGGATCGTCGCGTCGACGTGACACATCGCCAGCGGCTTCTCGATCCCGGCCACCACTTCGCCCGTCGGGTGATCGAGACCGACGTGGGCGGCCAGCAGGTAGTCCAGCCCGGCGGCGAACTCGCTTCTCGCCATCGGGCAGCCACCCCCACTCGCCTCTTCGGCGGGCTGGAAGAAGACGACCAGTCGACCTGCAAAGTCGCTCTCTACGATCGCTTCGAGGACGGCGAGTCCCCAGGTCATGTGAACGTCGTGACCGCAGGCGTGCATCGTGCCGTCGATCTCGGAGCGAAATCCCTCGGCGGCCGGCGCGTGGTCCTCGCTCGTCGACTCCTCGACGAACAGGCCGTCGATGTCGACCCGAAGCCCGATCGCCGGCCCCTCGCCGCGATCGACGACGGCGACCACGCCGGTGTTCCCGCCGGCCATTCGATCGAGGAGATCCGGTTCGACGCCGCGATCGCGGGCGCGCTCGATCCACGGTTCGAGATCGGCGTCGGGAACGGCCATTCGATCGGCGGGGTCGTAGGCGTCCGGACCGACGGCCAGTTCGTCGACGCCGATTGCCTGGATTTCCTCGACGAGTCGGGCGGTCGTGACGAACTCGCGCCAGGCGGGTTCCGGATGCCGGTGGAGGTCCCGGCGAAGGGCGACGAGCCGATCCCCGATCGGTTCACTCATGCAACGAGGTAACGCGGGCCACAGGCTTAATAATACACAATCTGCGTGTACGGTAGGTACACAAAGAGCGCGTCATAGAACCGGGCACAGACTCCAGTGGGAACAATTGGGACGGTCACCGCTCAAAATGAAAATGAAAGAGAGTGAAAAAACAAATTGTGGGAAGCTTTCATCAAGACGGACTAGAAGGTTTGAAGAACGAATTGGAAGAACAACATTTAGACTATACTGAGACTTCCACTACGTTGGAAGAAGAGTAGTCAGAAAAGTCGGAAATCACACTAGACGATGGTAATCCTGACCATATATGTAAATGTCAAAATAGCACCTAATATCACAAAATTATAAGTGCAGAAGATAATAATTCCTCATATGGATGGTAGGGATATTATAATTTCAATTCTTGGGTTGCAGATCACAGTACTGTTTGGAGTGTTGTCTCTAGTAGCCCAAATTGGATCGATCATATGGGTTGATGTGATGTACATGGGAATAGGTGTGCTTGTGACGATTTTCGCCTTAGTTTCTAGTCGATCCAACCAAAGGTGAGTTATCACAATCGAACAGCGAAACCGCGTCTCGAGCGTTCCTAAGTGTCTTTTTCGAAGCCGCCACTGTCAAGTTCGCCAGCGATATTTTTGAGTCGTACGGCATCAATTTCAGATTACACATCGCTACGCTGGCTACCCAAACGGTACTCGGGTTCCAATGGCTTGAACGCCAGAACTCGTGTGTCCTGATTAGCGTGTCTGAAGGGAGCAGTGAAGACCTGAGGTCGGCGGACACGGATCGCTGCGATTATTTTCATCGATGTAGTGCCTTTCTCACAGGAAGTGCGCTCGCTCTGGTCTGCCGGGAAAGCGTCGCCACAGCCCGAACACCGCGCACACGCAGCAACTGAACTAGACAGTTCAGTTTCTTCCTCTCATCTGAATAAAACCGTGCTACTATCACACAAATCATAAGCAACTCGGTAGCGATGATTCATCAACACGATGAGCACGGACCCAGACATCGCCGTCCTGCGGGAGGGAACCGAAGGGCTGTCGATGGCCGCCTACGCCGACACCCTCCGCGATCGGTTGCCCGACCACGCCGTCTCACTGGCGCAGACGCCCCGAGAGGAACGCGACCTGGTGGCCCGAGCGCGGGTCGTGACGGGAATCACGATCGAACACTCGCTTCTCGAAGACGCAGACCGACTCGAGCTATTTGCCTGTACGTTCGCCGGCACCGACCACGTCCCGATGGACGCGCTCGAAGAACGCGGTGTCGCCGTCACGAACGCCGGCGGCATTCACGCGCCCGGAATCGCCGAGCAGTCGATCGCCAACATGCTGATTTTCGCGCGAAACCTCCACGAGGGCTTTCGGCGCAAATCGAACGCCGAGTGGCGACACTTCCAGTCCCAGGAGTTCACCGACAGCACCGTGACGATCGTCGGTCTGGGCTCGATCGGCCAGGCAATCGTCCAGCGCTTGGAAGGGTTTGAGGTCGAAACGATCGGGATTCGCTACTCGCCCGAGAAGGGCGGCCCAACGGACGAGGTGTACAGCTTCGAGGAGGGTGATGTCCACGAGGCGTTCGCCCGGAGCGACTACGTCGTCCTCGCGTGCCCGCTGACCGACCTGACCCGCGGCCTCGTCGACGCGGACGCGCTGGCGACGCTCCCCCCGAACGCCGTCGTCGTCAACGCGGCCCGCGGCGAAATTATCGACACCGACGCGCTCGTCTCGGCGCTGCAGTTCAACGGTATCCGGGGCGCTGCACTCGACGTGACCGACCCCGAACCGCTGCCGAACGACCACGAACTCTGGGATCTGGAGAACTGTCTCATCACCCCGCATACGGGCGGTCACACGCCGAAACACTGGGACCGACTGGCGGATATCGTTGCGCACAATGTGCGGGCGATCGACGCCGGTGAGGAGTTGGAAAACGCAGTGTTCGTCCCCGGATCGAGGTGAGCGGCGAAAACAGTCGATCTATGCGGTGAACAGTTCTCGCGGAAACTCGGCCAGCGTCTCGGCACCGCTTCCGGTAACGTGGAAGGTTTCGCTGATCTCGACGCCGAACTCGTCGCCCCAGATGCCGGGGATCATGTGAAACGTCATATCCTCCTCGAGCACCGTCTCGTCTCCGGGCCGGAGGCTCGCGGTGTGTTCGCCCCAGTCCGGCGGATACCCCAGTCCCATCGAATAGCCGATTCGATCCTCCTTCTCGATGTCGTGTCTGGCGATCGCCTCGCGCCACGCCCGTTCGACGGCCTCGCAGGTGACGCCCGGTTCGGCTGCGTCGAGGGCCGCCTCGAGTCCCTCGACGACGACCTCGGCGGTGCGTTCGATTGCTGCGGGCGGATCGCCGACGAACGTCGTACGCGCAAGCGGTGAGTGATACCGGTGGCGACAGCCCGAGAGTTCGATGATAACCGGGTCGCCCTCTTCGAACGGCCGATCGGTCCAGGTCAGATGCGGCGTTCCGGTGTGCTCGCCGGCGGGCATCAGGGGCACGATCGCGGGGTAGTCGCCGCCGAACTCGTCGGTGCCGGCGAGCAGGGCGTCGTAAATCGCCCGCGCGGCCTCGTACTCGGGAACGCCCGCCTCGATCGCGTCGAGCCCCGCCGCCATCGCGTTCTCGGAGATGCGCGCCGCCTCGCGCATGTACGCGAGTTCTTGCTCGGATTTTCTGATCCGGACCCAGTTGACCAGCAGCGTCGTATCCGCGAACTCGGCCTCCGGGAGGTTTTCCTGCAGGCGCGTGTAGGACTTCGCGGTGAAGTAGGAGGCGTCCATCTCGAGACCGATCCGGCCTGCTGCCACGTCGAGTTCCTCGAGCACCCCCGCGACGTAATCCATCGGGTGAAGATCGTACGGCGAGTGGACGTGGTCGTCGCTGTAGGACCGAATACTCTCTTCGGAGAGCCAGGTCGTCGCCCGAGCGCCGTTTGCGTCCATCTCGCGACCTACCCAGACCGGTTCGTCCCGCTCGGGCGTGACGATGACCGCCTGATGGACGTAGAACGACCAGCCGTCGTACCCCGCGAGGTAGTTCATGTTCGCCGGATCCGCGACGACGATCGCGTCGAGTCCCTCCTCGCGGAGCCGTTCTTTCGTCCGGTCCAGCCGTCGCGCGTACTCTCGCTGGTCAAAAATAGCCTGTGGCATGATAGCGCGTCTCTACCGCGTCACTCCACAGGGAGTGATAAAACGTTTTCGTGGACGTCGGATACAGATCTCGTATACTATAGTGGGCTTGAAAGCGAATGCGACGGTCGACGGGGTTCCATACGAATCGTTGTAGCGTGTTACCGGTGACCGCTCGATACGGGCAGCGACCACCGGTACCGAATTACAACAGACCGTATCACACCGTTTATCTCGGTTCGGCCCGCATGCCCGGACAATGACGAACCAGGACCTCATCGACGCCCTGCGCGCGGCCGAGGCCGTGAAGTTTGGCGAGTTCGAACTCTCCTACGGCGGAACCAGCGAATACTACATCGACAAATATCTTTTCGAGACCGACCCACGGTGTCTCAACGCGATCGCCGAGGCCTTTGCCGACAGACTGGGCGCAGACGACAAACTCGGCGGCGTCGCCCTCGGCGGCGTTCCACTCGCGGTCGCAACGAGCGTCGCCGCGGACGTCCCCTACGTTATCGCCCGCAAGGAGCGCAAAGAGTACAGCACGGGGAATCTCGTAGAAGGCCGCCTGGAGGACGGTGAGGAGATCGTCGTCGTCGAGGACATCGTCACGACGGGAACGAGCCTCATCAAGGCCGTCGAAGCGCTTCGGGACGCGGGTGCCACCGTCGATCGCGCGCTGGTCGTCGTCGATCGCGAGGAGGGCGGCCGCGAAAACATCGAAGACGCCGGCGTCGAGGTGGAAGCGCTGGTTACCGCAAGCGAACTGCTGGCCGATCGAGACTGACCTGCAGATTGCTTCTCCCCGATCAGTCGATAGGCCTTTTTCCGACCGATCGAGACTGACCTGCAGATTGCTTCTCCCCGATCAGTCGATAGGCCTTTTTCCGACCGATCGGTAGCGGCCACTCTCTCGTCCGAATCCAATGATTCGAAATTCGAATTAGCATGGTTCGAATACATACGTATTAGTAGGAACGCCGTGGGACGATCGAAATCTGAAATTCCTGGCTACCACCAGGGGACGGACTCCCGGCGACTGCGATCGGCGCTACTGTTGGCCGTACGATTCGAATTTCGCGAGCACCGTCTCGAGTTGTTCGTCCGAGAGCGTTTCCGGCTCTAACCCGGCCGATCGTGCCTCCAGATAGATTCGGGCGAGGCTCTCGACGTGAGTCGTGTTCTCGAGGGCCGTCTCGAGGTCCGGCGCGGTGACGACGAGACCGTGATTTTCGATGAACGCGGCGGTCGTGTCGGCCTCTTCCATCGCGGCCACGATGTTCGCGGCGAGTTCGTCCGTTCCGTAGGGTGCGTATTCGGCAACGGGAACGCGCTTGCCCACCGCGACGATCATGTAGTGAATCGGGGGCAAGGGTTCGCGGGCGATCGCCATCGTCGTCGACCACGGCGAGTGCGTGTGGACGATCGCGCCGACGTCCTCGCGACGGTAGATAGCGGCGTGCATCGGCACCTCGCTGCTCGGCGTCATTCGGCCCTCGCGCTGCTCGCCGTCGACGCCGACGACGGGGACGTCTTCGGTGTCGAAACTGTCGTAGGGAACGCCGGTCGGCGTGATCGCGAACGCGTCGCCGTCGGTCCCGTCGCGGACGCTGAGATTTCCGGTCCGTCCGGGGGTGAGTGAGGCGAGGTCTGCGGCGCGATCGACGACCTGTCGGCGCTCGGATTCGAGGATCACAGTACCACCCCCGTTAGCTCCTCGAACGCATCTAACCTGTGGTCGGGGTTTCGGCGTCCATCGAGGGGACTCCCGGTATCAGCGTCGGGGTCGGCGTTGAACAGCACCGTCTCCAAGCCGACGGCGTTCGCGCCGACGATATCCGCCTCGATGTCGTCGCCGACCATCACCGCGTCTGACGGGCGGCGATCGAGCCTGGCCAGCGGCAGCGTGAACATGACAGAGCCCGGTTTTTCTCGGCCCGTCTCCTCGGAGGTCAGGAGGAGATCGATCTCGTCTTCGATTCCCAGCCGCTCGAGTTTGGCGAGTTGAATGCGCGTCGTGAGGTTCGTGACGATCGCCACGTCGACCCCGGCGCCCCGGAGTTTTCGTAACGTCTCTTCGACGCCCGGAAAGAGTTCCATTTCGTCGAGATAGGCGCTCCAGAACGCCTCGCCGATTGCCTTCGCGTCGCCGGGCCTGGCCGTTCCGGCGTGTAGTTCGAGTCCCCGCTTGACGTAGAGGAATCGCTCGTGGCTCGCGGCCGTGCCGGGGATTTCTCGTTTGACCTCCCGGCGTCCGGTCTGGTACAGTGTCTCGAATTCGTCGCGATCGAGTTCGTAACCCAGTTCGATCGCGGTTTTCCACGCAGCGTCTTTCCCCGCCTCGTTGCACGGGGGATACGGGTAGAGCGTGTCATCGAGGTCGAAAAAGACGGCATCGATCGGCATACTACACCTGTTATCGTGAACGACAAAACGAGTACCGGTCCCGGTGACCAAACTCCCTCGATTCGGTTTCTATACGGTTGGTGTGAGTCCAGCGATCGGACTCAGTTCCGGCTCCGGTACCGTCGGTAGGCCACGACTGCGAGTCCCAGTGCGAGAATCCCGCCGATCGCAAGCACGCCGCCGACGACCCACTGAGCGCGGAAGCCGATCAACATCACGCCGAGGCTCGCTCCGAAGAGTCCGGCGTGAACGAGCACTGCAGCGGTGATGAACGCGAGCAGCGTCGATGGCGAGATTTTGGAGACCGCCGCCTCGATGTCTTCGCCATCGCTCCCGGACCGATCGTCGTCGAACGGATCCTCGAACTCATCGTCTTCGAACAGATCGTCCGGTAGCGGATCGAAGACCACGATCTAGGAGAACAAGTGCAACGGGAAAGCTGTTCGGCCGTCATCGGACGATATCGTACGCGACGACCGTCGCCCCATCACAATGTTTTTATCCCACTCGAGACTACGCGTATCTACGATGGTAGGTGTCCGCTTTACAGGGGCTCTCGCCCGCTTCTAACTTCCACCTACCGCTGGCTGTGTCGAATTCCGCACACGGCCACGCGGGACGCGCGGACCACCCACCGAACTTCTCGACGAAGTTCCCGGATTATTCACAATTACAGGGACAGCAATAGCCATGTCAGAATCAGATTCACAGGAACAGATCGCGGTCGTACTGCCAGACGGATCCGAACTCAGCGTCGCTGCCGGCGCAACGGTCGAGGACTGTGCCTACGAAATCGGGCCGGGCCTCGGCCGCGACACCGTCGCGGGGAAACTCGACGGCGACCTCGTCGCCAAGGAAGCGCCAGCGTACGACGGGGCCGAACTCGAGATCATCACCGAGGGCTCCGAGGAGTCGCTCAGAGTGATGCGCCACTCCGCGGCCCACTGTCTCGCCCAGGCCGTCGAACGCCACTACGACGACGTTGACCTCGCGATCGGGCCGCCGACCGACGAGGGCTTTTACTACGATTTCGACAACCTCGACGTCGACGAGGAGGACCTCGCGGCGCTCGAAGACGAGATCGAGGAGATCATCGAGGCGGACTACGAGATCGAGCGGGAGGAGGTCTCGATCGGAGAGGCGGAGGAACGCCTCGCGGACGAACCCTACAAGCTCGAACTGCTCGAGGAACTCGCCGCGGAGGGCGAGACCGTCACGTTCTACAGCCAGGGCGAGTGGGAGGACCTCTGTGCCGGCCCGCACGTCGAGTCGACCGGCGAGATCGGCGTCGTCTCTCTGCTCGAGATCGCGGGGGCCTACTGGCGCGGCGACGAGGAGAACCCGATGCAGACGCGCATTTACGGCACGGCCTTCGAGGACGAGAGCGACCTCGAGGCGTTCGTAGAGCGCAAGCGGGAAGCCGAGGAGCGCGACCACCGAAAGATCGGCAACGAGATGGATCTCTTCTCGATCCAGGACGTCACCGGCCCCGGACTGCCGCTGTATCACCCGGCGGGCAAGACCGTCCTGAAGGAACTCGAAGACTTCGTCGAGGACCTCAACCAGGATGCCGGCTACGACTACGTCGAGACGCCACACGTCTTCAAGACCGACCTCTGGCACCGATCGGGCCACTACGAGAACTATCAGGATGACATGTTCATCTTCGACGTCGGAGACGACGAGTTCGGCCTGAAGCCGATGAACTGCCCCGGTCACGCCGCCATCTTCCAGGACCACTCCTGGAGCTACCGCGACCTCCCTATCCGCTACGCCGAGAACGGTAAAGTATATCGCAAAGAACAACGCGGCGAACTCTCCGGCCTCTCCCGGGTGTGGGCGTTTACGATCGACGACGGCCACCTGTTCATCCGGCCCGACCAGATCGAACGCGAGGTCAGGGAGATCATGGACATGATCACGGACGTGCTGGACACGTTCGACCTCGACTACGAGATGGCGCTTGCGACCCGACCCGAAAAGAGCGTCGGCAGCGACGAGATCTGGGACCGAGCGGAGTCCCAGCTCGAAAGCGTCCTCGAATCCAGCGGCCAGGAATACGAACTCGAGGAGGGCGACGGCGCGTTCTACGGCCCGAAGATCGACTTCGCGTTCGAGGACGCGATCGGGCGATCGTGGGACGGTCCGACGGTCCAACTGGACTTCAACATGCCCGAGCGGTTCGACCTGAACTACGTGGGCGAGGACAACGAAGAACACCGCCCCGTGATGATCCACCGGGCGCTCTATGGCAGCTACGAGCGCTTCTTCATGATGCTCATCGAGCACTACGAAGGGAACTTCCCGCTGTGGCTCGCCCCCGAACAGATTCGCGTCCTCCCCATCTCGGACGGCAACCTCGGCTACGCCCACCGCGTCGCCAACGAGTTCGACGACTTCCGCGTCGAGGTCGACGACCGCGACAGCACGCTCGAGCGAAAGATTCGCGCGGCCCACGACGATCGGGTCCCCTACCAGATCATCGTCGGCGGCAACGAGGAAGAAGACGGCACCATCTCGGTCCGCGATCGATTCGAAGAGCAGGAGTACGACGTCGAAATCGACGAATTCCGATCGCACCTCGAAGCCGAACGCGACGAGCAACGGGCCGAACCCGACTTCCTGCAGGAGTAGCGGTACCGAGAGACGACGACCGGCTCGCGGTGCTTCCGAGACGGGCGTATTCGAACTTGCCACCCACGTTCGTGGACAGATGTCTCGGAGTCGACATCGATATGTTCATAGTTGCACAGCCGTGGGTACATTGATATGAACAGGGCCGAGAAGGCAGCCCTCCAGTTGCGGGCCGTCAACGTGTTGCGGATGCTCAAAGAGAACCGAACGTACGACGAACTGGCCGCGACGACCGGGCTTCCCGCCGGCGACCTGAATCGGTACGTCAACGGGCACGTCCTCCCTGGAACCGATCGAGCGCGGGCGGTCGTCGACGACCTCGGCCGAAAGGCGCTGGCGACGGAACTCGAAGCACGCATTCGCCTCGACGACGACGGCTACGTCGACAACTCCGACACCGTCTTCGACCAGTCGTTTCTCGACCTCGTCGCCCCCGTCGCCGCGAACGGGTTCGAGTTCGATCGCCCGGACGTGGTGCTTACCGCTGCAACCGACGGGATCACCCTCGCTGCGGCGCTCGCCAGTTACTACGGGACGCGGTGTGCCTACGCGAAAAAGCGCAAGGAAACCGCCGTCGAGGAGTTCATCGAGGCCCGCGAACGCCTCCAGTCGGGGATCGAACTCACTTACTACCTGCCCGCCGCAGCGATCGATCCGGGCGAATCCGTCCTCGTCGTCGACGATCTGATCCGATCGGGAGAGACCCAGGAACTCCTGCTCGATATCGTCGACTCCGCCGATGCCGACGTCGCCGGCGTCTTCGCGCTCATTGCGGCCGGCGACGACGGAATCGAGCGCGCTCGCGAACGAACCGACGCCCCGATCGGGGCACTTACGAGAGTCTAACGGGCACAACTTCCCCGTCCTCGACAGACGTTCCTCAGCGAACGATCGTCACCGGAACCGGGGATCGTCGGGCGACGGTTTCCGCGACGCTGCCGAGTAAGATTCGGCTCGCGCCAGTGCGACCGTGGCTGCCGATCGCGATGTGGTCGACATCGTGTTCCTTGGCGTAGTCGACGATCGATCGGGAGACGCCACCGATAATCTGGTCCGTGTCGATTTCGACGCCGTGCTCGGCGGCCTGTTCGCGCGCGCTGTCGAGAATCTGCTCGCCGCGGTTCTCGTGGTGTTTCTGGATCTCGTCGTAGTTCGCCATCGACCCGCCTTCGATGCCAGTCGCGGCGTAGAAATCACCCGGATCGAGGACGTGCAACGCCGTGATTTTGGCGTCCGGATACTCGGTGCAGGCGAACTCGAGGGCTTTGGCCGATCGGTCCGATTCGTCGACAGCAACGAGAACGTGTTTTGGCATAGCTGTCACTACGCTGGTCTAGAAAATAAACGTCGGCCATAGTTCTGACCAGTTGGGATGCCGTGTCCGTCTCCCAGTAGTGCAGTCGAAAGCGTGTATAGAGTTGGAATCGAGTCCGGGTCGCGGACGGACCGCAGAACCGAAACGACCGAGTTGTACGTGTCGGCCGGAGTTACTTCGCGCGGCCCTGTCCGCCGTTGTTGGACGGACGGACCTTCTCTGCGCCCTTGCCGCGGGTGTTGAGCCCGCGGTTTGCCTTGCCGGCGTTGGTCAGCCCGCGGAAGGCGCGGTTCTGGTGGTTGTCGCCACAGATCCAGTTGAGATCGTCGTCGTTCTCGATCGCCGGGTGGTTCGGATCGACGAGGATCACTTCGAACCACTTCTGGCTGCCGTCTTCACCGACCCAGTAGCTGTTGAGCACGCGCAGGTTGGGATACTTGCGGGAGACGCGCTCTTCACCGATGCGCTGGATGTTCTTTCGCCGCCCGATGCGGTTGACACCCTGGCGCTTCGTCCGGCGACCGGCTTTGTGTCGCTGCTTGCGAGCGGTCCCCTTGCGGACCGAGACGCGAGTCACGATAACGCCCTGCTTGGCCTTGTAGCCGAGTTCACGGGCCTTGTCGAGTCGCGTCGGTCGATCGATCCGCTCGATCGCACCCTGTTTTCGCCATTCCTGTTTGCGTTGCCACTGGAGTTCCCCGAGTTTGCCCTCGTCGGGGTCCTTCCACGCGTCCTTGATGTGGGAGTAGAAGCTTTTTGCCATCGTTATCACCGCGGGCGTTTCCTGGTTCAACCCGGCGGAGCGCGCTCCGCAGGTCACATCCCGACCTGTGGCGGCGTCGGTGCCGAACAGGTGCCCGCCGGCGCCCGCGACCCAGCGAGTCGTCCGAGTCTATCCAGTTTCGGAGTATAAGGCCTTCGAAGCGCGAGCGGATCGGCGGCGATCAGGCGGGTTCGACCAACCCGTACTCCGCGTAGAGATCGTTCCAGAACCGATCGATCGAGCGCATCGACTCGATGGCGTCCAGGCGACGGTGAAGGTGATCGGCTTCGGCCTCGATGAGCAGGTCCTCGCGAACGGCCTCGTCGATGACCGATCGGAGGACGCGTTTTTGATAGGCGACGGGTGAGTCCGACACGTCGATCGTATCCACACCGTCCCGGCTGTTAGTTAAACGCTGAAAAACTCGGTTTCGCGTCGTTCAGGCCGCGAATACTCACCCGTCCCAGAGGACGACCTCGTCTCCCCCGACGGTCGCGTCCTGCCCGCCGGCAGCGGCTTTCGTCTCGAGATATTCGGGAGCATCGAACGTCACCGATCGAGGTTCGTCCGCCCAGTTGAACAGCGCGACCGTCGTCGCGCCGTCGTCGGGTCGATCGCAGACCACCCGCGACGAACCCACTGAGATAGCTGCTCGTTCGTCGATCGTCGGGAGCCGAAAGCGGTCTCGCAGCCGACCGAGAGGACGGCAATCCCGACCGACGCCGAGTCAGTCACCACGCAGAGTCGCTCGAAAAGAGGCTGCCAGAAGTATCAGATACGGATAAAGAAGACGACTCGGGATCGTACCGAACTGTACTGCCGGCAGTGGATATTTCGTTCACGAATGGTGTCCGAAACAGAGTTACATATAGGCTGTTATGAGAACCCTTAGGTAGGGCGGCTGTGAACCTCTGGTATGAGTATCGGCGTCTGTTACTTTCCGGAGCACTGGCCCCGGGAACGCTGGGAAACCGACGTAGCGCAAATGGCCGACGCGGGTCTCGAGTACGTCCGCATGTCGGAGTTCTCGTGGGGCGTCCTCGAACCCGAACGCGGCAAGTTCGACCTCGCGTGGCTGGACGAGGCCGTCGACCTGATCGGCGAGTACGGGATGCAGGCCGTGCTCTGTACGCCGACGGCGACCCCGCCGAAGTGGCTGGTCGACGAACGTCCCGAGATTCTACAGGAGGGCCCCGACGGAACGGTCCGGGAACACGGCAGCCGCCGTCACTACTGTTTCAACTCGGCGGCCTACCGCGAGGAAACCGAACGGATCGTCACGAAGGTGGCCGATCGCTACGCTGACAACCCCCACGTCGCGGGCTGGCAGACCGACAACGAGTTCGGCTGTCACTTCACGATCCGCTGTTACTGCGACGACTGCGCCGCCGCATTCCGCGAGTGGCTCGCAAAAAAGTACGGCTCGATCGAGGCCCTCAACGAGGCCTGGGGGAACACCTTCTGGAGCCAGCAGTACGACTCCTTCGCGGCGATCGATCCCCCGGGACCGACGCCCGCGGAACACCACCCGTCGCGGCTGCTCGACTACGCCCGATTCTCGAGCGATTCGGTGGTCGACTACAACCGTCTGCACGCGGATCTTCTCCGGGACGCGAACCCCGACTGGTTCATCACGCACAACTTCATGGGTCGGTTCCCGACGCTCGACACCTACGCCGTCAGCGAGGACCTCGATCTGGTCTCTTGGGACTCCTACCCGACGGGATTCGTCCAGGACCGGATGCAAGGCGAAGCCTCTCCCGACCAGTTGCGGGCCGGCGACCCCGATCAGGTCGGCATGGACCACGACCTCTATCGGAGCGCCCTCGATCGCCCCTTCTGGGTGATGGAACAACAGCCGGGAGACGTCAACTGGCCGCCCCACTGTCCCCAGCCCGGCGAGGGCGCGATGCGGCTGTGGGCCCACCACGCGACCGCCCACGGGGCCGGCGCGGTGCTCTACTTCCGCTGGCGGCGCTGTCTCGAAGGGCAAGAGCAGTACCACGCTGGCCTGCGCAAACAGGACGGCTCGCCCGATCGAGGCTACGACGACGCCACACTGGCTGCCGAAGAACTGGCCGCGATCGGCGAGGTAGATCACGTCGACGCGCCCGTGGCCCTGCTGTTCGACTACGACAACCTGTGGGCGCTCGACGAACAACCCCACGCGCCCGACTTCGACTACTGGAGCCTGCTCGACTCGTTCTACGGGGCGCTCCGCGCTCGCGGCGTTCAGGTCGACGTGATCCATCCGAGTACCGATCTCGAGGGGTACGAGGCCGTCGTCGCCCCCGCACTCCACCTCGTCACCGACGCCCTGGTCGATCAGCTCACCGACTACGTCGAAACCGGCGGTGAACTCCTCTTCGGTCCCCGAACCGGCGTCAAAGACGAGTACAACAAGTTGCGACCAGAACGCCAGCCCGGGCCGCTCTCCGACCTCGTCGGCGCGACGGTCGACCAGCACGAGTCGCTGCCGTCACAGGTCGAGACGAGAGTCCGACGCGCGGGTACCGATGACGCCACCTACGCGTTCCGCACCTGGGCCGAGTGGCTCGACGCGGACGCGGCCGACCCTCTCCTCGAGTACGACACCGACGGCGTCGAGGCGGGGCGAACGGCCGCAGTCCGAAACGCGTTCGGAGACGGCAGCGTCGTCTACTGCGGCGTCTGGCCCGAGGCCGACCTCACGGACGACCTCGTCCGCCCGCTGTTAGGGCGGGCGGGCGTCGCCTACAGCGATCGCCTTCCCGAGGGCCTGCGCGTCGGCGAACGAAACGGCCGAACCTGGGTGACGAACTTCTCGAGCGATCGATACCGGATCACCGCTGCCGAAGACACCGCGTGGGTCGTCGGCGACGAACTCGTCGACGCGTTCGACGTAGCCGTAGCCGACAGCGAAATCGTCGACGGACTCGCTGCCAATCAGGTCTGACGGCGGTCGATCCCGTTTCTGGATTCGGTGCCCGGTTCGTACGGAACGCCGTCGACCGACACCGCTCCCTCCGGCGTCACGTCGACGGTGTAACCCGCGTAGTCGAACGTGACGTGGGTCTCCGCTATCGGATCGGTCGCGTAGAGTCGATCGAGGGCGTCCGGATCGACGACCTGATACAGCGGACTGGGGAGTTCTGTTGGTGAGACGCGCTCGGCGGCCGCGATCGCCTCGATAACCCGCATACTGACGCGTTGAGAGCCCGCACTGGTCGATCGATTTCGCGATACGTTACCGGTCATTTGCCGGTGACAGGAGTGGGAAGGATAAGTAAGCATCTGCTATGTGTATTCACACCGCCACGAGAGTCCTGAACGCGTATTCACCGCACGGGCTCGCTCCGTGCTGATATCACAACTTCCGTCGTTCGATCTCGCCCTCGATTACAGGCCCTCCAGGAAGGTGCCACCGTGTTCGATCGTCTCGACCGGGTCGTCCGGATCGTCGTGTTCGTAGATTAGCCACTCGGCGTCGACAGCAGCGGCCGCGTCCGCACACGCCTGCATGTCGACGTCGCCCGCTCCGATCTCGACGAAGCCGGGGTTACCATTCAGGTCCATATCTTTCATGTGGACCTGGGAGACGCGGTCGCCGAGCGATCGAATGCGTTCGGCCGGGTCGTCGCCGCCAGTTAGCGCCCACCCAACGTCGAGTTCGATTCCGACTGTCGTCTGGTCGAGGAAGCGATCGAACGCCCACCCCTCACCGAGGTCGACGTACTCGTGAGCGTGATTGTGATAGTGAAGCTCCCACCCCGCCGCCGCGAGGTCCCCTGCGAGGGCGTTCAGTTCGGTCGCAACCTCGTCGACGGCGATAACCGACTCGAAGTGGTCCTCGTCGAGCCACGGGACGACGAGACCCTCGACATCGAGCGGTTCGAGGGCAGCCAGCGTCTCCTCGCGATCGCCCACAAGCGCGTCGAGACCGACGTGGGGCGGGGTCGCCTCCAGGTCGTGGACCGAGAGGGCGTCAGCGATCGCGTTCGGATCGCTCTCTGTGGGCGAGTACGGGCCGGCGAACTGGACGCCGTCGTAGCCCGCCGCTGCGACGCGGTCGAGCACGCGCTCGATCGGTTCCTCGAGTTCCCGCACGCTGTAGAGGTTGATCGCGGTTTTCGGCGTCGGCATAGAATGGAGTCGTCGATCGGGGTCCGTCAGTCTTCGCGTTCCGGATCGACCAGAACAGTCGGGACGGTTCGGTCAGTCTTCTCGTGCCCGGTAGTCCGGAAGCGTGTCGTCTTGCATGACCGCCCCGCGACCGCCGTCGACGAGCAGCGACGTACCGGTGACGAATGCCGCGTCCGGGCTCGCGAGAAACGAGACAGCCCCAGCCACGTCCGCCGGAACGCCGATTCGGCCGGTCGGGTGAATCGACTCCACTTCCTCGAGTCGGCCCTCGGGCAGTTCGTCCCGCGTTCGTTCGACTTCGACCCAGCCGGGAGCGATCGTGTTCACCCGAACCCGTGGCCCGAAATCGACCGCCATCGCCCTCGTCATCCCGTTGATTCCCGCCTTCACCGCATTGTAAGGGAACAACCCCGGCATCGTCGCGAAGGCGTGGTTCGAGGAGACGTTGATGATCGACCCTCGGTCCATGTGTTCGAGCGCGGCTTTCGCGGCGAGCCAATAGGCCCGGAAATCCGTCTCGAGAACGAAATCCCAGTCCTCGATGGTCGCCTCGTCGGCGGCGGTCTCGGTCTGGACGGCCGCGTTGTTCACCAGCACATCGATCGAACCGTCACGTTCGGCAGTGGCCTCGGCCAGCGCAGCGATATCTTCGGGGTCGCGCATATCCGCCTGCACGAAGGTCGCCTCCGCTCCGTCCGCCGAGATGCCGTTCTCGATATCCTCGACGATCGACTCACCCGCCTCGGCCGTCCGCCCCGAGACCACGACGGTCGCGCCCTCTGCGGCCAGACGCTTCGCGACGCCCGCGCCGATTCCTCGCGTCGAACCCGTCACGATCGCCGTCTGTCCCTCGAAGCGGCCGGGAACCGCGTGCTCGATCGGTGACGCTGGACGGCGCGTCATCGACACACCTCGCGACCCGCTTTAGGGGGGAGTCCGGTCGAGTTCCGTAACCCGCACATGCTACCACTCGGCAACGCTACCGTCGTCGTGTCGCCAGACCGGGTTGTGCCAGTCGACGCCGCCCGTCTGGTCGCGGACGTACTTCTCGTCGATCTCGATCCCGAGTCCCGGTCCGTCCGGGATGTCGACGTAGCCGTCCCGGTACTCGAACACCGACGGATCCGCGAGGTAGTCGAGCACGTCGCTCGTCTCGTTGTAGTGGATGTCCAGACTCTGCTCCTGGATGAGCGTATTCGGCGAGCAGGCGTCGACCTGGATGCACGACGCCAGCGCGATCGGGCCGAGCGGACAGTGAGGTGCCATCGCGACGTCGTAGGCTTCGGCCATCGCCGCGATCTTGTTCACCTCCGTGATCCCGCCCGCGTGGGAGAGATCCGGCTGGATCACGTCCACCGCGTTCGACTCGAAGATTTCCTTGAAATCCCAGCGCGAGTACATCCGCTCGCCGGTCGCGATCGGGATCGTCGTCGCCGCCCGAATGTCCGGCAAGGCGTCGTTGTGTTCGGGCAGCACCGGCTCTTCGATGAACATCGGGTCGTACGGCTCGAGCGCCGCCGCGAGCCGGCGCGCCATCGGCTTCGAGACCCGCCCGTGGAAGTCGACGCCGATGTCGACTTCGTCGCCGACGGCCTCGCGAACCGCGGCGATTCGATCGACTGCGTCGGCAACCGCCCGCGGGTTGTCGACCGGGCGAATCTCCGGCGTCGCGTTCATCTTCAGCGCCGAGAAGCCCTCGTCGACTTTCTCTTTGGCCGCATCACCCACATCTCGCGGGCGATCGCCGCCGATCCACTGGTAGACGCGCACGCGATTGCGTGCTTTGCCGCCGAGCAGTTCGTACACCGGCGCGCCGAACGTCTTGCCCTTGATATCCCACAGCGCCTGATCGACCCCCGCGATCGCGCTCATCAGGACCGGGCCGCCGCGGTAGAACCCGCCGCGGTACATCGCCTGCCAGTGGTCTTCGATCGCGCTCGGGTCCTCGCCGAGCAGGTAGTTGTCGAGCAGTTCCTCGACGGCCGTCCGGACGGTTTTCGCCCGGCCTTCGACGACTGGTTCGCCCCAGCCGACGGTGCCGTCACTCGTCGTCAGTTTGAGGAACAGCCACCGCGGCGGCACCTCGAACAGTTCGTAATCAGCAACTCTCATATCTCTTCTCGAACCAGATTGGTCTGACCGCCCCGAGTTCCGTCGATGATCGACCCGCCCTGAAACGTGTCGTATTCATGCCGTATGACCTTCTTCTCGATTCTCCTCTCTTTTTTTCCTCCCGACGAAATCGGACAACTCGTCGAGTCCCGAAAGCACGTACGCCGGATCGGTAGACAGCGTCACCGACTCATTGTGTGTCCGTCGAAGGTACGCCGCGTCAGTGTTCGCTCGTCGGGCCGCTCGTACGTCCGATTCACGATCACCAACGTAAAGCGCCTCGTCGGGGACCACGTCGAGTCGGTCGAGCGATCGGACGATGTAGTGCGGATCGGGTTTCATTCGCTCGAAGCCAGTGATGGTGTCCCCACGCCCGAACCAGACCGAGAAGTCGGTCCCGAGACCGAACCAGTCGACAACGAAGTCGACCGTTTCCTGACGGTTGTTACTGACGATCCCGAGAGGTACATCGAGAGTCGAGAGCGTCGCCACATCGTCGTACAGGACTCGCTGACCCTGACGAATTTGCTCGTTTTCGATAGCCGAGGCTGCGCCCTCGCGTCGGAGCCAGAACTCGTCGGGATCGAGTCCAAGAGACTCACACCTGTCGACGACGGCGTCGATGTCGTCGGGGTCACCGAGAACATCGATATCGTCCTCAGTTGCCGTGATGTCACCGATGTCATCGATGACCGCGACCGCACCGCGTCGGTAAATCGACGGCTGCGTATTCGCACCCTCGACGATGACGCCGTCGAGATCGAATACGACTGCTTCGTAGTCGATCTCTGTCATGTAACTTTCTTACGGAGGTATGCCGAGAGCACTTCGCTGAACACGACCACGAAGAGAATCGCGATCAGGATCGTCAGAACGCCACTCCAGTCGAAGGAGTTCTGTCGGGTCGTCAACTCGACACCGATACCGCCCGCGCCGACGAACCCGATGATGGTCGCGCCGCGAACGTTGATATCCCACCGAAACGTCGTAATCGTGATGAATGCCGGCTTGATTTGTGGGACGATCGCATAAATCAAGACCTGGAGGGGGTTCGCACCGGTTGCCGCGATCGCTTCGACGCTCCCGGTATCGATCTCCTCGATCGCCTCAGCGAGCAGTTTCGCGACGAAACCGATCGAACGGATCGCAACTGCGATGATCCCCGCGAGCGCACCGGAGCCGAAGATCACGACGAAGATCAGTGCCCAGATGATCACGTTCACCGATCTGGTAAACGAGATGATGAGCTTTCCGAGGTAGTACGTTCCGCGGTTGAACGTCGTGTTCTCCGCTGCGATGAACGCGACCGGCGCAGCAAGAACGACTGCAAGCCCGGTCGAAAGCACCGCGATGTGGATCGTTTCAATCAGCGGACTGACGATCTCCCCGGCGTATTCGGCGTCCGGCGGGTACATCCGCTCGAAGAGATCGACCATTTGTTCCGGCGCTGTGACGACGTATTCGGTGTTGATCCCGAGTGCGCTCCAGGACGCGACGGCGACGAGTAATCCGAACAAAACGATAACGTATCGGAACAGTTGCGTCCGTCTGTCGAACCGTTCCCATTCGAGTCGCTCCGTTTCGCCCGACGAACTGGTGTTAGTTTGCGCAGACATTACTGGATCCTCCGTCTAAGGACCGCGCTAATTCCCTCTCCGAGCAATACGAGCGCGAGAATCACGAGGATGATCGCGAACGTAAAGTCGTACTCGTAGCGCTCGAAAGAGTGCAAGAGGGTCAGTCCGATACCACCCGCGCCGACGATCCCGACGATCGTACTCGACCGGAGGTTGATGTCCCATCGGTAAATCGCGAGACCGACAATTCGAGGCGTTACCTGCGGTAGTACGCCGTAGAGCATAACCTGAGACGTGTTCGCACCCGTCGCGCGAATGGCCTCGACTTGCTTGCCATCGATCTCTTCGATCTCCTCGGAGAGGAGTTTCCCGAAGAAGCCGACGGTCTTGAACGAGAGCGTGATGATTCCCGCGAGCGGCCCGACGCCGACGGCGATGACGGCGACTATCGCGATGACGAGTTCGTGAAATGCTCGTGCAAAGGAGATGATCCCTCGGTTAAAGAGATACAGTGGCTTTGGCGAGATGTTCTCTGCCGCCATAAACCCGACCGGGATACTGACGATGATACCGAGTATCGTGGCGATAACGGCCATCGCGATACTTTCAACCATTCCGCTCCAAATGAGTTCTCGCTGTTGTGGCTGGAAATTCGGCGGAACGGCGTTCGTGAGGAAGTTCGTCGCGGCGCTCCCGCCAGCAAGTAGCCGGTCCGGGCTGACGCGCATCTCCCAGACGCTCCAAGCGACGAATCCGAACAGGAGAACGTATACAGAGTACTTGACGTACGCGTTGTAGAACACCGTCGGACGCTTCCACGTCCGTCTGTCAACCGTTTCGGTACGTTCAATCATCTCAGATTTCCCGTAGTTCCGCATCGACCTGGCCGGTCGGGTCGGTGCCGTCGCCGTTTTCTTTCTCATCCACCGAAGTTCCGCCACGATAGATTCGGTCTTCGACTGACTCGGTGAGTTCCGAGGGACCACCCTCGAATGAGAGGGTGCCGTCGGTGATGCCGACGATACGATCGGCGTACTTGAGAGCGAGGTCGACCTCGTGGATATTGATTAATACGGGAATGTCCTCGGCATCCGCAATATCGGTCAGGAGTTCCATTACCGCTCGCGACGTTTCGGGATCGAGGCTGCTCGTCGGTTCGTCGGCGAGGATGATCTTCGGTTCCTGAACGACCGCTCGTGCGATCCCGACGCGCTGTCGCTGGCCACCAGAGAGTTCGTCGGCACGTTTGTCTTCGAAGCCGGCGAGACCAACCGTCTCGAGCGTGTCGTACGCGTGTTCGACCGCATCGGGTGGGAAGCGACGGCGGAACGCTTGCCACGTACTCACCTCACCGAGCCGTCCCGAAAGGACGTTTTCCATGACCGTGAGCCGTTCGACGAGATTGTACTCCTGAAACACCATCCCCATATCAAGACGGGCCTGGCGAAGTTCGCGTTTATCCAGCTCAGTTACGTCGACCCCCTCGAGAACGATACGACCGGACGTCGGTTCCGTCAACCTATTTATACACCTGATGAGCGTACTTTTGCCAGCCCCGCTGGGACCGATAATCGCCGTGGTTTCGCGACCACCGATCTCTAACGAGACGTCGTCAAGGGCGCGATCACCAGTTGGATAGACCTTGGTTAAATGTTCTATTGATAGCATTATGTTACTGAATGTGTTGTTTCGGTATCAATCGCACTCCGGATCGCAACCGGTAGTTACACCGGTACCGAAACAGCGGTTCTGAGACCGATTATTCTTCGATATCTGTTCCGTAGTCAATTCCGAGGTGTTGGTGGCTCGTGAGAATGACATCCCAGTGGGTCGCGTAATCGACTTCCGTGAACGTCCCACCGTGAATCTCCTCTGCCATCTCCGTGCCCGTATAGTCGTAATCGAAGAAAGCTGCCTCGATCCCTTCGCGAATGTCCGGCGCGAGATTGTACCGGTAGGAGAACGGGCCGGAGGGGAACGGATTGGACGCCCAGACGACCTTGATGTCGTCGACATCGATCTGTCCGGCACCGACTGCCTCGCGGAAGTTCGTACTGGCAACCGGCCCGGCATCGTAATCGCCGTTTGCGATCGCAAGAATGCTCTGTTCGTGCCCACCCGAGTATGATACCTCATAATCTTCGCCTGGAACGATGCCGAAGTCCTGTTCGAACATTGCACGGGGTGCCTGATTTCCGGACCCGGACGTTTCGGATGTGTGTGCGATGTTCTTTCCGGCGAGATCCTCGACGCTGTTGATTTCGTCGTTGTCCGCCTGGGTGATCACCCACAATTTGTACCCGAATGTGCCGTCTTCTGCAACCGGCATTGCCATCGGGATTGCATCCGCGAGGTTGACACCGTGGGGCGTATTCCCTGGGAAGAACGAGGCGAGGTGAAGTCGTTCAGCTCGCATCGCCTCGACCTGAGCGGCGTAGGAGTTGAGAATCTCGAACTGGACATCCCGACCGGTTTCGGCTTCGATATTCTCGACGAGCGGATCCAGCGTGCCCTCGTACGCTTGCTGCCCGGTTTCTCCGGCACCGTATGAGAACACGATCGTATCTGGATCGATCCACTCGCTCTCGTCCTCCGGTGGCTCCGAGGGAGCACGTCCGTATCGAGGTTCGTCCTGGACCTCCATGTTCTCGAGGAATTCGATCGTCCCCACCTCGAAGTTGTGTGCGAGCAGCGCCGCTGCTGGTTGTGGATACTCCGGGTTCGTCGGATCGAAGTCGGGATAGTCGTCGGGATCGTCCTGCCCACCGTCTGAGTTCCCGTTGCCGCCATTAGAATCGTCTTCCGTTAGACAGCCCGCAAGGGCCCCCATCCCGGCGATTCCCGTTCCGGTTACGAACGTACGCCGGCTACACCGCCCTGTGAAGGTATCTCGTGTCATTTTTATTGACGTACAGTACACGTTTACCCCAGTACTTAAATCTTACTACAATCTCGACCATATGCCTACATATAGGGCCTTAGCCGCCGTTTTGGAGAAGAGAACACAGATAATTATATACTCATGTACGGTAAGTCCGGCGTTTATCCGGAAAATGTTTCCGCAACTTGGATTATATACGACCCATAATATGTAGAATTTAATTACTAGATGCGGGATTTGTTCACCGATAGAGAACAACAGTTTTGTAACCTCGAACCAAACGCGAGGCAAGAACGATGGGGGACGACGACGAGATTTCCGTTCAGGCGACTGCGACGACGTTCGCGATCATCGAAGCACTTCGGGAGCGCGATCGGGCCGGAGTCACGGAGTTAGCCACGGAACTCGGTCTGTCGAAGAGTGCCGTTCACAACCACCTTTCGACGCTCGTCTCGCTGGGGTACGTTCGACGCAGCGAGACGGCGTATCAGCTTACCCACCAGTTCCTGCAACTCGGACTGGGCGTCCGCGACCGAAGTGCCGTCTATCGGGCGGCAAAACCGGAGCTCCAAACCCTCGCACAGACGACCGGCGAAACAGTCAATCTCGTCGTTCCGGAAGCCGATTACGGTATCTACCTCTATCGCGTGGGCGACGGCGAGCACCCAATTCCGGAGGGCGGACAGGTCGCACTCCACGCCTCTGCCGCCGGCAAATCGATTCTGGCGTTCCGAAGCTACGACGAGGTCGACGCGTTCGTCGAGAATCACGGCCTGCCCGAACTCACCGACCGAACGGTGACGAATCCGGCGACGCTCCGAAGCCAACTCCGATCGATCCGCGACCAGCGCGTTGCGTTCGACCGTGGCGAACAGACGCCCGACTGGCAGTGTGTCGCCAGTCCCATCGTCGTCGACGACGACCCGGTCGGAGCTATCAGCGTTTCGGGTCCCGCCGATCGCATGCAGGGGAAACGCCTCGAAGAGGACACGACCGGCCTCGTCGTGAGCACGGCCAAAGCGATCGAACTCGAAATGCTGGATTCGGGTGACGCCGAACGAACCCCGTCTCAATCCGACTGAAACGGGTCACGCGGCGGTTCCACGAGGGACCGTGATCGGACGCAGAGGCCGATTTGCGGCGGCTACGGTACGGTCGCGAATTGATCGTCGTTCGCCCGACGGGGGAATTGGCGTTTTCCCGTCGAGAACGGGCCGGCCCGGCCATACTCTCGGCACCGTCGGTGCGTATCACTGGGCTCAAGTCACTGCCAACGGAGTGTCGAGTATGACTGAGACACGGCAGGTTCTGAACCGAATCGTCGAAAGCGGCGTCGTCGCCGTCGTCCGCGGTGTGGACGCCGAACGCATCGTTCCCGTCGCCCGCGCGATTCACAACGCGGGCGTCAGCGCGATCGAAGTTACGGCCAACGACCCCCACGTCGCCGAGAAGATTGCAGCCGTCGACGAGGCCCTCGCAAACACCGACGCGGTCGTCGGCGCAGGGACCGTTCTCGACGCGGCCACAGCCCAGTCGGTGATCGACGCCGGTGCCGAGTTCGTCCTCGCGCCTGACGTTACCCCCGAGGTCGTGACGACGTGCAACCGCCACGGCGTGCTCTCCGCGCCGGGCGTAATGACACCCACCGAAGCCGTCACCGCGATCGAAGCGGGCGCGGACGTGCTCAAGTTGTTCCCCGCGAGCACCGTCGGTCCCGGCCACATCGGTGCACTCCAGGGACCACTGGGTGAGATACCGGTCCTCCCGACAGGCGGAATCGGTCCCGACAACGTCGCGGACTTCTTCGACGCCGGCGCGGCAGCCGTCGGTGCGGGCAGTTCGGTCGTCGACTACGACGCGATCGCGGCCGACGACATGGATCAGGTGCAAGCGACCGCCGAAGCGATGGTCGACGCCGTCAACAGCGCCCGCGATCGGTAACGGCCGGTCGACGCCGTCGGAACTGGGCCGACAGCGCGTACCTGCAGGTTCGATCGATCGTGATTCTGTACCGACGTTCCGGCTCCGAACCGCCACTGAAATCGGATCTCGAATCGGCTTCGAAAACTGTTCAGAATTCACATAACATTCTCCACAGAATATAATTAATCTCGGAGAAGCACCTCTCGATGCCCAGAATGCGGACATTCTGTCCAGCAGATATGTGACAGTATTCGTATATCTACACCGGGCGCGTACACTACCGTATGGCCTTCAGTATTCTCGACGCCATGATCGACGGATTCGAGCGCACCCGAGAACGTAACGGACTCCTGTTCGTCGCGATCTTCGTCGCACTCGCGATCGGAAACGTACTGGCCGCCCCGACGAGCCTCGGCCCGACTGCAGAGTCGACACCGGCGGTCGGCTTCGCCGGGCTTCTGGCCGGTCTCGCCTCGATCGCGTTCACGCTGGCGACGATCGTCGCAGCGATCGCGGCGCTCAGAACGTTCGTCTCCGACGAGACCGAGACGATCCCCCGCGAGTACGTACGACGAAACCTCGGGCTGGTCGCACTCAACACGATCGTCGGAGGGGTCGTCTTCGCGATCGTCGTCGGAATCGGGACGCTCTTTCTGGTGGTTCCGGGAATCTTCCTGCTGGTCAGCCTCTACTACTGGAGCGTGTTCGTCGCGGTCGAAGACCAGAACTTCGTCCGTGCGTTCCAGAGCAGCTGGGCCCTCACTCGCGGCAACCGACTCCGCCTGCTCGGACTCGGCGTCGCCGTCCTCCTCGTCACGCTCGCGATCAACGCCGTGGTCGGAATCCCCGCAGTTCTGGTCGGTGGTCCCGTCGCTCTCGTGCTCACCCAGGTCGCCGGTGGCGCGCTCACCGTCTACGCGATCGCGACGACCGCCCGCGCGTACGAACAGCTCCGGGGACTCGAAGACGCGATCGAGCCGGACCACCAGCCCGATTTCGCGGGAACGCCCGCCTGAGTCGGACGAATTGGTCTCGCGATCGAGTTTTGCGAGTGTCCGTGCATTTTGTATATCGTTATTTGGTTTACTACATCACACAGCGTCCGCGACGGCAGCCGCGACACCGGCGATCGTACCCCCAACTGGCGAGACTGACGGAGCGACCGCTTCCCGTGGGTAACATAGCCGACCACCGTCCCGAATCGAACGATAGTCCGACGAACCAGTGGAAAAGTAACCCAGCGTCGCGACGATCTCCAGTACCGGCAGCCCACCCCTCAGGCGAACGCCGCCACCGTCTCGAACGACCCGTCGGCGATCGCATCCGCGAGGTCGTCGCTCGCGAGGTCGTCGGGGACGTGGCGCGGGTACTTTCGTCGGAAGTAGCCGACGATATTTTTCAGATCGCGCCGAAGGAATTCCGTGGCGTTCTCGTGGTCGGTCGGGACGGCCTGTGGCCAGTCGAAGATCGTCACGCCGGATTCGTCGACGAAGACGTTGTACTCGCTCATGTCCGCGTGGACGTAGCCATGTTCGTACGCGCGTGCGACCTCCGAGAGCAGCAAGTCGAGAACGCCGAGCACCTGCTCGTCTGCGAGTTTCGTCCGCGAGAGTTCGACCCCGTCCATCTTCTCCATCACGATCGCGTGACGGTTCTGATCGATCGGTTGCGGGACCGAGACGTCGGGGTACAGTTCCTCGAGAATCTCGTATTCGCGCTCGGCGGCCTTCCGGGCGGTATACATCCAGGAGACGTGTTCTCGATCGGACGTGTAATCGCGCTCCTTGTGGACCTCCCGAAAGTTCGTGTATCCCTCTCGGTGATACTTCAGCGCGAGGGGCTTGTACGACCGTACCTCGTAGACGTCGCTTTCCTTCCCGACGCCCAGCGGCGAGCCGAACTCGCCGATCGTATCCCGCTCGACGAGCGCTCGCAACGCGAGCGTGTCGTAGCCCTCGAACTGGAGGGTATACCCCTCGTACTGGATCGTTTTCTTCTCGACCAACCCGCGCTTGAGACAGCGCTCGAGGCGGTAGTCGACCTCCTCCTCGGTCAGGCTCGAAAACGAGGGCAGCTTCTCGCGTTGTACCCACTCCGAGAAGCGCATTCCCTGTTCGACGCCCGAGAGGAGATAGAAATCCTCCGGCTCGAGTTCCGGGAGTTCCCCGGCGACGTTCCGCACCATGCGAGCGGGTAGCCGCCCGGGACGTAAAAACGTCGTGACAGGGCGGCGAAGCCGTCATCGATCGTGCTATAGCGGCTGATAAATCACATAGCACGATATAAAATTCGAGGGGGTCGGAATCCCTTTGCGCCTCGCCGCCCTCGAATCGGTTATGACGACGCTTGCCGATCGGGACTGGCGACTGATCAGGGACGATCCTCGGGATGGGGCGACGCAGATGGCACTCGAGGAGGTCGCCGCGCGTACGGCGATCGAAGACGACGTTCGAACGGTTCGGGTCTACGACTGGGAGCCGAGCACGCTCTCGCTTGGCTACCGCCAGGACGCCGACACGGTCGACTGGGCATACTGCGATCGCGAGGGGATCGACGTAACGCGCAGACAGACCGGGGGCGGCGGAATCTACCACAATCGGTGGGCGGACATCTCGTATACGATCGTTGCGCCCGCCAACGAGGTGCCGGGCGATCTGATGGACTGTTACGCGCTGTTCTGTGAACCGGTGCTGGCGGCACTCCGGGAGATGGGCGTCGACGCTGACTTCGCAGCCGCCGAGCAGGACTCGATCTACTATCCGTCCTGTTACCTCCGGGACATCCACCCAGCCCACGACATCGTCGCATCCGTCGCCGCGGGTGCGGACGCACAGAAAATCAGCGGCAACGCCCAGTACCGCCAGCGCGACGTCGTCATCCAGCACGGCTCGATCAGCTACGATCTCGAACCCGAGCGCCACATCGGGGTCTTCGACACCGACCTCGATCGAGCGACGTTCACCGATCGCGTGACGAGCCTCCGCGAGCAGGCGGGCATCGATCGTGAGGTGGCGGTCGAAACGCTCGCGGACTCGCTTGCCGAGTGGTGCAACGCGACGGAGTCAGGGTGGCGAGACGAAGAGCTGGACGCCGCAGCCGACCTCGCCGACCGAAAGTTCGGGGCCGACGCCTGGGTCCGCGATCGGGAAGTACTCGAAGCCAACGGGCAGTAAGACGGTCGTCGATCGTTCACGGGTTGCCGATCGCAGATCCGGCTCCACCGGTCGCTTGCAGTGCTGGGCGCGTTGGGCCTCGCGATCGGTCCCCGATCGCCTCTTCGCGGTTCTCGCTCACTCCGAAACCCCGCTGCTCGCGGGTCGCTGCGCTCCCCGCTCGCCTCTTCGCGGTTCTCGGCCTTCGGCCTCCGAACCGCGTTCGCTCCGACATACCTATCACGAACCGGTACTGACGGGCGTCTATGAAGGTCGGTGCACACGTTTCGATCTCCGGGTCGCGCGTCTCCTCAGACGAAGACACACCGCCGTACGACGACATCCGCAACGCGGTTCACCGCCAGCTCGCCTTCGGCGGCAACTGCGGGCAGATTTTCACGACCTCGCCGCAGGTCTGGCAACAGCCAGAGATCAGCGACGAGGCCGCCGAGGGGTTCCAGGCCGAAACCGAGGCGCAACTCGAGGGGCCGTGGGTGATCCACTCGGCGTACCTGGTCAACCTCTGTACGCCGAAAGACGACCTCCGCGAGAAGTCCAAAGCGAGCATGCAGGCCGAACTCGACGCCGCCGAAAAACTCGGTGTTCCGTACGTCAACGTTCACCTCGGTGCCCACACCGGCGCGGGCGTCGAGGGCGGACTGGACAACGCGGCCAGCCTCATCGACGAACTCGACGTGCCCGACGCCGTTCAGATTCTGATCGAATCCGACGCCGGCAGCGGCACCAAACTCGGCGGCGAGTTCTCCCATCTCGCCGGCATCATCGATCGCACCGACACCGACATCGGCATCTGTATCGACACGGCCCACACGCTCGTCGCGGGCAACGACCTCACGACGCCCGAAGCCGTCGACGAGACCGTCGAGCGCTTCGACGACGAGGTCGGCCTCGAGTACCTCGAGTACATTCACCTCAACGACTCGAAACACGACGTCGGTACGCACAAAGACGAACACGCCCACATCGGGGAAGGCTACATCGGCGAAGACGGCATGCGCGCGATCGTCTCCCATCCCGAGCTGCGTGACCTGCCGTTTGCGCTCGAAACGCCAACGGAAGACGGCCGCGGCTTCGCCTGGAACATCGAGAAGGTCGCCAAACTGCGCGAGGCGTAGTCGTTGCAGGCGAACGCCGAATCGGACGCAGTCCGGATCGATAGCAGATCGACCCACTTTTAGACCGATCGCTCCTATCCCGGACCGTGCGCGAGTTCTCCGAAGACTACCTGCGCCGGACTCGAACGGGAATGTGGGGCGACTCCCGTCAGGCCCTTGAGCCGCTTTCGCTCGACGATCGCGAGCGCGTCCTCGACGTCGGCTGCGGAACCGGCGAGTTGAGTCGCGTGCTCGCCGCTGAGTGTCCAGGCGACGTAGTCGGCTGTGACGCAGACCGGGAACTGCTCGGCGTCGCACGCGAGCACGTTCCCGTCGTCGCCGGCGACGCGCTTCGGTTGCCGTTTGCCGACGACGCGTTCGATCTCGTCGTCTGTCAGGCGCTGTTGATCAACCTCCCCGATCCGGCCGCCGCGATCGAAGAGTTCGCCCGCGTCTCGAGAAATCTCGTGGCGGCGATCGAACCCGACAACGGGGCCGTCGACGTGGTCTCGAGCGTCGGTCCCGAAGAACCCCTCGAGCGCCGGGCACGGCGAGCCTATCTCGACGGCGTCGACACCGACGTGACGCTGGGTTCGGACGCGAAAACGGCGTTTACGGACGCAGGACTCGAAGTCTGTGGGACTCGCCAGTACGACCATGACCGGACGATCGAACCGCCCTACGACGAGCACGCGCTGACCGTCGCCCGTCGCAAGGCCAGCGGGGCCGGGCTGGCCGACGACAGGGAGACGATGCTTCGGGGTGCGTTGACCGAACCCGAGTACGACGATCTCCGAAGCGCCTGGCGCGAGATGGGCCGGGACGTGATCGACCAGATGACCGATCGCGACTACCGCCGCAGGGAAACGGTTCCGTTCTACGTGACCGTCGGCCGGATTCCGGACGCATAATCGCCAGTCGACAGCGAGAGCCGCGCCGGTACGTCGAATCCGGGCCGGTTACGGTACAGAGAGATCGGCCGCTTGCGGATAGATCGCTCGATCGTACTGTTTCCCTGCCAACAACATCTTGATCCCCTCGCTCGTAGCCGGCGTATGGCAGCGATCGAACTCGACGGACTGACCAAGGAGTACGGGACGGTCCGCGCAAACGACGACGTGACGTTCAGCGTTGAGCGCGGCGAAATATTCGGCTATCTCGGTCCGAACGGTGCAGGCAAGACGACGACAATTCGAACGCTGCTGGGTTTTCTTTCTCCAACTGCCGGAACCGGACGGCTGCTCGGTCACGACTGTACCGACGAGAGCGACCTCCTCGAGGCAAAGCGCCGACTGGGCTATCTCCCGGACAACCCGGCGTTCGACGAGTCCGCAACCGGCCGCGAGATACTCGACCTGCACGCCTCGGTCAAAGGCGACGAGCGCAGCGACGACCTCCTCGAACTGTTCGATCCACCCCTCGATCGTGTGGTTCGAGAATACTCCCACGGAAACGTCCGGAAACTCGGGCTCGTGACGACGTTCATGCACGACCCGGAGCTGGTGATCCTGGACGAGCCAACGAGCGGTCTCGATCCGCTGATGCAACAGCGGTTTGCTGAGTTCCTCCGCGCCGAGCGCGACGGCGGGACGACCGTCTTCTTTTCATCGCACGTGTTGAGCGAGGTCCGGCGACTCTGCGATCGGGTCGGGATCATCCGCGAGGGCCGACTCGTGACGGTCGAACCCGTCGAGGCGCTCCTCGACAGGAGCGGGAAGGTCGTTAGACTGCGTGCCGCGGAGCCGATCCCCAGAGACGTAGTTGCCATCGATGGCGTCCACGACCTCGAGACGACCCTCGATGGCGGCGAGGCGGACGATAAGGATATCCAGGGCGGCTCCGGAGCGGCGTTTACGGAGTGTGCGTTTACGTTTACCGGCGACGTCAACGTCCTGGTCGATCGACTGCGGGGGTATCGGTTACTCGACCTGTCGATCGAGGAGGCCCCGCTCGAGGACGTTTTCATGCGCTTTTACGGCGACGAGGACGAGGAAACACTGGACAGAGCGCCGAGTACTGCGGAGGTGATCGACGATGTTTGAGTTTACGCGCTACGACGGTCGTCACCGGCTCAAAGGCAGCATCTACCTCTCGATCGCGATGTCGCTGCTGGCCGTCATCGTCATCTGGATCTACCCCTCTTTCAGCGGCTCGTTCGAGAACGTCGACGAGGAGTTCCTGCAGGCCTATCCCGAGGGTGTGATCCAGCTGTTCGACATCCGGACGATGGCCTCGCTCGAAGGGTTTCTCGCCTTCGAACTCTACATCTTCGGCTGGACGATCCTGCTCGGGCTGTACCTCGCCTATCTCGCCGCCGGAACGATCGCCGAGGACGTCGAGCACGGGCGAATGGACATGTTGCTCTCCATGCCCGTCTCCCGCGCCCGCGTCGTCGGGGAGAAATTCGCCTCGCTCGCCGTCCCGATCGTGGTCGTCAACGTCGTTACGCCGATCGTCGTTTACGTCACTGCAGTGGCCGTTGACGAGCCGATCGCGATCGCAGACGTGGCCGCCCTTCACGTCCTCTCGATTCCCTACCTCTTCGCTTGCGCGGGAATCGGACTGGTCGCCTCCGTCGCCGTCGATCGATCGAGCATCGCCCAGCGGATCGCGCTCGGATGCGTCTTCGGGCTGTTCATGCTCGAGTCGCTACTCACCGGGACGGAGTACGAATCGATCGGTGCGATCGCGCCCATGCGGTACTTCGATCCGAACGCGATCTTGCTCGACGGCCAGTACGATCTCGCAGGCGTCGGCGCGTTGATCGCGATGACGGCCGGACTGGTACTGCTTAGCCAGTTCTGGTTCGGACGAAAAGACCTGAGCTAGGGACAAACCCGAGAACCCGGCTCGAACCGCTCAGACCACGTCTCCGCGCACCGTCACGCCCTCCTGTTGGTCCCGCCAGCCGTGGAGTTCGCGCGCGGCGTCGGTCGCCTCGTCATCGTCCATGCCGAGCATCTCGAGAGCCGCAGAGAGCGTCGGCAGGGCGAGTTCGCCCTCCCGGAGTTTGCGAAACGCCTCCTCGCTTCGGGTTCCCCCCGCCCAGAGACAGACGCCTCGCGGGTCGAGCAACTGGGTGTAATCCTCGCGCAGTCTGGCTCCCCGAAGGCGCTGAGTGACGTTGTCCTCGAACGAGGCGTTACAGACCTCGAGATGGATCGGTTCGTCCGCTTCGAGAAGGTGGGCGGCGAGACACTGTTCGGGGGCGGCGTGGCCGTTCCGGTTGGTTCGGACGTGTTCGGGGTATTCGGCGGCCCAGTCAGCGCGGACGGATTTCCCGACGCCGGGTACGTCGTCATCAGTGCTGGTCGTCTCGCGGTCCGACGGATCGCGCATCAACACGTCCTTTGCAAGGTAGACGTCGAGACGATCGATCGGGTCCAACCCGAGCGCGACGTCGCCGTAAACCCAGACCTCGCGAACGGGAACCGGCATACGATCGGACTCGACGGTGTCGACGAGCCGTTCGACGCGGGTGACGGCGGCCTCGCGGGCGAATTCGCTCATTGTCGACTGTTGGGACGAGCGGCCCAAAACGGTTTCCCGGCGAGGAACGCGGGGTCAGTGTCGACACCTGCAGTCGACCGGATGAGCGAAATCGGAGTTGAGGAAACGGTCGAAATTCGAGTCCGAACTCAGGCTCGCCGTCCGCGAACCCAGACGTACTCGCAGTGATCGAGCGAGAGCGTACAGTCGTCGCCGCGGGCGTCGTACTCACCGGTGCCGACGACGGCGTCTGTCGTCTCGCCCGACGGGTCGAATCGAACGTCGATCTCTCGAGGTTCGTCCGCGATGTTGTGCGCGACCAGCAGGACGGTATCGCCGTGGTCGAACCGGTGGACCCACACGTCATCTGGCTCGACGTCGACGATCGAGAACTCGCCCTCGCTGACCTCGGGGGCAGCCGTTCGAGCGTCGACGAGTCGGCTGATTCGGCTGAGCAGGGAGTCGGCGTCGGTCGCCTGGTCGTCGACGTTGATCTGCTCGTGCCCGAACGGCCCCTCGGCGCGAATCGGGTTGTAGAGGTCGTCGGCGTCGGCCGTCGAAAAGCCGCCATTGCGATCGTTCGACCACTGCATCGGCGTCCGGACCGACTCGCGTTCGGGGACCGACAGGTCGGCACCCATCCCGATCTCATCGCCGGCGTTGATCACCGACGTGCCCGGCAGGGAGAACACGAGGCTGTGTGCACACGCGATTCGATCGTGGTCGCCGTCGTAGATGTCGGCCAGCCGGAGGCGGTGGCCGCGTCCGAAGATCCACGAGTCGTCGTCCCCGAGGAAGTCCCGGGCGTGCTCGAAGGCCTCCTGGGGGAGTTTGAGCAGGTTGAACTCGTCGTGGTTGCGCAGGAAATTCGCCCACTGAGAGGGGTACGGCGTCTCCGGAAGCACCTCGTAGGCGCGCTCGAGCGGCCAGGTGTCCTTGACGGCGACGCCGTAGACGAGGTGGGAGTTGATTACGAAATTGAACAGGAGGTCGAACCCGTCGCCGTCTGCGAAGTAGTGTTCGAGCTGGTCCGGTTCGTCGTCGGCTTCAGCGAGCAAGATCGCGTCCGATTTCTCCTCGCGGACGACCTCGCGCATCTCCGTGTACAGCCAGGCCGGGTCCTCGATTTCGGCTCCGTCGTGGCCTTTCGGCTGGACCATCGGGTGGGCCGCATCGACGCGGAAGCCGTCGACGCCGAGGTCGAGCCAGAACCGGAGCACGTCGTAGATTTCGTCTCGCACGGCGGGGTTGGCGACGTTCAGGTCTGGCTGGAAGTGATAGAACTGGTGGAAGTAGTGCAGTCCCGCCTCCTCGTCCCACGACCAGACGCCGTCTTCGTACTCCGGGAAGATGTTCATCGTGTTGTAGGCGTTCTCGACGTCGCCCGACCAGAGGTAGTAGTCGTGATACTCGGAGTCCCAGTCGCGGGCACGTTTGAACCACTCGTGTTCGATCGAGGTGTGGTTGAACACCACGTCAGTGAGGACGCGAATGCCCCGCTCGTGGGCGAGGTCGACGAACTCCGAGAACTCATCGAGCGTGCCCAGTCGCGGGTCCACGTCGTAGTAGTCCGCGACGTCGTAGCCGTTATCCTGAAGCGGACTCGGGTAGAACGGACGCAGCCAGAGACAGTCGACGCCCAAACTGTCGAGGTAGTCGATTCGATCGATCAGTCCCTGAAAATCGCCCCAGCCGTCCCCGTTCGAGTCGTTGAACGTCTTGACGTCGAGAGAGTAGACGACGGCGTCGCGATACCAGAGTTGGTCATCTTCCAGTTCGTACGCAGCTTCCATGAATTTCAGTGGAGAACGAATTTCCAAAAACGGATCGTTTCTGGTCGGGGCGGTGGGCCGCTCCTCTCGGTTACGGAATCCCGATCGAGAGGACGCAGACTGCCAAAATTATAGGGGGTAGTGCCCGCTCGGAAGGCACCTCGCAGGAGATGACGAATGGTTCACGTTTTTATTCCTTGGTGACGAACCCGAAGCTATGAGACACCGAGTATTCAACGAGGACGGCGACGAGGACCTCGTTTTCGTCATGGGGTGGGGCAACCGGTGGACCCACGAGAACGTGAGCTGGCTCATCGGGACGCTCACCGACGCCGGTTATCGCGTCCACGCGTTCGAGTTACCCACCAATATCGAGGACTTCAAAGCCGACTGGCTCGAGCCGATCGCGGAGTACGTCCTCGATCTCGAAGAGTACCAGCTCCTCGGTCACAGCGCCGGCGCGCTCGTCGCCCAGGCGTTAGACGGCGCGGACAACCACGTCTACCTGAGCCCCTGGTGGGGATACAGCGAGACCTATCCCGAACTCGGCCTCGAACTGGTGTCGAAGATCCCGACGACGTTCCCGTTCATTCCGGCCGGCGAGATGGGGAAAGCCGCGATCGGAGACCTCGCGACCGACCACCAGCTAGCGACCGCACCGAAGTGGGTCTCGCCCGCGTTCGTCCGGGAAACCCGTCGCGCACAGGACGAACTGCTCACGATCGACCACGACGCCGTCGTCTTCTGTTCGCTTCGCGATCCCATTGCCAACCTGCGCCCGATCGGGGAACGGGTCCCCGCCCGACACGTGGTGCTGTACGACGGCGGTCACGAACTGTTCTCTTCCCCGAGTCGCGATCGACACGTCGACACGCTGCTCGCGGCCCTCGAGGAGGGTGCAAAGGCCGTCGAAGATCAGGACGAGGAATCCGAGAAACCGGCCTGAACGGTGAGTACGTCTACGCCGGTCGCGCCGGCGCTCGCCAGACGAAACCGTGATGGGCAGCGATCGACAACGGTTCGCCAATGGACTGTAACCGGTGTGACGAGGACGCGGTGATGCACGCCGCCTACTCCGGGGCCCATCTCTGTGCCGATCACTTTCGCGAGTCGGTCGAAAAGCGGGTGCGCCGGCGCGTCCGACGGGACGATCTCGTTCCACACGACGCGACGCCGGAAAACCCGCAAACGTGGGTTATCGGCCTCTCGGGCGGGAAAGACAGCGTCGTCCTCACCCAGATTCTTCACGACACGTTCGAAGAGGATCCGCGGATCGAACTCGTTGGGTTGACGATCCACGAGGGGATCGAGGGGTACCGGGACAAGTCGGTCGACGCCTGCGTGGAACTCGCCGACGATCTGGGGATTCGCCACGAACTCGTCTCCTACGAGGAGGAGTTCGGCATTCGAATGGACGACGTCGTCGAGGACGATCCAGAGAACATGGCAGCCTGTGCCTACTGCGGCGTGTTCCGGCGGGACGTCCTCTCCCGGTACGCAGACGAACTCGGTGCGGATCTCCTGTTGACCGGGCACAACCTCGACGACGAAGCCCAGTCTGCACTCATGAATTTCCTCGAAGGCGACGTCGAGCAGGTCGCCAAACACTTCGAGGCCAGCCTCGGACCGCTATCGAAACGCGAAGCCCAGGACGCGTTCGTCCCCCGCGCAAAACCGCTGCGAGACGTTCCCGAAAAGGAAGTCGCGCTCTATGCCCACATCAACGACCTCCCCGCCCACATCACAGAGTGTCCCCACGCCAGCGAGGCCTACCGCGGCGAAATCCAGCAGGTACTCTACGGATTAGAGGAAAACCACCCCGGAACGCGACACTCGATTCTCGCCGGCTACGAGGAACTCGCCGAAATTGCCGCCGAGACGTACAGCGGCGAAGACGGGGCCGATCTTCAGGATTGCGTCGAGTGTGGCTCGACCACCACACGCGAGGTCTGTCGGAAGTGTTCGCTGCTGGAGTCGCTCGTATAGAGCGCAAACACAGCTTCCGTCACCGGTTACAGCCCTCGCTCAGCGTCGCTCGATCCGCTGGATCAGGCGTCTGATCGAGATCGGTTCCGGTACTTACACACCGCCGAAAAAATCGCGTCGAAAGTGGATGCCGAATCGCGATCCGAGGCGTTACCGGATCACGTCGACGCCGTTTTGTTTTTCGAGTTCGCGCTTGCCGCCGTCGCTCTGTGCGCCCAGGTCACGACGACCGCTATCGACGTGTTTACTCGCGTCGAAGTCGGCGTCGGAGACGCCCTCGATGCTCTGTCGGGACTTGTCGGCTTGCTTCTGCGTCGACGGGCCGAGTACCTGTGCGCTCTGGACGCCAGTCATGATCGCCATCACGCGAACCTTGCCCTTGTAGTTCTCCTGAATGCGAGCGCCCCAGATGACGTTCGCGGAGGCTTCGAGGCGTTCGGTGATGTTGTCAGCGATGCCTTCGGCCTCTTTGAGGGTGAGATCCGGACCGCCAGTGATGTGGACGAGACCACCGGATGCACCACGGTAGTCGACGTCCAGCAGCGGGTGGTTCATCGCGTCTTTGACCACTTCGTCGGTCTTGTTCTTGTCCTGGGTCTCTCCGACCAGCATCACGGCGACTCCGCCCTGATTCATGATCGTGGACATGTCCGCGTAGTCCAGGTTGATCAGCGACGGTTGCGTGATCGTCTCCGAGATTCCCTTGACGGTCTCGGCGATGATCTGGTCCATCACCGAGAACGCCTTGCCGATCGGGAGGTTCGGGACGTAATCGAGTAGTCGATTGTTGTCGAGAACGATGATCGAATCGGCCTGATCGCGAAGCTTCTCGAGGCCTTCCTCGGCTTTCACCGTGCGAGCACGCTCGACGTTGAACGGCGTCGAGACCATCCCGACGACGATCGCGCCCTGATCTTTTGCGATCTCGGAGACGACGGGAGCGGCACCCGTGCCGGTGCCGCCGCCCATACCCGCGGTCACGAACACGAGATCTGCGTCGCCGAGGACCTCCTTGATCGTGCCCTGGGCCATCTCGGTCGCCCGTTCGCCCATCGACGGGTCGCCGCCAGCGCCGAGCCCGTTGGTGAGCGATTTGCCGACGAGAATCTTCGTGTCGGCCTCGATCATCTTCAGGTGCTGTTTGTCGGTGTTGATCGCGACGGTGTCGGCACCGTCGACGCCGATGTTGTACAGCCGGTTGATCGTGTTGTTGCCCGCACCGCCACAGCCGACCATGACGATTCGGGGGTCTCCGAACTCGTCATCGTCCATGTCGGCGTCCATTTCGCGGGCCTCTTCTTCGGCGTTTTCGAGGGCGTCTTGAACGATATCCTGCATCGTTACACCTTCGCCCAGGTCCGCTGTTTGGTGGACTGCTCGCTGTGTCCGTCGTATTGCTCGTTGATCATCTCCCTGACGGCCGACCGGATCGCCTCGCTCCGGTTCGGAAACTCGCCAGAGTCGACCAGCTGCTCTACCTCCTCGATCTGCTGTTTCGGAATTCGCAGTGTCACACGCTCCATATTTGTATTCCCCGTTTGAGTAAGACGGTTCGCGCGCCCCTGTCAGACGCGCCGTGTCTTACGTCGAAGACGCCCGGAAACGAGCGTTTTCGGCGTCATCCGCCGTCTGTAAGACAACCGTCTTACGCGAGTAATGGAGTGATTGTCTGAGATAATAAAGGTTCCGCCGAGACTCACTTTCTGTGTCTTACGAAAGTAAGTCTTCCTGACTAGTTCGAGTCGAGCACGTTCGCTGCTGGCGTCCGTCGTCCACAGCTCGGACAGAACGCCCAGTCCGATCGAATCTCGTCGCCACACTCACAGAACGACCGACGAGATGCCTTCTCGCCGCAGTTCGGGCAGTAAACGTGATCCTCTGCAACTCGCTCGCCGCACTGACCGCACTGTTGTTCGTGGTCTCCCGTTTCGGATCGTTCGTCCGATACTGGTTGTGTGACGTTTGTATTACGCCCCGCTGACTCGCCGTCGATCGAGACGTTCAAGTTGATATCTTGCTGGCCACGGGTCCGCCTATCTGGGAGGCGGTCAGCCAGCAGCGTATCTACGCGCTCGCAGATCAGGTCATCGATCGGATCAGTACCGTCCCGATCGAGCGCCTGCGTCGGCTGTTGGCTCTCAGGTTGGGTCTCCAGATCAGCGAGGTACGATCGAAGTGCCTCCCGCATCACCTCGCTTTTCGACGCCTCGAGTGCCTCGAGCTGGTCGATGAGGTCGTCGTCGGCGCGGAACGTAATTTTGCTCATGGGAGGCTCGGTACCTTCCGTGTTACCACTTCACCTATATTAATCATTCTGTCGTTCACACTTCGTGACACGAGAGGACGGTCCGTATCGGGTTCCGGCGATCGATTGCGAAACGAATGATAACCCTTATATTTGCACCGGCGGCTACGTTTGGGTGTGCCCGCCCTTAGCTCAGACTGGTAGAGCAGTCGACTGTAGATCGACTTGTCCCCCGTTCAAATCGGGGAGGGCGGACTCGAAATAAAATCGAAGCGTGGCTAAAGCGGAAAGCCGCGTTTTCGCGTTTTTTGACCCCTCTTCCATCCGAGTTACTTTTTCGGTTACCCGCGGGAAATCGTGATTGGAACTTGGGACCAGTCGCATCCCTACGGGGTTTTGTGGCTGCCATCGCAGAGAGTAGCCGAAGCCGGCTGTAATGCAGCGGTGGGTTCCGGTCCGATCGCGGGACCCGATCCGACAGCGCTGACGACACGGCCCGAAACCGCGATACGTCCGAGGGAGCTGCGGGTAGCACTGGCCGGGGAGGATTTGAACCCCCGACTGCCCGGTTCGAGACCGGGTGCTCTGTCCAGACTGAGCTACCGGCCGACAGTGCCGTGTACGGGCGGGTCGAGACATATGCTCGCTGCCCGCAGACGCGTGTGACCAGTATGACAACAGTCGTGTCCCAACGAGAGTACGAACCGGGAACCGGTGAACAGCCCAGATCGACAGACGAGAGTACCAGTCAGACGCCCGACTCCCGGCCGACCTGGGGGTCGCGTGCACGCGATCGCCGGCCAGTCATTTTTGACCGGTGTTCCGATACACTCGGCCATGAGCGACGACCCCAGCCGCGATCGCGCACAGGATCGGGCCGAGCAGCGCAAATCCCGGCGAGCAGAAACCAGCGAGTCGATCCTCGAGGACGTCGAACGTCACCTCGGTGACGCGGAGTATCCGATTGCGAGCGAGGAGATCGCCGCGGAGTACGGCAACGAACCGATCGATATGCCAAACGAGACGGAGACGCTCGGCAGCGTTTTCGATCGGTTGACCGACGAGCAATACGAGTCTCCGGAGGAAGTCCGGGAAGCCGTGTACGGAGCGGTTACTGGTGAGGCGGGAAACCGAAACGAGGCGAATCCCGAACGGGATCTGGATCGGCTGGACGACGAGAAGGCGGGTCGCTAGACGAGAACGAGACAGATCGCCTGTAGGGATTCCGAGATCGGATCGTTCCCGGATCGATCGAACCCCCGTATCGACCTGGAGGATGCGTCGGAACGCGGGGAATCGAGACGCACGCCGTGTAGTCAGGTCAGCGGGTCGAACGTCGATAGCAGAACGGATTTACGTCACGGGGCACTGATTTGGCGTATGGATTACGAAGCGAGTCTCGATCGAGCGATGGACGAGGTCCCCGACATCGGGGGCGACCAGGAACGCTTGCAGATTCCCGACCCACAGCCCCAGAAAGACGGCGCATTTACCCGGTTTACGAACCTCGGGGACGTCGCTGACACCCTCTCACGAGAGGACGAACACGTCCACCGATTCGTCCAGCGAGAACTCGGAACCAGCGGCAAACTCGAGGACGGTCGTGCGCGGTACAACGGGACGTTCTCCCAGCAGGATTTCAGCGCGGCGATCGACGCCTACGTCGACGAGTACGTTCTCTGTTCGGAGTGTGGGCTGCCGGACACTCGCCTCGTTCGCGAGGACCGCACCCCCATGCTTCGCTGTGACGCCTGTGGTGCGTTCCGGCCGGTGACCAAGCGCTCGACGAGCAGTCAGCAACAACAGCAAGCCGACGCCGTCGAAGAAGGCAAGACGTACACGGTCGAGATCACCGGCACCGGTCGCAAGGGCGACGGTGTCGCGGAGAAAGGCGAGTACACGATCTTCGTCCCTGGCGCGAACGAAGGGGATGTCGTCGAAATCTACATCAAGAATATCTCTGGGAACCTCGCGTTCGCGCGCCTCGCCTGAGACGGACGCTGTCCGTCTGAGCGTCGGTTACAGGCATCTATCAGATTTTCGCCGTTTCGAGTGGTCTGGCCCGTCCAGAGACGACGCCTGAACGGGTATCGAACCGCGAAACTAAAGTCGATTTGCACCAGTCACACGTACGTGGGAGTCTCGTTCGATCTCTTCGGAACGCTCGTGACCGCCGATCGACCGGCCGACCCGGCCGCAGCAGTCGCGGCCGAACTCGAGGCTCGCGACGTGCCCGTTCCCAAAGACTGGGAGACGGCGTACGCCGAACCGCACGTGGACGCTCCCGAGGGTGCGGAAGTGCCGCTGCCGGCGCACGTCTCGCGAGCGCTCGCGAGTCGCGGCGTCCGTGCCGACCACAACGCGGCCAGACGGGCCGTCGTCTCGGCGTTCGATCCCGTCGTCGAGACGAAATCGGGCGCGCGCGAAGCGATCGAGGCGGCCCGATCGCAGGGACCGATCGCGCTCTGTTCGAACTGCAGCGTGCCGGAACTGGTCGGGCGGACGCTCGTCAGGTCCGAGTTCTCGCGCGATGACTTCGACGCAATCGTGACGAGCGTCGGCTGTGGCTGGCGGAAACCGGCCCCCGAAATATTCGAGCAGACGGCCGCCGAACTCGGCGTCGAGCCTGCGAACCTGATCCACGTCGGCGACGATCCGCGAACAGACGGCGGCGTCGAGGCCGTCGGCGGGACGGCGCTGTTGCTCGACGAAATCCCGATCGAGGACGTTCCCGACCGACTGGCCGCGCTTTCGGACGCGGAGGACTCGTGACGCTCGTGACGATCGCGGTTCTCGGACTGGCGTTCAGTCTGGACCTGCTGGTCGGTGAACCGCCGACCGCGGCCCATCCCGTCGCGTGGTTCGGCCGGCTCGTCGACGCCCTCGATCGGGAATGGCATGCCGACAGCCGTGTGCAGCGCCTGGTCGGGATCGCGATCGCCGCACTCGCTCCCCTCGTGCCGGCGGCCGCTGCCGGCGGGGTCGTCCTCGCGGCGTTAGCGGGCCATCCTGCCGCGGGCGCGATCGCTGCCGGTGTCGCGCTCTTTCTGACCACGAGTTTGCGATCGCTGCTCGAACTCACCGAATCGGTTGTGGGGGCGACCGAGAATGACCTCGAGACTGCTCGCGAACGGGTTCGCGGTCTAGTGGGTAGAGACACGTCGACGCTCTCGCCGGCCGAAATTCGAAGCGCAGCGATCGAGAGTGCAGGGGAGAACCTGGCGGACGGGCTGGTCGCCACGCTGTTGCCCTTTGCCGTTCTCGCACCGGTTTCGCTGTCTGCGGCGGCCGCCGCGGCCGCGTGGGTTAAAGGCGTCAACACGCTGGATTCGATGCTCGGCTACCCGCAGAAGCCGATCGGGACCGGCAGCGCCAGGCTCGACGACGTTGTAATGTGGCTTCCAGCCCGGATTACGGCCGTTGCGATTGCCGTCGCCGCAGGCGACCTGCGTGCACTCTGGCGCGCCCGCGAATGGGCGCGCGATCCGCCCTCGCCGAACTCCGGCTGGCCGATGGCGACGCTCGCCTGCGCGCGCTCCGTGCGACTCACCAAGCCGGGAGTGTACGATCTCAACGTCGGAACGGACCTGCCGACGATCGAAGACGGCGAGCGGGCCGTGGCGCTCCTGGGAGTCGCGGCCGCCGTCTCGGTCGTGATCTGTGCGGTTCTCGCGATGGTCGTCGCCCAGGGTGCCGGCGCGGTCGCCGCACAGTCGGAGCAACTCGAGGCGGCACTGGCGCTGGTGGTGATCCGATGATTCGAGAGTGGGTCGGTGCGATTCGCGGCGCGATCGGCTTTCTGACGCGGATTCCTGCACCCCGCTACGACGGTGACTGGGACGCGTTTCGACGGCGACCCGCGGCGTTTCCGATCGTCGGGTTCGTCGCTGGCGCGATCGCCGCGATTCCACTCCTCGCCGGGGGCAGGGTGCCGACCCCGGCCGTCGCATTCGGGTACCTGCTGGCGGTCTACGCGGTTACGGGCATTCACCATCTCGACGGCATCGCTGACCTCGGTGACGCCCTCGTCGTCCACGGCGACGCGGAGCGACGCCGAGAGGTCCTCAAAGACACGACGGCCGGCGTCGGTGCGGTTCTCGCGGTCTCGGTCGCCGTTTCCGGCCTCGCACTCGCCGGCCTCGGACTGGCCGGACTTCCCGTGCTCGCGGCGATCGGTGTCGCGATCGCGGCGGAGGTCGGCGCGAAACTCGGGATGGCCGCGATGGCCTGTTTCGGGACGGCAGTCGACGCGGGAATGGGCCGGCAGTTCACCGCGCAATCGACGCCTCGGAGCGTCGTCTTGCCCGCGGTCGTCGCGCTGCCGGCCGCCGCGCTCACGTGGTCCCATCCGGCCGCTGCGATCGCCGTCGGCGGCGCGGTCGCCGGAGTGTGTCTCCCCTGGTACTGGGCGACCCGCCACCTCGGCGGGATCAACGGCGACATCTTCGGCGCGGCGAACGAGATTGGCCGGCTCGCCGGCCTCCATCTGGGGGTGATCGCGTGGACGCTATTGTGATGTGCGGCGGCGAGGGCAGCCGACTCGAAAGTCCTCACGAAAAGCCGCTCCATCCGATCCGTGGCACCCCCATGATCGATCGCGTAACCGCCGCGATCGCAGAGAGCCGAATCGAGACGGCGTACGCGGCCGTCTCACCGAACGCGCCGGAAACGCGGCGGTACCTCGAGGGAAGCGACGAACTACGGATTGCCGAGACGGCCGGTGAGGGCTACGTCGAAGACCTGATGACGGTACTCGAGCGACCGGAGATCGAACTACCAGTGCTCACAGTCGCGGCTGATCTTCCCGCACTCGAAGGGGCGGTGATCGATCGGGTGCTCGATCGGCACGACCGCAGAACCGATGGTGCGACCGGCCGGCCGTCCCGAACCGTCTGCGTCCCCATCGCGCTCAAGCGACGGCTCGGCGTCAGCGTCGACGCACACCTCGAACCCGACTCACATCTCGCGCCGACGGGAGTCAACGTCGTCGGCAGCACGGACCACTCCATGACCGACATTTCATACGACCCACGACTCGCGGTGAACGTGAACCGACGCGAAGACGCCGACGTAGCGATCGAGCGTCTCTCGAACCGACTCGGTCGCCCTCCGGCCGAAGGGCCGTCGGAGCGACGCGATCGGAACGATCCGGCGTCGACGGGTGACGATCCGTGCGCGTGATCCTCGCCGCCGGGACGACCGAGACCGCACTGATCGACGGGATCAGCGCCGCCGGGGCCGCTCCCGACCTGATGGAGCACACGCCCGCCGCGGACGCCGAAATTCTCGTCTACGGGGAGCCGACGGCTGCGCCGGTCACACCGGTGAGTCCGACGGGCTGTCCGACGCCCGCGGCGGTCACGCGGGCGGTCCGCGAGGTGGTCGGCTTCGACGTGGCGATCGTCGACGCCGGTCTTGCCCGGACGACTGCCGCCCCCACGGTCGATTTGGGCGTGACTCCGGGCACCGACAGCCGCGAGGAGAGGGCCGTCTCCGACGCGGACGCGATTTTCGATCGAGCCCGCGGCTACGGCGCATCGCTTCCAGACGACGAGATCATGGTCGGAGAGACGGTCCCCGGCGGGACGACGACCGCCCTTGGGGTGCTCACCGCCCTCGGAGAGCCGATCGGCGTCTCCTCCTCGCTCCCGACGAATCCGATCGAACGAAAGCGCGACGTCGTCGACGAGGGTCTGTCCGCGAGCGATCTCGAACCGGGCGACTGCGCGGGCGACCCGCTCGACGCGATCGAAGCGGTGGGCGATTCCGTCCAGCCGACCGTCGCGGGGATCGCGGCCGGTGCGATCGAGTCCGGCACTGGCGTGACGCTGGCCGGCGGTACCCAGATGGTCGCCGTCGCCGCGCTCTTGCGCCACGCTGGCATCGAGACCCCGCTGTCGATCGCGACGACCTCGTTCGTGGCCGACGATCAGGGTGATGCACTCGCGGCGGCTTGCGATCGCCTCGGGTGCGACCTCGTCGTGACCGACCCCGGCTTCGACGAGCGGGCCCACGTCGCGATGGAACGGTACTGCGCTGGCGAAGCCAAGGAAGGCGTCGCGATGGGCGGGGCGCTCTCGCTCGTTCCCGACGATCGACTGGCCGCCGTCAGAGACCGCTTCGAGACGGTGTGTGCGCGACTCGGGATCGACGGCGTCGGTGAGCCGAGGGACGCCCCGGAACGGAGGGGCTGATCGTGGAACCGAACGCGATACGCAACGGGAGGCGGGTCCCTCACGGCGGTGAGACCGATCGGGACCTGCTCGATTTCTCGGCCAATACGAACCCCGAGACGCCCGCGGGCGTCGACACCGTCTACGAGGACGCGCTCGATCGCTCCCGGCGGTATCCCGACGACGACTACCCAGAATTTCGGGCGGCCGCGGCCGCGTTCGTCGATTGCACGCCCGATCGAGTGATTCCGACCCCCGGCGGCCTCGCCGCGATCAGGCTGGCGATGGAGAGTGCGCTCGCGCCCGGCGATCGAGCGCTGGTTCCGTTCCCCAGTTTCGGAGAGTACGCCCGCGAAGTACGTCTGCAGGGTGCGACCGCGGAGTTCGTCCACCACGAGGACCTGCTCGCGGTCCAGGCTGACGCACTCGAGGGGTGTGCGCTGGCGGTGGTCTGTACGCCCAACAATCCGACCGGCGAGGCCGCCGATCCCGACGAATTGGCGGCGTTTGCCGATCGCTGCGGAGCCGCGGGAACGACGCTGCTGGTCGACGAAGCGTTTCTCGGCTTTACCGACCTGCCGTCGGCGGTCCGGCTCGATGCACAGCACGTGATCGTCGCGCGATCGCTCACCAAGCTGTTCGGCCTGCCGGGGCTTCGCGCCGGGTTCGCGGTCGCGACGGACGACCGGCGGGACGCCCTCGAGACGGCGCGGCGAGCGTGGTCGCTCGGAACGCCCGCGACACGGGTTGGGACCTATTGCCTGCGACAGGACGGGTTCGTCCGGGAGACCCGCGATCGGGTCGCGAGCGAGCGTGAGCGACTGCGCGAGGCGCTCGAAACGACGTTCGACGTCTACCCGTCGGACGCGCCGTACCTCCTGTGTGACGTGGGCGATAGAGACGTCGATGACGTGATCGAACGGGCGCGCAGCGACGGAGTCGCCATCCGCGACGCGCGGACGTTTCGCGGACTCGACTCGCACGTCCGCGTCGCGGTCAAGGATCGACGATCGAACGACGAGCTGCTCGCGGCGCTCGGTGTCGATGGCTGAGCGAACTCCGCCGTCCGCGGCAACCCGACGCGACGGCGTACTCCGCGTCCGGCGTCCAGAAACCGAGTGGCTTTCGACGGGGTGGAACGGCGGACGGATCACTGCCGACGCTGCGTACAACGTCTCCGTCCCGGAGGGATGGGAGCGGACGGATCTCGCGGCCTACGCGGCCAACCGGCTCGATCGGGCGGGGTTCGAAGGTGCGGCCGCTGGGCCGGTGTTGTTCACCGGCGTCGGCATCGACGACGCCCGCGGCGCACGCTACGGCTCTGTTACGGCCTACGCGACGGCTGGCGTCTCGAACCCCGCCACGTTGCCGATGGTACCGGCGGGCCGGTCCGAATGCGATGCAGTTACTGGAGCGAACGCGGTTGCTTTGGAAAACGAGGTTGCCGGAACGGAATCCGAAACCGACCCGACGCGCGGGACGGTCAACCTCGTCATCACCACGACGCGGGCGCTTGCCGACGGCGCGCTCGCAAACCTGGTCGCTGTCGCCGCGGAGGCGAAGGCGGCGACGCTGCTGGCCGAAACCGGGTTCCCCGGCACGACGACGGACGCGATCGTCGTCGGCCACGATCCGGACGGTGATCCGGCAGCATTCTCCGGCAGCGGAACCGACGTCGGCGCGGCGACGCGGGCGTGCGTCCGCGATGCCGTCCGGGCGTCGTTGCGTGCCCACTACGATGACGGCGAGTGGGAGTGTCCGAACTCGGTCGCTGAGGCCGCCTACGGCGTCTCGACGGATATCGCAGCCGAGGTGTTCCGACCGCCGATCGCGGGCGAAGAGTAAGCCGGCCCTGCAGACCTCGAACCCCGACGCTAATCCCTCGCGGGCCGTACTACCGTACCATGACCGAGGCCGATCCGACGGCGATCCGTTCGCTCGCCGTCTCCCCGACCGACGTCGTCGACGCGTACGTGTACAGCCAGGAGAACCCCGGCAACGCCGTGCTCCGGGTCACGCCACCGTTTCACGGGCGCATGCGCGCGAGACTCCACGTCTACCGCGTTGACGATGCGGAACTCACCGGCGCGGTCCACGTTTCGCCGGCGGATCTCATCGAGGAATCCGTAGCTGCTGTGTACCCCCAACTCGAGGAAACGGTCCTCGACGAGGACGACGCGGCGGCGCGAGTCCGCGAGCGTCACGCCGACACGATCGCGTCCTGGCAGGATCGAGCCCGCGAGGCGGTCGTCGACTCGGTAACGATCGAGACCGACGACGGACCACACCGGATCGAAATCAAACGTCTCGGTTAGGGACTCTCGAAGTTCCGGCGACCGAGAATCCGAGAACCGGGAGGGATGGCCGTTCCGTCCGTTACTTTCACTTTCACCCCGGACGGGTCGGTTTGACGTACACTCAGTCCAACTGGGAGGTATGGCACTGATCGTCGACGGGACCACGGAGCAGGGGACGAACGAACATGCGCGAGCGGATACGCACGCGCGAACGACCAAACAGACCCAGACGAGCGAGCACTCGACGATTCGCGAACACGACGGTCGACGGCGAATCGACGTCACCGACCTGCGCGCGGCCGGCATCGAATCGTTCGTCCGATCGAGCGTCGAGACCGAACGCGTCTCGCTCGAACACCGCGGCGCGCGGACGTATCTCGTCATAGAAGAGTGAACTGGGAGGCGCGAACGCGGTCTGGGCCCTGTCGTCCGATCGATCGCTCCGTACCTGTCGAAAATCGCCCGACGGGGCCGCTTACGTCTTCGAAATGCCTGCTGCATCCTCCGCGGCGGTTCGCACGGAGTCGACGGTGGCGTCCGGAGAACTCGCCGCGACGGCGGCGTTGAGCGCGCCTTCGAGCACCGGGGCGTCCGCGATCACGACCTCGGGAACGTCGGTCGTCTCGATCGCGAGTTCGGCGTTCATCACGGCGCTGCCGAGATCGACGAGCACGACGACACCGTCGTACTCGCCCGCGTCTCCCGTCCCGTTTGCGTCACCTGTCCCGTTTTCCCCTCCGTCTTCGATTTCGGTGTTGCGACCGCCAGCGGCCGCCTCGATTGCCTCACCGATCGGATCCGGTGTCGTCCCGATTCGACCGTCTTCGGTGCCACCGACGGCTTCGATTCGCGCACCGCCGGCCATCTCCGCTGCGATCTCACGGATGCCCTCTGCGGCCCGCTCGCTGTGAGAGACGACGACGATCCCGACCATCACTCGCCCCCGTCTGCGGGAACGTCCTCCGGTTCGCCCTCAGCGTCGCCCACCTCGTCCGGTTCGATGTCAGCCTCGGCATCGACGATCGCCGCCGGGTCGGCCGCGATCTCGCTGTCCACGTACTCCGTCGCGACGGCGAACAGTTCCTCGAGCAAGTAGAGAGTGCTCGTCGCACCGGGGTCCTGGTGGCCGACCGATCGCCAGCCGAGATACGATGCCCGACCTTTTTTCGCGCGGATCGGCGTCGTGAACTCGACGCCGCGCCGGGCAGCGTCGACGGCCCTCCCGAGCGCTTCGATCGGTTCGCGGTCGTCGACCTCGATCGATTTTTTGTAGGTGTGGACGGCCGGGGTTAGCGCGTCGACCATCGTCTTGTCACCAACGGAGGCCTTCCCACGTTCTTCGACCGTCTCGAGATAGCGTTCTGCGAAGGCGATCGTGGATTCCGGTGTGAGACCGTCCTCGAGTTCTTGACTGGCTTTCATCAGCGAGCCACCGTACAGCGGGCCCGCAGCGCCGCCGACCTCCGAGACGAGGGCGACGCCGACCGTCTTGACGAGCGTGGCCGGATCGTCGTCGGCCCCTTCGAGACGCTCGAGTGCGGTCTGGAACCCGCGATCCATGTTCGCCCCGTGGTCTGCGTCACCGATCGCGGAGTCGAGATCGGTCAGGTGGGCCTTTTCGTCTGCGAGTCGGCCGGCGATCGTCTCGACGGCGTCGCGGACCGCCTCGGAGTGGGTATCCGGATCGGCTCCGGGAGTATCCGAATCAGTGTCGTCCGTTGCCATCGATTACTCCGACCCCGGTACCGTCAGTGCGGGCGTCTCGACGGGTGCAGCGAGCAGGTCTTTGAGTTCGTCGTCGAGTTCACAGACCGTGATCGAACAGCCCATCATGTCCAGCGAGGTCATGTAGTCGCCCACCCAGGCGTCCCAGGTCTCGAGGTCGTGCTCGTCGAGTATTGCCTGGAGTCGACGGTTGACGACGTACAGTTCCATCAGCGGCGTCCCGCCCATCCCGTTGACGATCGTCGCGACCTCCGTTCCCGGTTCGAGATCGAGGTCCTCGAGAACGGCTTCGGTGAGGTGGTCGGTGATCTCGTCCGCGGACATGAGATCGGTCCGCTCGGTTCCCGGTTCGCCGTGAATGCCGATTCCGAGTTCGATCTCGTCCTCACCGAGGTCGAAGGTCGGTTCGCCCTTCTCCGGCGTCACACAGGAGGTAAGCGCCATCCCCATCGTCCCGACGTTCTCGTTCGTTTTTTCCGCGACCCGTTTGATTTCGGCCAGATCGCCGCCCCGGACGGCCATCGCCCCGGCGACCTTGTGGACGAGGATCGTCCCGCAGACGCCGCGACGGCCCGAGGTGTACAGCGAGTCCTCGACGGCGACGTCGTCGTTGACCACGACGTGCTCGACGTCCGTGTCGGCTTCCATCTCGGCCATCTCGATCGCCGTCTCGAAGTTCATCACGTCACCCTCGTAGTTTTTGACGACACAGAAGACTCCGTCACCGCCGTCACAGGCCTGGATAACCTCGCTCAACTGGTCGGCCGTCGGAGAGGTGAACACTTCTCCCGCCGCCGCCCCGTCGAGCATCCCGTCGCCGATGTAGCCCGCGTGGGTCGGTTCGTGACCGCTGCCGCCGCCGGAGACGAGTCCGACTTTCCCCTCGACCGGCGCGTCGTCGCGGACAACTGTTTCCGTCCCGTCGACGCGTCGGAGGTCGTGGGCCGCGACCATTCCCTCGAGCATCTCGTCGACGACGTCGCCCGGTTCGTTGATGAGTTTCTTCATGCGTCGTACCCAGGGTTAGTGTGGGCACATAGCAAGATAACGCTTGCTCGTAACCCTTCTTCGAGTGAATGAGTCGATCCGAAAACGGCGATATTCGGCGGCCGGCTCGGAGCGGAACCGACGTCCCACTCAGACCGGAAGCTGGATCATGACTGGTTGGCTCGTCCCGGCTCGTCGGGAGACGAGACCGGCCGCTATCTATCACGAACAACCAGTAATAAGCTCATCACGGATCAGATACACTCTCGTGTTCGCAAACGGTCACTCACAACGACCGTCGCCGTGACTGTACAGTCAGCCGATCGCAACGAATCGAGAGCAGATGCCGGGCTGCCTGCCCGTTCCCAGCCAACCTATTTCCGTCACCTCGGTGGCAATCTACCCATGGCTGACACCATCAGCACCGACGACGAGGTTACGCGCGACGAAGCAGCGACACACCTCCAGGAACTCGCCCACGAACTCCAGGGCGAAGGCGTCGCGAACGTCCGCGTCGGAAACAAAACGCTCACGCTCACCCCCGCGTCCGTCCTCGAGTACGGCATGGAAGTCGAAGAGCGATCGCCGATGCTCGGCGGCGATCGCGAGGAGATTACGCTCACGCTTGGCTGGGCAGTCGAGGACGGAGACGAGTAAGCGACTCGTCGAGAACGTAAACGAGTAGGTGGCCGAGACCCATCGGGAAACCGGTAGGACTAATTCGCCGGCAACACGAGCGCCTGCCATGCGCCTCGCGCGAATCGCGACCAGCGACGGACCGATCGCCGGCCGGTACGAGGACGGCACCGTCCAGACCGACGACGCTGTCTACGAGGTCGACGACGATACGACGTTCCTGCCGCCGTGTAAGCCGTCGGCGCTGTACTGCGTCGGGCGAAATTACGCGGCGACGCTCGACCAGATGGAATACGAACGACCCGAGGAGCCAGACTTCTTCATCAAGCCACCCGCCTCGTTACTCGGCCACCGGGAGCCGATCGCGTACCCGCCGTTTACCGACGAACTGACCTACGCCGGGGAACTCGCGGCCGTCATCGACGAGTCCTGTCGGAACCTCACGACAGACGAGGTTCCCGGTGTAGTCCGGGGCTATACGATCATGAACGATATGGACGCACTCGACCAACAGGGTCGGACCGCCCGCAAGGCCTTCGACGGCTCCGGTCCGCTCGGCCCGTGGATCGAGACCGACCTCGACCCCACGGCGATCGGCATGTGGACCGACGTCGCGGGCGAACGCCGACAGGAGGCCAACACCGAACTGATGCTGTTCGGCCCGCACGAAATCGTTGCCTACCTCTCGAAGCGGTTTACGTTCCGGCCCGGCGACGTCGTTGCGTTCGGTAGCCCCGCGAACCCCGGCCTCGTCGAACCAGGCGACACCGTCGAGATCACCTACGAGGGCGTCGGGACGTTGCAGAATACGATCGTCGAGTCGAGCGAGTGAGGGACCGACCCCGAGGCGACGGTCCGAGAGCCATCAAAACACGCGATCGAGACGGAACATGCGATCGCGACGGGAAGAAAGGCACTTTTGCGTCCACACCCTCGCTCTCGATGTGAGCGCGGACACGCCCCGGCGCGTTGAAGTCTACCCCGGTCGCGAGGTCGTCGTCGAGTTCGAACCCGACCTGACCTTCGAGTGCGTCGAAGAGTGCACCTGGTGTTGTCACCACGGGGTCTTGCTCTACGATCGGGACCTCCTCGAACTCGCCCAGCGGGCGAACTTAGCGGAGACGACGACCGACTTCCGCGGCGAGAAGTTCGTCACCCGCGAGCCCAAGAATCGCGAGGACCACGTCGCTGAAGACGGCCACGCCTGTGCGTTCCTCCGCGAGGACGGCCTCTGTACGCTGCACCTCGAAGAGGACTGGAAGCCGACCCGCTGTTCGGTCTTCCCGCTCGGGGTCTGGCGCGAAGACGGCGACCTCCACGTCGACATTCGGGACTCCGCCCACGACCACTGCGAGGGACTGAACGTCAGCGATCGGTCGGTGATCGACAACCTCGATGCCTTCCTGCCGGAACTCCTGTGGGACCTCGAGAACCCGGATTCGGATCGGGAACTATAACCCTCCACTCACGTCACCTCTCGAGAAAACACGCCACCAGAACCGGTGACTCGGCCGAATCGAGACACGTGCTATCACGCTTCCCAAACCATTTAACCGTCTACCGCACGTAGTCATCCTGTGACAGAAAACTCCGGGCGACGGAACCTCCGTATGCCCAACAACGACGAAGTATTCGCCGTCGTCACCGAACACCTCGGTGGTAACCACGTCCAGCTGCGCTGTGCAGACGGCGAGGAACGCCTCGGCCGCATCCCCGGCCGAATGAAATACCGCACCTGGATCGAGCAAGACGACATCGTCGTCGCCGAACCCTGGGACTGGCAAGACGAGAAGGCCACGATCGAGTGGCGATACACCAGTCAGGACGCAGACCAGCTGCGCCGCGAAGGCCACATCGACTGATACCGTATCCTTGTCCGGCGGATCGTAACGCACCCGATTCTATCGAGCGAGAGCGCTGAGCAACGCTGCAACTGTCGCCGTCGAATCCCGAGAGCGGAGCTACTCGTCTCCTGCGAACTCGTCGATGACCGCGTCACAGAAGGCGTCGAGATCGTCGGGGTCCCGGCTGGTGACCAGCCCGTTGTCGATGACGACTTCCTCGTCGACCCACTCGCCGCCCGCGTTCCGAACGTCGGTCTGCAGACTTGGATAGGAGGTGAGCGTTCGGCCGTCGACCGCGTCGGCCTCGATTAGCGTCCACGGGCCGTGGCAGATGACGCCCGCGGGCTTTCCCGCCGATCGGTGCTCGGAGAGCAGCGCGATCGCGTCCTCGTCCAGCCGAAGCGTGTCCGCGCCGACGGTCCCACCGGGAACGATCAGCGCGTCGTACTCCTCGGCCGAGACTGACTCGAACGTCCGGTCGACCTCGTAGGAATCGCTCCACTCGAGGTCGTTGGTGACGGTCTGTGCCTCGCCGGTCTCGCTTCCGAGGACGTGTACCTCGCCACCGGCGTCGGAGACGGCCGCCTTCGGTTCGGTGAACTCTACTTCTTCGCTCCCTTCCGACGCGAGGAAGATCCCGACTGTCGTTCCCTCGAGGGGCTGTCGATCGGTTTCGTTCATCACTCGTGAGTGGACTCGCGATCGGAGTAACGGTTCTACTTACGTATGCAACGGGTGTCGTCGGGAGCGCTCGTCGAGGTATCCAAGACGCGAGCACTCGTCTGATCAGCCGGACGGTCACCGCGTCGCCCGTTTCCACTCCTTCAAGCCGAGAACGTCGCCGTCGATCGCGTCCGGGTCGGCCTCGGTCGCCGCCCAGACGAACATCGGCGCGATCGAGTCGGGGTCCCGACCCGCGCCGCCCGAGAGGTCGGTCGCGATCTGTCCGGGATCGAGACAGCCGACTGCGTACTCGGTGTCGGCCGCGAAGCCGCGGACGACCGCCTCTGCCGTGGCCTTCGAGATCGCGTAGGAGCCGTACCCGGGCTTGGGGTTTCGAGCGATCGCACCAGTCGGGACGAGGACGCGCGCACCGTCGTTCAGGTGCGGCAGTGCCTCACGGATCGTCGCGTAGACGCCACGCCCGTTCGTCCGCCAGTGGTCGTCGATCGTCGAGTACGACTCCCGATCGGTGGGCGTCTCGCCCGGCGAGCCGTGGTAGACGCCCGCCGCGGCGACGACGACGTCGATACCGCCAGTTCCGGTTCGCGAGGCCGTCTCCACGAGCCGTTCGACGTCGAACTCGTCGCGGACGTCGGTCCGGACGCCGGCGACGGTCCCGCGTTCCGTCATACCTTCGAGCGCAGCGACGGTCTCCTCGATCGCGTCGCGATCGCGAGCACCGACGACGACGACGGATGCATCCTCGGTCGCGAACGCCCCGGCGACCGCACGGCCGATTCCGCGGGTTCCACCGGTTACGACGGTAGTGAGTTCGTCCATACGCGATCGACGACGGCCCGCCACAGGAAACCCCAGACTCCCGGCAACCCAGGACGGGTTACCGACGGCCGAAGACGCGCTGGAACAGGCTCCGCGGCGTCGGTCGTTCGGCAAGCAACACCGAACAGTCGACGTGGTTGACGACGTCCAGATGCAGCGAGCCGGTGACCAGCCGCGAGAGCAGTCCGCGCTCGGTCGCCCCGAGCAACATCAGCGTGTGATTAGCAGACTCCCGACAGATCGCCTCCTCGACGTTGCCGGAGTCGTCGACGACGAGATTCGCGTCACTCAGGTCGTGATCGACAGCCCATTCTCCGAGGAACTGCTCTCCGCGCTGGCGTTCTTCGGGTCCGTCGACGACGTACAGGAGGGTAATCTCGGCGCCGGCGATCGATTCGAGCGTCTGTGCGACTTCCGCACTGAGATCCGAGTCGGGTCCACCAGCCGTCGGCAACAGGACCCGAGAGCTGTCGAACCCGCGATCCTCGAAGACGAGGAAGTCACAGGGCAGTTGGCTAGTGAGTTCGCTGAGCGGGCGCTCGGCACGTGCGGCGTCCCACAGCCGGTTTGCACCCCAGCCCATCACGACCAGATCCGTCTCGTACTGTTCGGCCGCGGTGAAGATTTCCTCGAACGATCGGTGCGAGACCACCGTCGACGTCTCGCAGTCGACGTTGTAATCGCCCACCGAGTCGTCGAGATCCGAGAGCAGGCTCTCGGATTCCGCCACGATCCGCTCGCGCTGGCGGCCGGTCGCGGCAGGGCGGTCCGGCACCTGTACGATGTGGGCAACGTGAACGACTGCGTTCTCGTGAGCGCTTGCGAGCGTGGCTGCGAGGTCGACGATTCGTGACTCCGTCCGCGGATTTGCGATCGGAACCAGCACCCGGTAGGCGTCGTCGCCGGTGTCGCTCGTTTCGGCAGTATCGATCAGGGGGACGTAGGAGCGACCGACGAATCCGCCGAACAGCCATTCGCGGATCGATAACCGCCGCTCGACACCTCCAAACCGTGCGGACTCGAGGCGCTTCTCGCTCGTCTGGTAGTAGTTGACGACGGTCACAAGGAGGATACCCCCGAGCGTGTTCCCGAGCAACACCGGGAGGACGAAATCGGTCATCCCGAGGAGCAGCGCAAGTTCGCCGGCAAACACGAGATACAGCATCTCGGTAAAGGAGACGACGACGTGAAACAGATTCCCGATCGGGATCGCGAGAAACGCAAGATAGACGACGACGAGCCGCGAGATCGTGTCGCGAGACGCGAAGGTGACCCAGACGACTCCGGCAACGATCAGTCCGGCGAAGGCTGCTTTTGAGAACAGGGACCACCACGCCGTCTCGACGCCGTGCTGGGAGACGGACATCGCTGCCGCTTCCGCCTCCGGCGAGAAGACCCCACCCCAGGTCAGCGCGGCCGCACCGAGGGCACCGCCGGCGAAGTTCCCCGCGAGCACGATCGTCCAGTGCCGGAGCAATGCGGGAACGCTGACCAGTCGTTCGAGGGTCAACGCGACCGGCGGCAGCGTGTTCTCGGTGTACAGCTGGTAGCCACCGACGATGATGTAGATGAAACCAAGAGGGTACAACAGGGTGCTAAGTATCGGATGGCCGTCGGTCGCGCCGTACATCGAGGCGTACAGCAGGAACGTGATCGTAATCGCAAAGCCGGCGGCCAGCCCGCTAAAAAATAGCTCGCGGTTCCCCGACGTTATTTCTTCGTCCGCGTCCGCGATGATCCGCTGGAAGACTTCGTCCGACGAGAATCGGTCGCGAACGACCGACCCGACCGCGGGAGCACCGTGTCTCGATCGTTCGACCGCGTCACGAACCGTTTCTTGCTCCGATTGTGCCGGTTCGGGCGGTCTCCGCCGAGATGGCGTTTCCGTCTCATCGCGTTCGGTACGCGTAGAATCACTCATTGGTTGATCGAACCGTTAGACGAACTAATCGTTTGGCTTTGGCGTGGACGAATCGAGAGACGGGCGTCGGCCGCAACTCGGTCCCACTTCGTGTTCTCGTCACGTTCAGCGGCTGGCGGTCGGTGGCGGAACCCTGTGTAGGGAAACGTACGTTTAACAGGGGACCGCCACTGAATAATACACATGGAAACGCTGGCCGGGGAGTCAGTCGTCGTCATTGGAGCCGGCTTTGGCGGGCTCTCGACGGCCTGTTATCTCGCCGACGCGGGCGCTGACGTCCGAGTGATCGAAAAGAACGAACAGCTTGGGGGCCGGGCGAGTCGACTCGAACGAGACGGGTTTCGGTTTGACATGGGCCCCTCGTGGTATCTGATGCCCGACGTCTTCGAGCGGTTTTTCGCGACGTTCGATCGAACGCCGACCGATTACTACGATCTGACGCACCTCGATCCGCACTACCGGATCTTCTTCAAGGATAGCGCGGAACGGAGTTCCGCGAACGATGCGAGCGCACGAAGTGCGCGAGCACACGGAGAGAAGGTGGATATCACGGCCGATCTCGATCGGACCAAACGGATTTTCGAGGAGTACGAGGAGGGCGCGGGAGAGGCCCTCGAACGCTACCTCGAGAAGTCCAAAGAGAACTACGAAGTCGGAATGGAACACTTCGTGTACGAGGACCGGACCCGACTGCGAGATTATATCGACCTCGATGTCGCCAGACAGGCGCGGGGGCTCTCGCTGCTGGGGTCGATGCAGGGCCACGTCGAGAACTACTTCGAGCACCCAAAACTCCAGCAAATCATGCAGTACACGCTGGTCTTCCTCGGCGGCTCACCGAAGAATACCCCGGCACTATATAATCTGATGAGCCACGTCGATTTCAACCTCGGCGTCTGGTACCCCGAGAACGGCCTCGGCGGCGTCGTCGACGGCATCGCCCAACTCGGCCGCGAACTCGGAGTCGAGTACGACACCGATCGGCCGGCGACCGCGATCAAAGGGCGCGAAGGGGCGTTCCTGGTCGAGACGCCCGAGGGTCCGCTGCGACCGGATCTGGTCGTCAGCAACGCAGATTACGCCCACACAGAACAGGAGCTACTGCCGCCGAAGCGACGGGGGTACGACGCCGACTACTGGGAGTCGCGAACGTACGCTCCCTCGGCATACCTGCTCTATCTCGGCGTCGAGGGCGACGTTCCGGACCTCGAACACCACACGCTGGTGCTCCCGACCGACTGGGAGGAACACTTCGACCAGATTTTCGACGATCCCCAGTGGCCGGACGATCCCGCCTACTACCTCTGTGTGCCCTCGAAGACCGACGACGACGTGGCCCCCGAGGGCCACAGCAACCTGTTCGTCCTCGTTCCGATCGCGCCGGGACTCGAGGACACGCCCGAACGCCGGGAGCAGTACCGCGACCTGATCCTTTCGGATATCGCCGAGCACACCGGCACCGACCTGCGCGATCGGATCGTCGTCGAGGAGTCGTTCTCCGTCGACGACTTCGCCCAGCGGTACAACAGCTACAAGGGAACGGCGCTGGGAATGGCCCACACGCTCCGCCAGACCGCGCTCTTTCGGCCGCCACACCGATCGAAGAAGGTCGACGGTCTCTACTTTACGGGGTCGTACACGACTCCGGGCATCGGCGTCCCGATGTGTCTCATCAGCGGCGAGTTGACCGCCGACGCGGTGCTCGAGGACTACGGCCGACCGGAATCTGCGGACGAACGCCAGTGACAGGCATGACAGAGGACTCGCTGTCGAGGACGAACGCGGGGTCCGAGTCTGGGTCTGGGTCAAAAGCGTCGTCGATGTCGACGCCAGAGACGGAGACCGCGACGACCGCAAACGCGGAGACGGCAGCGGACGGCGGCGACCGCAGCGGCACGCTTCGCGATCGGATTTCGTACCTGCTGGTGCTCTCTCGCCCGCGGTTCTGGCTCTACCTCGCCGGTCCAGTTCTGGTTGGCGTCGCCTACGCCGCCGAGAGCGTTAGCGACCTCTTCGCACCGGCGGCGATCGTCCTGTTCGCGTACTTCCTCCTGCCCGCGAACGTCTTTCTGTACGGAATCAACGACATCTTCGATCGGGAGATCGACGCCGCGAATCCGAAGAAAGACGAGAAGGAGGCGCGATATCGGGGCCAGCGATCGGTTCCCGCACTCGTTGCGGTCGCTGCGCTGCTTCCGCTCTCATTCCTGCCGATCGTTTCGAGCGCGGCGTGGCCCTGGCTCGCGGTCTTTCTCGTCCTCGGGACCGCCTACAGCGCGCCGCCGGTCAGGTTCAAAACGACGCCGCTGCTGGATTCGGTCTCGAACGGGCTCTACATCGCGCCGGGGGCAGCAGCCTACGCCGCCGTCGCCGGTTCTCAGCCGCCGCTGCTCGCGATCGTCGGCGGCTGGCTGTGGGCGATGGGGATGCACACCTTTTCGGCCGTTCCGGACATCGAACCGGACAGCGAGACCGGCATCCGAACGACTGCGACGGTCCTCGGGAAGCGTCGGACCTACGCCTACTGTGGGGCCTGCTGGCTCGCGAGCACGATTGTGTTCGCCGCGATCGACCCGCGTTTCGGGGCGCTGATGGCCGTCTACCCGCTGCTGGTCGCAGCGATCGCCACCGCCCGCGTCGCCGTCGACCGGGCCTACTGGTGGTTCCCGGCGATCAACACGATCGTCGGCGCAACACTGACGATGGGCGGCCTCTGGAGGTTCTATGGATAACACGACACCTCGGTCTCACGAGTGGACGCGAGCGACGGTTCAACAGCGCATGGAGACGATCGTCCGCGAGAATCGGTTTACGATCGCCGTTGTCTTCCCGTTCGTCGGGGCGGTGACGCTCGTTGCGAGCGCCGAGGGACTGCTTCCGGACCCGCTAGCGTACAATCCGTTTTTGATCCTGTTCGGGACGATGGTGATGCGATCGCCCCTGGTCGTCGGGCTTCTCCCGCGGATCAACCGGCGGGCGCTCGGCGCGCTCGGCGTCCTCGTCGCGTATACGTACGTGATCGAAATCGTCGGCGTGCGGACGAACTGGCCGTACGGTGCCTTCGAGTACACCATTCAACTCGGGCCGATGCTGTTCGGTGAGGTTCCCCTGGCACTGCCGCTGTTTTTCATCCCACTCGTGGTGAACGCCTACCTGCTCACGTTGCTCGTGCTTCGGGACTGGGCGGCAAATCCGATCGTTCGAGTCGGGACCGCGATCGCGGCCGTCGTCGGGATCGACCTCGTACTCGATCCGGCGGCCGTCGCAATCGGCTTCTGGGCGTTCGAGTCTGGCGTCTACTACGGCGTCCCGGTCTCGAACTACGTCGGCTGGGTCATCTCCGGGACCGTCGCCGTCGTCCTCGTGGATCTCGCCTTCGATCGGGCGGCCCTCCGCGAACGGGTCCGTGACTGCGAGTTCATCCTCGACGATCTGGTGAGTTTCATCCTGCTGTGGGGGACGATCAACGTCCTCTACGGCAACTGGCTCGCGGCCGGCGTGGCCGGGGTCTTCTGTCTCGGCCTGTTCAGTACGGACCGGTACGATCGCGAACTGGTCTGGGACACGCTGCCGATCGCCGGGGCCGGAAAATGAGCTGAGGCAGATTCGCGAGGCGTGCAATTCGAGACGGATTGGCTGACCGGTGCGTGTTGAGGCGGCTTACCGAGTCGGAACGTGTTCGCCCGGACCGGGACTGTGGCGATCCTGTTCGGCCGTCGGAATCGCGGAGACGCGCTGGAAGACAGCCTCGGGGTCGCGGTTCCAGTGCCAGTGCCAGCGCGTTTTGGCGAGACACCACAGTTTCCGCGTCGTCGACAGTGACGGCGCAGTCGAGAGCACGTCGTACCCCTGGTTGCGGATAACGGCGTGGTGTTCGGCGTAGAGGACGGCCGCGAGCAGGACCGGGAGCTGGCAGTCTTCGGGGAGATATCGGATGCCGGCGACGCCCTCGCGATACAGATCCTCCGTCCGGCCGAGTTCGTCGGCCATCGCCGCGCCGAACGAGTCCGAGTACTCGAGGCGTTCGATCTGCCCTTCGGAAACGTCGTGTGCGCGAAGCGTCTCCTGTGGAATGTAGATTCGATCGCGGTCGACGATGTCCTCGCGGACGTCTCGCAGAAAGTTCGTCATCTGGAACGCCTCACCGAGTTTGATCGCGTGAGGAAGGGCCGTTTCCTCGTCGTCCGATTCCATGATCGCGGTCATCATCACGCCGACAGCCGCCGCAGACCCACGCATGTAGGATTCGAGGTCGGCGTAGGTCTCGTACCGGCGGCGATCGATGTCCGTCGCCATCGCGTCGATGAACTCCTCGACTTCGTGGTCGGCGATGCCGTAGCGGTCCCGGAGTTCCTGAAACGCCTCCAGAACGGGGTCGCTCGGCTCGATCTCACCGAGCGCTTCCGCCCGGAGCCGGTCGAGTTCGGCCTGTTGGTCCGCCGGTGGAACCCCTGCAGCGTCGTCGACGACCTCGTCTGCGATTCGAAAGAACGCGTAGAGCACGTGCGTTGCGTTGCGGACCCGCTCCGGAAGAAACCGCGTTGCGAGATAGAACGTCTTTCCGGTCCGTTTCTGGATCGCCTTCCCTGCGTCGATATGTTCCTGTTGCATTCGTAGTCTCGTATCCACCTGACAGCAGTCGGGTGTTTTCTATACAACAGGTGTATATAAAAGAACTACCCCTCACTAGTAGGGCGAGATCGATCGCCAGCGAATAGTTCGTCGAGGAGCTTCCGCTGGGCGGTTCGCAGGTGCTGGTGGAACGTCGACCGAGAGATGCCCATCGTCTCTGCGAGGTCTTCGCCGGAGACGTTCCGCGGCCAGGCGAAGTAATCGGCGTAGTAGGCCTTTCGGAGCGCCGTGAGCTGGCGATCGGTCAGTTCCGACTCGAGTCGAGCGGCCATGTCCTGTGGCGTCTGCATCGGGTCCTCGGTTTCGTGATAGCGAATTAGTTCGACGCGATCGTACCGGGTCTCGAGCAGGTCGTAGGCCGATCGCGCTGCTTGGCCGTTCGGCAGATCGATGATCAACTCGGTAACACCGTCGCTGGCGTCGAATCGCCGGATCACACCGCCGTGTTCGCTCATCGCGGTAACGATTTCCTCGTCGACGGCCACTTCGAGCAGGCTTCCGTCGTCGTGGTCTGTGAGAACCGTCACAGCCGAAACCGCGTCGAGCGCCGCGACGGTCTCGGCGACTCCGCCGCGGTCGGCGTGGAAAAAGACCAGCGGGGTCCCGTCTGGTTCGTAGGTGAGGCCTCGGTAGGTGACGGTCGCATCGAGTTCGCGGGCGAGCGTTGTGACGAACAGCGACGGATCCTCGATCGAAAGTTCGAGTTCGACGACTGTATCGATCGTCAGCATCCGGCGGGCTTCGATCGCGTTTATCGCGGTCGCGATCGTATCCGCGAGCGACTCGAGGACGAGTCGTTCCCGCCGTTCGAAGACGCCCGCTTCGTCGCCAAACAGCATCAGGACGCCGTAGCTAACGTCGCCATACTCGAGGGGGAATGCGGCAACCGAATTGAACGCCGATCCGGCACCCGAGGGCCACCAGCGATCGGCGTCGTCGAACGAGGAGAGGTCCTGAATCACCTGCGGCACTCCCTCTTCGAGCGCCTTCACGGCTGGATGTGAGTGATCCGAGCCGAGGACGAGTTCGCCGTCTTCGAGCGGAACGTCGCCCGAACTGTGCCACTCGCTGGGTGTGAGCCGTCGGTTCGTCACGTCGACCTGGCCGGTCCAGGCGAGAGCGTAGGAATCGGGTTCGGTCAGTCGTTCACACACGCGCCGCTCGATTTCGGGTCGCGTCTGGGCGCTCACCGCGGCGGTGGTTACGTCCCGGACCAGCCCGTTGAGTCGATCGAGCACGTGCTCCAGGGCGCGACGTTCGTCCCGAAGCCGATCGGCGGTCGCTTCGATTTCGAGTTCGGCAAGTTTGCGATCGGTGATATTCAGGTGAACTACCGAAACGCGCGTCTCGTCGTCGACGGTGAAGCGGCTGGCCCGCATCAGAAACCACTGTTTTTCCTCGGGGGAGTGACAGGGGTACTCCATCGCGAACGATTCGCGGTTACCGGCGAGGACGGACTCGAGTCCGGTGACGGCTTGCTCGGCGTGGTCGTCGTCCGCCTCGGCAGCCGTGGCGATGTAATTAATGCCGATATCGTCGGCGTCGCCGGGTCGCGTTTCGGTCCCGAATGCGCGCCACGATCGGTTCGTCAGGAGGATATTTCCATCGGCGTCGAGCACAGCGACCGTGATCGGGAGCGTATCGAGGGTCGCAGTGGCGAGGGAATGCCGTTGGACCATCGCGGAGAACTTCGTTGCGAATCGTCTTAACACGCATGCCCACCCGTCGGGAAACGCAACCAACGGCCTGGTTCCGGACGAACTGGTCCCGGACGGGCAGGATCACTCGAGGAGTTCCTCGCGCAAGAGCGGAATGAACGTCCCGATGTCAGTGACCATCCCGATCGCCTGGGCACTGCCGCGATCGAGCAACTGGGTGACGGTTGCGGGATTGATGTCGACACAGACAGTCTTCGTCGTCGAAGGGAGACAGTTCCCAACGGCGACCGAGTGGAGCAGCGTAGAGAGCATGAGCACGAGATCGGCCTCGTGGGCCTGTTTGCGGATCGCATCCTGAGCTTCGATCGCGTCCGTAATCGTGTCCGGGAGCGGACCGTCATCGCGGATCGACCCGGCGAGGACGTAGGGCACATCGTTCTGGACGCATTCGTACATCACACCCTCGTCGACGATGCCTTCCGTGACGGCTTCCTCGATACCGCCCACCCGGACGATCTCGCTGATCGTGTAAATGTGGTGTTTGTGGCCCTTCCGCGGGTGTTCGAGCGACTCGGTGTCGACGCCGAGGGAGGTCCCATAGAGGTCTCGTTCCAAGTCGTGGACGGCAAAGCCGTTGCCGGCGGACAGGGCATCCACATAGCCCGCCCGGACGAGGTCCGCGAGGGCGTCTCGGCCGCCCGAATGGACGATCGCCGGCCCGCAGACGACGAGAACCGTCCCATCGTTCGCGTCGACCTCGCGGATTTCGTCGCCGATCGCCTCGATCAGCGACGCGGAGGGTCGCTCGCTCGAGACGCCGCCCTGCATGAACCCGAACGAGCCGCCGCCGTTGCGCGGGCGTTCGGGCGGTTCGACGCGGATTCCGGTCTCACCCGTAACGACGAGATCGCCTTCCTTGACGGCGTTGAGGACTGTGGTTCTGACGCGAGGAACCTCTCCGTCTGAACCCGGCTCGACGACCAGCGCACAGTCCATCTCGACGTTCTCGACGGCGATCCACTCCCCTTCGACCCGGACGAAGGTCGGATGGTTCGTCGTCGAGTAGAAGTCGGCGGGAACGACCTGATCGTCGGGTGCCGCCTCGAGCGTGGCGTCTCGCGGGTCGGCCACGGTTGCCCCCTGCTGATTGAGTTCGTGCACGATCGCCCGGAGGTCACCCTCGGTATCGGCTGTGACTCGCATTCGGCAGTACGACTCGGCGTGTTTGTGGCGGCCGACCTCGAACTCCTCGACCTCGAACTCGCCACCCATGTCCATGACGACCCCGAAACAGGTACCCATCGTCCCCGAGTCGATGATGTGTCCCTCGAGTTCGACGGTTCGTGAAACTGCCATTGAAGAGGGTTGGCGAGCGAGCACTGTGAATGTGTACGTCCTGGGTTGGGAAGCGCGACGCGATCGGACCCCGCTGCTAATCGACTGGAACGGTCAGCGACGACCGAGCCACTGTCATCGTTGAGAGACAATCACACGATATGATACCGGACCGAACGCTTTTACGCTCGTCCGTGGACAGCCACGACGGAGATCATCCGTGTCGGAACACCACACAACGTCGAAGACGGTCGAGCTGTGGGTCCGATCGTTCGCCCCCGTGACCACGGGACCGACTCAGGAACGGGCACTCGAGCGAGTCGACTCGCTCGAATCCGCGCCGTCGATCGAGTCGGTCGAGATCCGCGTCTGGGGGAAAGAGATCGAGCAAACGGCTCGATCTCGGCGGATTCCCCAGCTTTCCCAGATCCACGGCCGGCTGGATTCGTTCGAGCAGTGGGCGCGCCGAACCGGCCACAGCCTGCAGCCGTTTTTCCGCACGCGTCAGGTCCGCTCTTCGATTACGGGCGACGAGTACGCGGTCCGCCGACTCCCGACGATCGCACTCGCGGAGTTCGAGGACGGCGACCTCGTCCACGTCGCCCCGTGTCGCGATGGCGATCGAACGATCGACGTCTTCGATCGCCTTGACGCCCTTACAGCCGAGGCGACGGACCCGGTGATAACGTACGAGGAGGGTCGCCAGCGCGACGAGGAGATCTCCGACCAGCAACGGGCGAGCAGACCGGCTCGACGTTTCATAGAGCCGTCACCGTCTGGCCCGAACTGACGATTTCGCACCGTCACACGCACACGCAGCCACCTGTCATCTCGATCGCGGCCGTCGCTGACTGCCATTCCCGGCAGTTCGCGACGCCCGATCGATGGACGCCGGAAGGGTACTGAAACGAGTTACACACTGATCGTACTGTTCGCGGTTCCCGCTCGCGTCGCTCACTCACGGGTCACTGCGTTCCCCGTTCGCCGTCCGTGGTTCTCACTCACTTCGTTCTACCACTCGGAAAGCGCAGAAACGCCGTGGGACCAGACCAGAATGGTAAGGAAGGACCCGACGCCAGTCCGTGCGAACGCTCCCCCAACGTAGAACACCGACGCCGTACTCGCTTCGTACATAAGCCACCCGCCGAGCAACGGTGCGACCACGCTTCTCGGACGCCAGATAAGTTCCCGAATTCCGAAACTCGAGGCGACACCTCCCTCGTCCGTCCCTTCGCCTGCAAACAGCGCCATACTCGCCGGTTCGCGGAAACTATCCGCGATCCCGAGTGCCCCGCAAGCACGATGAGGGGGAGAAACGCATGCGACACCCCATCGAATATCGTCAGCCAGGCCGGCACTGCCTCCAGTGGCAGCCACCCCGGTAGGGGAAGCCCCGCCACCAGCATCGACACAGTCACCGCGACACTCGCGGGCAACTCCAGCCACGCCCCGATCGCAGGCGAAAACGGGACGAGAAACGCCACAAGCCCGTAGGCGGCCCCGCCGGCAAAGACGAACAAGGCTCTCCCGTACCCGTCCGAGAGCCGTCCCGTAAACGGCTGACAGCACATATTCGTAAATTTCTCGGCAACCACGGTGAGTGCAACCGCGAATCCGCCGTAGGCCAGCCCACCCTGAACTGCGGCGACACCGGCGAAGATCGGTACCCACGTCCGAACCAGCGTCACCGAAAACGCGTACTGGAAGCGAAAGCTCGAAAGGGGTTGTTCCGCGTTTAAGACCCAACGGATGGACACCAAACTGATTTGATCGTAGACAGCAGCTGCTCCGCGGAACGTGAATATGAATAGGAAGCGGCGAATCGGATTTCCCAGAGGGTCTCCCACTCCAGTACTCCCCAATACGCAGACGGGCTTATCTTCCGTGTTCGGGATGGGTACGGGAGGAACCCCGCCGCTCTGGCCGCTGTAATGCCGATCGGCGGAATCGAACCGCCGCAAGGCCACGATCGGTCACTGCTGATTGATAATGCGATCCCAGGGGATCGCGATATGAGTGGAGGCGGCGAATCGGATTTCCCAGAGGGTCTCCCACTCCAGTACTCCCCAATACGCAGACGGGCTTATCTTCCGTGTTCGGGATGGGTACGGGAGGAACCCCGCCGCTCTGGCCGCCCTA
>NZ_JCAQID010000012.1:0-206372 GCF_059736405.1 Halosolutus sp. DAT137 | reverse complement strand
AGCCATCAGGGGTACATAACCCCTTCGGACTGACGGTGTCCAGATCGACGGCGCGAGTGTATCGCGCCGCCGAACACATCACATCCGAATGCCCTCGTACATATAAGGGCACCGGATCGATCCCGCGCCGGAAACCACATCCGGCGAGGGTTTTTGCGTACCTAAACGGAGACGCCCTGTATATATAAGGGCGTCGTCTCGAAATGCCGGGTAACCGGCGTCGGTATCGCATCGATCCGTGCACCTGACGAGAGGGACGGATATGCTGTTCTCCTCCGTGCTGGAACACAGCCGAAGGACGTAGCGGCGTGCGCCACGTTGTTCGCATTACAACCGAGTGCCGGGTCGATACATAAGGGCGTCGTCTTGGAAGCCGTCTGATCCACGTTGATCAGTCTCGCAGTATGCGGTCTCGTTGGCGAGAATCGAAACGGCCGTACCCCGAACCAATCCCTAACAGGACGGTCAAGAGAGTGCTCTATCGAGAACGAAGCCGGTACTGCTACGACTCGGATACGAAAGCAAAGCGAACCATCGGTTGGCGGGGAGTTCCAAACTACTCGATCTCGATCGCGCCGTACATGAACCCCGCGTGGGGCGAACAGTAGTACGGCTGGGTGCCGGGTTCGTCCGCCTCCCACTCGAAGGTGGCACCCTCACTCGAGAGCGTCGCGTTGAACTCGTCACCGCCGCCCGACCGTCGATCGATCGACTCTGGTAGCTTCGTCACCATGGGACGGGATACGTCCACTACCGTGGTGGCGCTACCGCGGTCGTGTGCCGACGACGCTGAAGCGTCGGAGGTTTATTATCCCCGAGTCGTGACTGGTCCGAGTTCCGGCGACGAAAACCACGACGCGGCTGGGACCGCCAAGTCCGGTCAGTCGAAGGGACGCCAGTACAGCAGCGCGACGGTCAGCAGGAAGGCGATCGTCGACAGTTCGTACGCCTGCGCGTAGACGGTCGCGGCGACCGCACCGGAGGCCCCCGCACCGCCGGCGATCGAAGCGAGGATCGGCCACGAACAGCTAATACAGGCGAAGATTCCGAGGACACCGGAAGCCGCGGACGCCGCATCCAGGACGGTAACGTAAACCAGGTAGGCGAGGGTGAGGTAGCCGACGAGCAGGTACGGCGAGAGCGCAAGTTGCAGTTCCGGGCCCGCGTAGAACAGGGCGGGTCCGTACCCCGGTGGTACCGAGAGCGAGAGGTCGAGTCCACCCATCTGCTCGAAGTGCTGGATGTGACTCTCGGGGTGGTCGGAAAGGGCGACGATACTGTAGAGCCCGCCGAAATAGCCGAGGATGATGAAGTATGCGGTGGCGATCGCACCCGCACCGAGTTTCTGTCGTCGACTTCCGTCCGGTCGGGCGAGACGCCAGAGAACCCAGCCGCTGACGTTCAGCCAGATAAACGGGTAGACGTGAAAGAGCCCGAGGTGGGCGTTGTTGACCGTCACGTAGGTGATGATCAGCATCGCTTCGAGCAACAGGATGCTGGCCCAGACGAGCGCCGAGAACGGACTCGGGCGCGGGACCCACCGCCCAACGGTGGCGATCGAACTCACCGCCAGACACCTCGAACAGATGTCGACCGCTGCCGGACAATTCTCATCATCCGGACCGTAGCGGCGCGATCACAAATAGCCTGTCGTCTCGCGGTCACACAGTATTTCGCGGTTGTACATCGTCTCACGGAGGGGATTCGGATTCGAGTCGACGGCGGCCCCTGCCATAGATCGACGACCTATTTTCGTCGTGGAGCGTCCACGGGTGGGTCGGTCACACGGTCGTACGCCGCACCGGCGATCCGTTTCACGCCGAAAAGGATCTCGCGAAGCACGGGCGCACCGTCGGCCAGCCAGAGAACGGCGGCGAACGCGGCGAGGCCGAACTGGAGCCAGCGGTACGTCGTGAGATCGCCCGCGAGAATCGCCTCGTAATACTGCCCGAACAGGCGAAAAAAGGTATCAGAGAATCCAGGTGGCCGATCGGGGGCCGGGGCGTCGATCGGTGCGATCGGCCAGAGTACGATGCCGAGGTGGGTGGCCCCGCCGCGAAGGTAGCCGTCGAGGACGTCGGACGGGAGGTGCAATAGATAACCGACGGCGAACGCGATACCTGATCGGGGGCGGCTGGCCTCCCGGGAGACGATTCCGACGGCGATCGTCAGCGGCACCGCGAAAAAAATCGAGTGTCCCAGCGCGTAGCCCGTCTCGAAGACGCCGAACTCCCAGGCGAGGGGCTTGTCGATGAGATCCGGCAGGACCGAAGCGAAGACGACGGCGAACGCCTCGAGTCCGCCAGGCGAGTCACGATAGACGGTTCGAGCGAACAGCGAGTAGACGAGATAGCCGACGATCGCGTGCTCCCATGGCCACATACGAGCGAGGTGTATCGGGGCTGGGATAGTTATGGAGCTGTTATCCGAACCGGAAACCGCGCTAATCGCACGCCCTGTCTACGATTTCGCCGCCTTCACTCGAGATGACGCTGTGGCCGACCGCAACCGAGGTGACGGCGATCGATCGGTAATCGGTCGACGGTCACGCCGCGCCGACCTTCGGCATATCGCGAACGAACCGATCGTCTTCGAGACAGTCGAGGATGAACCGGGCGACATCCGCTCGATCGATCGATTCGACACCGAGATCGATATCACCGGCGCGGTACTCGCCCTCGGGATCGCCCTCGGTCAGTCGCGGGGCGCGGACGACGGTCCAGTCGAGGTCAGTTCCCCTGACGTACTCGACGTGGGCGGCCGCGTCCTCGAGGACCGACCGGGCGAGCAGTTTCAACAGCGCGCCCATCACGCGCCCGCCCAGTGAGACGGATTCGCCCTCTTCGCGGACGCCAGCGCCGACGAGGGTGACGAACCGATCGACACCGTGATCGTTCATCGCGTCGAGAATGTGTGCACCCGCACCGGTCAGGAGATCGTCGGGCGACCCGCTTGACTGTCCGAGCACCGAGACGACGGCGTCGGTCCCGGCAACGGCTTCAGCGACTCCCTCGCCGGTGTAAGCGTCGCCCTCGACGACGGTAAGTTCGTCCGCATCGAAGGGTAGTTTCGCGGGCGAGCGCGTGTGCGCGATAACGGTGTGGCCGCGATCGATCGCCTGGCGACAGAGCGGGATACCGGTCCGACCGGTCGCACCGAAGACTGCGAGTTGCATATCCTATACTTAGAGAGATGAAGTCTTAAGCTCGTAACTTCGAAGTTTCGAAGCAGCGGGTGTAAGGTATGGTTCGATACAGTGGTTACCAACACGAAGTATTAGAAACTCGAGGTCGTCAACCCGATATGGACGAGCGTACCGACGACACGCCCCCCGGAACGGATCGAGCGAGCGACGACCACCCAGGTAACGCCACGCCGCCCGACGACGTGCCGTCCCGCGGCCTCCGCTCTCTGGGAGCGGACAACGCCCGAGAACTCCGCGATCGTCTGGACCCGGCAGAGCGAGAACGGGTCGAAGAGACGGTTGCGGACCTGCTCGGCCTGTTCGGCAAGGCCCACGCGATCGCCGTTCTCTCGACGTTCGCGTTCGCGGACGGACCGCTCCGGTTCTCGGAGGTCGAACGCCGACTCGAGATTCCGGCGAACACGCTGACGGTACGACTCGACGAACTCGTTTCGGCGGGGCTACTCCAGCGAGAATCGTACGACGAGGTCCCGCCGCGAGTCGAGTACGAACCGACCGAGAAGGCCCGCGCACTGTTTCCCGCGTTCGGTCACTTACACGTCTGGGCCGTCGAGTACGACCTCGAGCCGATCGACGAGTAAAAGAGGTTGCAAAGCCGTTCGGAGCTTATTTCACAATAGTTCGAACTTCGAAGTTCCACCGTTTCCTCGAACTCGCCGGTTTAACCGCGTCGATGTCGTAGTACCTCCGTGACTGACTACGCGATCGAGGCGCGCAACGTGAGGGTGACGTACGCCGACGGGACGGAGGCGGTCCGCGGCGTCGACCTGCTCGTCGAGCGCGGCGAGTTCTTCGGATTTTTAGGGCCGAACGGGGCGGGGAAGACGACGATGATCAAGACGCTCGTCACCCTGTTGCGTCCGACGGCGGGGACGGTGACAATAAACGGCTTCGACGCGATCGAAACGCCGCGAAACGTGCGCGCGACGGTGGGCTACATGGCCCAGGAGACGAGCATCGATCCGGAACTCACGGCCAGAGAGAACCTGCGATACGCCTGTGACGCCTACGGCGTTCCCCGATCGGGGCGGGCCGATCGTATCGCAGAGTTGCTCGAACTCGTCGATCTCACTGACGTTGCGGACAAGGAGGCCGACGACTTCTCCGGCGGAATGAAAAAGCGTCTCGACGCGGCGACGGCGCTCGTCCACCGGCCGCCGCTGGTCTTCCTCGACGAGCCGACGACGGGTCTCGACCCTGCCGCCCGAAACCGACTCTGGGAGTACTTCCGGCGGATCAACGACGAGGGAACGACCGTCTTCCTGACGACGCAGTACCTGGAGGAGGCCGACCAGCTCTGCGATCGCCTCTCCGTGATCCAGAACGGGACCGTCGTGGCTGACGGCACGCCCGAGGCCCTCAAACGCCGCGTCGGCGGCGAGATCCTCGACGTTCAACTGGCGGATCCGGACCAGCAACGCCGGGCGATCGAGATCGCTCGCAGGGATGGACTCTTCGCAGCAGGAGCGACCGTCGATCCGATCGACGAACCGACGACCGCGGGACTGGCAGTGACCGCACGCGATGCCCGCAGCAAGGGGACTGATCTCCTCGTTACACTTCGGGACAACGGGATCGATGTCCTGGGGTTCGACGTCCGTGCCCCGACACTAGACGACGTCTTCCTCGCCGTCACCGGCGATCGGGGGACGGATCGAGCCGCGGATACCGACCGTGATGACAGTCTGCCCGTAGACACCGATCGAGGCGACGGTCGGTCCGAACCAACCGAACGGGACGGGGCGGCACAGGTCACCGAATCTCCGGCGATCGGTGACGGTGGTGCCGACGAGTCCGGCAACGACGGTTCCGACCAGCCTCATGAATCGATCGAGTCAGACGAGCAGGGCCCTCCTACCGGGGGAGACCGATGAGCACACCAGGTGCGACGATCGATCGCGCGGGCGGCGGCTTCGCGAGCGACGTCTGGGTGACGTTCGTCCGGTGGACGATCAAGTCCGTCCGGAATCCGTTCGTGCTCGTGGTTTCGCTGGTCCAGCCGATCATCTTCCTCGTCCTGTTCACGCAGGTGTTCGGCGGGGTCGCGACGGCCGCACTCGAGGGAATCAGCTACGAGACGTATCTCGTGCCCGCGATCGTCATTCAGGTCGCCCTGGTCGCGGCCGCGACCTCGGGGATCGGGCTGGTCAACGACATCGAGAACGGGATGTTCGAGAAGACGCTGGTCAGCCCGATGAACCGGACCGCCGTCTTTCTGGGCAAGACGCTGGCCGAGGTCGTCCGCATCGTGGTCCAGGTCGTCATCGTGCTCGGTCTCGGCGTCGCCCTCGGTGCCGAAATCGCGACCGGCCTTCCCGGCGCGGTCGGAATCGTCGCCATCTGCGTCCTGTTTTCGGTCTGGTTCACCGCGTTCTCGAACGTGCTCGCAGTGGTCACCCGCGACGAGGAGTCGACGATCATCGGCGCGAACCTGCTCCAGTTGCCCCTGCTGTTCGTCTCCAGTGCGTTCCTCCCGCTGTCGGCGTTACCCGGTTGGATCCGGACGGTCGCGGCGTACAATCCGATTACCTACGGCGTCGACGCGACGCGGGCGGTGATGCTCGGGGAGGACACCATGACCGTCGTCGAGGTGAGCCGGTTCGGTGGGATGTGGGACACGCTGGTGCCGGCGATCACCATCCTGTGTGCCCTGGCGATCGTCTTCGGAGCCGTCGCGGTCGCGGCGATCGGTCGCGCGGCGAGTGCGGACGTTCGGTAACGAACCGGTACCGATTTGCACGGACGACACTTTCCCGCCGAAATCACACTTACCCCCCGAAACCACACTCTCCCGCCGAAATCACACGCTCCCGACGAGACCACACACGATTTAGCGATCGTCGCCGTATCTCCAGCTATGGATCGATCGGGCTTCGTCAAACTCGCGATCGTCGCGTTCGCACTCGTCGTCGGGAGCTTCTTCGTCCGCGGGTTCAGCCAACTGCTCCTCGGCCGCGAAACCGCAGAGCTGTTGCAAGCGCCGATCGCGGTCGTCGGTTTCTGCTTGCTGGTCTACCTGTTCGTCAGGGCGACCCTCGACGCGGTCGGTATCTGGACCGTCGAGAACACCGAACGGTGAGACGGCCGAAGACGGAAACGGTTTTTCGCGGCCGCTGCGAACGTCCGGGTATGACAATCGACGTACAGTCGATCGCCGATCTCGGTCCCGGCGATCGCGCCGCGTTTTTCGAGCGTGATGCTGGTATCGAGGCGGTCAGAGATGACGTTCGCGGGATCGTCGATCGAGTTCGCGAAGAAGGTGACGTCGCCGTCCGCGAGTTCACCAGCGAGTTCGACGGCGTCGAACTCGGAAACATCGACATCACGGACGTGTGCGAGCGCGCGTACGGCGAGATCGACCCGAACCTGCGGGAGGCGATCGAGTCCGCCGCCGACAACGTCCGGGCGTTTCACGAAGCACAACTCCCGGAAGACTGGCGCGAGGAGTTTTCCGACGGGCGAGAACTGGGGCGACGATTCCGGCCGCTCGATCGCGTCGGCGTCTACGTCCCCGGCGGTTCGGCGGCGTATCCCTCGAGTGCGATCATGGGCATCGTCCCGGCGGTCGTTGCCGGTGTCGACCACGTCTCCGTCGTGACGCCACCCGCGGACGAGCAAAACCCGGTGACGCTCGCGGCGATCCACGCCGCCGGGGCCGACGCGGTCTACAGCGTCGGCGGCGCACAGGCGATCGCCGGCCTCGCCTACGGCACCGAAACGGTCACCCGTGTCCAGAAGATCGTCGGGCCAGGGAACAAATGGGTCACCGCGGCCAAAGCCGAGGTTCGCGGCGACGCCGAGATCGACTTTCTGGCCGGCCCGAGCGAAGTCGTCGTGATCGCAGACGAGACAGCCGAGCCGGCACTCGTCGCCGCGGAGCTAGTCGCCCAGGCCGAACACGATCCGAACGCCTCGGTCGTGGCCGTCACCGACGACGACGCGACCGCAGACGCCGTCGCCGCGGCCGCCGACGAACAGGCGAGCGAACGCGAGCGCGAGGACGTGATTCGGGAGGCACTCGCCAACGACGCCAGCGGCGTCTTGCTCGCCCGATCGATGAGCGAAGGAATTCTCTTCACCGAAGAATACGCTCCGGAACACCTCTCGATCGTTGCCGAGGACGACGAGTCGATCCTCGCGCGAATCGACAGCGCGGGTAGCGTCTTCCTCGGTCCGAACACCCCCGTCGCCGCGGGCGACTACGCCAGCGGCACTAACCACGTCCTGCCAACTAACGGCGGGGCGCGCGTGACGGGCGGACTCTCCGTCGAGACCTTCATGCGATCGACGACGGTCCAGCGCCTCTCCGCGGGGGGTCTCGCGGATATCGGTGAGACGGTCACGGCGCTCGCGGCGGCCGAGGGACTGGAGGCCCACGCCGAGAGCGTCCGACTGCGACTCGACGAGCCCGACGGAGTCGACGAGAGTTCCTGATACGGATTAGTGTCATCGATTGCTGCCGATCGGCGGTACCGATGGACACAAATCCGTATATATTCCCGGCGACACTTCTCAGGGAGTCAAGGCGTTCACACTCGATTTGGATAGCACGGGTTGCAAGTGACGGCCTGGTTTTACGTAGCTGGACGTCGGACTACTACGCTGATGGAACCGTGTACGGTCGATCCGACCGACGCACGCGTCCTCGAACGCAATTACGACTACGCACAACGAAACGTTCGACTGCTTTCGGTCTGGTACGACCGTGAAATCGAGCGGATGGTCGAGTTGCTTGCCGAGAACGACGTCTCGCTGTCGGCAAACGACGAGCGAATGTTCGGGACGTACTATCGATCGGTCCAGCGTCGATCGCGGGTGTAAGCGCGGGTTCGAGAGGGGGTTCGGCCGAGTAAGCGGCGCTCGGCGGCCGAATAGCGGATGCCGTCTGTCGATCGACTCGCTACGAACTGGTCGAGTCACTACAGAGCGGACGCCCGCGGGTCCGCTCCCGAAGCTGCCTCCGCTGTCAGATCCTCATGCGGCGTCACAGTTAACATCGTCGCGCCGGTAGGAGTGAGTATGAGCACGGACAGCATGGACAGCGGGGAAACGGAGACGCGCCCCGAAATCGAAGTGACGGAGGATGCCGCCGAACAGGCTCGATCGCTGCTCGAAAAGGAGGGACTCGACGACGGTGAGGCGGGCCTTCGGCTTTTCGTCCAGCAGGGTGGCTGTGCCGGTCTCTCCTACGGGATGCGCTTTGACGATTCGCCGGACGAAGACGACACGATCTACGAGCACCACCGGTTGCGCGTCTTCGTCGATCCGGCGAGCCTGAAGTACATCGAAGGCAGCATCTTAGACTTCGAGGACGGGTTGCAAGCCGAAGGGTTCCACGTCGAAAACCCGAACGTCGTCAGCGAGTGTGGCTGTGGCGAATCGTTCCGAACGTAAGCACCTCTAAGACCGGGTACGGTTTTCGATTCGAGTACTCGGGTAGTGCTCAGGACCAGGCTAGTGCTCGCAACCGATCGTACCCATACACTGGGTCGTCGATCGTGGAAACTGCCGGTCCTGAAAACCGCAACTGCCGGTCCTGAAAACCGCAACTGCCGGTCCTGAAAACGGCCATCCAGAGCAACCGTCAGTCGGAGGGCCAACAGCAGTGTGAGACGACTGGCCAACTCGCGAGGCGTTCTAGCCCCGGACCGCAGTCACTCCTCGAGTTGGAAGGCGACGGTCACCTCGGCCTGGTATTCTCGTTCGTCGACGCTTGCCACTTCGACCCCTAGCTCGTCGACTTCGATCCAGTGAACGTTTTCGAGGGTCGCTTCGGCCCTGTCGATCGCCTCGTCGGCTGCGGCTTCGAAGCTTTCGGTGCTCGTTCCGATCAGCGTGATCTTCTTAAATACCATTGCCCCTGGCCGTACACCGCGCCGGGTATTCAATGTATGCATAGTGATAGCAACCGTCAGTGGGGAGCTGAGCCCGATCGCGACAGATTCGCGCCGAATTCGATCGAATCGAAACGCCGGACGGAATCGAGAGTCGGGCGGGGAGAACCGGTGAGTACAACCGAGAATCGAGCGCGCGAACTGGCGAGTACCCGACTGCAGCCAACCCGACTGCCAGATCCCATCGGCGATCTGAGAAACTGTACGGGACCAACGGGTCGATCGTCGCCCAGCACTCCGGGATGCTGAGGTTTTTGAGGATGCCGCGCACACCTCTTGCTATGCCAGCCGATGACTCGATCGACGTATCCGAAATCGACGAACTGACGCCGCCAGACCGGACGCTAATGGGGCCGGGACCGAGCGAAGTCAACCCCCGCGTCCTGCGAGCGATGAGTACGCCGCTCGTAGGCCATCTCGATCCGTCGTTCATCGAGATCATGAACGAGGTCCAGGAACTGCTTCGCTACACGTTCCGGACCGACAACCAGTGGACGATTCCGGTTTCGGGAACCGGCTCGGCCGCGATGGAGGCTGCGATCGGTAACGTCGTCGAACCCGGCGACACGATGCTGGTTCCGACGAACGGCTACTTCGGCGGACGGATGGCCTCGATGGCCCGCCGAGCGGGCGGCGAAGTCGTCGAAGTCGACGCGCCGTGGGGTGAGCCCCTCGATCCGGACGATGTCGCGGACGCACTCGCGGAATACGACCCGGACGTGTTCGGGTTCATCTACGCCGAGACGAGTACGGGCGTCCGTCAGCCCGACGTGCCCGCGCTGACCGATGCAGCCCACGACCACGACGCGCTGGTAATCGCCGACGGCGTTACCGCGATCGGCGGGGTCGAACTGCGCGTCGACGAGTGGGACATCGACGTGGCTTATGCCGGCCCGCAGAAGTGTCTCTCCTGCCCGCCCGGTGCCAGCCCGCTTACGCTCTCCGAGACGGCGATGGACAAAGTTCTCTCCCGCGAGGAAGCGCCCCGATCGTGGTATCTCGACCTCTCACTGCTCGAGGGCTACTGGGGCGACGACCGGGCCTACCACCACACCGCGCCGATCACGAACGTCTACGCGCTTCGGGAGGCGCTGCGACTGGTCGCCGAGGAAGGAATCGAAAACCGCTGGGACCGCCACGAGCACCTCGCCGGGGCACTGAAAGCCGGCGTCGAGGCGATGGGTCTCGAGATGAACGCGCCCGACCAGTACTGGCTCCCGAGTCTGAACGCGGTCCGCGTCCCCGAGGGCATCGACGACGGTGAAGTCTGTTCGGAACTGCTCGATCGCTACGACCTGGAGGTCGCAAGCGGGCTTGGCGATCTCGACGGCGAGATCTTCCGCATCGGCTGTATGGGTCACTCCGCGCGACCCGAGAACGTGATCTACGTAGTGACTGCACTCGGAGACGTACTCGAGAAGATGGGCGCTGACGTCGATCCCGGCGCTGGCGTGACGGCGACGAGGCGCGCGCTCAGCGAGTAGCGAAACCGGTGAGCAACAAAAAGAACCGACGGATTTTTGACCGCCGTCTCAGGCCGACACCCGCGGTCCCGGCGGGGCGCGTTCGACCTGATACTCGTCTCCGTCCGCGACGATAATTGCCCACTCGTAGTTCGGATCCACGCTTCGCAACCGTTGTTCCAGTTGGTCTGCATCTTTTGGACGAGCGACGAAGCAGTGGAACTTCCCGGACCCGGACGGAAGCGAACCGTTCTCGAGTACGGTATTCACGTGAACGACTTTCCACTCTCGCTCGGCGCGGAACTCGGGGCCGTCGCCTTCGACGGTGTAGCCCAACTCTGCGAAAATCGACCTGGCCTGCTCGACGAGTCGCATGTTAACAGGACCCATTCGTATAGGTAGACGCGGGCATCCACCATAAATGTTAGTACGTGACACGATTTTGCCCCGTCGGTTACACGTTCGACCGTGCGCTTGGCCCTTCAGAGGACAGAACGGCTACGGTTCCGGCAGGAAGTGGACGAGAGGGAGGAAAACCGACCAGGAACGGTGAGAACGACCTGCCTGATTCACGTGATTGAGACGGATCGGTGTACCGGTTTCCCGGCGACCGCTGGCCCGTTCGAGCGATCGGTCATTCGTGGGCGGCGTCCCACTCCGTCGGCTTACGGAAGTTTCCACATTGATTGCACTTGATTCGGCCCATCGAGTCCATCGCATTGTCGAAACTCTCGCAGTTCGTACAGAACCAGCCGTACCGTCGGTCCGCGTCTCGGGATTCGTAGGCGACCAGAAAGGGGCCTTCTGAACCCCTGTCGCCGTCGGTTTCGGACACGTAGACCGTTCGCTCGTCCTCGGTCGTCCGCATTTGCATGGCCGAGGCTAGCGTCGCAGGCGATAAAGGGATGTCCTTCCGGCAACCGATCGCCGGGGACGACCGACGGGCACCGACTCTCGCATCACGGCCGGTTGCTCTGACGGTATCAGTCCGTAAACGGCGAGGTCTTCCCCTCACTTCCGTAAAGTCCGAAACTGCGAGTGGTAGGCTGTCTCACCCGTGGTATGTGGTAAATCATCACGTCCAAATGGAATAACTGAAACGTTTACCCGCGCGCGAATCGTTCGCTTTCGTAATGACGCTGGTCGTGGTTCCCGTTCGGTACCCCTTGACGAAACACTCACGTCAAACGCTCGAGCAAGCGATCGAGGTGGCTCGCGAGCGGGACGCAGCCCTAACGGTCCTACACGTTGATCTCTATCAAAACGGGAAGAAAGTCCGCAGAACCGATCTCAAAAACGCCGTCGAAGACTGCTTCGGGCGCGTCGAGAACACGCGATACGTCGTTCGTACCGGCTTTCTCGTCGAGGAGAGCATTCTCGACGAAGTTGCCGCTGAAGAAGCGGACGCCGTGGTTATCGGAACGCGACAGGCGAGCCGCCTGCGACGGTTGTTCCGCCGATTCACCGACAATCCCGATATCGATCGGTACCTGCGTGAACACCTCGATTGCGACGTGATTACCGTCGAAACGTCGGTCGCGTAGCGGCCTCGCTCGTACGGATCATTGTATCGTGTTCCCGGTGATCGTCGCCCCGGTCGGGCGATCACCGGGAACGGATTACAACAGACCGTATCACTCTTCGCCGGCCCCTCGCACGACGAACACCGGAATGGACGCGTTGTCGACGACGCGCTCGGAGACGCTGCCGAGCGAGGTCACCTTCTCCCGCGGGCTCTTCCCGCGAGTGCCGATGACGATCAGGTCACTGCCCGACTCCGCAGCGTACTCGAGAATCGTCTTCGCGGGCGTCCCTTTCCGGAGTTCGCCGACGGCGTCGAGTCCATCCTCTGCCGCTCGCTGTTCGACGGCCGCGATCGCATTTTGCCCCTCCGCCTCCAGCGATCGTTCGAGGTCGGTTCGCGACTCTCCGGGAGCCGCCGCCGTGATTCGACCGTCGACGACGTACAGCGCGTGGACCGTCGCGTCGTTGGTGGCGGCGATCGGCAACGCGTGTGTGAGGGTTTCGGTGACCGTGGCGCTGCCATCGGTGGGAACGAGAATGTCGTCGTACATCCGTCGAGAGCTACGGATCGCGCAGTCATCATAGTTGTGGCGATCGATCTCGATTCACAGTTGGGAACCGACAGCGTCCTCGTCCGGAGTCGGCGCAACTGGCGTGACGAGATCGGCGATCGGCCGCAGCGATCGCCGGCCCGTGGTTACTCGTGGTCGCCGGTGCTGTCACCCGCTTGCACCGGCGAGTCGGCGGTGGCCGGTTCGGATCGACCGTGCTGGGTAGCGACCGCCGCCACGCCGCTGGTTTCGTCGAAGATGTGGTGGCGATGGGGGTAGGCGAACTCGACGTCGATATCGGCGTACTGCTCGCGGATCGCCGCCTGCACGTCCGATCGGGCGATCGTCCGTTTGTACGGTTGGTTGACCCAGAACCGAACCTGAACCCCGATCCCGTCGTCGCGGTACTCGAGGACGTCCGAAACCGGCGCCGCGCCGTAGCGCGCGCTGCCGATCCGAATATCGGGACCGCCGGAGATGACCGAGTCGACCGATCGCGTCGCCCGTTCGGCGTGCTTGCGCGCGGCCTCGAGGTCGCTTTCGTAGGTGATCTCGAACTCGACTGCGAGCCGGGTCCGTTCGTCCTCTGCGGAGTAGTTGACGACGTCTCGCTGTTGGATTTCGGAGTTCGGGATGACGATGAACGTATTCTGGAGCGTGAAAATTTTCGTATACCGGATGGTGATGTCCTCGACGAATCCGACGTGGCCCTCGTCGATGATTTCGATCATGTCACCGATCTCGTAGGGACGATCGGCGAGCACGAACAGGCCGTTGACGAAGCTTCCGACCAGTGGCGCGAGGACGATCGCGATCACCGCCGAGATAACGGTCACCGACAGGAGGATTTCGACGCCACCGACACCGAGAATATTCGCTGCAATACCGACAGAGATCAGGAGAACGGAGGCTCTGACGCCGCGTAAGACGGTCCGGGTGACGCTCGGTCGTTCGATTTGGCGGGCGACCGTCCGTCCGGTGACTCGAACGGCGACTTTCGAGAGGTACCACCCGATAACGAGCACGACCGCGGCCAACACCGGAGCTACGACGTACTCGGGAACGTCGATCGGCAGGACGCTGCCGATTTCTTCGACCGCGTTGCTCGTGTTCGACTGACCGACGCCGCGCATAGCAACAACTCAAGCCGGTAGTGAATAAGGGTTCTGACCAGTGGTCCGTCGACACAGCCAAAGCACAGTGCAGGCAGCCGCCAAAGAACAGTGCAGGCCGCACCTAGAGAGCAGGCTACAGCGAGAGCAGGCTACAGCCACAGTGTGGGTCGGTCCGCATCCACGTCGATTTCGTCGCATGCGGCTGCTCACTCTACCCGGTTATCCGGTGTGCGGCGGTCGTCCTGGTATATAACCTGATTTCGAAAGTGTGTATTACTCAAAGTATAATAAATCATTTATCTCCAGAGAGGCTCTGAACTGACATGGCACCAGACGAACTTCGTTCGACGGTCGAGCGGGTCGGCGATCGGTTTAATCTCGGTGAGTACGAGATCGACGCCTATCTCACCGTTCTCGAACAGGGACAGTTGACAGCGAGCGAGATTGCAGATCGCACGGACATTCCTCAGCCGCGGGTCTACGACACCGTTCGCAGCCTGAGCGATCGCGGACTCGTCGAACTGCGCGAATCCCGACCGATGAAGGTCGTTGCCCTCGATCCGGCCGAGGCGTTCGACGACGTACAGACGTCCCTCGAGCAAATGATCGACGAACTCGAGGCTCGCTACACCGCACCGGCACGAGATACGGAAGCGGTCTCGCTCGTCAAATCCCGATCGACGATCCTGCGGTATCTGGAGGAAGTTATCGACGATGCGGAATACGAACTCTCGCTTTCGCTGACGCCGGATCTGCTCACCCGGTTCGAGGACGAACTCAGTGCCGCCGTCGATGCCGGCGTGAGCATCGATCTGATCGTGACGCCGGCAGCCGAGGCACCTGACCCGTCGTCGTTCGAGTACCTCGACGTGGCGACGACGGCCCGCGCGCGTCGGGGGATCACTACCCCGGTCGTCGCCGTTGCCGACGGAAACTATTCGGTGTACGCGACGCAGGACGCGCTTCGCGACGACCAGGATCGGTACGGAGTCATCTTTAACCGCTCCGCGCTCGGCTTTCTGGTCTCCGGCTTTTTCGGCACCGTCCTCTGGACCACGGCCGAGGAATCTCTCGGAGAGGACGGTGGCAACCGAACCTACCCCCGACGGTACGCCTCAATCCGTCGCTGCGTCAAAGACATTATCGACGACGGCGGCGAGTTCTACGCGACGATCGAAGGCCGAGACGTCGAAGTCGGCGGCACGCGAATCGTTCGCGGTCGCGTTCTAGACGTGTCCTTCGAGGTCAGTGAGGAAGTCGCCGCCCTTACGATACAAAGCGAGGAGGGCGAGGAGGTGACGATCGGGGGCCGCGTCGCCGCACTCGAAGATATCGAAGCCCACGAGATCCACATCGGCCGCAACGAACCGCCGACGATCGTGGACTGAGACGGTCTGTTGTCATTCGTCTCCGGTGATCGTCCACTCGGGGCGACGATCGGTCACGCCTCCGTGTCGGGTTACGGACTTCGAATACCGGTCGTGGTCCGTCGGAGACGATCGGACGGTGATATCTCTGTCGGCCCAATACCTGATTAAACAGGCATGGTTTCCCGACTGTTCACATTAATTGCATTCATGCAAGGAAACCTATTAAGCTACCAAGCGGTGTCGACCTATGCCGGATGGGACCAGACAGCACACGAGGTGGCGGTCGTGACGAGGTGTCCCGTCGAACGTTCGTGAAAGCGGTATCGGCGTCGACGGTGGGGACAGTCGCCGTCACCGGTTGCCTCGGCCAGCGGCGTCAGACGGGAACTGTGGTGATGACCGCCGCCTCGGACGTCGCAGGGATCATGCACAGCAGCGGAGACCAACCCTCGATCCAGCAGGCCCTCTGGGACGCTGGACTCGATGAGGATATCCGCATCGAAGTGCAGACCGTCGTCAGCGACTCCGCATCGCGGATGCAGACGACCCAATCGGCGCTCGAAGCGAAGCGTTCGCCGCCCGACATCCACCTGATGGACAGCGGCTGGACCGTTCCATTCGTTCTTCGGAACCAGACGGTGAACCTGACCGAGAACCTCTCGGAAGACGTCCTCGAGCGCGTCAACAACGACTACCTCGAGGCAATCCTCGAGACGGCGCGTCACCCCGAAACCGGGGACCTCCACGCACTGCCGATGTTTCCGGACCTGGGATTCACCCTCTACCGCGAGGACCTGATCGAAGACGCCGGATACGACACCAGCGGCTGGGCGACGGATCCGCCGTCCTGGGAGGAGTTCGCGGCGGCAGTCCACGATGCGCGGGATCAAGCCGGCCTCAACTACGGGTTTACGACGCAGGCGTCTGCCTACGAGGGGCTGTCCTGTTGTACGTTCAACGAGGTGATGACGTCCTGGGGCGGGGCGTACTTCGGAGGGGCCGATAACCTATTTATTGCCGGTGATCGGCCGATCACCGTCGACGAGGACCCGCTTATCGACGCGATCCGGATGATGCGGTCGTTCATCGAAGGCGAGGAAGACAACACGCTCGATGGGTACGCCCAGATCAGCCCGTCGGCGATCGTCCAGTGGACGGAACAGGAGTCCCTGAATCCGTTTACCGGCGGTGAAGCCGTCTCGAACCGCAACTGGTCCTACGCGATCGCAGAGGCGGGAACGGAGGACGCCTTCGGCGAAGACCTCGGCGTGATGACGAGGCCGTACGCAGTTACCGAACAGGAAGCCGAGTACGAAGGAACCGGCGGGACCACTTCGGCACTCGGCGGCTGGAACCTCGCTGTGAGCCCGTTTTCGGAACGTCAGAACGAAGCACTGCAGGTCCTCGAAGCGTTCGCAAGCGAGGAGGTCATGCTTACGATCTTCGAACTCGCAGGGTTCCTCCCGCCAAATCTCGATCTGGTCTCGGAGACCACTCCAGACGAAGTCGGGCCCGTGGCTCGCTACGCCGACGTGGTCCAGTCGGCCAGCGAGAACGCGATCCCGCGGCCAGCCACCGACCTCTGGCCCGAACAGTCGTCGCTGATTTCCCAAGAGGTCAACGGGGCGTACCGCGGCATAAAAGCACCTGAAGTGGCGATGAACGACCTCGCAGAGGAACTCGAACAGAGCGAAGCGGAGGTGCAAATAAATGGCAACTGATACGGATTCGGACGGATTGATCGGCGGCGAATCCGGACGGAGTCAGGACCGGGAACGGACTGGCAACGCCGTCGTCAACTGGATGGAGGGCCTGAGTGAGGCGGCATACGCGTACCTGCTGTTGCTGCCGGCGTTCGCGCTGCTAACGCTGATCGCCTTCTATCCGTTGGTACGGACGTTCGCCATGTCACTGCAGGCGGACCAGACGCGGGGTATCGAACCCCTCGGTGGGTTCGTCGGCATCGAAAATTATGTCGACATCCTCACCGGGAACGCGCGACTGGCCCGGCAGTTTCTGGACGTCTCAGTGTCGTCGTCGTTTCCGTTCGTCGAACTCGGAACCCCGTTCTTCCAGCAGGCACTGTTCGTTACGCTCGCCTTTGCGGTCATCAGCGTCGTCCTCGAGACGATAATCGGGTTCGGCCAGGCCTACGTGCTCGATCAGGACTTCAGGGGCCGGCGCTGGGTCCGCGTCGCGATTATCCTTCCGTGGGCAGTTCCGATCGTCATCCAGGGAATGATTTTCTATCTGATGTTCCAGCCGACGGTCGGATTCGGCTCCGATCTCATGCAGAGTCTGGGCATCTTCAGTGCGACGCCGCTGGCCAACAGCCAGGACGCGTTCGTCATCATTCTCGTGGCGGACATCTGGAAGTCGTCGGCGTTCATGGCCCTGCTGATCCTCGCCGGACTCCAGAGCGTCGATCGGAGTCTGTACGACGTGGCTCGCGTCGCCGGAGCGTCACCGTGGCAACGGTTCAAGATGATCACGCTGCCGCTCATCATGCCAGCGCTGCTCGTCGCGATGCTATTCCGAACGATGGACGCGATGCGCGTCTTCGGGCTGATCGAGTCGACCGCCGGCTGTACGACCGTGCCGTCGTTGAGCTGTCTCGTCGTCGAGGCGATGTTCGGCGGAACGCGCATCTACGCGACGGCCGCTGCCGTGGCCTTTGCGACGGCGCTGGTGATCGGACTGATCATCGGCGTGTACGTACTGCTCTTCCGCGATACCGAAGGAGGGATGTACTGATGACCGATCCAACAGATACCACCGACTCGGCGAACGCCGCCGAATCGAACGACACCGGAGGCATCGACGACGGCGGGAACGACTTGTCACGGGAACCGACGTTCCACCGGCCCGACGGCGGCACGGTCCTCGAAGACGGCCGCGAGGCGGAACTCGACCGCGGCCCGATCCAGCGGTGGGTCGCCAGGTCCATCTCCCACCCGGAGCGAGTCTATCGGGCGATGTTCTACGTCGCGGCGATCTTCTTCCTGTTCACGACGCTGTTCCCGTTCTACTGGTTGCTGATGGTCGCCCTGACGCCGGAAGGACAGCTTCAGGACATCGTCTTCACGCCCAACGGGTTCAATCCGGGCTCGTTCATCGAGGTCTTCCAGGTTATCCCCTTCCACGTATACATGTTCAACAGCTTCGTGATCGCGCTGGCATCGACGATCGTCGTTCTCGTCATCGCCAGCTTCGCCGGCTACGCATTCGGCCGTCTCGAGTTCCCCGGTCGAACGCCGCTCATGTTGCTCGTGTTGATCATCTCTTTCTTCCCGCCAGCAGCCTTCTTTATCCCGCTGAACGACCTCTTTAATACGTCGTTCGCGATCCTCAGACCGATCACCGGCGACGGGACGCTCTACAACACTCCCTTCGCACTGGTGACGCCGCTGTCGGCGATCTTCATGCCGCTGGCAATATTCATCCTCACGACGTTCTACGGGCAGATTCCGGACGGACTCGAGGATGCGGCTCGTGTCGAGGGGACGACCCGGCTGGGTGCACTGTTCCGGGTCATCATCCCGCTTTCAGCCCCCGGTGTCGCGACTGCGGGCGTGTTGACGTTCATCGCGGTCTACAACGAGTTCTTCTTCTCGTTCTTGATGACGGACGGCCAGCCCGAAAACTGGGCACCGATTCTCGACGGTATCCTCGCGTACCAGGGACAGTATCAGGTGTTATACCACCTCATGGCCGCCGCGAGCATCATCGGCGTCATCCCCGTCGCGATTCTCGTCGTGGTCGCACAGGAAAAAATCGTCAGCGGACTGACTGCAGGCGCGCTCAAGGAGTAATACAATGTCACGAGTACGACTCGAAAACGTCACAAAACGGTACGGAGAGGAAACGGCAGTCGACGATATCAGCCTCGAGGTGAAAGACGGCGAATTCGTTACCTTCGTCGGCCCCTCGGGCTGTGGCAAGTCGACGACGATGGAGACGGTCGCGGGCTTGACCAAGCCGACCGAGGGTCGAGTGTACATCGGCGGCGACGACGTCACCGACCTTGCCCCAAAAGACCGTGGAATCGCGATGGTTTTCCAGAACATCGCGTTGTTCCCGCACATGGATGTCTTCGACAACATCTCCTTCGGCCTTCGGCTTCGAAAGTACGACGACGAGGAGGTCCGGCGTCGCGTCGAACAGGCCGCCGATATCGTCCAGCTCGAAGGGATGCTCGATCGGATGCCGGCAGAGATGTCCGGCGGGCAACAACAACGCGTCGGAATCGCCCGTGCGATCGTTCGGAACCCCGACGTCTTCCTGATGGACGAACCGCTGGCGAACCTGGACGCGAAGCTTCGCGTCCACATGCGGACGGAGCTCCAGCGGCTCCACCGGGAGCTAGACGCGACGGTCATCTACGTCACCCACGACCAGGCCGAGGCGATGACGATGTCGAACCGGATCGCCGTCCTGAACGACGGCAAGCTTCAACAGATCGCCCCGCCGCTGGTCTGCTACAACGAACCCACGAACCTGTTCGTCGCAGGCTTCATCGGCTCGCCCTCGATGAACTTCATCGAAGGAACGCTCACCGAGGGGGGCATCGAGACGAACAATTTCACCGTCGACCTCGATCCGTCCCGCCTTTCGGGGACGACCGTTGGCGATGCCGTCACACTCGGCATCAGGCCGGAGGACGTCCACTTGACCCGGTACGCCGACTCGCTTACGGCACCGACGGCACCGATCGACGCCCGGACCGACGTCTTAGAGCCGATGGGCGACGAAGTATTCATCTACCTGTTGCTCTCCGAGGCCAGCGAGGGGTCGATGGAGCAAGACCCTGCCACGTCGCCGAATCAGTTGCTGATGAGCGTCACTCCGGACACGGAAATCGAAGCGGACCAGGATGTCGACGTCGTCCTCGACCGATCGAAAATCCACCTCTTCAATACCGAAACCGGCGAGTCCCTGATTCACGGCCTCACCGATCGATCGGAACAGGAACCCGGGACGACGCCAACGGAGGCCGACAGCTGAGCGGAAGTCGCGTCCGAATCAACCGATGCGAACCGGTACGATCGGGATTGCTGTCAGGGAGGGGCCGGACACGGGCACGCTGGCAAGAGGGCGCTCGCGTTCGACCGTTGTTCGATTCGTTTCGGTGCCGGCCGATCGCCCGATCCACTCTCGGGTAGGTCATCGATCGGTGTGCGACGGGCGCGTCGGCACGCACAGAGTGAGTCTTGGCAACGCACAAAAGACGATGGAGCGCCAACGTTCGAGCAAGCAGGTTCGACAGTCTCGTACTCAAGCCACCACCGCCCACCAAGACCTCTCATGACAACCGATCGATCAGAAATCAGGACCGGAATCGTCGGCCTCGGAAACATCGGCCAGTATCACGCAGAGCGCGTTCTCGATCTCGGCGTATCGCTGGTCGGCGGCATGGACGTTGCCGCCGAAGCACGGAAACAGTTCGCCCGTCGGTACGACGTCGACGTCTACGAAGATCACACCGATCTGTACGACATCGTCGACGCCGTCATCATCACGACGCCGAATATGTATCACGAGGAGTACGCGGTCGACGCCTTCGAGCGAGACTTACACGTCTTGCTCGAGAAGCCACTCGCCCACTCTCTCGAAAGCGCCGAACGAATCGCCGACGCGGCACGGGACTCTGGGGGGTTCTGTATGGTCGGTTTCAACAACCGGTTCGCGAACACGGTTCGGATCGTCAAAAACCGGATCGAACGAGGCGACCTCGGCAAGGTCTCACACATCGAGGCGAACTACGTCCGGCGACGGGGTATTCCCGGTCGCGGCTCCTGGTTCACCAGACGGGAGATCGCCGGCGGGGGTGCGCTCATCGACCTCGGGGTTCACGCGATCGACCTCGCCCTCTATTTGCTGGGTTACCCCGACGCGCTCGAAGTCAACGGGGTGACGAGAGGCGAATTCGGCTCCCGCGAGGAGTACGCCTACCTGGATATGTGGGCCGAAGACGCGGGTCCTGGGGGGTTCGATGTCGACGACTCGGCGAGCGCATTCGTCCGCTGTGCGGAGAATCGAACGATCTCGCTCGAAGTCGCGTGGGCGACCAACCGCCCCTCGAACCACGAGTTTATCGTCCGAGGAACCGAGGCCGCCGCCACGTTCGATCTGCTCGACGGTGACCTCTCCTTTCACTCCGCGAGCAAGATCGGTCCCGACCACTTGGAAGACACGACGATCGAGACCACCCAGAACGACACCCACACGGACGAACAGCGGGCGTTCTTCGAGACGATCGCCACCGGCGGTCGCGGCGACGAGACGACCAACAACAGCATCGAGCGGGCATTGAAGGTCCAGCAGGTCGTCGACGCGATCTACCGATCGAGCGACAGGGAACGGACGGTCTCGTTCGATTACGACTAGCTGTCTACAGATCACTCGCCACGCGCCGTCTCGAAGGCCTCGATCGCCGCCTCCCGACGGTCGGCGTGGTCGACGATCGGTGCCGAATAGTCGGGGGCGATTCGCTCGCGCTCGGCGTCGCTGTGGTCGGTCCAGTCGTGAATCTCGTCGGGCGTGGCGTCAGCGAGTTCCGGCACGTACGTTTTGATGTACTCGGCGTCAGGATCGTAATCCCGACCCTGTTTCATCGGGTTGAAAACCCTGAAATACGGCTGGGCGTCCATCCCGGTCGAGGCGGCCCACTGCCAGCCGCCGACGTCGTTCGCCGTGTCGTGGTCGGCCAGTCGTGTTCGGTACCAGTCGTAGCCGTCCCGCCAGTCGATCAGCAGATCCTTCGTCAGGAACGAGGCGACGATCATCCGAACCCGGTTGTGCACCCAGCCATCCTCCCGAAGCTGGCGCATCCCCGCATCGACGATCGGGTAGCCGGTCTCACCGGCTTTCCAGGCGGCGAGTTCGTCGGGATCGTTGCGCCACGGAATCTCGGCCTCGTAGCCGCTGTAGTTCTCGGCGACGATCTCGGGGTTGTACGCGAGGACGTGCGCGTAAAACTCCCGCCAGGCGAGCTGGCGCTGGAACGATTGGACGCTCGATCGCTCCTCCGACGACTCGGCGCGACTCGCGGCCCGTTCTGTCGCCGCATAGACCGCCCGCGGACCGATCGTTCCGTACTTGAAGTGGACCGACAGCTGGGACGTCCCGCCGGCAGCGGGATAGTCGCGCTCGTCGGCGTACCGGTAGATCGGTCCCGAACAGAACTCGGCGACGCGCTCGCGCGCTCGTTGCTGTGTGACCGTCGGCGGGTTCGCCTTCGGTTCGTCGAAGCCAAGGTCCGCGAGCGACGGCAACGCGGTCCCGGAGACGTCGACCAGCGCCGACTCTTCAGGTGGGTCGATCGGGTCGGCCTTCTCGCGGTCTCGCCACTTCTTCCAGAAGTACGAAAACACCGAGTAGTGATCGCCCTGATTCGGCGTGATCGTTCCCGGTTCGTGGTGAATCGCGTCGTGAACCGTTTCGACATCGACCCCGTCGTCTTCGAGCGCTGCGGTGACGGCTCGATCGCGTTCCCGAGCGAGGCCGCTGTAATCCTCGTTCCAGACGACCCGTGAAGCGTCGTACTCGGCCGCCAGATCGGGGACCACGGCACTGGCGTCGCCACAAGCGACGACGAGATCGCTTCCTCGATCGCGATACCACCCCCGAAGTCCGGTCAGTGCCTCGAGCAAACACGACACGCGGATCGGGGACGCGTGCTCGAGGATCGTTGGATCGAAGACGAAACACGGGACGACCCGGTCGTCTGCGCTGGCCCGGTCGAGTCCGCGATTGTCTCGCCCCCGCAGGTCGCGCCGATGCCAGTAGAGGATCATATCTGAGGAAGACGGAGCGAGCGGGGAAAGCGTCCGGGTACCGGCGATCCGGAACGCGGGTCGATGAGCCGTTGTCGTGCGGTTCCCTGGCCAGACGTTCGACGGGCGCTCACCGATCGGGGTTGCCGTCCAGTTCGAACGTCGCCACGAGAAACCGCCGGACGGAGGCGAGAATGCCGTCGACGGTGTAGTTGCGGCCAATGTAGACGCTGCCGAGCGCGAGTGCGGTTCCGGCCGCGACGTCCGAGAACCAGTGGATCCCGAGGTACATCGTCGACAGCGAGACACAGATCGCGAAGAATCCGGACAGGGGAACCCAGAGGGGGTACTTATCGCGGGTCGTCCACGCGATGAAAAACACCGTCATCGACAGGGAAGTGTGCAGTGAGGGAAAGACGTTGGTGGGTTGATTGACCGTCCCCGTGAGGAAAAATGCCTGTGGAAACGCGTCGTACAGCAGGTTTTCGAACAGCAGCGGGTCGAAATTTCGGGGACCGTAGGCGATAAAGAGGAGATAACAGAGGAGTCCGATCGCGTAGTTCGACGTGTACGCGAGTACCAGCGACGAGAGATCGTCCATCTCCTCTAGCGCGAAGTACGCGAGCAGCGGGAACAGGAGCAAGAACGCGTATCCGTAGATGTAAACAAACACGAAAAACGAGGTGAGCAGCTCGGATTGTAGCGACTGGATCACAGACACTGGATCCGTTCCGAACACCGTCCGCTCGAGATCGAACAGATACGGCGTGATGTTGTTCCCGAGCACGCGCCGTTCGAGTCGTTGCAGGATATCCTGTGTCGTCCACCGGACGAGCAAGACGGCACCGAGAGCCGCGAAGGGAAGCGCACACGCTTCGAGTCGCCATCGATATCCACCCAACGCAGTCACTAACCGACGTGGTCCCACGATGACCAGGGCCGCGGTGGCGAGCATCGTCGCGACGACGATCGTTAGTTCGAGCACAACCACGAGTAGCGACATATGGGATGCTGTATTGACTACACGCTGGCCATCATTAATAACGACCGGTTGCAGGACGAACGAGTAGCCTCCACCCGCGTCGATCGACGACCGACACCATCCGGGTACGCCGCCGGCCGTTATTTTAGCAACGACTCGTCCTCGTATCGGTACCCCTCACTCTCGAAGAGCGACCGAACCTGTGGTACCGAAATTTCGCCGCCCGTGCCGGGGAACACCGGAATTGAAGATTCGCTGGTATGATCCCAGTCGCCGCCGAACACACCGAGTAACGAACTGTGTGTCGAGGCCGGTTCGGCCTGCCCCTGGAAGAACTCCTCGACGGCGTGCTCGCGATCGATCAGTCGGGAGAGAATCCGCCGGAAGTGCGGATTGCTCAGTTCCGGATGGTGGATATTGTATCCGATCATGTAGAAACCGTCCCTGTTACCGGAGACCGTCGCGACGTCCGGTGCATCATCGATCGCCTCGACCAGGTCCATGGGCACGTTACTCGCCGTTACGTCGAACTCTCCGTCGAGCAGTGAATCGACCATCGCACCGGCGTTCGGTGCGATCTGGAAGCGAATCCCGTCGAACTGGGAGAAGTTTTCGATGACCGCCGGTCGATCGGCCGACGACCGGCGGAGCACGTGCTCCTCGAACGGGTCGAGGATAATCTCGGTATCAGTCGTCGAGTCGGCGAACTCGAACAGCCCCGATCCGATCGGTTCTTCGTTGTCCCCGAGGAGCGCCTGGGTCTGCCGGTCAGCGACGACTGACGATCGATCGGACCAGACGTGTTCCGGGAGTATCGGGACCGAAAACACGCGAGAGGCGACCCGCCGGGACGTTTCCCCGAACGCAAACCGGACGGTCTGCGCGTCGACGGCCGTAACGTGGTCGATGAGCGTTTGCCGACCCCGAAAGCGGGGCGCTGGCGCGCCACCGTCGACCTCGCCGAGTGACGTATCCAGCAGGAATTCCCAGGTGAATACGACGTCGTCCGCATCGAGTTCGGTCCCGTCGTGCCAGGTGAGGCCGTCCCGAAGTTCGACCTCCGCGTCCAACAGCCCTGTGTCGTCCCAGGTAATGGTCTCGGCGAGCCACGGCTCGGGTTCGTCGGTATACCAGCGGGCAAGCGGATCGTACAGTAATCCAAGCAAGCCATCGATCCGGTTTCGATCGACTACGAGCGGGTTCAGTCGCCGCGTGAGCGTATCGCCGTAGACCCCGACCGTCAGCGGACGATCGATCGAGTCGAGGTCCGACTGTCGGCTCATGATCTCGACGTAATCGAGTGGCCGCTGTGGGGCTCGGGGAATATCGATCGCGCGGCGTCTGCCGGCGAACCGGAACGGTGCGGCGACGACCGTGTACGGAGACATGTGTTCGAGGTACTCGAACAGCTTTCGAAGGGTTTCAGTGCGGTTCTCGCCGACGACCCGACGCTGCGTCTCGAGGTAGTCGTCGGTCGTGACGTCGGAGAAATTAAACGGGTTCTGCCAGCCCCGCTCGCTGACGAACTGGGAGTGAAGCAGTCCGCGGAGCGCGTCGTACTCGTCGAATCCGGGGTGTTTGAGGACGAACACGTCGTAGTTCCCCTCGAGAAGGACGTCCCGGTGTAACTCCGCCTGAGCGATCGGTTCGTGGGTGACGTCGATTCCGGCCGTCTCGAAGTTTTCTCTGAGCTGGCTCAGAATTTTCGCCGCGATCACGTCGTCGTCCGCCGGTACCGTCTTGATCGTCAGGGAGACCTGTTCCGGGCCGGTATTCTCGGCCTGCGACCAGAGCCAATCCGAACAGCCAGCGAGTGCGCTCGCGCCTGCGACACCCGCCGTTCCGAGGAGCTCTCGTCGCGTCACCGACGGTCCCGGAGTATCCATACCGGGGAAGTAAGCCACCGCGGTGTATAGGACTTACTCTCGAAGCGACATCTCGGCTCCCGCCGCCTTCGACAGACCGAGGGTGCCATCACGACCGATCGGATCGGAACTCGACGCCGGAAACCCGTGATTACTTCGGGCCTCGTGGGACGTCCCGTTGTCGAGAGTCTCTTCGAAAACAGAGAGTAATGAGTTCGTGATTGTTTTTTCTGCGAATATACGTGTGCCATAACAATACCGGTAACCGTCGTCGTCACGGTCGTGGACCCCGATCACCCATCGTCTCGATCGATCGTTGACGCCGCGTTCGGGCTGGCATCGACGATCGATCGGTGCCGACTGGCCCGGGTGGACGGCCACGGAAAACAGCTATGAAACTCGCACTCATCGGTTTCGGTCAGGCAGGCGGAAAAGTCGTCGACGAGTTCCTGGCGTTCGAGCGCACTCTCGATCGCGAGTTCGTCGAGTCCGCGATCGCCGTCAATACCGCGACGACCGACCTGCAGGGTCTCGAACACGTCTCGCAGGAACACCGCGTACTCGTCGGACAAGATCGGGTGAGCGGTCACGGCGTCGGTGCCGACAACGAACTCGGCTCGCAGATCGCCGAAGCGGATATCGACGAAATTCAGCGCGCGATCGATCGTGTTCCGACCCACGAGGTCGACGCCGTTCTCATCGTCGCGGGGATGGGCGGCGGCACTGGGTCCGGAGGCGCGCCCGTCCTCGCCAAACATCTTAAAACGCTCTACTCGCTCCCCGTATACGGCCTCGGCATCCTTCCCGGAACGGACGAAGGCGGGATTTACACCCTCAACGCGGCGCGATCGTTCCGGACGTTCGTCCGCGAAGTGGACTCCCTGTTGGTGTTCGATAACGACGCCTGGCGAAGCGGCGGCGAGTCCGTCGCGGGGGGCTACGATCGAATCAACCGAGAGATTGCCGAGCGGTTCGGCTACCTCTTTGCCGCCGGCGAGGTCGAACCCGGCGACAGAGTCGGGGAGAGCGTCGTCGACGCCTCCGAGGTCATCAACACGCTCTCCGAGGGAGTCTCGACGATCGGCTACGCGAGCGAACCCGTCGCAGCCACCGACGGCGGCCTCCTTTCGTCGTTCACCGACAGCGACGGGATCGACGACGGCGAGTCGGTCAACAGGCTGACGAGCCTCGTCCGAAAGGCGACACTGGGTCGGCTTACGCTCCCCTGTGACGTGGAAAGTGCCGACCGCGCGCTCGTCGTCGCGACCGGGCCGCCCGAATACCTGAATCGGAAAGGGATCGAGCGCAGCCGTCGGTGGCTCGAAGAGGAAACCGGCAGCATGGAGATTCGCGGCGGCGACTTCCCGACGCCCGATCGCAACGAGGTGGGCGCGATCGTCGTCCTCTCGGGCGTCACGGCGGTCCCCCGAATCGATCGGCTTCAGCAGGTCGCGATCGAAGCCCAGGAAACGACCGAGGAGGTAGCGTCGACTGCCCAGACGGAGTTCGAGTCGCTGGTCGACACCGGCGGCGAACTCGACGCGCTCTTTTAGCGACGGGAGGTTGCGTTCCCGCGTGGGCAGTGGCTCCGATCCAGATCGACGACGGATCAGCGACGCCGTCAGTTGTCCGCTTCCGGCGGGCGGAGAATCCGGTCGACCGACGATCGCAGCCCCGGACTGACGCGATACCAGAGCCAAAATCCGACGCCGGCGGTCACGACCGAGGTTGCGACGACGCCGACCGTCGCCATCAGAAAGGACAGCGCACCCTGCCCGGAGACAGCGAAGACGTTCGCCGCGTTGTCGTGAAGAAAAAAGAAGTACGTGACGAACCAGGCGTTTGCTGCCATCGCTGAGACGAGGACCGGCGCACCGTAGGCGTAGTTTTTCGCCCAGAGCAAGCCGAGTGCGACCAGCGGGCCGATCACACCGACGGTCGCCAGAAACGCCGGTTGCCCCTCGGTCAGCGAAACGCCGGCGATCGACTGAGCCGTGGCAAACAGTCCGAGCGCACCGAAGTAGACGATAACCGGAACCGTGACGATGAGTCGTTGATCCACGTGGTATCGTGGTGACCTGTTCGTCTTAACTGTTGTTCCCGATTTCGTACCCGTCGACCCGGCTCGGAGTACGGAGAGAACCGACCCGGCCGTCAGTGCGGGCTACTCGCCGATCGGGAGTGCGGCCGTCTCGATAGCGTTTCGTCGCCCGTCGAGCACCGCGAAACGATCGTCCCGTCGCCGTTCGAGCCAGTAGAGGAGCCGTTCGGCCCACACGAGTTTGGTTCGCTTGATCGGGTCGACCGACCGGTCATCGAAGTCCCAGCCGACGAAGACGAGTCGATCGGCTCCGAGGTGGTCAGCGAGAAACGCGGCTCGGTCGCCGTCGGTGAAGCCGCCGACGTTCACCACCGGGCCGCTGGGTGCGACCTGCGTCGTTGGCAGAACGAACTCGTCTGCACAGTCGGGAACGACATCCCTGACGGCTTCGACGTTGTCTCCGTGGGCGTGTACCGCGACGGGCGTCCCGCGACGGGTGAGCCGTCGCACCGTTTCGGGATTCTTGTCGAGATCGGTGACCAGACAGTCGACCGATACTCCCGCCCTCTCGAGCGCGTCGGCCGCCGTCGACGCGGCGAACACGACGTCCGCCTCGGCGGCCCGGTCGCGAGCGCGATCGGTCTCGATCGACGGTCCGGCACCCGCGACGGCGACGGTGGCTCCGTCGACGGTCCCGAGGCGATCGAAATCGAACGCCCCGGTGAGCGACGCGAGGACGTCGCGTGCGTGTTCGTCTCCCGATCGATCGTAGCCGAAATCGCGACGGATCGCCTCGTAGACCGGCTCCCACTCGTCGAACTCCATAGGCGTGGTTGCCGCTGGAACTATTTGTGTCTGCACACTCCGGTGGCGCCTTCACAAACTGCTTACAGTGTCATCACGGACACCGCACAGCGTCGTCACTGGCAACGTAACACCACAATAATTCCGTGTTGTGGGCCGGGGGTCGCCTCCAAAGTACCCCTACCCGGGAGGCCGCCCGGCGTCCACTTCACAATTTCAAATCCTTCGGTATAAGCTTTCTCTTACCGCATCACGTCCGCAAGCAGTGCGCTAAGCCGCTCGAAACTGCCGTTTTCGGCACGTAATCGCGCTGCAATGTCGGAAAGCCCAGCCGTCGATCCCACGAGCAACAGGGCACCGTCCGGGAGGTCGTAGGCAACCGCCCCGTGTTCGCCGGCTGCCGACGTTAGCCGCCGTCGTTCCTCGGGGTCCAGACCTTCGATCTCGAGCAGTTGTGTCTGCCAGTCCGCCGCGAGCGCCGGGTCGAGATCGTACTCCGCGAGGACTCGTCGGAGATCGCGCGTCGATCGAACGTCGAGCTCCGCGACCGACACGCCGTCCGCCGTCGCTCGCGCTCGGTCGGTAAACGCCGTCCCGATCAGGGCCGCGTCGCGCGTCTCGGCCACGTCGTGGGTTCGGATCACGTGTGCGCCTCGCTCGACGGCCATCGAGGTCGCCGCGAGACTAACGGGGAGTCGCTCCTCGGTCTCTCGGTCCGCGATCGAGCCGAGGAAATTCTTCCGGTTGATCGAGACCAGCATCGGCTGGCCGAGCGCCCGGAACTCCCGGAGGCGGCGGAACGTTTCGCGGTCGTCGTCGAGCGTCTGGGCCTCGCTCCAGCCGCCGAAGGCCGGGTCGACAATCGTCTTGTCGGTCAGCCCGTTCTGTTTCAACGCTTCGTAAACTTGATCGACGTAATCGGCTTGTTCGGCCCACTCAGGCGACTTTCTCACTGCCCAATCGGTTTCCCGAACCGCGCCCGGCCGATCGAGATCCGGCGGGCTGGCCATCTTCGCAACGGCGACGTCGTGCTCCGCACAGACTCGCGGAAGCTCCGGGTCGGCAAAGCCACAGATGTCGTTGACCATGTCGAACCCGTTGGAGAGCGCTTCCTCGGCAACGTCGGCGTAGCGGGTTTCGATCGAGAAAATCGCGTCGCCGGAGACTGATTCGATCGTTTCGATCGCCACGTGGAGCCGTTCGAGTTCCTCCTCAGCTGAGAGCACGTCGAAGCGTTTGTTCGCGGATTCGAGCCCGATGTCGACGATTTCCGCACCTTCACCGATGAGTTCGTCGTCGACGTACCGGGCGGCCTCCCCGGGGTCGTCGAACACGCTCGGGTCGTAGGGCGACTCTTCGCTGACGTTCAACACGCCCATAATCCGGGGCGGGTACTCGTCACCGATCCCGAGCCCGGCCGCGTCGACGCTGTTCATACCGTCGCTCAGGAGAGGAGACAAAAAGGCACCGCGGTTCCGGCGAACGAGTCCTCTGCAGTCGGACCGGGTTCGCATAACGCGTATTCAATGGTCCGCTTCGGCAAAACGTGCACTCGGTACTTCGGCAAAACGCATACTCGATGAGACGTACGGTCCCCAGAAGGTGGTTCAGTCGCCCTCTTCGAGAACCGCGAGTCGGGAATCCCGAAGGAGAACCTTCTTGACGATCGACGGGTTTTCGAGGAGACGATGCTTCGCGTGCGCGCCGCGCCCGCGCCCGCGACCCTCGCGTTCGGACTGGATCACGTTGAGAAAGTTCTGTTCCTGCAGAATCTCCTGGACGCGGCGCTCCGAGAGCACGTCGAAATCGAGTCGCCGGGCGATCTCTTTGTACTGATTGTAGATAATCTTCGTCGGAAATTCCTTTTCGCTGCTGTTCTGGGTGAGTATCGTCAGCGAGTAGAGGATCGCTTTCGCCTGCTGGGGCGATCCCTCGATTAGTTCGTTGAACCGATCGGCTTCGGTCTTCTCTTTGGCGTCGCGAACGTGGTCGGCCGTGACCCGCGTCTCGGTTCGTTTCTTCGCGATCCGGCCGGCGTTACGGAGAATATCGATCGCCTTGCGCGCGTCGCCGTGTTCCTGGGCTGCGAGTGCGGCGGTAAGCGGAATCACGTCGTCGGAGAGCACGCCGTCGTGGAACGCGTCGCGACGTTTTTCGAGGATTTCGACCAGCTGGTTCGCGTCGTACGGCGAGAACACGAGTTCGTCCCGCGAAAGGCTCGATTTGACCCGTTCGGAGAGGTGATCCGGGAAGTCGATCTTGTTCGAGATGCCGATGATACCGATACTCGACTCCGAGATGCGACGGTTCTCGCCCGCCCGGGAGAGTTTTCGGAGGACTTCGTCGTCCTCGAGCATATCGATCTCGTCCAAAATGACGATCGTCACGTCCGTACAGCCGTCGACGGCCTCCCAGAGGCGCTTGTAGTAGTCGCCGGTCCCGAGGCCGCGATCCGGGACGGTGATCCCGCTTCGATCCGGTTCGTTGACGATCTGAGCGATCGTTTTGACGATCGAGGCTTCCGTGTTCTGTTCACCGCAGTCGATAAAGGCGTACTTCACCGTGATATCGTCGTGTTGGGCTTCCGTGATCACCCGCTGGGTTACCGACCGAGAGATCAGCGACTTGCCGGTTCCGGTTTTGCCGAAGATGAACAGATGGTTGGGCTCGCTCCCGAAGATCGCTGGATTCAGGGCGTCCGCGACGCGTTGCATCTGCTCGTCGCGACCGACGATTCGGTCCGGGCCGGGGAGGTGTGTGATCTCGAGCAACCGCTCGTCGGCAAAGACCGGATCGTCGTACCGGAAGAGGGGATCACGATCGTCGTTCGCAGACATTGCAGTACGCAGAGCCTTCCAACTGGATTAAAATAAATGTATGGAGATCGATCGCGTGTGTAAATTCCGACACAGCGCACCTCAAGTAGCCGTTTGGATGGGTCTATACCTGAACCCGGCGTATCGCCGCCCTCGCGTTTCTAAGCGTTCGGAGTCGATCAGTCCTCACCGGAAGTTGGTCTGAAATCATCGTCGGAAACCACCACCACTGGAAGTGCGTACACCATCGACAGAATTAACCGACTTCATCGACACACCCACCCCCGTCGCGGATGTAAATTGCGAAAGCGATCCGGTTTCAGGGGGCGGAGACCGGTTCGATCGACCAGTTCCAGTCGGCAGGAAAAAGTTCCAGTTGGCAGGAAAAAGTTCCAGTTGGCAGGAAAAAGTTCCAGTCGGCAGGAGAAAATACGAACGCCACGTGTGTAACAGACTGGACGGACCACGCAGATTGGATCGACTGTATGGCCGGCTGAATTGTGGAAACCGACGAGCGGAGAACGCATGATATAGAGAAACCATGATATTGGAGGCAGTACTCGGTTGCCGATTTCGTTCTGCGGGGCCGTTCTCGTTCTGCGGGTATCGGTTCGAGTCATACGCGAGGGGACACACACCACCGTCGCGGATGTAACGGGAAAAGAGTGGGTGGGTGTTCATCTGAGGCGGCAATTTCGATCGGAAAACCGGTCCGAAACCGCCATCTTACATCCGCGACGATGGTGTGTAGTCATCCAGACCCCCCACACACATACGGCCTTACAAACGCGAGGGGGGTGTGTCCCCGTATCATCTAAACCAATTATGCCGTCAACGGGCGTCAGACACGTGGCTGACAGCAATTCGTCGTACACATAATGGCTACTATTCTAGTATTATTTTCTAGTTTAGTTCTAGTTCAGTTCTAGTTTTTACTAAAGAGTGGATCGATAGTGGTACAGTGAACTCGTCAACGGGAACGATCGAACGCGTCACTTTTGAGGTCACGGTCGCTACTACCCAGTGAACCCCAGACGACGCCTCGATCGAAATCGATCCTGGCCGTCCCTCCGATCGTCGAATCCATGTCTGACGAACACGTCCCGACGACTCCACGAAACCGATCGCCGCCAGCCGTTGCCGTCGTGGACGCACAGACGCCCGGCAACGTCGGCACGATCGCTCGCTCGATGAAAAACTTCGGCTTCGACGATCTCCTGCTCGTCGACCCGCCCGAACTCGATCCGGAGGGCGACGCCTACGGCTTCGCCGGTCACGCACGCGACGACATCCTTCCGAACGCGACCGAGATCAGCTTCGCGGAACTCGTCGAAACCTATCACACGATCGGCTGTACGGCGGTCACGAACGAGGACGATCGCAGTCACACGCGATTTCCGTATTCGACGCCCGCCGACCTCGCAACGCGACTTCCGACCGTCGAGGCACCCACCGCGATCGTGTTCGGCCGCGAACGGGTCGGTCTCACTAACGAGGAACTCGCTCGAATCGACGAAATTTGCTCGATTCCGGCCAGCGCCGAGTATCCGGTTCTCAACCTCGGGCAGGCCGCGACCGTGACGCTGTACGAACTGCGATCGCTCACGCTCGAGGACGCCGACACGCAGCTACCGGATCTCGAACGCGTCCGCGCCCCCGAGCAGACGATCGATCGACTCTACGACCAGTGGGATGCCCTCCTCGATGAACTCAACCACCCTGAAGAAAAACGCGACAAGACGATGCGGATGTTCCGGCGCATCTACGGTCGCGCCGACCTGACCGAGGGAGAGGCGACGACGTTGCTGGGCATCGTGCGACGAGCGACTGAACGGCCGGCCGAGCGGTGACCTCGGCTGGCGCGTGACCATCCCGATTTCGTCATCGATCGTGTCTGTGACACATCGATGGTGTTTCTGACGGTTTTGTCATCGATCGAAACCAGCCTCGGTCGGATTCGACCGGACACTGATCGACGACCGTCCCGATTCGAGACGGCCATCACAGTAATGTTCCGCCAGTAACCACTGCTATTGAATGCGCGACCTACACCGACGTCGAGCACTGTGCCTCCTCGGAGCAGGCGCAGCAACGACACTTCTCGCCGGCTGTTCGGGTTCGAGTGACGACGCGGGCGATAGCTCCGGAAACGACGCCGAAGCGGGTTCCTCTTCAGACTCCGACGACGCGGCGGACACCAGCGACGATCCGATCGGCGGGCTTCCACCGTACGCATCCGTGCTGCGCGAGACCGATCGCTCGGACTACTTTTACGGCGCGATCGGATTCGAGACGATGAACGCCCTCAGCGACGGTGGTGATGCCGAAGGCGGGGACAAACCGTCGGATCCGCTGCTCGGCAATCCGATTCTCGTCGCATTTCTCTGCTCGTTCGGGTTCACGCAACTCCTCGATTCGAACAGCGCCGAGGCGTTCGCAGCGAACAACGAAACCGACGGTGACGAGACGCTCCTGTTCGTCGATGGCGTCTACGCGTTCTCCGGACGATACGCGCTCGACGGGCTGAAAACCGATCTCGAGGCGGCTGGCTACGTGATCGAAACCGACGCGGATGCGTACGCAGTGTACGCAGACCCCGACAGCGACGAAGTCGTCGGCGTCGGCGACGGCGTGTTCGCGTTCAACGCGTCGACCGACGACCCCGACTTCGACCCGGTCAGCGCAGTCGAGCAGACGGTCGCTACTGCGGCCGGCGATCGCGACGCCAAGCACGAAACGGACGACGGCTTCGAGGCGCTTCTCCGTGCCGGCGAAACCGATGACATCGTGCTCGGTCTCTATACGACCGCAGACGAGTTCGACGAGGCGACGATTTCGGGCGACCAGCAGGCTGACGACGTCGACGAACTCACCTACGAGTTCGATCCGTTCGCTGGAGCGGCCGGCGTTCACCAGCGCCTCTCGGTCACGAGCGACGACGGCTCCGCTCGCGGCAGCGCTGTCGTTACCTACACCGACGACGCTCGCGTCGACGAGGATCGACTCGAATCGATGCTCGGTACGGACGCCGACAGCGTCGTGATCGATCGCGACGGGGCGACGGTCACGGTCGATGCTGAGTACAGCGACGGAACCGTCGAGGAGTGACTGCTAGCGCGTCGTTTTCTCCTGTGAGCGTCGATCGCCGGAGATCGACTCTTCGGCGATCGAAAGCGACGTGTACTGGCCCGTTTCGCTAACAGTTCCGGTCCATCCGCAGTTCCCGCAGGCAAACAGTCCCTGTCCGTCGACCAGCGAGCCGCCACAATCCGGACACTCGCCGGGAGTGGAAGCTTCGAATGGCCGCTCCGTCGCCGGTTCGATCGGCGTCGGCAGTTCGCCGGTCCGGAGTTTCCCGATCGCGTCGTGGGTCGTGTACGTCCGCTCGTCAGTCGAGTGTGGGAACACGCCGACCAGTTCGTCGTCGACGTAGACCTTGAGCGATAGGAGCGGCGTGACGAGCATCTCGGTCCTCGTTCCCGTAAACTGCGACGTCGTGGTTCGCCGTCTGAACGGCGGTTCGACGCTCACGCCGCGACGATCGGCCCAGGCCGTAAACCGATCGTACGTCTCGAGAACCTCCTGGTGCGGAGTCGACCCGCTCAGCGAGACCTCCTTGGGCCAGCTTCGAAGCAGGAGGTCGTCGATCATCCCCTCGGATTCACACGCCTGTAGCGTCTCTACCTGACTGTCGATCGGTTCGAAGAGTAGCGGTGCCCGCACGTGGCAGACTGTCGTAACCTCGTCTATGGATTCGTTGCTCATTGGAACCACCCGGACGTGCGTTTCGGCCACGCTCTCCGTAATAAACGTTTTCGAGGCGAGGTGGACCACCGCCTTCACCGTACAGCGTCCGATCTCCGCCGCAATCGCCACGTCAGCGGTCGGCAGTATCCCGGCTCACGATCGTCAGAGATCGTTTCAGGACCAGTCCGTCGACCCCGATCTGGGGCCCGGCGGCCGCAGATCAGGACCGACGCTGAATCTCTTCACGCAAGAGGCGACTCACCAGATCGCCGTCCGCTTTACCTCGAAGTGCACCCATACACTCGCCCATAAGCCCGGAGAACGCCTGCATTCCTTCTTCGACCACCTGTTCTTCGTTTCGCTCGACGACATCGACGATGGCCTCGCGAACCTCCTCCTCGCCCGCCGACCCGAGTCCCGCTTCTTTAGCGGCCTCCTCGGCCGGTCGATCGGGATCTGCGGCCAGTTCCGCCAGCAGGTCCGGGATGCCCTCTCGGGCGAGGTCGCCGCCATCGGCCATTGCGAACACGTCGCGAAGATGCGTTTCTGTCAGGTTCTCGACCGAGACGTCGTCTCTCCGGAGTTCGGTCAGCGTCGATTCGAGCGTCGTTGCAGCCAGCGTCGGGTCGATGCCGTCCGCGACGATCGACTCGAACAACGACATCTGCTTCCCGTAGGCGACCTGCTCGGCCAGTCCCGCGCCGAGGTCGTACTCCTCCTGGTAGCGATCGACCTTTTCGGTCAGCAGCTCCGGTTCGGGCACGTTGCTCGGATCGGGTTCGACCGGCGGAACGTCGGTTTCGGGGTACATTCGGGCCGCACCTGGAAGCGGGCGGAGGTAACGCGTCGTCCCGTCGTCGTTCGCCCCTCGGGTCTCCTCTGGCACTCCTTCGAGTGCGGTTTCGGCCCGCCTCGCGACGGCCTCGATCGCCGACTCGGCCGTCTCGGTGTCGTCGGCGACGATCGCGACGGCGTCCTCGGGGCCCGCACCGACAGCGTCTCGGAGGGCGGCGACTTCGTCCTCGGTCACGCCGTAGGCCGGCAGTTCGTCGGTGTGGAAGATGCCGCCAGCGCCGTGGCGCTTCGCGTGATCCGAGCACTCGGTACCGAGGCGTCGATCGGGGGCGATCTCTCGGCCGATGATGCCGTCGAATCCGTACAGCGGAACGGCCATCACGGACCCACCCGACGAAAGTGCGCCGCTGATGACGCCACTCTCCGTATTCTCGAAGACCCCGGTTACGTCCTGGGTGTCGCCCACGGACCCCTCGCGCTCGGCCAACTCGGTGGCGATCGAGACGAGTTCGGCCTGCCGTGCGACCTCGTTCCGGACGATATCGTCGATGTCGTCGAGACTCTGGACACCTTTGATTTCGACGCGAGCACCCTCGGCGATCGAGACGTTGACGTCCTGGCGGATCGTACCGAGGCCGCGCTTGACTTTCCCCGTCGATCGCAGGAGCATCCCGATTCGCTCGGCGGCTTCGAGCGCCTGTTCCGGCGTCGAAATGTCCGGGCTGGTGCCGATTTCGACCAGCGGGATGCCGAGACGATCGAGGCCGTAGCGAACGCCCTCCTCCGTCTCCGCGACGCGCTGGGCGCTTTCTTCTTCGAGTAGCAGGTCTTCGATCCCGACGCTCCCGTCGCTCGTTTCGATTGCGCCGTCGGTGGCGATCAGGGTCGATCGCTGGAAGCCAGACGTGTTCGAGCCGTCGACGACGATCTTGCGCATGACGTGGGCCTGGTCGACGGGGACCATGTCCATCAGCTGGGCGACTTCGAGGGTCGTCTCGAGTGCTTTCTCGTCCAGTCGGTGCGGTGGCTCGTCGTCCTCCTCGACGAGACAGGTCGTCTCGTAGGCGAGGTACTCGAACTCGCGATCGACCTTGCTCTCCTCGACGGCGGCGTCGTCGAGTTCTCCGAGTTCGCTCCGCGTCGGATGGAGATAGCGCGTAAAGCGCCGCGTGGACTCCTCGGGTTCTCGAAGCTCCGTCGGACAGTTACAGAACAGCTTCGTCGCCGTATCGAGTTGCTGGTGGATCTCCAGCCCGGCGACGAGCCCGAGTTCCTCGTAATCGTACTCGGTATCGGTCATTATCGGCTCTGGGTGACCGAGGGGTAAAAAACCGTTCAGTTCCGCCGCCAGTTGCCGAGTGATTCTGCGAAACCCCAACCGACGCCGAGATTGTCTGTGCAGGCGTTCCCTGTGACAATACTGCGTTTTCCGTGACGACGCTGAGTTCGTCCGTATTCACATAGGGACGGTATTTTATATAGCGCCATATGATTTATCTGGTGCGCATCGGTTACGACCATCATTACAATCTAGTAACTAATCGGACGACATCGTCTAAACGCGGACGACGACCTGCCCCGCGAGATCAGTCGTCGGTCCACTCCACCGCCGACTCCGACGCCGATCGATCACCGTCACTCTCAGACCCCGTCGCCTCTGCACCGCTGGAATCGTCTGCTGATGCCGTCGCCCCTTCGCCGGGCATCGATTGGTCTGCGATCGCCGCAACGGTCTCGAGAATTCGACTGGGAGCGCCCTCGATCGCTCGATCGCGGAGTCGCTCGTATCTGTCGCGGGCACCGGGTCCGGCGAAGTTTCGCTCCTCGAACGGGGAGGTTTCGACGAGGACGAGGGAGTCACACTCCAGCAGGCGGTCGAGAACGACCTGGTTGCCGGCCCCGACCTCGAAATCAGCGACCACGACTACGTCCCGGTCGGTGAGCCGTCGATCGAGGGCGTCCCGATCGCGTCTCGACAGCGCGGCGAACGGTTCGACCTCGATCGCGTCGACACACAGTCGGGCGGCGGTCTCGGCGGCCACCGTGCCGCTCGCCACCGGCCCGAGACTCGTCTCGACGCCGGCCGCGTCGAGTCGGGCGACGATGCTGGACGCGGCCGTCCCGGTACCGAGCACGTGAACGCCGTTCGGAAGCGGTACCTGTTCGTCGGGCAACGCCGTCACCGATGGCGTTCCAGTTACCGGGTTCGAGGTGACCGTGGCGTTCGCGTCGAACGCGGTGCGGAGCGTCTCCGCCGAGAGGACGTCGGACGGGGGGCCGACTCGGTGTACCCCGCCGTTAGCGAGCACGACGAGTCGATCGCAGTACCGCGCGGCTAGATCCAGGTCGTGGATCGCCGCGACGACGGTTCGCTTCTCGGTGACGAGATTCCGAACCAGTTCGAGCGTCTCGATCGCGTGGTTGACGTCGAGACTCGCCGTCGGTTCGTCGAGCAATAGAACGGGCGTCTCCTGTGCGACCGCTCGTGCGAGGGCAACCCGCTTTCGTTCGCCGCCGCTGACCTCGTCGATCGATCGATCCGCGAAGTCGTCCGTGCGGGTTTGCTCGAGGGCTCGGTCGACGGCCGCCCGGTCGGCGTCCGACGGCGGCGAAAATCTGGATCGGTGGGGGTATCGCCCCATCTCGACGACCGTGCGAACGTCGAAGGAAAACGAGAGTTGCGTCTCCTGCGGGACGACCGCGATCAGTCGACTCGACGCCCGCGAGGTGAGTCCGTGGACGTCGGCGTCGTTGATGGCCACGCGCCCCCGATCGGGCGAGAACACGCCGCTGAGTGTGCGTAGCAGCGTCGTCTTCCCCGCACCGTTCGGGCCGACGAGGCCGACGAACTCGCCGGGTTCGACGGCGATCGAGACGTCGTCGAGGACCTCGACCTCGTCGAACGAGACCGCCAGATCCGTAACGACGATCCGGGCGGCGTCAGAGTCGCCGTTTGGCGGCGTCTCTCGGGTCACAGCGCGTGCACCTCCCGTCGTTTGAGCAAGTACAGGAAAAAGGGGGCTCCGAACGCAGCCGTGACGATACCAACGGGGACCTCCGCGGGTCCCGCTCGCGCGAGCGTGTCGGTCACGACGAGAAACGAGGCACCGGCGATCGCGCTCGTCGGCAGGAGGATGCGGTGGTCGGGACCGACGATTAGCCGCATCATGTGCGGAACGACGAGACCGACGAACCCGATGACGCCGGCGACGGCCACGCCCGCGGCGGTGACGACGCTCGCGATAGCCAGCAGGAGGAGTTTGGTTCGTTCGACGTCGACCCCGAGGTGGTGGGCGTCCTCCTCGCCGAGCAAGAGCACGTTCAGTTCGCGGGTATACGCACCGAGGACGACGACGCCCGCAACGACGATCGGCAACGAGAGCGAGACGTCGTTCCAGGTACTGTTCGAGAGGTGTCCCATCAACCAGACGACGGCCTGTCGGAGGCTGTCGCCGCTGTGTACGAGCATGTACGAAATCGCCGCACCGAGAAACGCCTGAACGGCAACGCCCGCGAGCAGCAGCGTCGCGACCGGAGTTCGTCCGCCCTCGGTCGCGATCGCGTACACGAGAAACGCCGTCGCGATCGCACTGATGAACGCCGCGGGTCGAAGCCCGATCGGAACGAGCGCCGGGAACGCGAGTGCCGCGACGGCACCCACCGCCGCGCCCGTGGAGACGCCGATAATCGACGGATCAGCGAGTGGATTGCGGAAGAATCCCTGCATGACCGTCCCCGCGGCGGCGAGGCCGAACCCGACCGTGGCTGCGAGCGCGATGCGGGGCAATCTGATGTCCGCGACGATCGTCTGGTGGGGAGCGTGGGTCTCGAACGCGAACACGCCGCTGTACTCGAGGCTGGGGACGGGGACCGACCAGCCCGTCAGAGGGGTCGCCCACGAGCCGAATCCGATACCGGACGGGACGACCACGGCGTTCAACGCGGCGAGGGCGACCGTGATCGGATCGATTTTGACCGGGCCGAGCCCGGCGCTAACGATGACGGTCCCGACGAGGAGCACCGTCAGTCCGAGCGACCACGAGAGAACGCGTCCCCTCAACGTCACACTGTTCAATCTCGCTTGCTTTAGGCAAATATTTGTTGGAGTGTGTTCCAGAGTAGACCTGATGCGAACCACTACCATCGTTCTGATGGCCGCGCTACTCGTCGTCGCCGGCTTCGCACCCGCGACCGTCGCGGGCGGCGCACCCGGCGCGACGCAGCAAGATGCCGACTGCGACTATCCGCTGACGCTCACGGACGCGACCGGCGAAGACGTAACGCTCGAGGAACCGCCCGAACGGGTCGTCGCCCTCCAGCCGAGTGACGTCCAGACCGTCTACGAGATCGGTGCCGAGGATCGACTCGTCGGAATGCCGATCAACGAGTACACCGACGCACACGACCCCGGCGATCGAACTGACATCGGCGTTCCCGACGACACGAGCATCGACGTCGAGACGGTGATCGATCTCGAACCCGATGTCGTCCTCGCCGCCGACGTGACGGAGGAAGGCGACGTCGAACAGCTCCGGGAGGCCGGCCTCACGGTCTACCACTTCGAGACCGAGATGTCGATCGACGACATTCGAGAGAACGTCCGGCTAACCGGCCAGCTCACCGGCGAGTGCGACGGTGCCAAAGAGCGCATCGACTGGATGGACGAGCGACTCGAGATCATCGACGAGGCGCTCGAAGACGAAGAGCGACCGCTCGCGTACTGGTCGCTCGGCTTCGGCTGGACGGCCGGTGCGGACACCTTCCAGGACGCGGTCCTGCGAACTGCCGGCGTCGAGAACCTCGCCGCGGAGGCCGGCATCGCGGGCTGGCAGGAGATCAGCGACGAAGTGGTCATCGAAGAAGACCCCGAGTGGATCATTTACGGCGTCAACGAAGAGGGTGCGGATCCCGGTCTCTCGGAGGGTGCGATGGCGACGACCGCCTACGAGAACGACCAGCTGGTCGCCGTCGACGCGAACCAGATCAATCAGCCGGCTCCCCACGTCGTCTACGCGATCGAAACGATCGTTCAGGAGGTCCACCCCGACGCCTACGCGGAGATCGAAGCCGAACTCGAGGCGACCAGCGAAACCGACGAGGCCGATGAGACCGACGATGCAGACGATGCCGACGAGACTGACGATACAGATGCGACCGCGGAGGACGCCGACACGATACCCGGATTCGGTGTTCCGGCAGTCGTCGCGGCACTGCTCGCCGTGCTCGTTGCCCACTCGCGCCGACCCTAACGCTCGACCGGCGCGGGAACCGATGCAACCGTTTTGAAAAGGGTTTACACGCAGGCCTCCAGAGATGACCGTATGGTCGAGAACGTCATCTGGCCCGCTTATCTCGATGCGGCGCTCTCCCGGGCCGAGGGTCGAAGAGTGGCCCAGGAACTGGCAGTCGAGGAGCCGACGGTCGACGAGATCGCAAAAGCCGTCCAGCAAATCGGGTACGACGCCGCGATCGAGCGGGACAAAGCGTACTCACGCGAACACTGGGCAGACCGCGGCCGCGTCGTCGTTCGGGGGGCGGACGACTCCACGAAAAACGATCTGGTGCAAGCCGTCGCGGCGTACGTCGTCGCGATGCGGGACTGATGCGCCGGGTTGGTCAGGTCGTCCGAATCGCACAGGGACTGGCGATCCTCCGGGCCGACGAGAGCGACGGTGACGACCACGACGAGATCGGGACGATGGTTCTCGACGAATCGCTCGACGGCGTGGGCCGCGTCGTCGACGTTTTCGGGCCTGTCGATCGACCGTACCTCGCGGTGACGCCCGACGAGAGCGTCCACTTGCCGTCGTTGGTTGGGTCGACGCTGTACGCCCGGTAGCCGGCGGAATCGACACCCGATAGCCGACGACCTCGACACCCGGCGATCGTCGATCGCCAACGAAAACACCCATACCATCGGGGTTCAAACGGCGGGTCATGAACGATCGGACGCGTATTCTCGCCGCCGTCGGGCTGACGGTCCTGTTGTTTCTCGGCGTACAACTCGGCGCGCTGGCGTTGATCGAGCCGTTCGACGAGTCGGAGCGCCAGGCCGTCGACGATCCGGAGAACCCGACGAACAGCATCGTCTACTTCGGCATTATTCTGGTCGCGACGGCGTTCATGCTCGCGGCGTTCCGGTACGACGTGCAGTGGCTCATCAGGGCGATGATCGTCGGCGTCAGCGTGATGCTCTCGTGGTTCGTGTTTAGCGAATTCGTCCCATCCGGACTCGGTCCGACCGCCGCTAGCGCGATCGCACTCGCCGGCGCGATCGGAATCGGGGCTGCCCTCCTGGTCTACCCCGAATGGTACGTCATCGACGCCACCGGCGTCCTGATGGGTGCCGGCGCAGCCGCGCTCTTTGGCATCAGCTTCGGGCTGTTACCGGCGATTCTCTTGCTTTCCGTCCTCGCCGTCTACGACGCGATCAGCGTCTACGGCACCGAACACATGCTCGATCTCGCAGAGGGGGTGATGGACCTCAAAATCCCCGTCGTCTTCGTCGTGCCGACGACGCTCTCGTACTCCTACCTCGCTGCGGGGAGCACCGAGGGCGTACTCGACGACGAGCATCACGACGCGGAAGCGGCCGATGAAACCGCGACGGAGACAGCGAGTCTCGAGGTCGAAGCAAACGGTCCCGACGCGACTACAGCCGATACGGACGGTCACGATGCGATTACAGCCGATACGGACGGTTCCGACACGAGCGAAGCCGCATCGACCGAGGCGATCGCGGACGATCGCGGAGCGGCCGAACCGGATCAGGAACCGGATCAGGAACCGGATACGGAACTGAACCGCGACGCGCTCTTCATCGGCCTTGGCGACGCCGTAATTCCGACGATTCTCGTCGCGAGCGCCGCCTCGTTTCTCGATGTCGGTACGCTCGACGTCCCGCTGATCTCGCTCAATATCGCCGCGCTGGGTGCGCTGACCGGGACGATCGCCGGTCTCCTCGTTCTGATGTACATGGTCCTCAAAGGGCGACCTCACGCCGGCCTGCCGCTGCTCAACGGTGGTGCAATCGCTGGCTACCTCCTCGGAGCGCTCGCCAGCGGCGTGTCGATCGCTGCGGCGATCGGGTTCTAGCACCCCTCTCTTTCGACGGGAGCCTTCCGGTCGCTCGGCTTTCGATCGCCCGAACCACGAGTTAGGCCCGATCGCGTTGTCACCCCGAGACGGTTTCCGCTTCCGTCTCGATCGTTTCGACGCCGCGGAACTCGAAGCGAGCGCCGCCAGTCTCGCTTTTTGTGACGTCGATCGACCACCCGTGTGCGTCGGCGATCCGTTCGACGATCGCGAGTCCGAACCCGGTTCCGTCCTGATTCGTCGTGTACCCCGACTTGAAAATTCGATCGTGGTCGTCGTCGGGAATCCCGTGACCGTCGTCGGCAACGTAAAACCCCTCGAATACGCCGCCCCCGCCCGAGCCGTCGGTTGCGGCCGGCTCTTCCGACCGCGATTCGGAGACGGCGTCAGGGTCGTCTGACTCGGCATACTCGACTTCTACGGCGTCGCTATGGGACCACAGAGGGCCGACAGTCACCGTCGGTGACTCGCCGCCGTGTTCGACGCTATTTCGAAACAGGTTCTCGAAGAGGTGTCCCACGAGATTCGGGGCGGCACGGATGGTGAACTGCTCGGGAACCGTCACCGTCGCGCTGTCAGTCCGGACGTGACTCCAGGCCGTGTCGACGGTCTCTCGAATCGAAAGCAACTGCTGATCCTTGAGTGAAACGTCCTCGGTCTTGACGAGCAACAACGCGTCGTCGATTATTGTCTCCATCCGATGAAGTGACGAAAGCAACGCGGATTCGGAATCGTCGGTGTCCCCATCGTTGCTAGCAGGTGCGGAATCACCGTCAACGGGCGTGGAATCACCGCCAGAGGTATCCTCGAGCGCGAGCGTCTGCGCGTGTGCTAGCGCGACAGCGAGCGGGTTTCGGAGGTCGTGAGAGAGGAGTTTCGCGAACGACTCCATGCGATCGGCCTGCTGGCGTGCCCGCTGTTCTAGAATCCGCCGTTCTGTGATCTCGATGTGCATTACGAGAACGTAGTGGTTTCCGTCGTGGACGTACGGGGTCGCTTGCATCATAAACCACCCGTCTTCCTCTGGCGTGTGGCACGGATACTCGAGTTCGAATCGCTCTGTCGTCCCGTTGACGACCGCTCGAATTCCCTTCGCCGTCTCCGCCGCGTCACACCCCTCACTCGCGTCACAGACCGAGAGATAATTGCTTCCGATATCGCCCGAACCGTTCAACAATCCCTGTTCGTTGCCGAACGTTTTCCACGCCTGATTCGTGTAGACGATCGTGCCGTCGCCATCGAGGATCGCGACCCGAGCGGGGAGGGCATCGAAGCCAGCAGCGGCGATCGACCCGGAACGTTCCATTGTGGTATCACTCGCCTGCAACTACTTGAATCGTTTTGCTACCTGGGTAGTCACGGAGGCTGAGATGATGTCGGCGGTGCCGAGTCGATGCGGAGGCGGACACACGAATGCGGCCGAACCGTGCCGTCTCGATCGGGGTCAGCAGTCCTACGGTAACCGGTAAGAGGGACCTTCGTCGGTGTCCTGAATTTCGATCCCCAGCGCCTCGAGTTCGTCGCGCAACTCGTCTGCGCGATCGTAGTTGCCGCCGGCCCGCTCTTGCTCTCGCACGTCGAGGACCAGTTCGATCACGTCACCAGCGAGGGTTGCGGTCCCCGTCGTCTCACCGACGAAGGAGAGACCGAGCACACCGCCGAGATCTTCGAGCACTTCGACCGCCCGACGAAGCCCGCGATAATCGTATCCAATGGCTTGGCTCTCGCCGTCCTCGCTCTCACTGTCCGTCGGCCTGGTGCTCTCCGTCGCTACCTCGACGTGTCGGTTGATCGCCGTCGCGATCGACAGCAGCGCCGACTGGGCCTCGCGCGTGTTGAAATCGTCGTTCATCGCCGCTGCGAACGCACCGCGGGCACGAGTAACCGCTTCCCGGAGGTCGTCGTCCGCGAGTTTCGATCGCGCGGCCGGCGAATCGATGGCGTCGACGGCGGTATCGTAGGCGCGTTCGAGCTGTTCCCAGCGCTCTTTTGCCTCGGCGATCGGCTCGTCGCCGTAGAGCTGTTTGCTGTTGTAGGAGCCGGCGGTAAGGAAGGTTCGGAGCACGTTCGTCCCCCACCGATCGACCGCGTCGTCGACGGTGACGAAGTTACCGAGACTCGAGGACATCTTCTCGTCGTCCATCTGGAACAGCTCGCAGTGGAGCCAGTAGTTCGCGAACTGCTGGCCAGTTGCGGCCTCGGACTGGGCAATTTCGTTTTCGTGGTGAGGGAAGACGAGGTCCCGCCCGCCGACGTGGAGGTCGAGCGTGTCGCCCAGGTGGGTCGTGCTCATTGCCGAGCACTCGATGTGCCAGCCGGGTCGTCCCTCGCCCCACGGCGAGTCCCACGTCAGGGCCGTCTCGCAGGCGTGTTCGGGGTCGGCCGCGCCCTCGTGGCGGTGCTCGCTGATGGCCGCCTCGTCGACGCCGTCGGCCTTCCAGAGCGCGAAGTCGGCCGGGTTGCGCTTCTCCGATCGCTCTTCGGGGTCTCCCTGGGATTCGATCTCGTCGAGTTCCTGATTCGAGAGTTTGCCGTACTCCTCGAAGCTGGTCACGTCGAAGTAGACCGAACCGTCGGCCTCGTAGGCGTATCCCTTCTCGATCAACGTCTCGACGAGGTCGATAATCTCCGGGACGTGCTCGGAAACCCGCGGGTAGACCTCCGCCCGCAGTAGGTTCAGCGATCGCATGTCCGCGATCGTGCGCTCGATGTAGGTTTCCGCGACGGCGGCCTCGTCCTCCCCGAGGTCGTCCTCGCCTACACGGGCGACGATCTTCTCGTTGACGTCGGTGAAGTTCTCGACGTGACGCACGTCGTAGCCGAGGTGCTCGAGCCAGCGGTGCATGACGTCGACGTGGACCCACGATCGCGCGTGGCCCAGGTGGGGCGGGTCGGAGACCGTCAGGCCACAGTAGTATAGCAAGACGCTTTCGGGGTCCTGTGGCTCGAACGGCTCCTTCTCGCCCGTCAACGTGTTCGTCACGTGCAGGGTCATTACGCTCCCTTTCCGCGGGCGAAAGTTAAACTGTGTGATGGCACCCGATCGCGAGTCACCGACGTGGAACCCGTTCGAGCGCCGCTTCGATCGTTCGGAGCGCGGTCGCCCCCTCGCGTCGATCGACGACGACGACCAACGTTCCGTCGCCGACGGCGGCGGCGGCAGGGTCGATCTCGTCGATCGCAAGCGCCTGCACACAGCGGGCCAGGACGGTCGGACCGACTGTTCCGGTCGCGACGATCGCCGTCTGATCGCCGCCTCCCTCCGCGAACGTCACGCCGCCGACGGTGAGCAGCCCACGATCGCTCTCGTCCCCGGAATCGTTCACATCGACCACGCCGATCCCGCTTTGCATCCGGACGGTCACGTCCCGCGCTGTCGTCTCGTAAGGCGGCAACTCGTCGGCGTATCGCCGCAGCGCGCTCGCGATCGCGTCCGTCTCGCCATCGACGTCGAGAAACCGGGCAGCGGCGGTGTAGTTGACCACGTCGGCTTGCAGCGCCGATCGGAGGAATGGATGGTCCTCGACGGCGCGTCGGGTTCTGGCAGCCAGTGACATAGTCCGCACTGGGTCCGATGCCGACATAAATTTCGCGACGAAGCAAGAACCGGACCGTCGGTGCCGTCCAATCCAGCGGGGGAGGCGAGATACTGGCCGGCTCGGCGCGGACGAATCCGGTCCGGAGCGAATGATACTGGTCGATCCACAGCAGAGGACGTTGGACTCCGGCGACTGTGATTCGCTCGGCGTCCGCGATTCGTTCGATCATCGTCTCGACCGCGGCCCTTTTGTCTCGAACGCCCATGTGATCGAATATGAACCTCCGAGACATCGAGGAGCTCATCGAATCCGACATCGAAGACGCCGACGCGACGGTTACGCACGCCCGCGACGAACACGACGACGACCACCTCGCGGCGACGGTCGTCTCGCCAGCGTTCGAGGGACTCTCGCTCGTCCAGCAACACCAGCAGGTCTACGACGCACTCGACGGCCACATGACGACGGACATTCATGCGCTCGAACTCTCGACGTACACCCCCGCGGAGTACGACGACGCGAACGGTGAGTGACACACTCCGCGAATCGCCGGGCAGTAATTGCGGACGGGCAGTCCCGGATCGCGTGTCCGCGGTTCCAGGCGGGAGACAGGCGAGTGTCGACCACCGTCGTGGCGACGAGCGACACGGCCTGAACCGGAACCCCAGGTTTATCCACCAATCCTGATACGATACGCGTATGGAATCGCTTCACCCTCGAATCAGGCTGCTCTGGATCGCACAGGCGGCGATCGGAACAATCGTCGTCGGTGCCGTTCTCGCCGGCGTCGACAGGTGGATCTGGCCCCTTCCCACCGCCGTGCTGGCGGGCGTCGTCGCGGTCGGAATCGTCGTCGGCGTCGCCTACGCGATCCGGCTCTATCAGGTCTGGCAGTTCGAACTGCAGCCCGATGCGCTCTACCTCGAACGCGGCGTCGTCACGTTCGTCGAGACGGCGGTCCCGTTCGTCCGCGTCCAGCACGTCGACACGCAGTTCGGGCCGATCGAACGAGCACTCGGCCTCTCGAGCGTCGTCGTGTACACCGCCGGATCGCGAAACGCCGATGTCAGGATTCCGGGGCTGCCGCCGGGTCGTGCGCGGGACTTACAGGATACCCTCCGCGAACTGGCCGTCGAGAGCGAGGTCGACGACGCCGTCTAACTGATGAACAGACTACACCCACTCAGTGCGGTCACCTACGCCGTTCAATACGGGTTCGTCTGGGTCTGGATCCCGGTAGTTCTGGTTTTCGGTCTCGCGGCGGCGACCGACGTCGTCAGCGCCGGCTGGGCACCGTTTGCGGCCCCGCTCGGGTTTCTGGCGGGCGTCGCCTACGGAATCGCGTACTACTACCGGTTCGAGTACGAAGTTACCGAGACGACCGTCGACGTCGCTTCTGGCGTCTTCGCGCGCCGTTCTCGCGAGATTCCCTACAGACGGATTCAGAACGTCGATGTTCGACAGGGCGTGATCCAACGATTGCTCGATCTCGCGGTCGTCTCGGTCGAAACCGCCGGCGGTGGCGACAGCGAGGCCACGCTGAACTTCGTCAGCATGGGGGAAGCCCACCGTCTCCAGCGGGAGATCAGACGACGGACCGCCGAGGTCAAAGAACGCCGCCGGGCCGGAGGCTCGAGAACGCACGCCGAAACCGACGCTTCCACCACGGACTCCGAACCGGCCGGGAACGCCGCTTCTCTCGACGCCTCCGAGACGACCGATCGCAAATCCGGTCCAGGGACGCCAGTCGATCGGTCACCGGTCGATGAACCCACGACCGCGGGCCTCGACCGACCGGCATCCCACCCCCAGCCTGCCGGCACGCAGACGGATCGGCGCGATCGTTTCGAGCCCGACCAAAAGCGGTTGTTCGACCTCGAAGCCCGAGAATTGCTGTTGTATTCGCTTACGTCGTTCCGTCCGGCTGCCGTCGCCGCCGTCATGTTCGTCTTCTTCCTCGCGACGGATACGGTCCTCGAGGTGCTGGTGACGGCCGCACAGCCGTTCGGTGGCCCACAGGGGATCGCTGCCGGCGACGCGCGAAGCTACGGCGTGCTGACGATCGTCTCGGCGGTCAACGGCATCCTCGTAACGTATCTCGTAAGCGTCGCCTACACGTTCGCGACGTACTACGACTTTCAGCTCGGACGCGTGGGCGAGGATTTCGTCTACGAACGGGGACTACTCCAGCGCTACAGCGGCTCGATCCCGGTCGAGAAGGTCCAGGCCGTCACGGTCACCGACAACCCGATTCAGCGACTGATCGACTACGCCGGACTCTGGGTCGAAACCGCGGGGTACGGTCCCGACAGCGACAGCGGCAGTCAGTCCGCCGTTCCGCTTGCGGAAGAGGATCGAATCCATCGATTCGCAGAGAATCTCGCCGGCGTCGAAACCCCCGCCTTCAGCAGCCCGCCCCCGCTCGCGCGACGGCGGTACCTCGTCCGGTTCTCGCTCGTCGCTGCCGCCGTCGTCGCGATCGCCTTCGTGGTCGCACAGGTGACGCCGATCGATCGCTGGTATCTCGCGGCGATCGGCTTTCTCGCGGTGACGCCCGCGGCTCACCTCCGGTACGTCCACCTCGGCTACTACGTCGGCGCGGATCACCTCGTGATCCGGCGCGGGTTCTGGCGTCGTCGGACGACCGTGATTCCGTACTACCGCATCCAGACGGTGAACACCCGCCGATCGGTCTTCCAGCGCCGGCTCGGACTGGCGTCGCTGGTCGTCGACACCGCCAGTTCGCGGACGTTCTTCTGGACGACGCCGACGATCTACGACGTCGACCTCGAAGACGCTCGCGACATTCACAGAACCAGCCGGAAGCGCCTGCAGCGTGCGTTACGCGACCGCGCTCGTGAGGACGATATCGGGATGGAAGTCGACTTCACGTGACGGTCTCTGGAAGTCGATTACACGTGGTCTGCTCGATCCCGGCGATTTCCGCGCGGCGACAGTTGGCGACGCCGGAACGCGACCCCTTTCGGTGGTTTTTACCTGACTGCCCGCGACCCCCCGCGTATGGGAGCAGACGACGAGTTCCGTATCGAGGAGGACAGCCTCGGCGAAATGCAGGTCCCGGCCGACGCCTACTGGGGCGCACAGACCCAGCGAGCGATTCAGAACTTCCCCATCTCGGGAATCAGCTTCGGACGCCGGTTCGTCCGCGGCCTCGGAGTCGTGAAAAAGGCCGCCGCACAGGCGAACCGCGACCTCGGCCTGGTCGACGACGACGTCGCGGAGGCGATCATCGAGGCCGCAGACGAGGTCATCGCTGGCGAACACGACGACCAGTTCCCCGTCGACGTCTTCCAGACCGGTTCCGGAACGTCATCGAACATGAACGCGAACGAGGTCATCGCCAACCGCGCCGCCGAGATCATGGGCGCAGAAGTCGGCGATCGAGTCGTCCACCCGAACGACCACGTCAACTACGGCCAGTCGAGCAACGACGTCATCCCGACGGCGATGCACGTCGCTTCCCTCGAAGCGATCGAGAAGGACGTCATTCCAGCACTCGATACCCTCCGAGAGGCGCTCGAGGCCAAGGAGGCGGAGTTCGACGACGTCGTCAAGACCGGCCGGACGCACCTCCAGGACGCGACGCCCGTGACGCTCGGCCAGGAGTTCGGCGGCTACCGCACGCAGGTCGAAAAGGGTCTCTCCCGCGTCGACAAGGTTCGTGAACACCTCGCGGAACTCGCCCTCGGCGGCACCGCGGTCGGAACGGGGCTGAACACTCACGAGGAGTTCCCCGGCCGCGCCGCGGAGTACATAACGAAGGAGACGGGCGTCCAGTTCCGCGAAGCCGACGATCACTTCGAGGCCCAGGCCGCCCACGACGCGATGTCGGAAGCGCACGGTGCGCTCCGCGTGGTCGCGGGCTCGCTGAACAAGATCGCCAACGATCTGCGATTGCTCGCCTCCGGGCCGCGAAACGGACTGGGTGAGATCGAACAGCCGGAGAACCAGCCCGGTTCCTCGATCATGCCCGGCAAGATCAACCCGGTCGTCGCGGAGGCCGTCAATCAGGTCCACAAGCAGGTCGTGGGCAACGACGCCGCCGTCGCCGCAGGCGCTGCCGAGGGCCAGATCGACCTCAACCTCTACAAACCAGTCCTCGCGCACAACTTCCTCCAGTCCGCCGAACTCATCTCCAACGCGAGCCAGGTCTTCGCCGATCGGTTCGTCGACCCGCTCGAAGCCAACCGCGAGCACTGCGAGGAGCAGGTCGAGCAGTCGATGGCGCTCGCGACGTCGCTCAACGTCCACATCGGTTACGACAAGGCGAGCGAGGTCGCAAAGACCGCACTCAAAGAGAACAAGACGGTTCGCGAGGTCGTCCTCGAAAAGGGGTATCTCGACGAGGAGGAAGCCGACGAGGTACTCAACCCCCGAAAGATGACCGAACGCGGCATTCTTGGACAGGACGACTAACGGCGGTCGACGGCCGAGGACTGTCGACTAACGACCGATGACTGCCGATTGCCGGTAGATTCCAACCCGTTTCGATCGTCCCCACCGCGATCGGTCCGTCGAACGTCTCGACCACCCAAGTATACTATATTCGACATTGGTTCGTGGGAACCATCACCATATACCCTCTCGCAAACGACACGTGACAGAACCCGTTGAACACGCAACCGAGTAAACTGGATTTCCTGTGGTTCTTTCTTCCCGAGGGGTCGATCCAAAATCGGTACAGTGACGCCGAATCACGGCGAAAACGAACGTAATAAAAGAACCCAAGCAGTTTTTACGGAGGCTATCGTCTGACGTAATATGCACACCTGTCGTAACTGCAACCAGTCGTTTCAGACGGAGCTTGCCCTCGAATTACACCGGGACACCTGCCGGAAAGGACAACTATTCTGTCAGGTATGTGGCGATCGGTTCCGGGAGGCCGAAGCGACGAAAGACGGCTGGCACTATACCTGTCCGAACGACGACTGCGAGGGTGACGGTCTTCAGGAAGACCTGTTCAACGTCGAGGACGTTCGTACCGCAACACACTGAGCGCCGACCCGTTACGGCACGGTTTTCGTTTTCCGGATTCGACGTGTGAGGACGTCACAGGTCCAGACTTTGGGGCAAGTCGAATCCGTCTGTGTGTTCGACCGTACTGGGACGTTTCGTGGGCGTTCCCATTCTTTATTCGGACACTGTCCGTACGCGACGTATGGAACGACTCACTCCGCGGGTCCGCGTCGTCTGGCTCGTTCTGGCTGCCGTCCGGTCGCTGATTTTCGGCGGGATCATCGTCGGCGGCGCACTCGTGGTCGCCGAAACGTCCATCTGGGAGAACGAACCCGGATGGCTCGTCCCGGCTGCCGTCGGCCTTGCTGTGACACTCGGACTCGTTAGAACGATCGTCGCGTGGCTTCGCTATGCCGTCTGGCGCTTCGAGGTCCAGGACGACGGTCTCTATATCGAGCGGGGCGTCTTTACTCGCATCAAAACCGTCGTCCCCTACGTTCGCGTCCAGCACGTCGATTCCCGGCAGTCGCCTATCGAGCGGACCACCAGCCTGGCGACGATGGTCGTCTACACGGCCGGTTCTCGGAGTGCGGACGTGGCCATCCCCGGACTGACGCCGGAGCGCGCCGAGGGGCTGAGAGAGGAACTGCGCCGACTCGCGATCGAGAGCGAGGGTGAAGACGCGGTATGAGACAGCTCCACCCCGCGTCGATCGCCGTCCGATCGCTCTCGCGCAGCCTGAACACGGGGCTGATGTTTTTCGTGATCGGACTCGTCGCAGCCCCGGGGAGTGCAACGGCGAACCTCGCGCTGATCGGCAGCATGGTCGTTCTCGGTATCCTCGTCGGCTTCGTCTACGAGTTCGCCTACTACCAGCGGTTCCGGTACGAACTTACCGACGACACGTTCGACGTCACCTCCGGCGTACTCGCTCGCCGGGACCGCGAAGTTCCCCTTCGTCGAATCCAGAACGTCGACATCAGACAGTCCGTGTTCAGCCGCGCGCTCGGACTCGCCGCGGTCCACGTCGAGACCGCAGGTGGGGGACAGACGGAAGTGACCCTGCAGTACGTCTCCGAAGCGGAAGCCCGCCGCCTGCGACGACGGCTTCGAGAGGGTGAGCGAGATCCTGAGACGGACGAAGACGCCACTGACGCGGCTGTCGACGGCAGACGCGATCGCGTTCGAAGTGACGACCCCACCGACGAGGAACTGCTCTTCGAGTTACAGCTGCGAGAACTCGCGGTGTTGAGTGCGTTCACGATCGATCCGGGCGCGACCCTCCTCGGCGGGATCGCCCTTTCGTTTGCAAGCGGGTTCGATCCGATAACAGTGATCCCGTTCGGACTGCTCGACGGGCTTCCCGGTACCGGCCTGTTCGCGATCCTGTGGGCTGTGATCCTGTTCGCGGTCGCAGCCTGGCTCGTCAGCGCGCTGTTGACGCTCAACCGCTACTACGGCTTTCGACTCACGCGCGTCGACGACGAACTCTACTACGAACGCGGGCTGCTCCAGCGCTACAGTGGGACGATTCCGCTGGATAAAATCCAGACGCTCACAATAACCGAGCGTATCCCGTTTCGGTGGTTCGGCTACGGTGCCCTGGCCGTCGAAACAGCAGGCTATGCGCCGGGCCAGGGCGATCGCGGCACCGACTCCGCGATCCCGCTCGCCGGCCGCGATCGGGTCCTCGAACTCGCCCGATCGATCGAACCGTTCGACGAGGATCTGGCGTTCGAGCGACCCCCGACGCGTGCGAGGGAGCGCTACGCCGTTCGATATCTGCTCGTCGTCGCGATCGTCGTCGCTGCCGGCTATCTGGCGACGAGCGTCACGGCCATCTCCGGGCCCTGGTACGCCCTCGCCGTGCTCGCCGGTCTCGTCCCGATCGGAGCGCACCTGAAGTGGTCGAACCGGGGTCACCAGGTCGATGATCGGTATCTCCTCACGCGCACCGGCTTCTGGCGACGGACGACCAAGGTCGTCCCACACTACCGCGTTCAGTCGGTGGTGCACACCCAGTCGGTGTTCCAGCGCCGACGGCGACTCGCAAGCGTTACTGCCGACACCGCGAGTTCGGCCGCGTTTCTCGGCCGCGCCGGAACTGCGTACGACGTCGACGCCGAGGACGGTCTCGAGTTACAGCGAACGATCGAATCGGGGCTTCAGAAGCAACTGCAGGCGCGCGGGCGCGATCGCGTCCGAGACCAGTGGCTCGGCCTGGGTGAGAGCGACGACGATGGCAGTGAGTCCGCCTCGTGAGGGTCGGTTCGATCGGCTTCGAGTCGGATCGCCGCCATTTGGATATCGCGCCATAGGATTTATTTGTGTTCGGGCGGCACGCGTCAGCAGCATTCGATCCGCGTTTCTATTTCGTGGGGGCAACTTACCGCAAAACTGTCTTTCTCGCCTCGATCGCTGGTGCTTCGGTGTCGTGCATACTCGTGACATTGGTTTAGGCCGCCAGCGTCTCCCGTCGGTGCTCGACTGCGTACAGCGTGTGGAATCGTTCCACAAACATGATCGGGCCGGACGCCGGTAACGCTCGATCCGATCCTCCGTTCTCCCACCGACGGTGGCCCGAAATGTGGCCGTTTCTGGGCCGATCCGGTGTGATCACTCGATACCAGCTTTGCGGTCACGATGTCTCGAGTGGGGAGAGCTATACGCTGGTCGCAGTATCACGCCGTCTTCGATACTCACCCTACACCGGTTACGGCCGTTCGGTACCGGTCGGTGCTCGTCCGGCGACGTCGCGATCCGATTCCATCCGCGTTCACGACTACCTCAAACTGGTCTAGTCGATGGGTGGCCAGTAGCACGTTCATCGTCCGGCTGTTGCGGTGATGCTCGGTCACCCCCGCTACTCGACGATATTATCAAATATTAGATATGATGGGTGAGGGTAGTCGTGGGGTATCGGCAATTTTCACCGAATTCTGGAGACCGGTTTTCGGGGTGTTACTCCGGGGGTACAAGCGGGGAAAACCACCTTCCAGAAAACATCGGAAAAACAATTGTTTCGCCCCAACCTCGGTTCGGTCTCGATCGAAGAGAGAGCGAGTTCGAGACGCTGCTCGTTACCTCCAGCCCGACGTGCCTTTATTTTCTAATGTAGGACTATCTTCCCCTGTTTTGCAGGACCATCTTGGAAAATATGCCGTCGAACGGGGGCGAACTGCAGGGCTACAAATCGAAATAAATGCCCTTATTTGTGAATGTGGGGTAAATTGAAGTGACTTCGGTGAGCGACTGTTGGTATGGCCGACGACGATCGAGTTGCGGTGAAGACGTACGTGCCGCGGTATCAAAAAGAACGCTGGCGAGAGCACGCTGATGATCTCGAAATGAGTCAGAGTGAGTTCGTGCGAACGATGGTTCAGGCGGGACGACAGTCGTTCGAGATTCCGTCGGCGTTCGGTGGACAGACCACCACGCCCCCTGGCTCGGACGGTGAAGCCGAGTCCGGTGGTGCCCAGTCCGGGGCCGTCGATGCAGACGAGGAGTTCGGGGATCGAATCCTGGCCGTGCTCGATCGGCAGGGGCCACTCGGCTGGGACGACCTCGTCGATGCCCTGATCGACGACGTCGAGGCGGAACTCGACGCGACGATTCAGGAACTCCAAGACGAGAATCTGATCCGGTACAGTGGACGAGACGGGGGCTACGTACTCACGACCGATGAGTGACGGCACACAGCGTCAGAACACGGTCGAGTACTTCCTGCAGGACATCGAACACCACGGCCGCAACGAACGGACTGCAGCGGCCTACGAGCGCGTGCTGACGGATTACGAGGCGTTTCTCACCGATCGATTCGACACACAGCCCCCGGAGGCCAGCTACAGAGACTGCATGGCGTGGGTGCACGAACTGCGAGCGACACACTCCGACAGTACCGTCGCGACCTACGCGTCGTATCTTAACCGGTTCTACAGCTACCTCGAACGTGTCGGTCACGCCGAGGACAACCCGATGACGGTCGTCCTCGAGGAAATGAACGAGTCGATCGAATCGAACCCGACGCGCCGGGATATTACCCTCGGGGAGATGCGATCGTTCGTCGGGGGCATCCGGCACCCGCTTCACCGAGCGCTCGTCGTGGCGCTGCTGAAGACTGGCATCAGGGCCGGCGAATGCTGTAACCTCGATCTGATCGATATCAACCTCGACCACGAGGCTCGAACGTGGCAGCCCCGCGCCCATATCGCGGGGCGGCCGGATTCGATATTCGTCTCCTCGGAACACAGCTACGGACAGGAATCCGGCGGCGAGCGACGGCAAGCATCGAACAAGCGCAAACGGGAAACCGTCGTTCCGATCGACGACGAGCTCAAGGCGGTGCTCGTCCGTTGGCTCGCCGTTCGGCCGGACACGCCACAGCGGGGACCGGGCGTTGCGGAGCCGTTGTTCGTCGGCACGGCAGACCGCTGGGGGCAGCGGCTTACGCCTAATGTCGTCCACCACGTCGTCGAAGGCTATGCGAGGGACGCTGGCTGGTACCGAACCGGTGGCGGAGCCTCCGAGAACGTAACCCCCCACTACTTCCGGCACTTTTTCACTACGCACCTCCGCGATCGAACCGGCGATCGCGGCATCGTCCAGTACCTCCGGGGCGACGTCGCGAGCGACGTGATCGATACCTACACGCACAACTGGGGCGATCGGGTCCGGGAGACCTATCTCGAACACATCTATTCGCTTTCGGGCGAGTAGCGGACGGACTCACCGCTTTCGAGTGAGGGGGCAGCTGGATCTGCTACGATCGCAACCGTGTGAACGGATCGAGTGCGATCGGCCCCGGCGGTGTCAGTGGCCGACTTCCGGAACTACTGGAAGTGCTGAACGATGTCTCAGTGATCGACACTCCACAAATATATCTTATGTCGCTATATCGAAATTGGAGTCACCGGGTCGAGAGCGGACGGTACCACTCTTCGATGATCGATAGAAATCCCCGCTCCGTGACTATCGCTCCGCGTCCACTGGTGGGACGACGTCGGGACTACTACCGCCCGATCGCGAGTTCGGTCTCCTCGATGCCATCGGCCAGTACCGATCGAACGGTCTCGATCGGGACCGTCACCTCCGGGGTGGTTTCGAGCATGACGGTTTCGCTGGGGAAGAGTTGCTCGCCCAGAAGAAGCCCATGTTCGCGGGCCGTCGACCCGGTCATGGTCAGATAGACGCCGAGCCCGGTGTCGACGATCGCCGCCTCTTCTTCGCGGCCCTCGGGTGGATACTCGAAGGAGATGTCCTCGAGGGCCTGCGTCCCGAGGACGGCCTGAACGAGCCGTTCGTATCGCGGTTCGATACACAACGGGCCGTCGTAGCTCTCGAGAAACCCTCGATCGAGCGACGCCGATGCGGGAACGACCTCGGGGTCTGCCATCAGCGTGTGGTAGACGGTATCCCCGAGTCCGGTGACGACGCGAACGTCGGTGTCAGCGGGGTTGATTCGCGCATTGATCTCGGCGATTCGGTCGAGTGGCTCGGGCCGGAGTTCGACGACCTCTTCCAGAACCAGGTCGGCGCTGTCGAATCCCAGGGCGAACTCGTGAGTTCGGAGCGCTCGAAACGGCTCCTCGCGGCCGATCAACTGAATCTCTGTACCGTCCGGAACGCCGTCGATACCCTCGATCGGAATCGTGACGCTGTCGAAGACGATCCGTCGGGGCTTTCCCGCTCGATCGTCGCGCAAGAGCGTATACTCCGGTGCCGTGGGATCGTCGACGGAGCTGTAGGCGGCGAGACGATGGTACACGTTGGCTTCGTCGGGGGTGATCGCCCCCTTCGTGAGTGCCTTTTCGTGACGGAGCGTCGAACTAATGTCGTCCGCAAGCGGTGACGCGTCGAGTCGACGCGCAAGTCGGTCGAGGACCGACTCGAGTGGTCGTCCTTTCCGCGGAACCGCGATCGGGATCGTCTCGCCCATCGATCAATGCTCGACTTGGAACGGATAAACGCGTTGCGCTTCGCGAATTCGAGCCGGATTACCCCGAGAACATCGAGCCGAGTTGGTCACGCCACTCCTGAATGTCGGTGACGTCTTCGCGAACGGCCGAGAGGTCGTCCTCGAGTTCTTCGACGTCGTCTTCTATGTCCTCGACGTCGGCATCGATATCGTCGACGTTCTCCGAAAGGGAATCGAGCCCGTCGTCGAGTTCGTCGACGTCGCTTTCGAGGCCGCCGACGTCGCCTTCGAGATCTGAGACCTCGTCCGTTACCTCCTCGAGATCGGTTTCGATGCCGTCGGTTCGCTCGGTCAGCCCCTCGACGGTGTCTTCCATATCGTACACCTGATCCTCCGTTCCGGTGAGCCGCTCGTCCATCGCGGTCAGATCGGACTCGAACGCGTCGAGTTCCTGCTTGAACTCCTCGATCAGCTGTTCTCCCGTGCCGTGTTCGTCGAGGAACGCTTCGAGCGCGTCGGTGTAGGCGGCAACTTCCTCGACTCGTGACTGGAGGTGGTCGAATCTCGCCTGCTCGGCGCCCGAGGGCTCGGATTCGAGTTCCTCGCGAAGCACCGCGAGTTCGTCGTCGTCGACCGTTTCCTCTCTGAGTTCCGTAGCGAGTTGGGACGCGATCGATTCGGGCTGTTCCGGCGGCGTTGTAGGTTTCGTCTCCGTCTCGGTCGTGGTGGTCGCTGACGCGTCGGCCGCGGTCGAGTCGGCCGTTTCAGAGTCGTCGGCTCCGTCGGATGACGACTCGTCGACCGCTACAGGGTCGTCGATATCGAGGTCGTCGACTTCGGAGTCAGTTGTCTCTGGTTGCGCATCTGTTTCGAGTTCGTCCGTCGCGTCGTCGTCGGCTTCTTCGTCAGCATCTACAGCGTCATCCACTGGCGCGTCGTCAGCATCTACAGCGTCATCCACTGGCGCGTCATCGATATCCTCCGAGTCGTCGGTTCCCTTGGAGTCATCGGCCGGTTCGCTGTCGGAGTCGTCGGCTGCCGGTTCGTCGTCAGCCACCGATTCGGTCTCGGGGTCGTCGGCTGCCGGTTCGTCGTCGGTCTCTCCGGTCTCGATCGTCTCAGTAGTGTCGACGTCTTCTTGGCTCTCGGAATCGATACCGGTTTCGCCGTCCTCCTCAGACGCTGCTGGCGAGTCGATCTCGAGGTCGATCGCGGGTTCGTCGTCTGCGTCCTCGCCGTCCTCGGACGCTTCGTCCTCGGTTCCGAGATCGATTTCGAGGTCCTCGTCGTCGGCGTCGGTGGCCGACTGGTCGTCTGGTTCCGGTATCTCGTCGTCGTCGAACCCGAGGTCGATGTCGGGTGCGTCGTCTGCGTCCGACTCGTCGTCCGCAACCGGCTGCGGTTCGGTATCGACGTCGCCCAGATCGAGGTCGAGACCGTCGGCGTCGTCGGTCACGACCGTCGGATCTTCGCTCTCTTCCTCGGCTTCCCCGCCCGCCGACTCGGTTCCACTCTCGCCGCCTTCGTCGTCCTCGAGACCCGGAACTCCGTCGGCGGTGCCCGAAAGCATGTCCTTTACGGGCTGGTTGCGGTCCTCGTCGACGATGCTGCCGATGACGTCGTCGTCGATTTCCTCGGCGTCGCTTTCGCTCTCGCCGTCGCTCTCTGCACTCACGTCGACGATCGTCGGCTCGGTGAGAAACTGTACGGCCTCGCTCTCGTCGTCGATGCGGATGCCGTAGACGGTGACGAGTTCGTCGCCCGCCCCGACCGTGCCGGTGAACTCGATGTGGTTGTCCTGGAACGCGGTCCAGTTGTCGCTGTGATAGTCGGGGTGGAATCCGACGTTGTCCATCGGGAACGACTCCGGAATCTCCTCGGAGAGTCGAACGGTCGCTTCGTCGTCGTGGTCCGAACGGATCTCGAACCGGATCGCGGGGACGGGAAACTCGTCCGCCGCGAACGTCTTGCGGACCGTCAACCCGTCCGCAGTGACCTCGATTACGTCGTCCGTGTCGGCGCTACTACTCATGCTCCCAACGTTACCATACCATTATTATAAATTGTACGGGCCGACTCACTGTCAGGATCTCGTACTAGAGACCGATCGTCGGTGCTGGGCCACGGTTCCTCGAAACTGGACCGGGGCCAGACGACTCCACAAAAGGTGTTCGGTATCGCGTTCGAGCGCCGGTTCGGATTAGAGGTCGACGCGATCACCGATCTCGACGAGTTCCAGTCGGTTCGGAAACTGGAAACTCTTGGCGTGGTGGTAGAGCACCTTCGGGTCCGAGGTCAGGCCGCGCCACATATCCCAGTGACTCGGCAGGAGCCGATCGAGTTGTAGGTCGGCGGCCGCCTCGACGATCTGATTCTCGTCGTTGTACCAGCGGGTCCGTTTGGGCTCGCCGGTTTGTTTGTCCGGAACCTGACCGACAGTGCCGAACGCGAGTGCACCGAGATCGAGGTCGTACTCCGCGCCGATGCGCTCGAACTCCTCGGACGGTTTCGTATCGCCGCCGTGGAAGAACGTCCCCGCGTCGTGTTCGATAACGTAACTGACCGGGTGCGTCGCGTCGGGGTCGTAGGCGTCTTCGACGTGGAGCGTGAACTCACCGATTTCGAGGGTGTCGCCCTCCTCGAGTTCGGTGAACTGATCCTCGCTCACGTCCCACTCCTCGGTCCAATTTTCGTCTTCGCGCGCGACCGCGAGACTGTCGTCTGGCGCGTACAGTTCCCCACCGGTGTTCGCGAGTATCGGGGCCTGACTCGGGCCGTGAACGTGGTCCGTGTGCTCGTGAGTCGCGAGGACGGCGTCGGCTTCGGTGACGTCTTCTGGATCGAACGGAACGGGAATCATTCGAACCGTTCGCGGCGGGTCTCCGAGTCCGACGTAGGGATCGATAAAGAGCGTCGTTCCCCCACTGCCTTTCACTGCGAAGCCGTTGCAGCCGAGATACCAGATCGCTACACCATCCGGGTCGGCGGCTTCGATGTCACGAACGAGCCACGCCCCCCAATCGCTTCGAGACTGTGTCATACTGCAACGTCTGGGGACCGACTGGGTAAGTGTTACCGTCTTCGTCGAACTGGACGGTGGCGATCGGACAACTGCGAACCGGTTACGTAGTACCGTCGATCGCTGGATAGTCGGTTACGTAGTAACGTCGACCGCCGGGTCCTCGTCGCCATCCGACTCGATTTCCGGGGCGAGCCAGTCGGTCGGCACCGCAGGATGTCCCTCGTCCGCGACCTGACCTGTCTGCTCGTCGTAGGCGGCGAACCCGGCGTCGTCGAGCACCGGGAGGTGGACGTGGACGAGTTCGACGAGCACCGCGTCGACGCGAGCGGTGTCCCATCGTCCACGTCGGGAGTCCCGGTCGGCAACCGCTTGGGCCAGTGTTTCGATCGAGACCGGACCATCTTGCCGTTCGAGGATCGACAGGATCGCTCGGCGGCGGGCGTCTCCGAGTGCTCTGCAGATGCGATCGAGTTCCGCGGACGGCCGGTCTCGGATCAGAGTCTCGATCGCATCGACATCGGGGCGATCGATCGTGACGACGCGATCGCCTCGCGTCGCGATCACGCCGGCGTCGCGCAGTGCCGGGAGATCGCTGTGTTCGAGCGCGATCCGTACTCGCCGTTCGTCCTCGACGGGTACCGTCCCCGGACGAGACTCCGTCGTCGCCGCCGCGAGCTGTCGAGCGAGATCGTCCCGCGCGATTCCGGACCGCTCGTCGGCAAGACGGACGATTGCTCGCCGGCGTCCAGTCGAGAGGGCACGAAAGAGCCCGTCGAGGGAGTCGCTCGATCGACTGCGGCGCGTGGTTGTCATACGACTGCTGGTCAGAACGGATGGAGCAAAAACGCTCGCCCAAATAGCGTTGGCTTCCGTTCACAACTGGAGACTTATAGTGGATAATATATTATAAATACGAACGTTTCACGTGATTATACTGTATCTGTGGCGAAAGGGGCACAAACGTGTCAAAAGCGTATCGTCGGGAGAGGCGGCGGGTTCCGACGCGTGTCAACTGCCTCGGGGTCGAGTGGTTCGAGAGAGCAACGCCCTCTCGCTATCACGGAAGATCCAAGATCTTCCGAACGACCCCGAGGCGCTCGGCCTGCCCAGCCTGTAGATCTGAGCGGTCGGTTGTTCAAGTGCTGGACCGGCGGTTGGTTCGGACGTGAGTTGGAGACAGGAGTGTCGGAGATCACCAGGTGCCGTGGAAGGTGTCGAACGAGAGGCTATCGAGCGGTTCGTCGCCGACGGCGATCCGGTACTCACCGGGGGTGAGCATCGGCTTGTGGAACTGCGGGCCGTCGTCGGTGGTAATTCGGGGACAGCCGGTGTTGACGAACGCGTCCATATCGAAGTTGCGGAGCCGATCGGGGGTGACTTCGTCCATCGTGATCAGGTAGGCGTTGTCGTTGTCGTCGAGGATCTTCTGGGCGGTCTCCCAGCGTCCCTGGCCGATTTTGGTACAGAAGATGACGCCCCACTTCTCGGCGTCCATCGCGCGATGGACGGCTCCGTAGCGCTGTTTCATGAACTTCTCCGTGTCCGCGACGGTGACGACGTTGTTGACCGGATCGGCGATGACGACGTGTTTGTCGGGGTGTTCCATCGCGAGTCCGAGCGGGTGGAACTTCCCGCCGCCGACGTAGAGGACCTGATCCGCGGGAACGTCCGCGCTCGCGTAGTTACAGCCGAGCACCTGTCCCTCGTGGGTGAGTCGATCGTCGCCGCGACGACTGTGAACTTCGTACCCTCGATCCTCGAGGAACTCGCGCATCTCGTCGTAGCGGTTCATGTGCTGGGCGGTGGTGACGAGACCGACGCTGCCGGTTTCCTCGGGCGGTTCGAGGGTATCCAGTGCTTCCTCCATGATCGGAAGCACCTCGACGTTCGAAAACAGCGGCACGTAGATCACCTTGTCCGTGTCCTTCATCGGCGAGTGGCCGAAGTGGACGAAGACGTCGGTGCGTTTCATCAGGTAGGTGTCGAGGTCGCAGGCTCCGTAACACGGCTGACCCGAGAGCATGAACGTCACGTCGTCGCCGGCGAGTTCCCGAAGGTCGTCGGCGACGGCCGGCCCGCGCCGTTTGAGTCCCTCGGGGAACTGCAACCCGACCTTCGTCGCGTCTCGTTCCTCGATCGCCTCGACGATCTGCTCGAGTTCGTAGTCCCACTCGCGATCGTGCTTGAGACGCATTCCGGTCTTGCGGAGGTCTCCTTCGCTGTACTCCGGCTCCTGGCTCATTGGCCGTTGTTACAGCCACGAACGTATAACGGCGACGCTTCCGCTATCGACTGACCGGTAGCCCTGTCTACCAGCACATCTCGTGGGGTACCAGATCGTCCGTCTCCTGTGACAGTTCCATCGACTGTGGATCGGTTTGACGTTAGTTCGAAGGAACCAGTCACCCGACCCAACAGTCATAGTACTGGAGTCTAAACCGGGTTCTATGGCAGCGGAACCGCCCTCGGACGGCTATCTCTTCGACCTCTATCGCCAGTACATCGGCGAACCGGAGGACCGGACCGACGTCTACGTGGGCTTCGGTCTATTCCTCGGCGGCATCGGGCTGGCGATCGTCGCGCTCGTACTGTTCCTGTGGAGTTCCACGCTAGAGCCGCGGTCGGGGGCACATATCGCGTGGGCACAGCCCGCGTACGCACTCGTCATGGTGGCCCTGCCGGTGTTAATGCTCGGGATCGTCGTCTTGCTTCCGGCCGAACAGCGAGTGGTGTACACGTCGATCGCTGGCGTAGCCGTCGCGATCGTCGCCGTCGGCGGCTTTCTATTCGCCTACCCGGACGACTGGAACGGATACGGCGCGGACTACACCGCCCAGGTCGTCGGGGTGTACGCCGTCGGACTCGCCGGGATTACCGCCTCCACCGGTGCCGCGCTGATCGCCCACTATCTCGATATGGCTCGTGCCGCCGAACGGGTCGATGTCGACGAGGAAGACGCAAAGGACGACCCCGAAATCACGGACGCGGAGATCCAACGGGACATCGACGACGCGATGGACGGCGTCGAACTCTCCTGGGGCGGCGTCGAGAAGACCGAGCACACGCGACTCACGTTCTCCGAACAGGAGTTCGACGACGTCAACGTGGACAGCGCGGCGACGAAGACGACCCGATCGACGGGCGTCGACCAGCAGGTCGCCGGTCTGAAGGGATTGAAAGGTGGCGAAACCAAGACGACGACCTCGAGCGCGACGGTCGACGACCAGACCCAGAAATTAAAACAACTTCGCGAACAACAGCGCCAGGAGGATGCGGCCTCGGCTGAGGGTGATGATTCGCCGTCCGCTCTCGCGACGCTCCGGGAGCGGTTTCGGGAACTCGTCGGTCGAAAGTAACCCGTGGTTAGCCGCGGAAATCTTCGTTTGCGGGAGAACCGTTGTCGTGTGTAAAAAAGGCACATAGATTTATAATCCGTCAGTGGCCTTGCCCAACTATGGCCAAAGGCCTAGACGTTGGAACGATGAACATCCTGTCTGCACAGCAGGATGGAAACGACACGGTGTTCGTGCAGCAGCGAAACTCCTTCGTAGAGATCGAGTACTCGGATATGGCCGAGCAGATGCTCTCGCGAAGTGAAGTGCTTCACATCCGAAAGGATGACAAAGTGTACGTCGTCGGTGACGATGCCCTCAACTTCGCGAACATTTTCAATAAGGAAACCCGTCGACCGATGAAACACGGGATCCTCTCGAACGACGAAAAGAGCGCGATTCCGATGATGAAACTCATCATCGAACAGGTCGTCGGGGAACCCGCCTATCCGGACGAGAAACTCTACTTCTCGTCGCCGGCGGACCCGATCGATTCGGATCTTTCGACGCTATATCACCAGAAGACGATCGAGTCGTTCTTAGACGATATGGGGTACGACTCTGAACCGATCAACGAGGGGATGTCCGTCATCTACAGCGAACTCGCGGACAACAACTTCACCGGTCTCGGCATCTCCTTCGGTGCCGGGATGACGAACGTCTGTCTGTCCTACTACGCGGTGCCCGTCATGAAGTTCTCCGTTGCCCGCGGTGGCGACTGGGTCGACGAGCAGGCCGCCCGTGCAACGGGTACGCCGGTGGACAAGGTCACGTCGATCAAAGAAGACGACTTCGAACTCGACTTTACGACCGACGTCGGCGGCGTCGAGGGTGCCCTCTCGATTTACTACGAGAACTTGCTCGACTACGTGATCGACAACATCGTCCAGGAAGTCGACGAAGAGGACGTCGAGGAAGGACTCGACGTGCCGGTCGTCGTCACCGGCGGCACCTCGAGTCCCTCGGGCTTCGAGGCACTGTTCCGTGACCACCTGGAGGACGCGAACATTCCGTTCTCGATCAGCGGCGTCACGCACGCGAACGAACCGCTCTACAGCGTGGCCCGCGGTGGCCTCGTCGCTGCCCGCTCCGACGAGGACATCGATCAGGAAGAGGAAGCCGAAGCGGCTCCGGCAAACGAGTAACGCGACCAAAAACCCCCTCGTTTTTGCGGTTCCGATCGATTCCGAGCACCGGCTCGAATCGTTCCAGCGCGCGATGGTAGTCGCTACGGCGATCGTTCTTCGAGAGTCCGTCACTCCTCGTAAAATCGGTTGAACGCGTCTCGCCAGGACTCTCGGTCTTCCGGCGGTCGATCGTGATCGACCGGGATGTCCGCGTAGCTACAGTGTGGACACGTCACGGTCGAAACGTCACCCAGCGAGAGTTCCTCGAGGGTTCCCTGGCACCGTGGACACTGGTCCATACGTCTCTCTGACACGGTACAGCCTTAACTCTAGTTATTGTTGTCACGAAATTTCCATGCGCGCTACGAACTGGCGGGGCGATCGAGTTTCCCCTGCAATCCAGTGGTTAGCCCCTGGCTGCTGGCTCGATCGGGTATTCACCACGCTTTTGCGTCCCGCTCGCGTCTCCCGCAATAATGAGCACGAGCGCCACGTCCGACGCCGAACCGACGACTGGCCAGGGTCGACCGGCAGACGCCGCGATCGGCGTACCCGATGGGTCGTCTCCGGAATCGATCGCGCCACGGCCGCGTCGTAGATACAGCGTGGGATCGAGCAAGCGTGGAGAACCCGCACACTGAGACAGCCATGCCCGATCTCTCCCGGCGAACGCTAGCCCGTCAGCTCGAGGGTGTCGAGGACTTTTCGGACCCCACCGCGTCGCTCGAACAGTATCTCACTCCCGCCGACCTCGCCGCCCACATCGCCCATCTCGCCGGCCTTCAGGAGGACCTCGATCGCCCGGTCCTCGACCTTGGAACCGGGACGGGAATGCTTGCGATCGCCGCGTCGCTTGCGGGTGCAGCTCGCGTCGTCGGCGTCGATCTCGCTCGGGAGGCGCTCGACCTGGCGCGTCGAAACGCAGCGACCGTGGGCGGAGCAGGAGCGATCGATTGGGTTCGCGGCGACGTCACGCACCACCCGTTCTCGGTGCGGGAGGCAACCGTCGTCTCGAATCCCCCGTTCGGCGCGCAGCATGGCAATCGCCACGCTGACCGGGCCTTTCTCGAGACAGCTTCCGAGATCGCTGCCGTCTCGTATACGATTCACAACGAGGAGAGCCAGTCGTTCGTCGAATCCTTCGCGGCGGATCACGGCGCGACGGTGACCCACGCGTTCAGGGCCCCGCTGCCGATCGACCACCGATTTGATTTCCACACGGCGAGCGAACGGACCCTGCAGGCCGAGGTGTTCCGGATCGAGTGGCAGACAGACGAGCGTCAGTGAGCAACGTGCGTCGAGAGCCGGAGAACTGGCAGTGGTGCGAGCCGTGGAGTGGGTCACGCCGAAACCGGCAGAGCAAACCGCCTAGTTGTACGTCTCTTCGCGGGCGATCGCGACCTCCGTCCCGCCGTTGCTCGCGTACACCGTCTCCCCGTCGCGCTCGAAGGTGAGCCCGCCGGCCTCGGTGGTTTCGTTCCCCGCGGGGAGCTGGGCGACGTCGACACCGGTCGTCTCGGTCGATTCGACTTCGAGGACGAACTCGCCGTCGTTGGGCGCGATCGTCACGGTCCGATCGTCGATCCGCACGTCGGCACGCGAACTGTTCGATTCGTGAGCGAGTTGGTGGTCGCCGTCGTCCTCCCAGAGCCAGACCTGATACACCGTGTCGTTGCCGGCCGGTTCCCACCCCGATCGCTCGACGTGGACGGCCTCCCGCCAGCCGGGGCCGCCGACGTGGACGGTCTCCTCGCCGGTGAACGCGAGGCGCTGGGCGGAGACCGCCTCCAGCCAGACCTGGCGTTGCTCGCTGGCGACGATCACGCCGCTCGATTCGAGTTGCAGGTCCTCCTGAAACGGTCCGGCGTCGAACCCGGTGACGAGTCGGTTCTCGACGCCCTCGGCGTAGGTGATGGTGTAGTCTTCGATTTCGACGGTCGGCCCCGAGGCCGCCGCCCCCTCGAACACCAGGAGGTTGACCGGGATCGCGATCCCCGCTATCACCGCGAAGACGCAGAGAACGGCGAGAAACGCCGCTCGTTTGTGTGTTAGCTCTGTGAATCGCGAGTCGGCCGTTCGGCCACCATCGACGATCGCCCGAAGTCGATCGGGTCGGGCGACGATCGGTCCGCCGTCGGGGTCGTGGCTCCCCGTCGACCGCGTCGGAACGCCGAGTTCGAGAACGCGGGACACTGCGGCGGAAACGCGACGGGGTGCGGCCGAGTCGGGCGCGGACGATCGAGTCCGCCGGAGCCGTTGCCACGCTCCCCCGAGTCGGTCCGGGATCAGCGGCGTACTGGGCCCCGCGATCGCGAGGGTGGCGACGAGCGCAAGCACGGTGACGACAAGGACGCCGGGACCGCGGTAGAGAATGTACCGATTCTCGCCGCCGAACCAGTAAATGGCCCACAGCGATTTCGAGAACCCGTACAGTAACACGGCGAGCCAGACGTGAAACACCTCGGGGTGCCGGTTTCGCCGTCTGAGAACGAGTACCCCGAGGACGAGCCCGGTAAAAAAACCGAGAGCGTGACCCTGGATCGCGATCGTCGCCCACGACGGCGGTCCCGGCGGACTGGGCTGGGCGACGTAGACGGCGATCGGCGACTGCAGCGCGCGCAGGATCGTAAACAGCAGTCCTTGCACGCCGATGGTCCCGATGATCGTCACGATCGGGTAGTGGACGATCGCGAAACCGGCAAACGCGAAGACGACGCCCGAAAAGCCAATGACGGGACCGAGCGCGAAGAGACTCGTGAGGACGGCGACGCCGACCGCGGCTAGCGGAAAGAGACACAGTGCTCGAACCCACGGGTTCGTTCGCCACGATTCGAACGACTGCGAGCCCCGTTCATCCGGGTAATGGCCCCAGGCGTACTCTGCGATCGGGGCGACGACGAGGGTCCCAATCAGGTTACCGAGCAAGTGATTCGACCCGGCGTGTGACACCCCCGCCATCAGCATCCCGAGCGGGTAGAAGTACGACCACGCCCGGAAGGGGATTGTCACGGGTGTCTGAAAGTCGGTGATCCCGTCCTGGACGAACAGGTAGATACAGAAGACGAACGCGACCGTCACGAGCGTCCCCCAGGGAACGCCCATCACCAGTCGCCTCCGGAGACGATCGCCCCAGCGACGACCGGAGTGATCGAGTCGTCCGACGATCGCGATCGAACCGAGTAGCGCCACCGCGAGGGCAACCGCGATGGCGGTCGCGACCGAAACCATGGTGGTTCGTTCGGCCGGATCCGTATAGTGGTTTACATTCCCGAGAGGGCGTTGGGAAGGGACACCGATTCCGCTCGAAACGGACGGTGAACCGGTCAGCGACGCCTTCGAAAGGTACAAGCGGCAGACGGGCGGAGTGTTCGCCATGGAACTGCGGGTCACCGAGAGCACCGAGAACGAACTCTCGATCGAAATTGCAGGAGAAGATCACACGTTCATGAACGTCCTCAAGGGGGCACTGCTCGAACACGACGACGTGAGTGCAGCGACCTACGACGTCAATCCCGAACAGTCGGGCGGCCAAACCGAACCCATTCTGACGATCAAAACCGAGACCGGGAAAGACCCTCTCGAAGCGCTCGAAGAAGCGGCGGTTTCGGTCCGCGAAAAGGCGTCGTCGTTTCGCGACGCCTTCGAGGCGGCCGCATAGATCTCTATCGTTTCGCTTCCGGGACTCGCCGAGTTCATTTTTGCGTCGATCGTTCTCCGTCTCGACGAGCGACGCCGACCAGCACCCACGTTCGTCCGTTCGCTCGACGACATAAGTCACGTCCACCCATCTCCAAGGGCCGGCGATCCACCCATCTCCAAGGGCCGGCGATCCACCCATCTCCAAGGGCCGGCGATCCACCCATCTCCAAGGGCCGGCGATATCGACACCCGCGTGCGGGCACCGACCTCGTTTCAAGATCTGCTAACAGACGGCGTACATCACGTAGACGCGATCGTCCGGGGCGACGTGGAGGTCGATCGCTTCCGCGTCGTACCCTGTTCTGGTCGCGTCCTCGAACTGTGACAGCAGCGTGTCGGCGAGTGCAGCCGCGAACGCGTCTTCGTCCTCGTAGTCGTCGATCGAGACGGCATCGAGCGTCAGCGGCCCGATCTCGGGGTCGGCGGCGCACTCGTGGCCGAACTCGTCTGGATGTGGCGGCCGTTCGGGGTCCTCGTCGGCGTAGTCGAGGGCGACGCGATACCGGTTTTGATACTCGGCGAAGGCGGCAAGGCCGTCGTTGTACGACCGCGATTGCTCACCCGCGCTCTCGCGCTCGGCCTCGAGTCGCTCGTGAATCGATCGCTCGGTGGTCTCCAGATCCAGCCCGCCGGCTGCCGTCCCCTCGCCCGGCGCGTCCGGAGGGGAGGGCGTCCCGATTCCCGGCAAGAGCGACGGCGAAAGAACGCCGGTGACAAACAGGAGGACGACGAGTCCGACGATGGCGAACACCGGCGCGTACGGTTTCGCGACTTCGAGCCAGCCCGGAACGGCCTGGTCTCGATCGACGTCGGCGTAGTCCTGTTCGGTCTTTTCGAGATCCGGGTTGCCACACCGCGAACAGGGCGGGTTGTTCTTGACGTGATCCCGACCGCAGTTCGGACAGACCCAGACGTAGGTCGTCCCGGTGTCGACCGTTCGCCGGGTCGCCGCGTTGGCATCGCTCTCGCCCCGGTCTCCGTCCTCGCGAACGATCGCCTCCTCGAAGGCGTTGTGCCCGCAGGCATTACAGGGAGGATCGTCTTCCGCGTGCGGTTTCCCACACCACGTACACCGCCACTTCACTGATAGAAACCCACGACTGCGAAGCTATAAGCGTATTGGATACAGCGGTCCGCAATCAATTTGTGGCGACGGACAGTCGGATTTCGATCGGTTCGCGGCGACGCGAGATGGGGACCGTCCACTCGTCTGGTCGACCTACAATCGAACGGGCACGCCGCGCTCGTTCAGATACGCTTTCGTCTCCTCGATCGAGTACTCTCCGAAGTGGAAGATCGAAGCGGCGAGACCGGCGTCGGCGTCAGCTTCGGTGAACACGTCGTACATGTCTTCGGGGCCGCCACAGCCGGAGGAGGCAATCACCGGGGTATCGACGGCGTCACAGACCGCGGTCGTCAGGGGCAGGTCGTAGCCGTCTTTGGTGCCGTCCTTGTCGATCGAGTTGACGAACAGTTCGCCGGCACCGCGGGACTCGGCTTCCTGTGCCCACTCGAGGACGTCGACGCCGGTTCCCTCGCGGCCGCCCTTTTTCGTGCACTCGAACCAGCAGGACTCGCCGTCGATCTCGACGTAGTGTTCGCCCTCGCCGTCGTAGCGCCGTCTGGCGTCGACGCTGATGACGATACACTGGCTGCCAAAAGCACGAGCACCCTCGTTGATCAGTTCTGGCCGCTCGAGCGCGCCGGTCGTGATCGACACTTTGTCCGCGCCGGCACGGAGCGTCTCCTTGATATCCTCTGTGGTCCGAATGCCGCCGCCGACGGTGAGCGGGATGAAAACCTCGTCTGCGACGCGCTCGACGACGTCGAGCATCGTTTCGCGGCCGTCCGCAGAGGCGGTGATGTCGAGGAAAACGAACTCGTCGGCCCCCGACTCGTTGTACGCTTTCGCCATCTCGACCGGGTCGCCGGTGTACTTGAGATCCTCGAAGTGGACGCCGGTGTAGACCGCCGGGTTCCCGTCCTCGTCGAGGTCGACGTCGATACACGGGATGATTCGCTTGGTCAATACCATGTGGTAACTGGATGGGGGTTCGCACTGGGGGTAGTAAAGCCGTCTGGATCGAACACTCGAAGAAACCGTAGTACGGCAGCGATCGATCGTCATGCCCCGCACCGTTGGACTACGGTAATCAGTCGTCTCCGTGGTCGGCCTCGAGTAGCGGCTTTCGAACGGCGTCCATCGCGGCGGGAAGCGCCTCGAACCGTGCTCGCAAGCAGATGTACTCGCTATACTCTCGGGACAGCGAAACGTAGACGTCCGGATCGCCCGCTCCCGCACGCCGAACCGATCGGTCGGTCCACTCGAGTCTGCGGGCCAGTCCCGCCAGACGAGCCGAAGCCAGCGACGGTCCGGTCACCGAGCCGATCGCCGTTTCGGCGGCCGAAATTGCGGCCGCTCGCTCCGTTGCGATCGTCTCGACCGTCTCCGGGGTCACGACGTCGCCGTCTTCGAACCGATCGCGAACGGTCTCGAACGCCCGGCGTTCCAGCTCGAATCGGAGCGCTTCGGACAGCGCCGACCCGAGTTGTCCCGCCTCGAAATCGTCTTCGAGTCCGTCACGCGCGCGATAGACGGGCCTGACGGCATCCCAGAGGAGCGTCTGGGGAAAGCCGGTTTCGACGTCGCCGTCGACGAGCTCCGCGAGCCAGTCGTCCTCGTCCTGCTCGGGGAGATCGACCCCTTCGGCCCGATCGATCGACGCCTCGATCGACGCTCGAAAGACCGGTTCGAGCGCGACGCGGTCGGCCGTCTCGGCGTCGAACCGATCGATGCAGTGGTCCCAAACGGCGACCGTCGCCGTCGCAAACTCCAGAGCACCGGCTTCATCCCCGAGGTCGATGACCGTCGTGACGGTCTCTGCGGGTCCAGCACTCGAGGTAGCTCGTACGTCCAGGCGATCGACGCGCCGGCTCGCCGTCTCGAGGTCGGCCTCGAGGTCGGCGTAGAACAGTGCGGCACGGAGCCGATCGTCCGCAGCGTCGCCGCCACGGTACTCGGTTTCGTCGCGTCGATCCGTGAGCGTGGCCCGAACAGCGCGTCGTTCGTCGTCGAGTTCCGCGCGCAGTGACTCCCTGTCGGCGTCGATCGCGGCGAGCGTCGTGGCGGCACGTCGAGCGGAGTCGCGGGCGTCTCGGGTCGTCCGCAAGGCGTGGTAGCGCCGCTTTTTAGCCGCGGCGGCCGTCGATCGATCCTCGAGTGCGCGCTCACGCCGGTCGGCGATCGCCTCGCGGACGACACCGTTCGGGACGTCTTCGGGACCGATCGGGTTCGGGACGGCATCGAGCAGGTCGTCGACGCGTCCGAGTTCGTCGTTCACCGCGCTCTCGGTCGGCTGAACCGGAGACGGTTCCTCGACGTTGGGAACGGCGGGTTCGTTGGTCAGGAACCCGGAAACCGTCGCCCGGGTAAACCGCCCGGAGGCCAGGTCGTCGTTCCGGTCCCACGGAAGGGCGCTACAGCCGGCAACGGCGACGCTGCCGAGCGTCGCGAACCCGGCCAGAACCCGCCGCCGAGAGTCCGTCGGCTGGTCGGTCATCGTTCCCCCGCCGATCGGCTCTCCGCCGACTGGTGTTCTGCTGACCGGTTCCCGGCTGATCGGTTTTCGTCGCTCTCGCCGTCGAGAACCGTGGTTGGACACGACATACTTTCGCTTGCCGACCGACTGGAGGGACTCTCGTCGTACGCTCGATCGACGCGGACGAATATCGCCTCCATCAGTTCCGCGTCGGCGTCACACGCCACCGTCGGGGGTTTCAACGTCTGGCAGTACTGCCGGCGAAAGTCGTCCGCGTTCGCCTGCACGCTCAGGAGATGTCGCCGGTAGCAGTCTTCGATCGGTCGCTGTTCGACGACGATCGATTCGGTCTCGAAGTCCGTTTCCTGAAGGAAGGCTTGGGCCTCCTCGGCGTCGCCCGTGTCGGCGTCGATCCGGAGCGCCGCCGCATCCTCAGCGGATAGCACGAACTCGACGTGGGTGGTATGCGGGCCCGACTGGTCGTCGCTCTCGGGCGACTCGCCGTCCGGGTAGACGAACACGTCGGTGTCGGTTTCCGACCGAATCATCAGGACCTCGAACTCGTCGGACGGCATGGGTTCGGTTCCGTCGGTAGCGGTGTGGTCCGAAGTCGTCGACGATCGATCCGTGCCGGTACAGCCGGCAAGCGCCGGGAGCAGGCACCCGACCGTCGCGACTACCCGTCTGCGGGAGAGGTGAATGGAGGGCATTCGGAGAGTGTTCAATACCTGTCAGTAAATACGTTGTGACTCTGTGACCTGTTCTGACTGCTACAGGTAGACGAACGGGTCACCAGTCGAGTTCCAAGTCGGCGTACGCGACCCCGTGGCGGGTTCGATGCCGGCCGCTACGTTCGATCGACTCGCGCGCTGTAGGTGTCTTTAAGGCCCTGAAACGGAAACGATCGACTATGGCAGACGATACAGATCCCGCGGCGGATCACGATTCGGCGGCCGACGTCGGCCACGATCTGGAGGCCGAACGAACGACTGCACCGATGAGCGACTACTCGTCGAGAGCCGTCGGTATCGGCTTCGTCGTGTTCGCGATCGGCGTCGCGATTATATTCGGCGTTCCCCTCCTGACAGCAATCTAAAAGACGTACTCGTCGTCGTGGCCCATCATCCCGTCGTCTTCGAGTCCGGGGCCTCCCGCCGCTTCGTCGTCGTCCATCGGTCCGCTGGTCTTGTAGGCTTTGATGCCCGTCGACAGGAGGTCCTCGATCGCTTCCTCGCGGTTGACGAACTCGCCGCGTTCGACCATCTGCGCGATCTGCATCTCGAGGTGCTCCGGAATGGTGATCTCTACTTTCGGCATCTGATTCGGCTTTCGGCGAGGGGGTATTTAGCTCTGACGGGGAATCTGCACCGATCGCGAAGAAATCATCTCTGGACGGAAAGGATTATTTCTCGATTCGGATGGCGATCGATCAGACTCTCGTGGCGGAGTCCTCTTCCGGCCACAGCCCGTTCCGATCGGAAAGACCCGAGTCGATAATCGAGACGCTGTGACGCCCGGTACCGGGCCTATTTATTACCCATCATCGAGTCGATCGCGTTTCGCAGCGTCGTTCCGGGCTGGGTAATGGTATCGAGCTGGCGGCGCATCTTTCGCTGATTGAAGTAGCTCGCGAACGCGAGAATCGTCGGCGGCCAGAGTCCGACGAAGAGTCCCCGCTCTCGATCGCCGCGGAGAAAGAAGTAGTACCACGCGAGGCCGACCGACGCTGCCGACGCGAGGGCAGCGGGACCCATGGCTTCCTGTCCGACTTTTTCGGCCGCTTCTCCTGACATCTCTCGTTCTGACAGCTGCTGTCTCGTAGCCATACAGAACAGAAGATCGGTGAGACGCTACTAAGGGATGGCGAGGGTTTCGAGGGGGAACCCCGAGTTGTGTGACCTCGTGGACCGTTCCGGTTCGTTTCTTCACCGGTGCCTGCCCGGCAATCTCTCGTTTCCACCCCAACCCGTATTGCGATACGCCGTTGCCCGCTGTACCCGTACTCAGTATGAAACGTCTCGGTGCGAATGCCGTGTCTCGAGGCCGGTGGCGGGTGCGACCGGGCGGCGATCGCTCTCGCTCGTGGTCGCCGTCTTTCGGGACGGGCAGCGCCCGGATCCGAGGAGGGTGGGGATCCGAGGAGAGCGTCAGCGTTAGGTCCGCCGAGGACGGTACGCCGTATATGAAAGACGTCACCGACTGCTATCGGGAGTTTGGCGAGGATCGGCTCCCACCGGGTCAACACGAAACGAGCGAGTTTCCCGTCCTCTCGAAAGGTGCGACGCCAACCTGGGACCGGGAGCGCTGGGAGTTCACCGTTACCGGTGCCGTCGACACCGAGCGTCGCTTCTCGTGGGAGGAATTCCGTGATCTGCCGAGTGAAACCCAACGACAGGATTTCCACTGCGTCACCGGCTGGAGCCGGCTCGGTTGCGAGTTCACGGGCGTGCCGTTTCCCGAACTCGCGGCCCGCGCCGGTATCGATCGCGACGAGGTCGAACACGTCCTGTTCTCGGCACTGGACGGCTACACCACGGACCTCCCGCTCGAGGACTGTCTTCGCGAAGGTGTACTGTTCGCGTGGGCGTCTGACGGCGACCCGCTGTCTCCGGACCACGGCGGACCGCTCCGAGTCGTCACTCCGCACAAGTACGCGTACAAGGGTGCGAAGTGGGTCGACGGCGTCGAGTTTCTCACGGACCCACACCGCGGCTACTGGGAGAAACGGGGTTACTCGCGGACCGCGAACCCGTGGCGCGAAGAGCGGTATTGCTGAACGGGCCATAGAGAGGGGCGCTCGTGCAACTCTCGACTCCGGACCGTACTGCGTGGTTGCTCGAACTCGGGTCCGGAATAGTTAGGCTGAAGGCGCGGCAGTCCCGAACTGCGTTCGATGGACCACACGTCGGGTGAGAGACGGCTGGCGGGTGAGCCAGAGTCGGAAGCGGGTCTCCCGGACGGCGTCGAACTGGTGAGCCACAGCCGCGAACTCGACGACGTTTCGTTTGGAGCGATCGCGGACGCTGGCGGCGAGGCTCGAATTCAGTGGGCAACACCCGAGGGCCTCGAAATCGTCGGTCGCGGGGTTGCTGTTCGGCTTCGGGCATCCGGAACGGACCGATTCGACGAAATCCGTCAACAGGCAGCCCGGACGTTTTCGACGCTCGATCACGACGGTCCCCGTGCCGCCCGCCCGCGGGCCTTCGGCGGCGTTTCGTTTCACGACGGACACGAGGGGACACCGCCCTGGACCGGATTCGATGCGGCCTCGTTCGTCGTTCCCGAACTTCTCGTCACGCGGACGGGAGATGCGACGTGGCTGACGACAGTTGCTCCCGACGAGGCCACGGCGATCGAACGCCTCGAAGACTGGCAAGACCGATTGGCCGCGCTGCCGGCGATGCGTCCCAGCGGAACGGGCCCCGGCGTCGTCGGCACCCGGCGGACCGCCTCCGCGACCGTCTGGACCGAACAGGTCGAGACCGCACTCGAACGGATCGCGGCGGGCCCGCTGACGAAAGTCGTCCTCGCACAGGCACTCGAGGTCGACCTCGCGGGACCGATCGACGTTCCGGCGACCCTCGAGCGCCTCCGCCGACAGTACCCGAACTGTTATCGGTTCCTCGTGGGCAACGAGGTCGGCGGCACGTTCTTCGGTGCGCCGCCAGAGCGCCTGGTCGCAAAGCGCGGACGGCGGGTCGAAACCGAAGCACTCGCGGGGTCGGTCGCTCGCGGCGAGACGCCCGAGGCTGACGACGAGTACGTCGACCGGCTGGTAGACGATGATAAATTCGATCGCGAACACGGACTCGTCGTCGATTCGATCACAGACCAGCTCGCGCCGCTTGCGTGCGAACTCACCGTCGAAGACCGGACGATCCGGCGGCTGGCGACGATTCAACACCTCCGGACGCCGATTTCGGCAACGCTTGCGGCCGACCAGCACGTTCTCGAACTCGTCGAAGCCCTGCACCCGACGCCGGCCGTCGGCGGGGTCCCACCGGAGACGGCCTGGGAGACGATCCGCGAGACCGAAACCTTCGATCGGGGCTGGTACGCCGCGCCGGTCGGCTGGTTCGACGCCGCGGGTGACGGCGAGTTCGCCGTCGCTATTCGATCGGGACTGGCGACGGACAAGCGGGTCACGCTCTTTGCGGGTAACGGCATCGTCGCAGATAGCGACCCGACCGAAGAGTGGGAGGAGGTTCAGCTGAAGTTTCGCCCGATCCTCGACGAGCTACGGTAATCATGACTGTACCGAACCGCACGACGCTGTGGGGCCGCGTTCTCGTGGACGAACTCGCGAAGGGCGGGCTCGAGGCGGCCTGTATCGCCCCCGGAAGCCGATCGACGCCGCTGACGATCGCGTTCGCTGATCACCCCGATATCGAGGTCTACTCGCACCTGGACGAGCGATCGGCCGCCTACTTTGCGGTCGGTCGCGCCCGGCGCACCGGTGAGCCGACGGCGCTGGTCTGTACGTCCGGAACGGCTGCGGCGAACTTTCACCCGGCCGTCATCGAGGCCAGTCAGGCACGGGTCCCGCTGCTCGTGTTGACCGCCGACCGACCGGCGGAACTGCGCGACAGCGGGGCCAACCAAACGATCGACCAGGTCAAATTATACGGCGACGCGGTCCGGTGGTATGCCGAACTCCCCGACCCCGAGGCCGACGAGCGGAAAGTTCGGAGCCTCCGGACGACCGCCGCCCGCGCGCTCGCGAAGACGAACGGGGTCCCGTCCGGCCCTGTCCACCTCAACTGCCCGTTCCGGAAACCGCTCGAGCCGATCGACGCGGGCGACGTTCCCGCAGAGTTTGCGGATACGCTCGCGGGCGGGGGGCGGGACGGGCCGTTTGTAGAGACGAGCGCTGGAGCGCCGAGGCTCTCTCCGGGTGATCTCGAACCGGCAATCAAGGCGCTTGCGGCCGCCGATCGGCCGTTGATCGTCGCCGGGCCGGCCGATCCGGCGACGCTACAGCACCTCGATCCGAGTGCGGTCAGCGAACTCGGGGCGCGACTCGGTGCACCCGTACTGGCCGATCCGCTTTCGGGGCTTCGGTTCGGTCCCCACGTAGACGAAGGGCCGATTTTCGGCGGCTACGACGGGTACGTCGACGCCCTTCCGGAGCCGGACGTCGTCGTTCGGTTCGGTGCATCACCGACATCGAAGCCGCTACGACACGCGCTTCGAGACTCCGGCGCGCGGCAGTTCCTCGTCGACCCCGCCGGCGAGTGGCGCGAGGCGACGTTTACGGCGACCGATCTGCTCGCGGCGACGCCCGAATCGGTCGTCGAGGCGCTGGTCGATCGACTCGACGATCGCGACCCAGCCCCTCGTACTGACGAGTGGCTCGCCGCGTTCGAGCGCGCCGAGCGACGCCACTGGGAGCTTCGGGACGAGGTGACGGCGACGGCCGCACTCGAGGCGGCCCCTTTCGAGGGAGCGATCCTCGCGTCGGCGTTCGAGCACGCGCCGAACCCGGCGACCGTCTTCGTGTCAAACAGCATGCCGGTCCGGGACGCGGATCGCTTTGGCCGCCCGCGACCCGCTGACCTGACCGTCCTCGGCAATCGCGGGGCGAGCGGAATCGACGGCATCACGAGCACGGCGCTGGGTGCCGGCAGCACCGTCGACGATCCGCTCGTGCTCGTGACGGGCGATCTCGCCTTTTACCACGACGCGAACGGCTTGCTCGCGATCGATCGCTGCAGCGTCGACGCGACGATCGTCCTGCTGGACAACGACGGCGGCGGAATTTTCCACAAACTCCCGATCGAAGCGTTCGATCCGCCGTTTACGGACCAGTTCAAGACGCCCCACGGACTCGACTTCGAGTCGCTCGCGGCGTTGTACGACCTCGAATTCGATCGCGTTTCGCCCGAGGAATTCGAGGCTACCTACCGAACCTCGCTCGAATCGGGGGGGACGCAGGTGCTCGCCGTGGAGTTCGACGCCGGCGCGAGTCACCACCGCCGGGACGCCCTCGAGCAGCGCGTTCTCGACGAAATCGGGGGGGATTCGGACGGCGATTCAGCGCTGTAGCAACCCTCCCAGGAGCGATCGCGTATCCAACCAGAACCCAGTTAGACGCGATCGCGATTCGACGTTCGAGATGGACTGCCGTTAGCGAGTCACACAGATACGAGTAGGAAGCCAACGACTTCTGTCGTGGATTACTGACGACTGCCACGTGTGAGTCACGATTCCCTCCGGTTCGTTTTCTGAGCGACCTCTTGCTGTCTGGTAGCACCCCTCTTGACCGCTGGTGGAATTCCGACGAATAAATTGTATTTCGATATATCAAAACGAGGGTGATCGATCGACCGCAGGCGGGTCTGTTGATGCCGCTACCGCCACGGGTGGGTCGCTCAGCGGCGGAGATGACCGATCGCACGCCGGGAACGACGCGAACCTATTTCAGGACACGTCGACCACACTCGAGCAATGGTTTCCGAGTTGTTCGATCCGGATCGGTGGGAGCAAATCGACGCGTTCGAGTTCGAGGACATCACGTATCACCGCGCGATCGATTCCGGGACGGTTCGGATCGCGTTCGATCGCCCCGCGGTCCGCAATGCGTTCCGGCCGGGAACGGTAGACGAACTCTACGACGCCCTGGATCACGCCAAGCGCCAGACCGACGTCGGTTGTATCCTGCTGACGGGCAACGGGCCGTCACCGAAAGACGGCGGCTGGGCGTTTTGTTCGGGCGGCGACCAGACGAGTCGGGGTAAGGACGGGTATCAGTACGAGGGCAACGAAGATCGTGCGTCCGAACAGGGACGACTCCACATTCTCGAGGTCCAGCGACTCATCCGTCACGTTCCGAAGGTCGTCGTCTGCGTCGTGCCAGGGTGGGCCGTCGGCGGCGGCCACTCGCTGCACGTGGTCTGTGATCTCACCCTCGCGAGTGAGGAGCACGCGAAGTTTCTGCAGACCGATCCCGACGTGGCGAGCTACGACGCCGGCTTCGGTTCGGCCTATCTGGCGAAACAGATCGGCCAGAAGAAGGCTCGAGAGGTCTTTTTCCTCGGCAAGACCTACTCGGCGGCTGAGGCAGAAGAGATGGGGATGGTCAACGAGGTGGTCCCGCACGACGAACTCGAGGAGACCGCCCTCGAGTGGGGCGATCGAATCAACGCCAAAAGCCCGACGGCGATGCGGATGCTCAAGTACGCGTTCAATATGACCGACGACGGCATGGTCGGCCAGCAGGTGTTCGCCGGCGAGGCGACGCGGCTCGGCTACATGACCGACGAGGCGAAAGAAGGGCGAGACGCGTTTGTCGAGGGTCGCGACCCGGCGTTCGACGATTATCCGTGGCACTACTGATCGACAGGACGGATATGGTCTGGATCGAAGGCGAGTGCCGTTCGGATCGATCACCGCAGCGATCGATCGACCGCGATGCCACCGGGCACGATCGATCGACCGCAATGCCAACGTTGACACGTACGCGAGTGGGATACGCGAGTAAATGAGCACAGCGGAGGTCGATACGTCGCGAACGAAGGCCTGGCTGATGGCCGCACGTCCCCAGACGCTGCCCGCGGCGGCGGCACCGGTGATCGCGGGGACGGGGCTTGCGGTCCACGACGGCGTTTTCGCGCTTTTCCCGGCGGTGATGGCGTTCGTCGGCGCGGCGCTGATCCAGATTGGGACGAACTTCGCGAACGACTACTACGACGCGATCAAGGGGGCTGACACGGACGATCGGGAGGGGTTTACGCGAGTCACCCAGTCGGGGCTCATTCCGCCAGAGCGGGTTAAACTCGCGACGATCGTCACCTTCGGACTAGCGATCCTCTCCGGAACCTCCCTCGTCTACATCGGCGGGCTTCCGATCCTCGTCGTCGGACTGGTCAGCGTCCTCTGTGGCTGGGCGTATACGGGGGGACCGTACCCGCTGGGCTACCACGGGCTTGGCGACCTGTTCGTGTTCGTCTTCTTCGGAATCGTCGCCGTCGTGGGAACCTACTACGTGCAGGCGGCGGCAGTTCTCGCGGATCCTCTCTCGACTACGGTTCCAGCGGGGACGGTCACGCCGGAAGCGATCGCGGCGAGTCTGCCGATCGCCGGCATCTCGACGGCGATTCTGGTCGTGAACAACGTTCGTGACAAGGAGACCGATGCAGAAGCCGGGAAGGGGACACTCGCGGTTCGACTCGGGTACACCTGGAGTCGCGTCGAGTACGTCGCTCTGATCGCGCTGGCGTACGTCACGCCGCTCTGGTTCTGGCTCGGTGCCGGGTTCGGTCCCGCGGCGTTGCTCCCGCTCGTTAGCCTCCCCTACGCCGCGATGGTCACCCACACGGTCTGTACGCGAACCGACGGCGCGGCTCTGAACCCGGCGTTAGAACGGACCGGAAAGCTCCTCGCGCTCTATGCCGTACTCTTTGCAACCGGACTGGTGATCGTATGACTCCCCCCGACCGTAACGGCGAATCGACGTTCGAACTCGACTATCGTCCGTTTTCGCTTCCCCTCGCCCAACCGCTCGAAACCGCCGGCGGGACGATCGATCGCCGGACGGGATTTCTCGTCAGAATCAGCGACGGCAACGGTGTCGTCGGCTACGGCGAAGCGTCTCCGCTAACCGGCTGGACTGAATCGCACAGTGACTGTGAGACGGCTCTCACGCGCGCTCGTGACGCGTTCCGAACTGGCGGAAAATGCGACGCGCTCGACGCGGTCGATCGATCGGTCGCCGCCCGGCACGCGGTGACGCTCGCGCTCGCGGATCTGGCGGCCACTCAGGAGTCGACACCGCTGTACCGCTACCTCGGCAAGGGTCCGCTCGTTGGGCGAGTTCCGGTGAACGCGACGATCGGGGACGGCGATCCCGACGAAACGGCCTCGGCGGCACGGAACGCGGTCGATCGCGGCTTCACTGTCTGCAAACTCAAGGTCGGTACCCGGGCGGTCGAGGCGGATCTCGAACGTGTCCGACGAGTGCGGGACGCGATCGGTCCGGACGTAACCCTGCGCATCGACGCCAACGAGGCCTGGACGTACGATCAGGCCGAAACCGCGATCGCGGGCCTTTCTGACCTCGACATCTCGCTGCTCGAACAGCCGCTTCCGGCCGGCGCGCTGGAAGGCCACGCCGCGCTCCGCCGGAACGGCGTCCCGATCGCTCTCGACGAAGGCTTGCTCGAACACGGCGTGGACGCGATCTGCGAGGCGAAGGCTGCGGATGCGGTCGTCCTCAAACCCATGGCGCTCGGTGGAATCGACGTCGCCCGTCAGGTCGCGGCCTGGGTCACCGAACTGGACATTATGCCGATCGTCACGACGACGATCGATGCGGTGGTCGCCCGGACCGGAGCGGTCCACCTCGCGGCGGCGATTCCCGGCGTTCCAGCCTGTGGTCTCGCGACGGCCGAATTGCTTGCCGAGGACCTCGGTCGCGACCCCGTGCTCCTCGAAAAGGGGTCGGCGGTCGTCCCGCAGGCGAAAGGCCTCGGCGTCGACGGGGTGTGGGAGGCGTGATCAGCGGTCCGGACGAGGGACGCGTCGACGGCCCGGATGGGGGTGGGACGCGTGATCGATAGCCCGTCGTGGCCGACGCGCGAGCTTCTGGCACACCGCGTCTCTGCGACGCCCCAGCGAACGGCGCTCATCGACGCAGCGACGGACGATCGGTGGACGTTTCGCGAGTTCGATCGCCGCGTCGACGGCGTCGCACGACGGCTCGACGCACTCGGGGTGACCGGCGACCGGATCGGGCTGGTGATGGACACCAGGCCCGCGTTCGCGACCGTTTTCTTCGCCGCGATGCGAACCGGAACGACGACAGTCCCGCTAAACGTCCGCGAGACCACCGCGGAACTCGCCACGAAGTGCGATCGCACGGAGCCGGTCGCGATCGTCTGTGAAGGCGCGACCGAGTCGACCGCCCGCGAGATCGTTGGATCCGAGATTCCGGTGGTGTCGGTCGACGACCCGATCGACGACCGAACGACGCGGTTGGATGCCGAGGCCGTCGCAGGCGGGCGATCGGAAAGGGGATCGGTATCTCCGATCGAGACCGACCCGATCGATCGGGACGAAACGGCGCTCATCATGTTCACGTCGGGGACCTCCGGCGAGCCGAAAGCCGTCCGCCTGACGGTCGGGAACCTCCTCGCGAGTGCGACCGCGTCGGCGTTTCGCCTCGGCGTCGACCCCGACGATCGGTGGCTGTGTTGTCTCCCGATGTACCACATGGGCGGGCTTGCGCCGGTCGTTCGATCGGTTCTCTACGGAACGACGGTCGTGATACAGCGCTCGTTCGAGCCGAGTGAAACCGCGCGCGTCCTCGCTGACTACGACTGTACGGGCGTCTCACTGGTGCCGACGATGTGTACGCGATTCCTCGACGCCGGCTGGGCCTCCGGCGATTGCCTCCGGTTCGTTCTGCTGGGTGGGGCACCTGCGACGAGGGAACTGCTCGATCGCTGTCGCGAGGCTGGGGTTCCGGTGTACCCGACCTACGGGATGACGGAGACGGCCTCCCAGATCGCGACCGCGACACCCGAGGAGACGCGGACGCACCCTGGAACGGTCGGTCAGCCGCTGGTCTGTACCGACGTTACGATCGTCGACGAGGACGGACGGCGCGTCGCCCCCGGCGAGTCCGGCGAACTCCTCGTCTCGGGACCGACCGTGGCCCCTGGCTACCTCGACGAGGAGACGACGGCAGCCGCGTTCAGCGATCGTGGACTCCACACCGGGGACATCGGCTACCGGGACGAGGACGGTCGCCTCTGGGTTCACGCTCGACGAGGCGATCGGATCGTCACCGGCGGCGAGAACGTCGATCCCGGTCAAGTGCGCGCTTCGTTGTGCGATCATCCCACCGTTTCGGATGCCGCCGTGGTCGGTCTCCCGGATTCGGAGTGGGGCCAGCGGGTCGGCGCACTCATCGTGCCTGCAGACAACGCGGTCGGCGCTGAAACGGCGAGTCTTGATTCGTCGGTCGACCTCGACTCACTGCTGGCCCACTGCGACGATCGACTCGCGGGGTTCAAACGGCCGAAGACGATCGCGTTCGGAACGACGATTCCGCGGACCGCTTCCGGGACGATCGATCGCGAGGCCGTCCGCGAACGGATTCGCGGCGACGGTGTCGACGTGGCCGACGGGTCGTAACGACGTCTGCGGCGCGTTCCTCCCGCCCGGGCGGCGGTAGACTCGATCTGCAGTCCGCGAACGCCAGACTGGCAGTTAAGGCAATTCCGTGCCTAGAGGGTCTCGTGTGCACACTCACTCTCGCCTGGCGGGTTTTCGAGGAGGCACCGGTGGTGGTCGCCGCGAACCGGGACGAAGCGCTCGATCGCGAGTCGGTCCCGCCGGCGATCTACCGTGAGGACCCCGCCGCGATCGCACCGCGCGACCTCGAAGCCGGCGGCACGTGGATGGGCTACAACGAGCACGGCGTCTTCGCCGGAATCACGAACCGCTGGACCGACGCCGACCTCGCCGGAGAGCGGTCGCGGGGGCTGCTCGTCACGGATGCGCTGAACGCCGACTCCGCAGCCGAGGCCGCGGCGGCGGTCGGGGAAACGATCAGCGAGTACGAATACGACGGGTTCTATCTCGTTCTCGCGGACGCCACCGATGCCATCTGTCTCGAGTGGGACGGCGACCTCGATCGAACGACGTTCGATCCCGGCGTGCACGTCGTGGTCAACGTCGCCGTCGACGACGACGCGCAGTTGCCCTCGATGCGACACGACCGGGCGAAAAAACAGGCGGCTGACGCAAGACGCGTCCGGCGTGATCTCCACGTCAGGCCGGACGAGACCGTCACCGACTGGCTGGATCGTGCGGGGACCGTTCTCGCAGATCACGAGTACGGCGTCTGCATCCACGAAAACGGGTTCGGGACGCGATCGTCGTCGCTGATCGCGATCGGTGCGGAGAGCCGGTTTTGGTACGCTCCGGGACCACCCTGTGAAACCGAGTTCGAGTCCGTTCCGACCGTCAGCGTTCGCGACTGGTCAGCGGAACGGGGAACCGAGGAACGGTAGTTTCATGCGGATCGATCCATCTCATTCACACATGGACGGACTCCTGCCTGTCGCGACGAACACGGCGTGGTGGTCACCGTGAGCGTGTCAGCGATCGAAGCCGATCTCTCCGAGGACGAGCGCGCGGGACTCGAACTCGTACGCCAGAGCGGCGGCATTCACCAGAGCGACTTCTGGAAGGAACTGGACGTCTCCTCGCGCAAGGGGAGTCGAATCGTCGAATCGCTCGTCGAGAAAGAACTCGTCGATCGGGAAGAGACGGTCTACAGCGGACACAACACGTACTACATCACGCCAACCGCAAGGGACCTCGATTTCACCCTCCTGATGGCCGGCGACATGCTCTCGCCGTTTATCGGCGAAGAGGAGGTCGATCCAAACAGCGACGCCTTCTCGCAGTGGATCATGAACCTCGCGTACGAAGAGTAATCGGACGCTCGATCGACGACGGCATCGATCGAGTGTGCTCGGGTGATCGCATCCGCATGTCACTGTTTTCTGCCCGTTTCGTGGCGATCGTTACTCGTAGGGGTCGAACCGTTCGATCAGGACGAACGGATCGCGCTCTCGGTTGTAGTAGGGGACATCGCCGTCGATAACCTCGATGAGCCGTCTGTGGACCTCGCGAGCGGCGCGCCCCTCGTCCGGATCGAGGTGGTGGAGACCGCGCATGTCGGTCCAGAAGTTCCCGTCGAGCCAGAGGAGCGTTTCGTCGTTCGACTGGTAGACCACGTCTCCGTGTTCGGTGAGCCCGTCGATCGCGAGCTGGCGGCCGGAAAGCTGTGCGCGTGCGAGCACGGCGACAAGCTGACGTCTCGAGACCGGTGCGTTGAGCGCTACGTCGTCGATCGTCTCGCCAAAGTACTTCTCGACGAGATCACACGCTCGCGAAAACTCATCGAATTCGACCTCGTGATCCTGTGCGATCTTCATGTAAACCTACCGAATATATTGGTCGGTGTGAATACTATTGGCAATGTCCGTATAAAAAACTACCTCCGAGTCGGATCTGTCGCCACGGGCGATCGTCTCCGCGACCAGTTCCTTCCTCGTCCAGAGATTCCTCCGATCAGTCGAGCGCGCTGGCCGCTCGAATCAGGCGCGTCTCGCCGAAGGCCGGCCCGACGAGTTGCAGTCCGACGGGGAGGCCGTCGGTTTCGCCCGCTGGGACCGAGATCGCGGGCAGATCCGCGAGGTTGACGGGAACGGTGTTCGCGTCGGCCAGGTACATCTGCAGCGGGTCGTCGAGGCTCTCGCCGAGTTCGAAAGGTGGCACTGGCATCGTCGGCGACGCGAGGACGTCGGCTTCCGAGAGAGCGTCGTCGAAGTCCTGTTTGACCCAGGCGCGGGCGTCCTGGGCCTTTTTGTAGTACTTGTCGTGATAGCCCGCCGACAGCGCGTAGGTGCCGAGCAAGATACGACGTTTTACCTCGTCGCCAAAGCCCTCTTTGCGGGCGTTCGAGAAGGCGTCGTTCCAGTTCCCGTCGGTGGCCCCATCTCCGTCGTGGCCGTACCGTACGCCGTCGAACCGGGCGAGGTTCGAGGACGCCTCCGACATCGCGATCACGTAGTAGGCTTCGACGGCGTGTTCGATCGACGGGAGGCTCACGTCGTGGTACTCGGCTCCCTGGTCTTCGAGCGCCGCGATCGCGTTCCAGAACGTGTCGACGACGCCCTCGTGGGCACCGTCGAGCAGTTCCGTGGGAACGCCGATCTGGAGACCGTCGACGTCGCCGGTCGCGGCGTCGGCGTAGGTCGCGTCGTCTCCGTTCGGAGCCTCGCGCGTCGTCGCGTCCCGCTCGTCGCTCCCCGCGATCACGTCGAGCAGCGCCGCGGCGTCCTCGACGGTGTTCGCGAACGGGCCGATCTGTTCGAGACTGTTCCCGTAGGCGACGAGCCCGTACCGCGAGACCAGGCCGTAGGTCGGTTTGATACCGACGACACCGCAAAACGCGGCGGGACAGCGAACCGAGCCGCCCGTATCGGAGCCGAGCGCGAGGTCGGCCTCGCCAGCGGCGACGGCGGCCGCAGACCCGCCCGATGAGCCGCCCGGAACGCGTCCGGGCGCGGCCGGGTTCTCCACCGCGCCGAAGGAGGAGGTTTCGGTCGTCGACCCCATCCCGAACTCGTCCATGTTGGCCTTCCCGACGATCGTTCCGCCGGCGTTTTTGATCCGAGTGACTACCGTCGCGTCGTACGGCGGGACGTACTCCTCGAGCATCCGGGACCCACAGGTCGTTCGGACGCCTTCCGTCGAGATGTTGTCTTTGACGGCGACGGTCTTCCCGGCCAGCGGGCCGTCGTCGTCGCCCTCGATCCGGGCTTCTGTGATAAAGATATTCTCGGACATGATCAGGAAACGTTCGGGCCTTTGAAATAGCCGTCTTCGGTCTCGGGGGCGTTCCGAAGCGCTTCGTCGCGTTCCAGAGAGTCGCACACCTCGTCCGGTCGCATCACGTTCGTCAGCGTCGCTTCGCGATCGACCTCCGGTACCTCGTCCAGCGTCTCGAAGTACTCGAGGATGTCCGCAAACTGGCCCGTGAACTGATCGACCTCCTCGTCTGTGAGGTCGACCCGGGCGAGGGACGCGACGTGGCGGACCTCCTCGGAACTGACGGCATCGTCGCTCATACCCCATCTCACCGGCCTCCCGAGAGTAAGGGTTTCGATACCGTCTCCGCGGCGACCGATCGACCCGGAGAGCCCACCGTGGCGGGCTGTCGCTGTTTCGTTGCCCTCCGATCGTCACTCCGCTGGTAGACGGTTGTCTGTCGCCGGTTCCAGCGTTCGCAGGAAACCGTTCGTCTCTTCGAACAATCGAAGTATTTAAGTGGCGGCAGATAGTTAAATGATGCCACGATAGAGCGTTTTCCATCGAGCGTTCCACTGAGTTTCAACACAATGACCAATTCCACTATCCGAACGCGGAGCGGTGAGCGACGGCAAACCAGTTTGGAAGCGACCCGAGAGCACGAAGATCAACAGGACGAACGAGAGCAGTGTCCGGAATGCAGCGGCCGATTGTTGTCGGATACCGAACACGCCGAAACCGTCTGCGAAGACTGTGGCCTCGTCGTCGACGAAGGTGAGATCGATCGCGGTCCGGAGTGGCGCGCGTTCGACGCTGCCGAAAAGAACGAGAAATCCCGCGTCGGTGCGCCGACGACGAACATGATGCACGACCAGGGGCTCTCGACGAACATCGGCTGGCAGAACAAAGACGCCTACGGCAAGTCGCTGAGTTCCCGCCAGCGCAAAAAGATGCAGCGCCTGCGCACCTGGAACGAGCGCTTTCGTACCCGAGACTCGAAGGAGCGAAATCTCAAACAGGCGCTGGGCGAGATCGATCGCATGGCTAGCGCACTCGGCCTCCCCGATACCGTTCGCGAGACGGCGAGCGTCATCTACCGGCGGGCACTCGAGGAGGATCTGCTCCCGGGGCGATCGATCGAGGGCGTCGCGACGTCGTCGCTGTACGCCGCCGCGCGCCAGGCCGGGACGCCGCGCAGTTTGGACGAGATTACGGCCGTTAGCCGCGTCGAGAAAGACGAGATCGCTCGCACGTACCGGTACGTAATTCGCGAACTCGGTCTCGAAGTACAGCCGGCAGATCCGGAGAGCTACGTTCCGCGGTTTGCGAGCGATCTCGACCTGTCCGACGAGACCGAGCGTCGCGCGCGATCGCTGCTACAGGCGGCCAAAGAACGCGGCGTTCACAGCGGGAAGTCACCCGTCGGACTCGCTGCTGCAGCAGTCTACGCCGGCGCACTGCTAACCAACGAGAAAGTCACCCAAAACGACGTGAGCGACGTCGCAAGCATCTCCGAAGTCACTATCCGTAACCGGTACCACGAACTCCTCGAGGCCGAAGAGGGGGCGGCCGCCTGAGCGCAGACTTTCCGGTACCCGATTACGGCCGTCGGTCAACGGTCGCTTGAACTGTCCTAATGGGCCACTACCCGCAATCGCGATCGACTAACGGGTGCATATTCATATCAACGCTCGTGGCTGTACGGGTATGAACTGCGACAACTGTCGCGCCGAGAAGGTCGCGTACACGCTGACTACTCACGTCGACGCCGGTGGCGCAGCCGAGAGCGGAGCCGGATCGGACACCGACGACGAGACGATCGACCTGCACTTCTGTTCGACCGATTGTCTTCGCGTCTGGACGTAGTTGGGTGTTTCTGAAAAGACAGCTACTAGCAGACAGCTTGTAGCACGATTCGATCGCCCGGAGACCGATCACGGATCGTCGTCGTAGACCTCCGGATTCTCCTCGCCGTCGACCTCGATCACGGCGAGTGCGCCTTTCCGAGCGACGCGCGAGAGCGCGTGGTCGACGATTTTGACCGGCCCGGGGACGGGGAACTCCATCTCGCCGGCGACGACGGTTCCGGGTGCGACGGGCGAGGTCTCGACGTTTTGTCCGGGCTCTGAAAGGAGGTCGCCGTCGCGATAGTAGCGACTCCAGACGTTTCCGATCGGGTGGAATGCGCTGGTCAGGTTCGGGCCACCGTTGGCGAAGTACACCCGTGCAGTGTCGCCCACTTCGGCCGCGATCGGTCCGTGACCGTCCTCCGTAAGAGCGCCGACGCCGCCGTTGAAGAGGACGTAGGTCGGGTCCTCGTCCGCCGCCGCGTCGAAGTCGAAGCTGTGGTGGCCCTCCTCGCCGGTGTCGCCGTTCGTGTAGAGTTCGTGCTGGCCGAGGTAGAACTCGCGGTCGACCTCGGGCAGTCCGTCTTCCGGTTCGACGAGGATCGCCCCGAACATCCCCAGGCTGATGTGCTGGTCCATGTTCGGGACCGCACAGTGGTAGATGTGGATTCCGGCGTAGGTCGCCTGGAAGCGAAGCCTGGCGGGCTCGTCGCCGGGGGCGATCGTGGTCGCAACGGCACCCCCACCCGGCCCGTAAACCGCGTGGAAGTCCACGTTGTGGGTGTCGGCGTTGTGCGCTTCGGGTACCTCGAAGGTGAGATCGATCGTGTCGCCCTCGCGAACGCGGATCAGCGGGCCGGGGATCTGCCCCTCGTAGGTCATGAAGTCGATCGTCACGCCGGGTTCGATCTCGGCGGTCGCTTCGATGCACTCGATCGTGAGCTCGTGGGTCCGCGGTTCGTCCCAGTCGACCGGCGGCGGGATGGCGGTCGGGTCGGCCGCGATGCGCTCGAGGTCGACGGCCGCCGCTGCCGGCAGGGCGTCCTCGTCCGGGTCGGTGCTCGCGCTCCCCTCTGGGGCGTCCCGTCCGAGACAGCCGGCGATCGCGACCGCGCCGGTTGCGCCGAGTGTTTGCATGAACGATCGTCGGTTTGCGGTGGTTACAGTCATCGTTTTTCTCCTCATGTCTGTATACAGTGACTATACGTTCAGCTGCATCGGTGATTCTCTCAGAAATGGAACACTCCCGAACGGGTTCGGGCGGTCTGTAATAAGGCGATCGCCGCGGAGAAACGATCGATCGACGACGGGGATATAACTGCGTCGCGATCGAACCGTCCGGTATGGTTTCCACGCCAGTCACCGCCGAAACTGGCGCGTCGATTCTCTCGGAGCCCGATCTCACCTCGTCGTACCGCGTGGTCAACGGCGTCCGACTCCACGTCGTCGCCGCGGGCGACGAGAGCAACCCGCTCGTCGTCTTGCTCCACGGGTTTCCGGAGTTCTGGTACGGCTGGCGCGACCACATCGCGGCGCTCGTCGACGCCGGCTACCGGGTGCTCGTTCCTGACCAGCGGGGATACAACCTGAGCGAGAAGCCACCCGGCGTGAGGGCGTACCGGGCCCGCGAACTGTCCGAAGACATCGTCGATCTCGTCGCAAGCGAGGATCGCGAATCGGCACATCTCGTCGGACACGACTGGGGCGGCAGCGTCGCCTGGGACGTGGCTCTGCGCTTTCCGGGGATCGTCGATCGGCTCGCGATCGTCAACGCGCCGCATCCGACCGCCTTCCGTGAACAACTCAGGTCGAACCCCGACCAGCTGCGTCGAAGCTGGTACGTCCTGTCCGTCCAGCTGCCGTGGATCCCGGAACGCCTCCTTCGCGCGTCGAACTTCGCCCTGCTCGAGCGGGCGCTTCGGGAGAGTTCCCCGCCGGGGACGTTCTCCGACGACGTGCTCGAACACTACCGACGAGCCTGGCGTGCCAACGGCGCGCTGACGGGGATGCTCAACTGGTACCGTGCCGCCGCTCGCTATCCGGCGAGTTACTCCAGTAACCGCGTCACGGTGCCGACGCTCGTCGTCTGGGGCGACGACGACATCGCGCTCGTCCCCGAACTCGCGATCGAGAGTCAGCGCTACTGCGAGGACGGCCGACTCGAGCGGTTCCCGGAGACGAGTCACTGGGTCCCCCACGAACGCCCGGATCGACTGTCGACGCTCCTCCTCGAACACCTTGATCAGTGACGGCGCGATCTACGCGTCGGTCCGCCAGATGACGGTGACGACATCGCCGTCGCTGCCCCTGGATTCGATCGTTTCGTACTCGTAACCTCGATCGTCGAGTTTCGGGTAGAGAAACTGCGGCGCGCGATCGTTGCGCTGGACCAGCACGGTCTCGTCGGGGAGGTCGGCCAGCGTCTCGAGGGTCCGCTGCAGCGGCTCCGGCGGCCCGAGCGTTCGCACGTCGATCGTCTTATGCGGTCGATCGGTCGGTGCCCCGGTTCGATCGATGATCGTCGTCGGTGACGCCATGCGTGCTGATTGGACCTGGAACGGGGTGTGTTTCGTCCCGCACGTGTTCGGGAACGTGCAATCCGGGGCCTGCAGTGTCGATCGGTCGGCCGCGAGTGCTCGGCCGAACTGACGGTCAGCCGGGCGACCGATCGAACAGAGAGGGACAGGAACGGTCGAAACGGCGAGCACAGGAGCGGCTGATGGGGGTGGCCGGCCGGCCGTCTCGGGAGCGTCGTCGATCCGTAGACTGGGTTACGGTTCTACCTTCGGAAATCGGGCGACGAACTCCTCCGGGCCTGCCCGTTCGACCTCGTAGCCGTCGGCGTCGAACGTCTCGACTTCCGCCTGGAACTCGTAGAACAGCGGCTTGGGTTCGTGGTCGTTGACGATGGTCAACGTTTCCCCGGGCGCTAACTCCTCGAATGCCTCGTGGATGGTCGGGTGGCGGTTCACCGGTGGAACGTCTCTGACGTCGAGTCGAGTCATGCGAGTCGAAGTTCGTTTCCGCACCCACGTACACGTTCATCCGAATATATTCGCGTCAGCTACTCGGACTCGATCAGGACGTGCCAGACGCCACCCTCGCGTTCCTCGCTTTCGTGGGTGTACCCACGGGCCGAGAGCACTTTGTAGAGCGGAACCGGCTCGAACGGCGCGATCAATCGCAATCGATTGCCGTCGTCGAGCGTCTTTAGGGCCGTCATGATGTCGTCGAACGGTGCGCCATCGATCTCGCGAACGTCCAGCGTTCGGTCGTGACTCTCGGTATCCATCGACATCGCTCGATGATTCGTTCTTGAACCGGTTGGGTATTGACGCGAACGTGTTCGAACGTCGCCTACGGCTGTCGTTGCGCTCGACGACCACTCGCGGGTGTAGAGTCGTTCGCGCGGCGATCGAGCGGGAAGACCGGTGAGAAACGGGTTGGTACGCCACATTCCCACGCAGCAGGAATGCGCCGAACATATTCGTAGATACGGGGACGTAGATTCGATCGGTAACAGGTTCGTATGGCTCAAGCAACTCTCACGGTTACGATGCCCCAGCAGGTCTGGATTCAGCAGGTCTCGACGTCTCACCCCGAGGCGACGTTTCGAGTGCTCGCTGCCGTCCCGGGCTCGGATTCCGGATTCGCCCTCGTCCGGATCGCGGGTCCGGAGATCGCCGAGGTGGTCGACGATATGAACGATCACCCGCAGATAACCGAACTGACCCTCGCCCAGTGGAGCGAGAACGAGGCGACGGTCCACTTCGAGACGACGGATCCACTGTTGCTGTTTTCCTCGAAGGAGTCGGGAATGCCGATCGAACTTCCGGTCGAGATTCAAGACGGCGACGCGACGGTCGAGGTGACGGGCTCGCGCGAGCGACTTGCCGAACTCGCCGCACAGCTCGAACGATTCGGTCTGCAGTACCGCATCGAACACGTCAGAGAGCGACTTCACGAGAGCCAGTTGCTTTCGGAACGCCAACTCGAAATCGTCGTCGCGGCCGTCGAGGAGGGGTACTACGATACGCCGCGGCAGTGTTCGCTGACCGAACTGGCCGCCCATCTCGACATCGCGAAATCGACGTGTAGCGAGACGCTTCACCGGGCCGAGGAGGCGATCATCAAACGATTCGTCGAGGACGTTCCCGGCGTCGCAGAGGAGGAAGATCTGGCCGAACAGCTCGCCAGCGGCTGATCGATCGACTTCGCGTCGTCACCCCAACTGTAGCTCTACAAGTGTAGAGCGGACGACCGCGCCGCACGGGCGACGATTCGTACGGATAGTTGTGACGTTTTACCGGTCACCACCCCACCAGTGCGGCGATCACGGGTAAAGAATCACACCAAACCGTATCAGTCGGCTCGGGGCGCGAGAACGAGCACTGCCGTCGTCGCTGCCAGCGCTTTCGGTGCGATGTCCTGTGCGCCATCGAAGCGAGCGAGCTCACCGGCTTCGAGTTCGTGTTCGGCGTCGCCGAGTGTCACCGCCAGTCGCCCCTCGAGTACGTGCATCACGATCTCCCGATCGGGATGCTGGTGTGGGGCGATTTCCTCGCCCGCTGCGAGCGACAGTCGGATCGTTTTCGGCTCTCCGTCGAACACCTGTGCGTGGGGGGTTCCGTCGAGTGCTGCGAGTGACTGGACTTCCGTGACGGTGCGTTCCGATTCCGAAGTGGTCATACGAGTGGATACGGACCGCGGCTCCGAAAGATGATTGGGGCGAACGTGTTCGGAGGCACTCGTCCTGAGGCGTACCGGACGTTCGTGGGCCGTACCGGTCGTTCGAGCGTCGATGCCGGAATCCGTCGCTGGAAGAGCCCGTCTAACTATTTAAATGGCCGAATATGTTCGCATCCATTCTCACTCGATGGAAATCGACTCGATACTTCAAATCCATCTAGTTATGAGTCGCGGGTAGAGTACAGAGACATGTATTCAATTACGTGCCGGCATGTAACTACGTCGCACCGATGTGAACATCCAGGGAGGTGTTCCCGGTAAATGAGTACGGACGACGACTCGTTCCACCCACTCGGCCAGGAGTGGGAGAACGAGCTGGAGACGATGCTCGACGATACCGAGTACGATAGCGACCTGGGAATGGAAATGGCCCAGGACGCGATGGCCGTCACCAAAGGCGAACTCTCCGAAGCCGAATTCCACGAGAAGTATCACGACGACGTGATGGACGAGTTCGGCGTCGACGATCGCCCGACGGCAGAGGCCTACGAGCGGGCCGCCGAAGAAGGGAAAGGCACCGTCGGTCGGATGCTCGACGCTTTCGACGGTGACGGTGAAGAGAGTCGGCGCGAGACGATGAAGAAGATGGGTGCCGGCGCGGCTGCGGTCGGACTCGGTGCCTGGGGGACCGTCGACGACGGGCCGGCGATGAACGTCGCCGCAGCCGACGACGGCAACAGCGATGTCCAGCGCGACGGCCCGCAGCTGGGGATGGTGCTCGATCTGGAGCGCTGTGACGGCTGTCTCTCCTGTGTCACCGCCTGTCAACAGGAGAACCAGCTCGACCAGGGCGTCAACTGGATGTACATTCTCGAGTACCAGGACGAAAACAAGGAATCCTCGGACGGAAGTCTCAGTCGCAACCGGCTTATCCGGCCGTGCCAGCACTGTACGGACGCGCCGTGTGAGAAGGTCTGTCCGACGACGGCTCGTCACACTCGCGACAAGGACGGTCTCGTCCTGACCGACTACGACGTCTGTATCGGTTGCCGGTACTGCCAGGTCGCCTGTCCGTACGGCGTCAACTACTTCCAGTGGGAGGAACCCGAGGTCTCGACCGACGACATCGCAGAGAGCCACGATGTCGAACCGGGCGAACAGGGCGATCACATGACCGACGAACGCGGTCGCTGGGTCGACAGCCGAGCGCCCCGTGGTGTCATGAGCAAGTGTACGATGTGTCCGAGCCGCCAGGACGGACACATGGGAGAGGAGAAGGTTGGAACGACCGCCTGCGAGGACGCCTGCCCGCCGAACGCGATCCAGTTTGGCGACATGAACGACCCCGAAAGCGATCCACAGCAGTACCTCGCGAGCGTCACGCGATCTCGCGCCCGATCGCAAGTCGACGGACAGAGTCCGAACAAGGAGGACGTCCGCGAATCGTACGACTTCGTCGAGGGCGAGATCGGTCTGCTCGATCTCAACTACCTCGAAGGAGACTGGGGCGCCGAGGAGATCGAGGCCGCACTCTACATCGAGGGAGAGATCGACGAGAGCGACCTCTCGCTCGAAGACGAGGACCTCCGCGATGCGGTTCTGTCGATCCTCGAATCCGAGTTCGAAGACGACCTCTCCGAGGACGACCTCGCGACGCTCGTCGACGTCCTCCTCGACGAGGCTGACGAATCTGAAGCCGATTCGGACGACCTCGAACGCGCCGAGGACGCGATCGCAGCCGTCATTAGCGACGCCGAGGCGGCCGTTCAGGGCGTCGTCGATCGGTACGAATCCCGCGAGATCACGCCGGCCGAGGTGCAGGAATCGATCGAGATCCTCGACGGCGAGGACGAGCCGTGGGTGACGGAAGCGGGGATCACCGACGAGGAAACCGCCCAGCAGGTCCTCGATAGCTACGTCGGCGGTGAATCCTCGACGTTCAAACTGCTCGAAGACGTCGGCACGAACCCGAACGTGACCTACATCGGGAACGAGCCCGGTCCGAGCGCCGAGCAGGTCGACGGACCCGTCGCGTACGAAGACGTCGGTTTGACGGACAACCGCAAAGAAGTTCTCGACGAAGGAACCGTCGGTGACGCAGGGGTGTCCCTATGAGCACGAAGACGCCCAACGAAGCGGATATCCTCCGCCCGATCAACACCTTCACGAAGAAGTACGTCGCGCTGTTTGGCGCCAGCGCGCTCGCACTCGGTGTGTTTCTGGTCGCCTGGGCGTACCAGCTCCAGCAAGGACTCGTCGTCACCGGACTCTCCGACTGGGGGTCCGGCGGCGGTGTGACCTGGGGGCTGTACATCGGGGCGTTCATCTGGTGGGTCGGGATCGCTCACGGCGGGATTATCCTTTCGGCAGCGGTCAGACTGCTCGGCATGGACCGATATATGCCGGTCGCCCGACTCGCAGAGATGTTGACCCTCGCTGGCCTCTCGGCGGCGGGATTCTACATTCTCATTCACATGGGCCGACCCGATCGGATGGTCACGAGCGTGCTGGGTCACTACCACATCACGGTCAACAACTCGCCGCTGGTGTGGGACGTGACCGTCATCACGGCCTACTTCGTGTTGACGGCGACCTACCTCGCGCTGACGCTCCGGTACGATCTCACGCGACTCCGTGATCAGCTGCCGGACCACTTCGAACCGATCTACAAGTTCATGACGCTCGGCTACACGAAGAAAGAAGATCAGATCATCGAGCGGATGGTCTGGTGGCTCGCACTCGCGATCATCATCATGGCCCCGCTGTTGCTCCACGGCGGCGTGATCCCGTGGCTGTTCGCCGTGCTTCCGGGCATGCCCGGCTGGTTCAGCGCCGTACAGGGCCCGCAGTTCCTCACGATCGCACTTACGTCCGCGATCAGCGGCGTGATTCTCGTCGCGGCCGCCTTCCGGAAGGCATACGACTGGGATCACATCATGACGGACGACGTCTTCCGCGGCCTGTTGCTCTGGCTCGGATTCTTCTGTCTGCTGTTCCTCTGGCTGCAGCTCCAGCAGAACGTCGTCGGCCTGTTCAAGGCGCCGGTCAACGTGGCCGTCGCACAGGAAGCGACGCTCGCGCACCCGCTCTACCAATTCTCGATGGCGCTGGTGTTCGGGACGCTCGTCTTCATCTTCGCGCAAGCGGTTCGTCCCTCGCTGTTCACCCGGGTTCGAGCGATGGTCGCCGGCGTACTGGTGCTTCTCGCGACGCTCGTCGAGAAGATCCTGTTCGTCGTCGAGGGATTCTATCACCCGACCTTCGAGATCTACCGAGCGACCCCTGGCGAGTACTTCCCGAGTGCGATCGAGTGGCTCTCACTCGTCGGGACGGTCGGTCTGGTGGTGCTGTTCTTCCTCGCGCTCTCGAAAGTCGTGCCGGTCGTCGAACTTCACGCGGTCGAGCACCTGCGCGGCGACCACGGTCACGGCCACGAGCACGAAACAGCACATGATAGCGCCAAAGACGCGGAGGTGGAAGCATGATTCCCGCACTCGCGTCGGGCCTCTCGTGGATCGCCTACCACGGCTACGACGGAACTGAAGGACTCACCGGCTTCCCGAATATCGGGACGTACCTCATCTTCGCCGTCATTCTGGTGCCGGTCTACGTCATGATCGCCGCGTGGTTCATCGGGACACCGAAAGACACCAAGACGGGCCTGATGGGCGTCTCGTACCTCGTCGGGATCACGGCCCAGATGTGGATCGGGATGTTCATCCTGACGATGATCATCGGCCTCGTCTTCTACGGCGGCGTTCCGGAACCGCTGGCCGCACCCGGTCCGTAACCGAGTCGGTCTCCAGACGAGTCGGTATCCCGTTTTCACCGCGTTCGGTCGAGCGAGACGGCGACCGTCAGGACGGAATATAGTCGGCCCTGACTATTCATGGTAAACGGTCACTAGCGTGGTTGGTGATCGATGGACTGTGTATAACCCAGTCACTACCGTCTGCGCGTGGGTTCTCTACCACGGGTACGAGGGGACCGAAGGGCTCACCGGATTTCCGAACACGGGGACCTGGCTCATTTTCGGCGTTGTTCTGGTCCCGGTGTACGTGATGGTCGCAGCGTGGTTTCTCGGAACCCCGCGGGATACGAAAACCGGCCTCCTCGGCGTCTCGTATCTCGTCGGGATCACGGCCCAGATGTGGATCGGGATGTTGATTCTGACGCTCTTGATCGGAATCGTGTTCTACGGCGGACTGCCGGAGCCGATAACGTCGCCCGGGCCCTAGGCGGCGTGGTTCGGGACAGGTCGTCCGCGCTTCGCTCAGCGATCGGTCCCCCTACGCGTCGGCGTTCGGCGGTCGAACCATCACACGTATCCCGCTTCGATCCCTTACTTCCGCCAACGGATTCCGACGTACTATGAGTATTACCGAACACGAACTCACAATCAAACTCGAGGAGATTACGGACCCCGACATCGGCGAGGACATCGTCTCGCTCGGACTGGTCAACGACGTCACGATCGACGACGAGACCGCGCGGATCTCGCTCGCGTTCAACGCGCCGTATGCGCCCTCGGAGATGGAACTGGGCAACAGGATTCGAGAACTGTGCGACGAGGTCGGCCTCCAGGCCGATCTTCGCGCCCAGGCCGGCGCGGAACACGGGTTCGACGACGAAGTCCTCCCGCGGGTTAGAAACGTCATCGCCGTCTCCTCCGGGAAAGGCGGCGTCGGCAAGACGACGGTTGCGGCCAATCTCGCGGCCGGACTCGAAAATCGCGGAGCGATGGTCGGCCTGCTCGACGCCGACATTCACGGCCCAAACATCCCACGGATTCTGCCCGTCGAGAGCGAACCCGGGGTGACGCCGAGCGAGGACATCGTCCCGCCGCGATCGGACGGCGTGCGAATCATCAGCATGGGATTTATGATGGAAAACGACGACGACCCCGCAATTTTGCGCGGGCCGATGGTCAACAAGTTCATGATGAAGTTCCTCGACGGCGTCGAGTGGGGTCGGCTCGACTACCTCATCGTGGACCTGCCGCCCGGGACCGGCGACGCAACCCTGAACCTCCTGCAGTCGATGCCCGTCACCGGAGCCGTCGTCGTCACGACGCCCCAGGAGATGGCACTCGACGACACCCGCAAGGGGATTCAGATGTTCAACAAACACGACACGCCCGTTCTGGGCGTCGTCGAAAACATGAGTACCTTCGTCGCGCCCGACACCGGCAAGGAGTACAGCCTCTTTGGAACCGAGGGGGCCAAACAGATCGTCGACAAATACGACATCCCGCTGCTCGGTCAGATTCCGATCCACCCGGACTTCGGGGCCGAGGGGAGCGAAGGCGCGCTCGTCAAGGACGATCGAAGCCCGGTACAGGAAACGCTCGAGGAGTTCGTCGCCGAGACGGCCGACCGAATTGGCGAGGTCAACCGTCGGACGGTCGCCAAACACAAGGGCGGCGAACCGGAGAATAAACTGCCGACCGAGACGGAAGATTAGGCGTCCGCGAGCAGCGACTCGACGTACGTCGTGACGTGGTCGTCCATCCGGCGTTTGTAGCCGGCCTGCCTCGCGAGTCGATCGAGTTCGCGAGCGACGAGGCTGCCGTACTGGACGGCCTTTTTGTCGCGTCCGGCGACTTCGTCGGGAAGGTACTCGGCCGCGACGAGTCGGAACCCTCGCTTTCGCCGTGTATCATCGGCCAGCAATGTGTCGGGCAACCGAAGCGCGGCGTCGACAACGGCATCGTGGAGTAGCGGTGCCACCGGCTCGACGCCGGCTGTGCGAAGCGTGAGCACGTCTCTGGGCAATTGCTCCGGGAGACTCCGGATTTGCTCGCGAACCGCGCCGCGAACGGTCTCGGCTTCGACGCGATGATCGAGCCGAACGACCTTCTCGTACCCGCCGAACAGTTCGTCGGCCCCCTGGCCGACCGCGAGCGCGTCGAAGCCGTCGGCGGCGACCCGCTCGCCGGCCAGATAGAGCGGCAGCGCGATCTGGATGTCCATCGCGTTCGTCCGCCCGATCGCTCGTGCGACCTCGGGGACGGCGCGTTCGAGGTCGGCAGGTTCGAGGTCGACGACGGTGAGGTCACGCCCCATCGCATCCGCGGCCGTACGCGCGGCATCGACGTCGTGACTGTCCGGAAACCCAACGACGTACAGCGGCCCGTCGAGCAGTTCGGCAACGAGCGCCGAGTCGACGCCTCCGGAAAAGGCAACCGCAACATCGCGGTCCTCGCTCTGAACGTCGGTTGCGGCCGTTTCGATCGCCTGACGGAGACGGTCCAGTGCCGCCTCTCGATCGCGTTCGGGCTCGGGGTCGGGAAGCGACCAGTGTCGTGTTGGTTCGGATTCGTCGGGACCAACGATCGAGCCGGCGGGTATCGGGACCGGATCGTCGAGCGTTCCGGGTTCGAACGCCCACCATCCGTCTGCCGCCAGCGGTACGGCGTCGCGGTCGACGAACAGCGGCTCGCGACCGAGCACGTCGCGAACGAGGCGGCCGTCTACTAGCCCGGAAAACCCAGTCGTTCCTGGGAGCGGATCGCCTGACTCGATCGCCTCGCGGATGCGGGCTCGATCGCCGCCGCGAAGCGTCATCGGAACAACCCCAGTGCGACGTTTCTGATGCGCCTCGTGACGCCGCCGCCGAACTGGCGGAAGCTGATGTGCCACGGCGTTCGCTTCCCTTCGACGGACGTTTTTCCCTCACGGATCGCGTCGAGAATTGCGTCAGCGGACCGGTCGTCGGCGTCGACGCGGGTGACGGCCTGGCCGACCATCTCGCTGATGTGGGCGTCGCTGCCGGCGGTCATCGGAAGGCCCCGGCTCCGGGCAAACCGTTCTGCCTGTCTATTTGCTCGACCTGTCAAAAGTCGTGAATTATAGACCTCGATCGCGTCGCCCAGCGCGAGTTGGTCGCGGCTGATTCGGGCCATCACGCCGTGGCGAGATTCCTGGAACGGGTGCGGGATGACGGCGATTCCTCCCTGTTCGTGTATCGCGTCGATCGTCGACTCGAACGAAAGGCCGGGCGGGACGGCCTCCTCGACGCCGAGACCCAGTACGTGGCCCGCCTTGCTCGAAATCTCGATGCCGGGAATGGCGACCAGCCCGTATTCGGGGGCGCGCTCGACGACCTCGAGACTCGCGTCGATCTCGTCGTGGTCGGTGACGGCGATCGCGTCCAGCCCGACGGCCTCGGCCTGTTCTAAGATGAGTTCGACCGAGTCGCGACCGTCGTACGACAGCGACGAGTGTACGTGGAGTTCGACCGACAGCACGAGCGTACGTTTCGTTGGCCCGAAGAAAAACGCCTCGGTCCGGCGGCTGGAGACGAAAACGACCGCAAACCCAAACAGCAGTGGCCGCCGGGGGCCGGTGGCCGCCGAACGATCGTCAGCCCGATCGCCGGTTCGCCGCCAGCGCAACCCCGATCAGGAGGGCGACAGCGAGGCCGCCGATCGCGAGACCGAATCCGGAGAGAGAATCCGTCGTCTCGGTGGTTGAACCGGTTTCGTCCGCCGACTCTGATTCACCCTGCAGGGAGGTGTCTTCTCCGTGACTGCTCCCGCTTTCGGTGTCGGTATCGTTCGTCCCAGGGGGGCCGCCGCCGTCCGGATCAAACGCATCGTCTGACGCGGATTTCGGCTCGAAACCGACCGTCAGTCGGTCGATCGCCGTCACGTTCGCCTCGTACTCGTACAGTCCGTCGGAGAGGCCCCGGAGTTCGACGGGGGACTCCTCCCAGCCGTTGCCGTCGGTCTCGTAGAGCGATATCTCGGTCGGGTCGACCCTGTCGGCCTGCAATCGATCGGCTGCGACGCTGAAGATGACGGTTCCCGAGACGTCGGACTGCTCGCTCGAAACGCGCAGTTCCGAGAGTTCCTCGACATTGTCGGGAACGGCCGGTCGGTCGTCGGTGGAGTCCGTCTCGACGGTGAACGTGACGGCCGGATCGACACCGGTCAGTTCGATGCTCTCGAACCGAACGGCGTCGCTCGAACCGGCTACCGGCCGAAGTCCGCCGTCTTCGCCGCCATCGCTTGCATCGCCAACGGTGGCAGTGATCTCTCCGTCGACCCGATCGTACGTCACCGTGGGGCCGTCACAGGTCCCGGTACGGATCGTTACCGGCTCGTCGAGCGAGGGCAGGTCCGTCCGGTCAGGGTCCTCGCTGTCTCCAGAAAGGACCTCCCAGCGATCGATTCTCCCGTCTCCGTGCCAGTCGGGATCGTGCAGATCGTCGTTGTCGTAAAACGGCGACGCCTCGTTGAACGCCGGCTGGACGGTCACGGCGAACGACTCGTCGAGACCGCCCCGGATCGCGCCGCCGTCGGTTCGGGCGTCAGTCCAGATCCAGGAGGCACCGAGCCAGCCGTCGCCGCCGTACCACTCGGCCATATTCGTTTCCCCGTCGTACTTGTCGTCTTTGACGACCCACTCGGCGTCTTCCGGGGTGCCGACGACGTCGAACGAGACGACCCCGCCGCTGGTGTCGCCGTCGAGTCGATCGTGGACGACCACGAGGCTCATGCCGTCTGGTCCCTCGTGGAGCATTAGCAGGCTCGTATCGTCCGCCTGAAGCTGTCTCGTCCCGTAGGAACTGTACAACCGATCGACCTCCGTGGGGTGGGTCTCGTGATTTCGGTAGTCGTAGAACGACTCGACCGAGCCGTCCGTTTCGAGAGGCTCGATCTGCTGGCAGAACTCGCCTTGCTCGACGACGTACGCGTCCGTCGCGTGCTGGGGCGGTACCGTCGCCGTGGCGACTCCAGAAATGCCGGGGGGAAGTACGCCGGCGATGCTGCCGGCGACGATCGCGACGACGACCGAGAGGACGGTAATCGCCCTCACGCAGTTCCTCCTGCTTCGAGCGAGGAACGATCGTCTGCTGTACGGTCTGCGTGGGGGGTGGAGGGTCGGAAGGGGGCGGGAACCGGGACAGCCATCGTACCCGTAGGATCGACGAACGCCGTTGGTAGTAAATGACCCCGATACTCGCAGTAACGAGGACGGAACGAGCTTCCAGTGGGTCCCTTCGTTCGATCGTCGGCCCGTAGTCGGGGCGACGTGTTCGATCGACCGGACGATCGACCCATCCGGTTCGATACACGAACGTGTACATAGAAACCCCTTTACTACCCGACTTCCACCACCGACATGAATGAGTCTTGCCGATTCGGATCGCGAACTCGTCGTCGAGGAACTGGGACGAGAGCCGTCCCCGGCGGAGGCGGCGCTGTTCGAGAACCTCTGGAGTGAGCACTGCGCGTACCGCTCCTCGAGACCGTTGCTCTCAGCCTTTTCGAGCGAGGGCGACCAGGTCGTCATCGGACCGGGTGACGACGCGGCGGTCGTTGCCCTCCCCGGGAACGCTGCGGACGAGAGCGAGAGCACGGACGAGGGCGAGGATGGGAACGAGAACGGAGACAGCGCACGCACGTACATTACGATGGGTATCGAGAGCCACAACCACCCCTCGTACGTCGATCCGTTCGACGGGGCCGCGACCGGCGTCGGCGGCATCGTTCGGGACACGCTCTCGATGGGGGCCTATCCGATCGCGCTCGCGGACTCGCTGTACTTTGGCGAGTTCGATCGCGAACACTCGAAGTACCTCTTCGAGGGAGTCGTCGAGGGGATTAGCCATTACGGCAACTGTATCGGCGTCCCCACGGTCGCGGGTAGCGTCGACTTTCACCCCGACTACGAGGGGAACCCGCTGGTAAACGTCGCCTGCGTCGGCCTCACGGACGAAGACCGGCTCGTGACGGCGGTCGCACAGGAGCCCGGAAACAAACTGGTCCTCGTCGGAAACGCGACCGGCCGGGACGGCCTCGGCGGGGCGAGTTTCGCGAGCGAAGACCTCGCGGAGGACGCAGAAACCGAAGACCGACCCGCGGTACAGGTCGGCGACCCCTACGCGGAGAAACTGCTCATCGAGGCGAACGAAGTGCTCATCGAGGAGGGACTGATCGAATCCGCCCGCGACCTCGGTGCGGCCGGACTCGGCGGCGCGTCGAGCGAACTGGTCGCCAAAGGTGGTCTCGGCGCCCACATCGAACTCGAACGGGTCCACCAGCGCGAGCCGAACATGTCCGCTCTCGAAATCCTGCTCGCGGAGTCTCAAGAGCGGATGTGTTACGAAGTCGAGCCGGCGAACGTCGATCGCGTTCGCCAGATCGTAGACCGGTTCGATCTCGGCTGCTCGGTCATCGGCGAGGTCACCGACGGCAACTACGTCTGCGAATTTGAAGGCGAGACGGTCGTCGATGTCGACGCACACTTCCTCGGCGAGGGTGCACCAATGAACGACCTTCCGAGCGAGGAGCCGGACCAACCCGAAACCGCCCTTCCGGATGCGGATCTCGACGAGGCCTTCGAGACGATCGTTTCGAGTCCGAACACGGCCTCGAAGCGGTGGGTCTACCGCCAGTACGACCACGAGGTCGGCGCGCGAACGAGCGTCGGTCCCGGCGACGACGCGGCTATTCTGGCCATCAGGGAAGCCGAACAGGGGCTGGCGATCTCCTCGGGTGCCACACCGAACTGGACGGCCGCTGCGCCCTACGAGGGTGCGCGCGCGATCGCCCTCGAAAATGCGACGAACATCGCGGCCAAAGGCGCGACGCCGCTGGCCGCGGTCGACTGTCTGAACGGCGGGAACCCCGAGAAGCCGGACGTGTACGGCGGGTTCAAGGGGATCGTCGACGGACTCGCGGATATGTGCGAAACGCTGTCGACGCCGGTCGTCGGCGGCAACGTTTCGCTGTACAACGATTCCGTCGCGGGTCCGATTCCGCCGACGCCGACGCTCGCGATGGTCGGAACGAAAGCCGGCTACGACGCGCCGCCGTGTTCGGTCGAACCGGAGGGAACGGTGTTGCTCGTCGGGGATCTCGGTCTCGAAACCGGTGACATCCGCCTCGGCGGCTCCGAGTACCTCGCTCAGTTCGACGGCAGCGATCGGTTCCCGGCGCTACCCGACGATCCTGCAGGCCTCGTCGAGGGGCTGGCAGCCGTTGCCGCCGACGAGTCGACGCTCGCGGTCCACGACGTCAGCCACGGCGGACTCGCCGTCACGCTGGCCGAGATGGTCACCGACGACGCTGGTCTCGACGTTACGATTCCAGGCGACGATCCGACGGCCGCACTGTTCCACGAACAGCCGGGTCGGGCGATCGTCCAGACGGACTCCCCCGACGCCGTCCGTGACGCGCTGGGTGAAGACGTGCCGGTCTCCGAACTCGGGTCAGCGACGGCCGACGGGACGCTTACGATCGGCGCTGGTGGGGAGACGATCGCGACCGACGCCGAATCCATCCGTGACTGGCGCGCGACGATCGAGCACGCACTCGAGTAGCTGATTCTCTGCTCGGAATCGGACTACTGCGGTGTCGGTCTGGCCCGTTCGGTGCGGATCGCCCGGTATTTTGATATACTTTCGGTCCAACCCTCCAACGAACCGAAATTTGGAGGTCTCTCTCGATGACTGACACTCACCCGTCCGTCCTGATCGTCGAAGACGAGCCCGATCTGGCGAACCTGTACGCCGCATGGCTCGGTGACGGGTGTAACGTCGAAACGGCGTACGACGGCACCGAAGCGATCGACGCGATCGACGAGAGTATCGACGTCGTCTTGCTCGATCGACGAATGCCGGGATTGTCGGGCGACACGGTGCTCGATACGATCCGCGAGCGCGGACTCGACTGTCGGGTCGCGATGGTGACTGCGGTCGAGCCCGATTTCGACATCATCGGGATGGGATTCGACGATTACCTCGTCAAGCCCGTCTCGAAGGACGAACTCCATTCGATTATCGACCAGCTCACCCTTCGGTCGACCTACGACGAGCAACTACAGGAATTTTTCGCGCTCGCCTCAAAGAAGGCGCTGCTCGACGCCCAGAAAACCGACGCCGAACTCAAGACCAGCCAGGAGTACGTCGAACTCGAAGACCGGCTGGCGGTCCTCAGAACGCAGGTCGCCGATACGATGGCGGAACTTCTCGACGGCGACGGCTACCGACGGATCTGTCAGGATATCACCCGGGAGACGATCGTCGAGGAGTGACAGCGAGTCCGCCGATACGTGAGATTCTTCCGCCGATCAGCGAACCCCACCGCCGAGACCGGCAAGACGCTTACTGCGAGGCGAACTCGTCGCTCGCCTCGAGTGTTGTGACGTTCCGAATCTCGATCCGCGTCCCGCCGTTCGTGCCACCGCCGACCGAAACCGTCCAGTCGTGAGCCTCAGCGATCGCCCGCACGAGCGCTAACCCGAGTCCATCGATCGCGGTATCGTCGTCGGTCGCCGGATCGAGGACTTGTTCGTGAGCTGTCGGTGGAATTTCGGCCCCGTCGTCGAGCAAGAAGAATCCGCGCGAACCGCCGGCGTCGCCGACGCTCTCGAACCCGACGAGTCCGACCTGAATAGTTACGTCGTCCTCCGATCGCGCCTCGGCGTTGTCGAAGGCTGTTTGAAGCAGGTTGACGAACCTGTCGGGGTCGGCGCGCAACGTCGCCGGCTGGTCGAGGACGATCGAACCCTCGTCCAGTCGAGACCCGGCGATGGCTGTTTCGATCGCCGATCCGAGGTCGATTCGGCTCCGAATCCCGACGGTAGCGGCGTTTCGGGCGAACTCTCGAACGTCGTCGACGATCGACTCGGCCCTGTCGAGGGTGGTGTCGACGGAATCCTCTGCGAGCGGAAACTCCCACTCGTCGTCCGGATCGTCCTCGAGCGCCTCGGACACCGTTTCGAGTTGCTGTTTGAGTTCGCCCGAGAGGATTTCGGCGACGGACTCGAGCCGTTCTGTCTGGCGTTCGAGTTCGCTGGTTCGGTCTCGAAGCACGCGTTCCCGGTCGGCTCGATCGAGCGCGGCCCGCGTATTTTCGACGAGCGTCGAGAGCAGATCGACGTCGGTCTCGCCAAACTGGTGTGGCTCTCGAGAGCCGGTCATGAGCACGCCGTGGGTCCCGATGGGTGCGATGATTTCGGAACGGATCGTCGAATCCGGATTGTACAGGTCCGGTACGGTCTGGAGATCATCGAATCGATCGATCTCTCCGGACTCGAACACCCTCCAGACGAGTCCCTCACCGGAATGAAACCGAGGGAGGCCGCCGAACTCCTCGTGTGCGCCGGCGGTGCCGGCGACCGGATCGAGGTACCCGCGCTCGTCGTCGAGCAGCCAGACGCCGCTGATAGGAAACTCGAGTAAGTCGCTGCCGGCGTGGACGGCGATCGCACAGATCTCCTCCGGATCGTCGGATTCGAGCAGCCAGCGCGTGATTTCGTGGAGGGACGTGACGACGCGTTCGTACTCGTGCTGGTCGGTGACGTCGCGAATAACGACCGCGACGGTCGCCCGCCTGTCTTCGATCGGGACGATTCGGAACTCCCCCATTCGATCGGTTCCGTCGGCGTCGGTGAAGGCGACTTCGAGGTTCCGTCTGTCGGCGTTTCCGACGTCGACGTCGGTGATTGCACTGCCGATCGAGAGCGTCGCCTCGTCGTCGATCGCCGCTAACTCGGTGACGACTTCGACGTGCTTGCCGATCAGTGTCTCTCGATCGACGCCCAGAAGCGACTCCAGGGCTTCGTTTACCGAGACGATCTTCCGGTTTCGGGCGAGGGTTATGACCCCGTCGTGGACGGCTTCGACGACGGCCGCGTGCTGGGCGATCGTCGTCTCTTGTCGTTTTCGCTCGGTAACGTCGCGCATGTAGACCGAGAGACCGGTCGCGGAGGGGTAGGCCTGCGTCTCGAACCAGGTTTCGAGGCGGGCGTGATAGATATCGAAGGAGACGGAGACCTGTTCGTCCATCGCCCGGTGGAAGCCGTCCGGAAACTGCGTCTCGACGGTTTCGGGGAACTCGTCCCACATCACCCGGCCGAGTAACTCCTCGCGGGAGCGCTCTAGCAGCGTTTCCGCACGGGCGTTGAGATACGTAAATCGAAAGTCGGTATCGAGTGCGAAGAACGCGTCCGTCACCCGATCGACGACCGGCACCGATCGTGCAGGCACGGCTAGACACCTCCTCGTCGCGGATCGCACTCGCCGCTCGTGTGAGTGGAGTGTCCTCCCGTGAGAGTCATCGATGACTGTCGATACTCTTCCCTTCTCGAGGCCGGTATTTGAGTGTCGTGGCCAGCAGTTTCGCCTACAGGCGTTACCGATCGATCCGTTCGGTCCAGTCGCGCTCTGCCGTCCAAACCGTCCGACGCACTGTCCGTAGGGAAATATTTAATATGAATACTCGCTATGTATTCGCACATGGATACTGAAAATAATGTCTGGGTCGTGCTCCTGACTACGGGAATGGCGATGCTCGTCATGGGGATTCTCGTCCTCGCGGAATCGGCGTGGTACGTCCAGTATCCCGTCCTCGCAGGCTCGCTCGTGCTCCTGTCACTCGCACTCCTTCAGTCGATCGCCGATACCTCTCCAGTACAACTCCTGTCCAACTGATAGGGATTATCGTAGCCAACTGGAGGTCTCGAAACCGGGCCTTCGGCGCTGTGTCTCGGTTCTTCAGAGGGAAACTATGAATTCCTACGATACTCCCTATGATATCAGCGCCGGATTGACCGTCCTCGGTCGAGACAGCAATTCGATAGACGAGGACTCTATTTCGGCCGTTCAGGCGTGTTCGTCGACGAAGGCTTCGATTCGTCTCAACGCTTCTTTGAGGTCCTCGAGACCCGTCGCATACGAGATCCGGAGGTGGCCCTCGCCGCCTGCGCCGAAGACGTCCCCCGGCACGACGGCGACCCCCTGCTCACGGAGGACGCCCTCAGCGAACGCTTCGGCGCTAACGCCCGCTGGAACCTCGGGGAAACAGTAGAACGCACCCTTCGCCTCGAAGACGTCCATCCCGATCTCGCGAAAGCGCGAGAGCACGAACCGGCGACGCCGATCGTACTGGTCGACCATCTCCCGGACCTCACCGTCACAGGAGTCGAGAGCCTCGAGCGCCGCGTACTGGGCCGTCGTCGGGGCCGACAGCATCGCGTACTGGTGAATTTTGTTCATCGCGCCGATCGCGTGTGCGGGACCCAGCGCGTAGCCGAGCCGAAGGCCGGTCATCGCGTGGGCCTTCGAGAACCCGTTGAAGACGATCGTTCGCTCGCGCATCCCCTCGAACGTGGCGATCGACGTGTGGTCGCCGTCGTAGGTCAGTTCGGCGTAGATCTCGTCGGAAAAGACCGTGAGATCGTGCTCGCAGGCGTAGTCGGCGATCGGGGCGAGATCGTCCTCGCGCATGATCGCCCCCGTCGGGTTGTTCGGGTAGCAGATGACGAGTACGTCCGCGTCGGCCGCGCCGGCCTCCTCGAGACCCTCGACGGTCAGGCGAAAATCGTCTTCCTTTTTGGTTGGCACGGGCAGGACCTCGCCGCCGGCGAAGATGACGCCCGGTTCGTACGAGATGTAGGAGGGCTGGGCGATCGCAACGGTATCGCCGGGATCGACGAACGCCCGGAACGCGAGGTCGACGGCTTCGCTCGCGCCGGCGGTGACGATGATCTCCTCGGCGGGATCGTAGCCGAGGTCGAACCGATCGGCGACGTACTCTGCGATCGCCTCCCGAAGCTCTCGCTTGCCGCGGTTTGCGGTGTAGGAGGTCTTCCCCTGCTCGAGGGACGTGATCGCGGCGTCGCGTGCGGCCCAGGGCGTCGAGAAATCCGGTTCCCCGACGCCGAGTGAAATGACCTCGTCGCGTTCCTCGGCGATCTCGAAGAACCGGCGGATTCCCGACGGTGGCACCTGTTTCACGCGATCTGACAGCTCGATCGTCATGGTGAAAACGAGAGGCGGTCGTCGTCCTCGCCGTCACCGAGTTCGATCCCCTGTTCCTTGTAGGAGGTCATCACGTAGTGGGTAACCGTCTGCGTGATCTCGGGAACGGGCGCGACCTTTTCGCTGACGAACTGTGACACTTCCCGGATCGAGTCGCCCTCGACCTCCATATCGAAGTCGTAGTCGCCGCTGACCAGCCGCAACGCTTTGACCTGCGGGAATCGTGCGAGGCGTGCTGCGATGTCGCTGTAGCCCGTTTCGCGATCGAGTCGGACGTTCAACTCGACCTCGGCACGGACGCGTTCGTCTTCCAGTTTGTCCCAGTCGACGACGGGCTGATAGCCCCGGACGACGCCTGCTGCTTCGAGTTCGTCGATGACTGCCTCGACCTCGTCGGTCTCGAGGTCGGTCATTCGCGCGATGTCGGCCGTGGAGTAGCGCGCGTTCTCTCGAAGCAACTCGAGCACCTCGCGTTCGCTCATATCAACGGGAAACGCGAGCGCGAGTAAAGTTCTACCGTTGTCGATCGCTCACAGGGAACGCCCGTCGACGATCGGGCGGGGGCCGAACGCGACTGACAGCACTTCCGTGCTATCGATAGTTCTTGAACAGCAACGCCCGCACGTCGTCTTTCGTCTGGACATCCTCGGTCGAGCCGTCGGGCAACTCGACGGTGTAGCGATAGTCGGCGGACGACGATTCGTCCCACTTGTCGTCGTGGGTCTCGAGCAGGCTCATCATCTCGTCGAGCATGTCGTCGTCGTCAGCAGAGCCGTCGCCGTCCGTGCCCTCAGTCGATTCGTCAGCACCCTCGTCGTCGTCCGAGTCTTCGCTCTCTCCGCCCTCCGAGTCGCCATTCGTTCCGCTCTCCGAGTCGCCGTCGTCCTCGCCAGCCGAGTCACCGTCTGCGTCGTCGGTCTGATCCGTACCGGCATCGTCGGCGTCGTCTACCGACTCGTCACCGGGATCGACGTCCGACTCGTCCGTCTCCGTGTCGTCCGATTCGACGTACGACACTTCTTCGAGGGCGTTCGGTTCCGCCCGGCCATCGATCGCGGCCTCGACGGACGCCGAAACGTCGTCCGCCGCAACGGAGTCGACGTCCTCGATCTCGACGTCGGCATCGAGATTGTCGATCATGAACTGGATGGCGTCCTGTTCGCGGACGAAGCCGTACTTGCCGACGACGTCCGCCGCGATCGCTTCGCGGAGGTGCTGGATGAACGCGTACTGGGCGTCTGTGACCTCGAGCGTCTTCATATGCACGGGATATCACCGGGAGTACAAATAGGTGGGCCGTCGCCGCAGTTGTGAGCCGACGGCGCACCCGCCGGGGTCACAGGCTGGACGTGATCGATGGCGCACCGTTCGAAGCGTCGGTTCGGACGGTCGTCACCGAGCGCAGTTCTTACGGTCGAACGCACGAAAGCATCGGTATGGTCCTGAAAGAGTCCGATACGGAACTGGACGCCGGCGACGTCGCACCCGACTTCGAACTCCCCGGAACCGACGGGGAGACGTACTCGCTTGCGGACTTTGCCGACAACGAGGCGCTGTTAGTCGTCTTCACGTGCAACCACTGTCCGTACGCGAAAGCGAAGTTCGACCTGCTCAACGAACTCGCCGCGGAGCACGACGACGTCGCGGTCGTCGGGATCAATCCCAACGACGCCGAGGAGTACCCCGACGACTCCTTCGAGGCGATGTGCGGGTACGTCGAGGACGGAACGATCCAGTACGACGCCTACCTGCGAGACGAGAGTCAGTCGATCGCTCGCGAGTACGGCGCGGTCTGTACGCCCGACCCGTTCCTCTTCGAGCGAGCGGACGGCGAGTTTCGCCTCGTCTACCAGGGCCGCCTCGACGACGCTCTGAACCCCGAGGACGAACCAACCCGGTTCCACGTTCGGGAGGCAATCGACGCCGTTCTCGCGGACGAACCCGTCGACCTCGAATGGCAGCCCTCGCAGGGCTGTTCGATCAAGTGGACCGACGAATAACGGACTGAAAATAACGGCCGTCAGCTATCGGACGGCGCGACGGTACTGAACCGGCCACTCCCGATCGCCCCCGAGCGCGTCGGTCGCTCGCAGTCCGAAGTAGGGATCGCGCAGGAACTCTCGACCCACGAGAACGAGATCCGCCCGGCCGTTCCGAACGAGGGCGTCGGCCTGTTCGGGTTCGGTGATCCCGCCGACCGCACCGACTGCGATATTCGCTTTCGCCCGAATCGCTTCGGCCAGCGGCACCTGAAAGTTCGGTCCCCCCGGCGGCTCCTGGTCCGGATGGAGGCCGCCGGAGCTGACGTCGATCAGATCGACGCCGATCTCCGCGAGTTCGCCGGCGAGTCGCACCGACTCTTCGATCGTCCACGAGTCGCGATCGTCGAGCCAGTCGGTTCCCGAGATGCGGACGAAGACCGGTTTGTCGTCGGGCCAGACCTCCCGAACGGCCGCGGTGACCTCGCGGACGAGCCGCGATCGATTTTCGAAGCTGCCGCCGTAGGCGTCCTCGCGGCGGTTGGTCACCGGCGAGAGGAACTCGTGGAGCAGATAGCCGTGTGCGGCGTGAACCTCAGCGATCTCGAACCCGGCCGCGAGCGATCGCTCGGCCGCCTCGCGGTAGTGCTCGACCACGCCCCGGATATCGTCCTCGTCGGCCGTCCGAATCGTCGGTCGATCGCCGTCGAACGGCGGGTAGGCCTCGGCTGACGGCGAGAGCACTTCCCAGCCCAGTTCCTCCGAAGCATCGATCGGAACGTTCCCCTCCCACGGTCGGGTCTTGCTCGCCTTGTGGCCCGCGTGGGCGAGCTGGATTCCCGGAACCCCACCCTGGTCGCGGATGAACTCGGTGATCGGTGCGAGCGCGTCGGCGTGGTCGTCGCTCCAGATACCCAGGTCGTGTGGCGTGATCCGGCCGCGAGGACTGACGGCCGTCGCTTCGGTCACGACGATGCCGGCACCGCCGACGGCGCGACTTCCGAGGTGGACGCGGTGCCACTCGGTCGCCAGTCCGTCGGGACCACAGGAGTACTGGCACATCGGTGAGACGGCGATTCGGTTCGGTATCTCGAGATCGCGAATTGAAACGGGATCGCAGAGTTCGGCCATCGTCCGGCCTTCACAGCACGCCGGCTAAACCTCCGTGAACGGGGATGGAATTGCCGGCTCGCGACGTCACCCGCCAAGCGGTGAAACAGGATACCCATTTGCCGATCGAGTGAGCACTACGAGTATGTCATCCGTTTCGACGCACGCTCTCGAAGACCAGTTTGCGACCGACCGCCCCGTCGTCGGGATGGTTCACCTCCCAGCACTTCCCGGATCGCCGGGGTTCGACGGCGATCGAGAGGCGATTCGTTGCCGGATGCTCGAGGACGCTCGCCGGCTCGAATCCGGCGGGGCCGACGGCCTGATTCTGGAGAATTTCGGGGACAGTCCGTTCTATCCCGAGGACGTCCCGACCCACGTTGTTGCGGAGATGGCAGCACTGGCAACGCGCGTAACTGAGACGGTCTCTATTCCTGTCGGCATCAACGTCCTCCGAAACGACGCGGAGGCGGCCGTTTCGATCGCCGCTGCCGCCGGTGCCGAGTTCGCCCGCATCAACGTCCACGTCGGCGCGGCCGCGACCGATCAGGGCGTGATCGAGGGGCGGGCACACGAGACGCTTCGCCTCCGCGATCGACTCGACGTGGGCGTCGCGATCCTCGCGGACGTTCACGTCAAACACGCGACGCCGGTCGGGGACCGACCGATCGAGGGGGTGGCGATCGAGACCGTCGAACGCGGGCGGGCCGACGGTCTCGTCGTCTCGGGATCTGGAACGGGCCGACAGGCTGCGCTGGCGGACCTCGAATGCGTGTCCGACGCCGTCTCGGGATCGCAGTCGGCCGTCGATCGCACCGTGCCGGTGTTCGTCGGTAGCGGTGTCACGGCCGAGACGATCGACGACTGCTTCGAGGCAGGTGCCGACGGTGCGATCGTTGGGACGGCGCTCAAAGAAGACGGCGAGACGACCAATCCGGTCTCCGAGGACCGCGTTCGCCGGCTCGTCGCGGCGGCGCGAGAATAACGGCAGTGGCGGGATTTGAAGGACGTTGTCCCCTTCAGGAGAGCGGTTTCGTGATCGATCGCGCTCAGAGTCCGAACAGCAACGGACCCATGAGCACCCCCATGAGATGGACGCGCCGCGCCCGGAGCCGAACTGGCACCAGCCCGATCGCCGCCGCTGCGACGAAGACGACGATTCCGATCGGTCCGGTAAAGAGATACGAGAGCACACAGAGCAGGGCGAGCACGACGGTCGAAATCTTCCAGTAGTCCATTCGACCGACGAGGTCCAGATAGGCGTCACCAACGGTACAGACGAGAGCGAACCCGATCGAACCCGCCAGCACGACAGCGCCGAGTAGGACCGGGAGGTCGAGCGGGGCGTTCGCGGTCTCGAAGGCGACCATCACCCCCGTTCGCGGCTGGCCGATCGCGACGAGGGCGAACAGGGCAAAGATCGTGTTCGCGGTGTCGACGCCGCTGGTCGCGACGATGTAGCCGCGATCGCCCGCTCGCGCCGGCACGAAAACGAGGACGGCGACCGCTGCGATTGCCGCGGAGATGCCCGGAATGTAGCCGACCACCGCACCGGCGAATGCACCGGCGACGGCAGTCATCCCGACCAGCGGCCGGGACATCGCGATCGCGTCGTCGTCCTGTCGCGGAATGCCGCTTCCTCGGATGGCGTCGATCAGGACGGGCGCACCGAACAGACCGGCGAACAGCGGGGCGAGCATTCCACCGGCGTCGAGTGGTGCGTCAGGCGAGAGATCGAGCGTGAGGAGGCCGAGACCGGCCGCGAGGGCGAACGAAAAGAGCCCGCCGGCGCGGGCACGCCACGTGTGCTCGGACGCGACGAGCGCGACGACGACGATCGCTAACACGAGCGGAAGATTCTCTCTGATCGTCGGATATGCCGCTGTCACGCCCCACGTAATCGGAACCGCCAGGGGAATTGCGACGAGAACTGCAAGGAGACTCCCCAGCGCCGACAGCCGGATGGCCTCGTAGCCCCGTCCGTCCAGCACCATCCGGTGGCCCGGCAGCGCGGTTATCGCCATTTCTGCGTCGGGGACGCCGAGTGCCATCGCCGGAACGGCGTTGAGAAAGGTGTGTACGACGCCCGCTGTGAGCATCGCACAGCCGACGAACAACGGCGGGCCGGGAACCGAGGCCATAGCCCCCGCGAGCAAGAGCGCGAAGTTGTTCGCGTGAAGCCCCGGCACGAGTCCACTGAGACTGCCGAGCGCCGCGCCGCCGAGAATCCAGGCCAGCAGGTGCCCCGTCGTGGCTGGATCGATTACGAACTCGGCTCCGGGCGTGGCCATCGATCGATCTGGCCGCCCCATCGGATTTAAACCCGAAGCGGGTTCGGTGGTGCCCGGTCACGCGATACAGCAGAACCAGATCCCCTGTTCGCGATCGAGCAGGGAGACCACGACGACGTGTGGGACCGTCAGAATCGCGATGGTAACGAGGTACAGACCCGCGACTTGCGGCAGGGTAGCGGGCGTTTGCGGAACCAGCAGCGCAATCACGCCGAGGACGCCGATCGCCCCGCCGGTCAGCGGGGCCGCGTCGCGGGCGAACCGTCGGCCCGCGTCGGTCAGCGATCCGCGGGCGAGGGCCGCCGCGGCGCGGTCGTCAACGAGTATCGTCCGGAGGATGTGCCGAAGGCTGTGCCAGAAACAGAAGTAGAGCCCGATCGCGAGAACCGGCTGCACAAGGGCGAAGAAGGCGACGAGCCCGAGGGTTTCTCCGGCGTCGATAAGCCACCCGGCTGACACTCCCGAGTGGGCGAGCCCCCGCCCGAGCGCGGCGACGATCGCGAGCGCGAACGCGAGGCCGACGGCGAGGCGGACCCCCGGTCGAAACGCCGGGTCGAGCGCCGCGGCGGCGGCAGGATCGAACAGCCCGACGAGCGTTCCCGCGACGAACGCGTACTGCTCTGGAAACGCGATCATCGGAACGATCATCGGGAGCCCACCCCGAACGAGGAGGGTGAGCGACCGTGGTTCGCTTCTCAGGAGGTAGTCGACGCCCGTCAACTCGATCAGCGCGTAGACGTCTCCCTGTCCCCAGTGAAACAGGGTGAGGAGGATGAACAGGACGAACGCGGCCGCCGGCGCGAGCACCCAGACGACGGCGTAGGTCCCGCCAACCGTGAGATACAGGAGGCCGATCGCCGCGAGCGATCGACGAGTAACCGGCTCGTCGCGGGCTCGCGGAAGGACGAGGTGGTCGACGGCCCCGTGTGGAAGACCGAGGACGAGGATACTGAGGAGGAACGGAAGGAACTGCGCCCAGAGCGGCACCGACCCCAGGATCGCGACGATCGCGAGTCCGACGAGAACCGTCGTTACGCCGGCCGCGACGCTTACCACGCTGGCCCAGTTCCGAGCGCGGGTCCGTGTTACCGGATCGGTCGTCCGATCGACCGCAGTCGTATTATCTGGCATCGGTCCGATCGACGAGGCGGCTCCGAACATCTCGAAGGGTCGCAGTGCTGTCGAGTCGATCCAGCGTCCACACGTAGAGGACCAGTCCCTGAACGAGGAAAACGTTGGTCACGAGGAAAAACAGCGCCTCCTCGATCGGGAGTCCGAGAAGCGCCAGGCCCGTGGTGTGCGTCTCGGAGATGACCCAGACGCCGAGTTCGATCGCGATCCGATCGACGATCCAGAGGTACAGCGTCGGCGCGGCGACGGCAAGCAGCGTCCTCCGGCGGACGTCCCACAGTGCCGTAATTCCGAACGCCCACTGGATCGCGAGAATTGGGCCAGCCCAGAGCAAGATCGCACCGAGATAGAACGTCGACGTCGTCCCGAGGAAGACCCAGCCGAGCCCACCCACGGCAAGCCCCGCGATCCCACCGAGAAGGCGGTGTCTCCACGGGAGCCACAGCGATCGATCGGGTATTCGAAGCACGTGAAACAGCCACAGCGCGGTTAACACCGGCTGCAGAACAAAAAAGAGGTACTCTCCGATCGGGGCGTTCCAGACCGTCGCCACGACCGCCCCGTCCCCGTACCACCAGACCCCCTCCGCGATCAGCAGGTTGTCCCAGGGGGTCGTGTAGGTCACCGCGAGGACGGTCATGATCGCGAGTCCGCTGACAGCCCGTCTATTCCACCAGAAATCGTTTCGACGCAGTCCGAGCCAGCCGAGAACGATGATCGGTGGACAGACGAACAGCGCGTGGATGCCCAGATAGGTCAGCGCGACGCTCATATCGAGGGGGCGAACGCGACGCTCGTGGCGGCCGCAGTTCGGTCGGAGTGAGATTCACTTGGTGTCGCGGCGACGAACCTGACACCGATCCGTTCGGCACCGATCATCCGGGTGGTCATACGGTGGTCGTAGGTGACGAACGCCTACCAAAAAGACTCCATACTAGTTAGCCCCATTCGCGGTTGGCTCATTCGGGCCGCCATCCGGCGGGGTACGAGGAGTGACGTTTCCGAACGACACGGAGTCTTCGCGGTGTTTTCGGACGACTCGCTCACAGTGGACCGTAACCGGGTGCGGCGCGAAGACGGTCTCGTCGCCCGGCACAGCGGATACTGACCAGTATCGCTGTCCGGAACCGGTCAGCCCCTTACTGGTATGGACTCATCGTTATTGACCGCCGGGTCGTTTCTGATACTGTAGTATGTTTGAAACTATTGCGACGGAGATGGCAACGTTCGCACAGTTCGTTCCGCTCGAAATGACGCAGACGGAAATTTACGAGGCAGTTCAGGACGATACACTCCTGAATGCGTCGTTCTGGGCCAACATCGCCCTCGCAGGGGTAGCGATCCTCCTGTTCGTCTACATGGGACGGAACGTCGAAGATCCGCGGGCCCAGTTAATCTGGGTTGCGGCGCTGATGGTCCCGCTGGTCTCGATCGCCAGCTACACCGGACTCGCCTCCGGGCTGACGATAAGCTTTCTGGAGATGCCGAGCGGACACGCCCTGGCGGGTGAGGAGGTACTCACCATGTGGGGTCGGTATCTCACGTGGACACTGTCGACCCCGATGATCTTGCTCGCACTCGGATTACTCGCGGGGACGAACCTGACGAAGCTCTTTACGATCGTTACCGCAGACATCGCGATGTGCGTGACCGGCCTCGCGGCCGCGATGACCACGTCGTCCTACGCCATGCGATGGTTCTGGTACTTCATTAGCTGCACGTTCTTCATCGTCGTGCTCTACGTCCTGCTGGTCGAGTGGCCCAAAGACGCCGAGGCTGCGAACACCGCCGAGATCTTCAACCTGCTGAAGATCCTGACGGTGGTGCTCTGGTTCGGTTACCCGATCTTCTGGGCGCTCGGCGCGGAAGGGCTGGCGATCCTCGACGTGGCGATCACCTCCTGGGGCTACAGCGTCCTCGATATCGGTGCGAAGTACGTCTTCGCGTTCCTCCTGTTGCGCTGGATCGCGGCGAACGAAGACGTGATCGCCAGGCAGCCGTCGGCGTTCAGCGTTGGTACGGGTCCGGAGTCGGGAGCCGGAACACCCGCCGACGACTGAGTCGACCTGCTTCCAGCCGCGTGTCTCTCGTATCCACGTTGTCCGCTTCTCCGCATCTTTTCTCTCCCCCGTCTGTTTTCGCTCGGATCGACGCCGATCCCCCACCCGCAGATCCAAAAAGGCTATAATCGGACCTAGCCATCCGCCGCTCGAACCGCATGCACGATCGCGACAAGTACACACAACTCGTACTGGAGGGATCGGAGTACGAGTTTCTCCGGGCCCGCCGTGGACTATTGAGTGGGTGGTCGATTCCACAGAAGATCCGCCGCTGTAGCTACCTGCTGTTTGCCTCGTCGTCGTTACTTCCGCTCATGGTCCTGTTACCGCCCGCCGTTCGTCAGCAGTATCTCGGGGTCGATCCGGCCTCCTCGCGCGTCGCGCTCACGGCGCTGGTGTTGTTTAGCGTCTGCTGTCTGGTCGTGGCGAGCGTCGGTCTCGCCGTCACCGCCGCGTACCGCGATCGACTCGATCGCATCTCCGAGCAGCAGGCGTGGTCGCTGGTCGGAATCGAGGGGCTGTTTTCCGGAATCGGGTTCGGAAGCGGCTTCCTCGGGGTCGTCGCCACGCTCGTCCTCGCGAGCGTCGGCTACGCCGGCGTCGAAACCGTCGAAACGCTCGTCGCCGCCGGGGTCGATCCGTATCACTCGCAGGCGGTTATTGCGCCCCCGGTCGTCGTGGCCAGCGCCATTGCGTTTTGCTGTGCGATCGCCGTCTTTCTGCTGAGCGTCTTCACCGACTCGCTCGAGTAGCAACCGCCGGTCGAGCGATCGCAGCGACCGATTCACCAACGGGTAGCGATCGAAACCGATCGAGCTATCGCTGCGGAACTGGCGTCGAAAGAAATCGGGATCGGACTGTATCGTCGCGTCGCGACTTAGCCGAAGAGTTCGCCGAGGCCCTCGCCGCCGGCGTCGTCGTCTTCGTCGTCTTCGTCGTCGTCCGTCGTGTCCGGGACGTCGCTGGTCTCTTCAGCTTCGTCGTCCTCGTCAGCGGCTTCGTCAGCGGCCGCGGCTCCGCCTGCGGCGGCACCGGCGGCGGGGACGGCAGCGGCCTCGGAGACTGCTTCGTCGATGTCGACATCCTCGAGCGCGGCGACGAGTGCCTTGACTCGGGATTCCTCGACGTCGACGCCGGCAGCGTCGAGCACGGCCGTCAGGTTGTCTTCGTTGATCTCTTCGTCCGTTTCGTTCAGGATGAGTGCAGCGTAAACGTATTCCATTGTTGTGTCCTCCAGTCGTGATTAGCCGAACATTGCGCCGAGTCCTTCCGCACCGTCGCCGTCGTCTTCGTCGTCGTCATTGTCGTCGGCGTCGGCCTCAGCGTCTTCCTGGTCGTCTGTCGATTCGTCTTCGTCGTCGTCAGCGTCCGCTGCCGGCTCGGCGGCGGGCGCTTCGACGCCCTGCAGTTCCTCGGGCAGGGCCTCCTCGTCGTCGATCTGGGCCGCGAGCGCACGCAGCTGTGCGTCGGCCTTGGAGACGAGGTCGGGCATCAGGGCTTCGTCCTCGATCGCGGCCTGCAGGCCGAGGCTCTTTGCCTCGCCCGTGGCCTTGGCGATGAGCGTCGGCGCGGTTGCCGCGGTCGGGTAGCTCGCGTTGACGGAGAGGTTCCGGGCGCGAGCGGCGGCGGTCGCGACGTCGCTCTCGTAGGCCTCGATGTCGATGTCGAGATCTTCGGGATCGAAGAGCACGCCGTCTGCGATGACGGCGCGAAGGTCGAGACCGACCTCCTTGGGTTCGATACCCAGTTCGTTGAGGACGTTCGACAGATCCGCAGAGACCTCCTCGCCGGCCGAGAGGACCGTCGAGTCCTCCATGACCTTGATCGAGCCGTCCTCGATGCGCGCGTTCGCGCCGATGCTCTGGAGTTCGCCAACGAACGGTCCCGGGTCGACACCAGTGTCCCCTTCGGGGATGACGATGTCGTTCGGGGCGACTTCGCCTTCGTTGATCGGTGCAGGCGTTTTCGACGCCTCCAGATCTTTGTAGAGTGCGAAGGGGTTGTTGTTGGTTGCGATGACGCCGACCTGTCCCGCGACGTGGTCGACGAGATCGTCGAGTTCGGCGTCTTCGAGCGCGCGAACCTGCAGCGTGTTGCGGCTCACGCGGAGTTCCGCGGTGCCGTGGAGGTCGCGGCGCATATCCTGAAGCTGCTTGCTCGGAATGCCAGCGATACCGACGACGCCGATGCTCTCGTAGTCGTCGATAAGCTGCTGAAGCTCGCTAACCTCCTCTTTTTTCCACTGTGGAAGGTTCTCGGTTTTGCGTTCAGCCTCTGCGCTCATGTTAGGCCACCTCCTGAGACGGCCCCATCGTCGTCTTTACGTAGACAGCGTCGATGTTCTGTGGGCCCTTCTCGAGGTCCGCGTGCAGGCGACGCAGGATCACGTCGATGTTGTCGGCGATCGCTTCGGCATCCATATCCTCGGCGCCGACGAGCGTGTGGAACGTTCGTCGGTCACCGGAGCGAAGCTGCACGGTGTTCTTGAGTCGGTTGACGGTCTCGACGACGTCGTCGTCGGGCGAGAGCGGATCCGGCATCTTCCCTCGAGGGCCGAGAACGGTCCCGAGGTACCGGGCGATGTCTTGCATTATCGCCTCTTCGGCGATAAAGAAGTCCGTCTCGTCCGCCATGTCTTTGGCGTCGTCGTCGTCCAGATCGGCCACCTCGTCGATCGAGAGCACCTCGTCCGCGACCTCCTCGGCGCGGACTGCAGTCTCTCCATCGGCGATAACGACAATGCGGGTGTCTTGGCCGGTTCCAGACGGCAGGACGATAGACTCGTCTACACGATTCGACGGTTCGTTCAGGTCAAGGTCGCGCAAGTTAATCGCGAGGTCGACCGTCTCGGTGAAGTTCCGATCGGGCGACTCCTCGAGTGCGCGAGCCACTGCGGTTTCAATATCCGTATCTGCCATCGTTCACCTCCGTAGTACGCAGGGTGTGCTCCTACGGGTCAGTGAAACAGGCAATGCCTGTCTCCCTTGAACGAAGTGCCATGCCGAACTTAAACCCGTCGAACTGGACTCCCGGACCCGGAGCCAGACGTTTCGGGCTGTTCTGGGTGCGATCGATCACCGTGCCTGATGCCGTCCGTCGAACCGATATTGCGGCGGTGGTTCGCCCCGTCTCCTCGCGTTCGGGGCCGGTATTATCAACTAATATGATTGTTCACTGATCGAAACAGATATGCACGGTGATGTTGTAGCCTGTCCGCATGTGGCCAGAAGAATTATATATGATTCGTTCTGAGGAGGTGCTGGAACCGATCGCGCTATCCGGCGGAGCGCACGAACTACTCGATCGAGGTCTGGCACTCGGACCCGGAGAGCGGTCCGTGATCGTCGCCGTCACCACGCTGGTGATTTCGATCGTCGTCCTCGGGATGGTGCAGTCCTATGGCAGCCAGACGGTGACGAAGTGTCGTCGTAGTCCGGTCATTTCGGTCTGTATCGGACTTCCCAGCGTCGCCGTCGTCGGAGCGCTCTCGATCGCTGGCTACGTGATGCTCGGATCTGCGGCGGGTTTGTTTTTCGGACTGCCGCTCGCCGTCTTCGGTGCCACGGTGCTCCCGACGGTGACGGCGCTCGGATTCGTCGCGATCGGGCAGTCGATCGGCGCACGTGCGGGACGGGATCGACTGTGGACGGGTGTACTCCTCGGAAGTTTCCTCGCAGCGATTACAGCGACTGTCGTTCCGGTGGCGACCGTCGTATGGTTCGTCGCCGCGACGTGGGGGATGGGTGCAAGCGTTCGCGTCCTCGTCGGGTGCCGGGGCGGATCGGGTCCCAGCGAGCGGACGATTCCACCCGCAAATCAGATCTGAACGAGCCGTCGACTCGTGGCGACCAGACTCGATCCGCGAGTCGCCGTCTAGGTGGTGCACAATCTCGACGTGCTCGCGCGTCGATCGTGATCGCTCCGCTGTGTGTTATTCTCGCGAATCCGGGCGTGAAGGGACGACTCCGGCCGCGGTAGAACGGCCGCGGCGCTGATCGATCGATCGCGGACCAACACACCGGTTGATCCTTTGAAACGTCGGTGTCTACGTCAACCGCATTAGAGTCCGTGTACGCTTGCGCTTCGTTCGCGAGAGCAACGAAACGTGAGCGTGTCGAGCGCTGGCCTCGTTACGCCTCGGCCAAACAACGAAGCACTTCCGGCGCTCGTGCTTCGAGCCCTTGCGAACTACGCTTGCGCTCCGTTCGCAAGGACGTCGTCGTACTCGCCGCTATCGACTTTCTGCTTGAACTCGCGGGCGTCGTCACCTTCGATCGTAACGCCCATCGAGGCGCAGGTGCCGACGACTTCCTTCGCGGCGTTTTTGACGTCGTAGGCGAGCAGGTCGGGTTTCTTCTGCTCGGCGATGGTCTTGACCTGTTCGACGGAGAGGTCGGCGACGAAATCCTTCTGTGGTTCGCCGCTGCCGGTCTCGAAACCGGCCTCGTCTTTGACCAGCGCGGCCGTCGGTGGGACACCGACGTCGATCGAGAACGAGCCGTCGTCCTCGTAGTCGACGGTAACGGGGACTTCGGTTCCGTCGAACGCTGCGGTCTGATCGTTGATCTCCTGGACGACCGCCTGAACGTCGACGGGCGTCGGTCCGAGCTCGGGACCGAGCGGCGGGCCTGGGTTGGCCTGTCCACCCGGAACGAGCACTTCGATGGTTCCAGCCATACGCGTCACAACCCGTGCGCGAGTTTTAAGGGTTGCTTTTTCACCCAGTCCGCGCCTGTGATCGACTACCGCACGGTATCGATCGATCGCGGCGACCTTGTGGGCGAGTTCCGTTCACTCGACGTTCGCTGCCCGCCACTCCGCGAACGACTCGAGGACGTGATCCTCGTCGAACCGCTCGATACACGGCACGTCGTGGGGGTGGATCGACTGGACGCGATCAACCAGGTCCTCGTAGGCGTCGTCGGTCGTCTTCGCGAGCAGTACGGCTTCGTCGTCGTGATGAATTTCGCCCTCCCAGCGGTACGTCGACGTCGTCGACAGCTGATTGACACAGGCCGCGAGACGGTCTTTGACGAGCGTTTGGGCGATCGTCTCGGCGGCCTTCGGTGGAGTCGTGATGTAGACGGTCGGCATAGCTGGTCGTACGGTCGACACGACAAAAAGCGTCTGCAGCGTTCGGAAGAGCCGGGGTGAGGAGCGCTAGTTGGTTACTTTTTGGTGACGGACCCGGTGACGGGGTTGAACGACCCGTTGATATCCCACTCGTGAATGCAGTGAGGGTTGCCGGCTTTTCGGGTCCCATCCTCACGGACAATCTGCCACGCTTCTACGTCATCCGCCCATCGTTCGGATCGACCACACCGCTCGCACGTGCGTGCAGTCGGTGTTCGTACCTGTGCGCTCATTGTGCTAGCTGGGAACCGGACACATATAACGATATCCGTGTGCGGCAATCCACTTCGGTATGTTTCGGAATCGACCACATGAAACCAATTCTCGGTTCTATCGTTCTGGTTTTCAGGTCAAAAATTCCGTGTTGGTAGTACGTGTCCGTCAGACGTTACAGGACGTCGACGTCGCTGCGTTCGCCGTCTCCTCAACCGGTTCTTCCTCGACTGGCTCTTCCTCAACCGGCTCCTCTTCGATCGGTTCGTCGACTGGTGTGACGTCATCCAGATCGACCAGAACGATTACCGTCGCTTCTTCGATCGTTATCTGTAGTCGCTCGTCGTCAGGTACGGCTTCGTCGTCCGTGTCGACTCCGTTCGCCTCGTCGGCGTCATCGGTCTCATTGTCCGTCGCGGAGTCTTCGGTCTCGTTCTCGAGGTCGTCCATGCCGTCAACGGGTTCGTCGGCAGGTAGTTCACCGAGTTCCTGAATGTGGACGAAGACTGTCGCTTGCTGGATGGTGATGTTCTGGGCGTCGAGGTTGTTCTCCTCCTCGTCCTCAATGCCGTTATCGTCGACACCGTTCTCACCGTCGCTCTCATTTTCGTCGCTACTATTGTCGACACCGTTCTCATCGTCGTTCTCCTCGTCAACGCCATTGTCGTCGAGACCGTTCTCTTCGTCGAGGTCGCCATCGTCGACCAGCTCTTCGACGTCCTCGACGAGTACGAAGACGGTCGCTTGCTGGACGGTCAGCTCTTCGAGTTCGTCGTCACCGGTTTCGCCGTCGCTGGTCCCGTTATCCTCGTTGTTGTCGAGGTCGTTCTCGGCATCTCCGGGATCGGTCTCGTCGACACCATCACCGCTCGCGGGGTCGAGCATCGACGCCTCCTCGACGGTCAACTGAATCGACGTTTCGAGCACCGCGGCGGTCTCGTCGTCGCCCTCCGAAGGCGCGTCATCCAGCTCTTCGTCCGTGGCGACAGTCCCCATTTGGTCAGCCATTTCGTGGTCCTCAGTGACGACCACGATCGTCGCGTCTTCGATCGTCACCTGCAGTCCGGAGTCGCCCGTCTCGGCGCCGTCCGTGTTGCCGTCACTGTCGTCGTTCTGGTGGTCCGAGAGTGCCCCGGCCGGACTCAACGCGAAAGCCCCCCCACTTGCGATCATCATCAGTGCTACTGTTACAGCGAGTATTTTGCGTGCGCTCATGCTCCGTTAGACGAGGATCTGTCCGGATTTGTAAACGGGTACTACCATTTCGGTGATAAATGGGCGGTTCTGTCGGGAAACCACCCGTTCTATCGATACTGCTGCCGGGAAAAGATGCATTACGTACGATCGCGGTACAGGTGGCGTCTGTCGCATCTCTGGAGGGACTGAAACGGACGGTGCAACGAACTGTTGTACAGTAACTGTGGGATTACCATACTGCAACCGTGACTCTCACGTCACTGTTCCACTCCGATAGCACACCGGTCCGAACGCCTGAACGAAATCACCCTCTTCAGTGTGAGTTCTCGGCGTTGCGAGTCGACCGCGGCGTCGCGTTGATCGACAGTCATCTGGTGGAATCCGTAGCAGGCTCCCGCTGCCAGTCTCTCCTCGAATCTCGGCTTGAGACTCGCCAAGCGGACGCTTCGACCGGGTGCGAGAGCGACTCGAACGACGATTCGGGCGTTCCGAATGAATAGGCCTAAACGGCCGCGAACTGACAGCAGACACCATGGCAACCCTCGATCGGATTTACGTCCACCCGATCAAGTCACTCGACGCGACGACGGTCCGGTCCGCGACGATCGTCGACAACGGCGGTCTGGAGTGGGACCGACGGTACGCGATCGTCGAGCGGACGGACCCGGAAACGCTCGACGCGAACGCACACGACGTCTACGTCAACGGCAAGCGCGAGCGCCGCATCCACCGGCTCAGAGCCGACTACGACCTCGATCGCGAGACCGTTACCGTCAGCGACGTCGAGGGCGGCGAGGCGCGGACGTTCCACCTCGAGCGCGATCGGGATCGGTTCGCCGCGTGGCTGTCGGAGTGGTTCGGGTATCCGGTCGATCTCGTCCGCGACGACGAGGGCGGGTTTCCAGACGATCAGGACGCCGCCGGGCCGACGGTCATCGGTCGGGAGACGCTCGTGGCGGCCGCGTCGTGGTACGACGACATCGACGCGGCCGAGATGCGTCGCCGGCTGCGCCCGAATCTCGTCGTCGATGGCGCCCCCGCGTTCTGGGAGGACCGCCTGTACGACACGCGGGATCGGGTCGTCCCCTTCGATATCGGGACCGTGAGCCTGTACGGCGTGAACCCCTGCCAGCGGTGTGTCGTTCCGTCTCGCGACCCCGACACCGGGACGGAGACCGACGGCTTCAGGGCGAGGTTCATCGACCGCCGAAAGGCGACCCTTCCCGAGTGGGCGAGCGACGACTGGTTCGACCACTACTTCCGACTGATGGTCAACACCCGGATTCCCGAATCGGTATGGGGAGAGCACCTTTCGGTCGGCGATGGGATATCCATCAGCGACTCGATCCCCGCTCCGTCGGCGACCGAACCGTAACGTCCCGGCCTCTCGATGCGGACACCCGACGCTGGGCGGGGCTGAGGGCGAACCGGAGCGGTGCTGGTTTTCAGTTCTGGTACTCGGGACCAAAGGTCCAAGAGGGTAGTCACGGTTCGGGGTGGCATGAACCACGGTCTCGATATCGGCTCGGGGACACTCCGGTTGGCGACCGGTTCCCGCGAGGAGCCGACGATCGAATCGGAGCCGGCGATCGTCCTTCGGGTCGACGAATCGACGCTCGAGGCGGCGGACGTCTCGGCGTCGGCCCGCACCGTCGACTGCGAGGGAATTACCTACGTCGTCGGCTCGGACGCCAGAACGATCGCCGACGCGACCGATCGAGAACCGCGATCGCTGTTCGCGAATGGACTGCTCGCCACCGACGACTACGCGGAACCCGCGCTCGAGGTAGTCCTCGACGAACTGCTGGGTGACTCGACGATCGAGACCCTCCGGTATACGACACCCGGGAGGGTCGTCGACGCCGCGACGCCGGACGAGGCACACCGCGACGCCGTCGGATCGATTCTCGGGGCGCAGACGGCCGAAGCGACGCCCGTTAGCAAGGGGTTCGCGGTCGTATACGATCAGCTTGCGGCGGACAACTACACCGGACTCGGGATCTGTCTCGAAACCCAGACGACCAGCGTCGCGCTCTCGTACTACGGCGTCCCGGTCCTCTCGTTTTCGATCGCGAAAGGCAGCGACTGGATCGTCGAGCGGGCGGCAGCCGAGGTGGAGCAGCCGCCGGCCCTCGTTGCGGACGCGCTGGAGGAGTTCGTCCTCGAACCGGACGCGGCAACCGGCGACATCGAGAGCGCGATCGCGCGGGCACACGATGCACTCGTCGGTGAACTCGTCGATTCGATCGCCGCCGAAGCCGACGCGAGCGACGTTCAGGAGGGGCTTGCGATGCCGATCGCCGTCGCCGGCGACGGCGCGGTCGAGGGCGTCGAATACCTCGTCGGCGGCCGATTCGATGCGGCGGGGCTGCCGTTTTCGATCCGCGGCGTCCGGCTGGCGGACGACCCGGCGGCGAGTGCCGCTCGCGGCGCGCTCGCGGCCGCTGCGGATCACGTTGACGCCTTCGAGGAGGTCACCTGGGACGGGTCGGAGGCCGGCGACGATGACTCCGCGATCGAAGCCACCGATGGGGTCGCGGATCCGGGCGGAACCGACGACGCTACCGTAGGCTACGAGCACACGGAACTCTCGTTCGACGACTCGCTCGGAGACGACGGGGCCGAGGCTCGAACGAACGACGCGATCGAGCAACTGTTCGATCGACTCGCGAACCGCGACGAGGAGATTCGGGCGGTCAGCGAGGACGTCGACCAACTGTACGACGATCTGCAGTACGTCACGGAACACGTCCCCTCCGCCGAGGCGGTGCGGGACCTCGAAGACCGGTTCGAGGCGTTCGCGGACGAGTTGAGTGCCCTCGAAGCGGAGACGGCGACTCGCGCGAGCGACGAGTCCGTCGACGCGCTCGCGGACGAGCTGGAGGACCTCTCGAACGCCTTTGGGGACCTCGAGCGGGAGGTCGATACGATCGAATCCGACGTCGGCGCGATCGAGTCGGCGGTCGGAACGATCGAAACGGACGTCGGAACGCTGGACGATGTGGCGGCGGACGCGGCCGACGAACGGGACGCGATCGACGACAATCTCGCAGATCTCACCGCGGAGGTCGACCGACTCGCTGATCGAACTGGATCGCTCGACGATCGCGCAGCCTTACTCCGGGACGAACTGACTGCGCTGGAAGCCGAGAGCGCGTCGGAAGCCGATATCGAGCGCGTCGAGGAGGCGGTCGCGAAACTCGAGACCGAATTCACCGCAGTCGACGACGAGGTCGATCGACTCGGAACGCGCGCCGAGGGGCTGGCCGAACGAATCGAGGAGGAGAGCGCTCGAGTAACCGAGACGTCCGCCAGCGTCGGTGACCTCGCGGATCGTCTCGACACGGTCGAGGAAACCGCGACAGAGCGGATCGACGCCGTGGACGATCGCGTCGCGGCCGTTCGCGACGAGGTCAGCGATATCGACGACCGACTCGAGGCGGCGACCGATCGGCGCGATGACCTCGCGTCTGCTCTGGATGGCGTCGATGATCGCGTCGACGCAACCGACGACCGGGTCGATGCGGTCGAGGCGCGCCTCGACGGGACGGCCGACCGAATCGAGGCGGTCGAGAACGAGATGACCACGACGACGGACTCGCTCCGGGACGAACTCGACGACGCGCGCGTTGCGATCGACGACCTGGCGGGAACGGCCGAAGACCTCGCCGCCGGGACAGCTGACGAGGAGCGGGTTGATGCGCTCGAATCGAGGCTCGAGACCGTCGAGTCGGAGCTTGCAGCCGTGGCCGAACCGATCGACTCGGTTGAAACGACGGTGGACTCGCTGGAGACGGATCTCGAGCGGGTTGCCGACGCGGTCGATCGAATCGAGACCGAGACCGCCGCCGTCGATGATCTCGAGGACGTTCGGGCGTCGATCGACGAAGATCGGGGCGCGGTCGACGACCTCCGGGCGGATTTCGATGCGGTCGCGGCCGACGTGGAGACGATCGAGGATCGACTCGACGACGCCGAGACGGATCTTCAGGACCGGATTGCCTCGATCGAGATCGCGGTCGAGGAAATCGAAACGGCCCGTGAGACTCTCGAAGAGCGGTTCGGGGACGTGCGATCGGACCTCGAAGATAGGATTGAGGACGCGCGATCGGACCTCGGCACCGATCTCGCGGCGCTTGCGGAGGACGTCGAGTCGGTCGAGGACGTGACCGACGAGATCGACAGTGTCGCTGCACGAGTCGACGAGGTTGCGGCCGACGCCTCGACGCTCCGGACGGACTACGAGCAACTTTCGGCGTCGATCGACGACCTGTCGGACGATCGTAACCTGGTGTCCGAACACGATCGGCTCGATGAGATCGACCATCGAATCGGAACCCTCGACGATCGGCTCGCCGCCGTCGAAACGCGAGCGGAGCGATCGACCGATCGGGACGCCCTCGACTCGCTTCGCGCCGAAATCGAGGGCGATCGGAACGAATCTGCAGAGACGAATCCCGTCGCACAGGCAGGCCTCGCGGGCGGCGGCGGTGCTGGCCTCGTCGCCGGCGCTGCCCTCGCGCTGGCCGGGACGACTGCGATCGGCGTCGGCGCGGTTGTCCTCGGCGTCGTGTTGCTCGCGGTCGTCGCGTCTCGCAGCCGTTGAGTTCTCCGGCGAGACACTCACCGCGTCGGCACCGACTCGCTACGTCGGGTCGCTCTCCTCGCGCTGGACGATCGCATCGTCCGCGACGTTCGGTGCGCCGACGACGAGCACCCGGCTCTCTTCGACCGCGCGGAGCCGTCGCCACGTCTCGGGTGGGACCACGAGAACGTCGTTTGCGGTCAACTCGATCACGTCGCGTTCCCCCTCGCGTTCGAGCGTCACGTCGATCGTTCCCTCGAGGAGGACGTACAGCTCCTCTTGGTGCTCGTGGCGGTGGAAGGTGCTCTCGTCGCCCTGTCGGTACTGCCAGACGCTCGGCCGCATCTGCTCGGGCTGGAGCTCGAGTCCGATCGGACGCAGCGTCGCATCCATAACGTCGACGTCGCGCGCGTCGACGCGATCGATATTGGTCAGGTCGTACACAGACCGCGCTTCCACGATCGGCGGCAAAAAACCGACACGTGATTCGCGATCGTTGGACTCTCTCGCCGTGGGTAGCGATCAGCTCAGGCACTGGCCAGTACCAGTTCGCTATCGCAGATAGCAGTGCAAATCAATAAACAATCGTCCATAATATAATGGTTGAACTGCAGATTTAGTTGTTTGGTTGCTAGAAAACTGTATAAGGAGAAGGCTTAACGGCCGAACCCGCTCACGGTGTGACGTGGGCTATACAGACCCATACACTCCCGATCGATCGCGCTACGAGTGTTCGGCCTGCGGGTATCGGGAATCGACCGACTCGGCCGGAACCTGTCCGAACTGTCAGCATCAGCTCCGAAACATCGCCGTCCCTCGAGAGTAACTCGACGGCCGGTCTCACGGCATGCTCTTTCGTCGCGGCGGCCGCTGGCCCGGTCCCGCGGTCCTCACCGTCCGTCGATCGTCGAGCCACTCTGTTCTTCAGTCGAAATCCGGGAGATCCTCCGGCGGTTCGTACTCTGCTTCCCAGTCGATGTACTCCGCTTTGAGAACGACCGAGACGATCTGTCCGAACTCGGTGAGTTCCGCGTTGATCGCTGAGACGGTCCCCCACGTATCGAGTTCAGGGTGGTACTCGCGGGCCTGCCAGTCCTCCGGGATGCCCGGGGCGTGGTAGCCAACGCGATCGGCAAAATCGTCCCAGAAGAAGTCGAACTCTTTGAAGAGTTCGAGGTCGCGAGCGATCGCGTACTCCCGTTCCTCGAGGTCGGTGTCTGCGAGCCACTCCTCTATGGCCTCCTCCCAGGCACCGTCCTCGAGAAAGCCTTGCAGTTCCTCCCGTCGGTAGTCGATTTCGGTCGGATCGCTCGCGCTGATCGTCGCGTCGTCGTACTCGTTCGGATCGACGAACGCCAGTTCCGGCGGATCGGGAGGTTCGACGTCGAGTGTCATAGCTTCTGGTAGTGCGGGTTGTGGGATAAGAATTCCCTCCACGAGACGCCGGCGTGAGCGATCGGGCGACTCACCGTCCGCTGCCCCTACAGTTATTGGTCCCGACGCCAAAGTGAGCCCATGGCCAGCGACTCGGGCGGCCGAGACTACAGCCTCACGGAGATCTTCGCGATCAAGTTCGTCCTGGCCGACATCCTAATCATCGCGGCGTTGCTCTTTGCCGGGCCGCTGTGGGCGCTGGCCTTTACCGTACTGATGGTTCTGAGCGTCGTTCTCGTCTGGTATCTCACCACGCGCGCCGATACCGGAAGCGACGATTCGGACTCCGTGACGGAGGATGCCGCTCGCGCCGGTGCGGAACGATCCGCGCCCGACCCCGTGACGGAACTGCAGGAGCGATACGCCGCGGGCGACATCTCCGAAACGGAGTTCGAGACGAAACTCGATCGGCTGATCGAGACCAACGAGCGAGCCGAGGCGGCGGGCGTGGAAACGGCGGAACTGTCCCTCGAGCGCCGCGAGTAATCTCCCTCGCAACCGCCGAGTCGAGTCATGCAAACACTCAATTTTCACCCGGTCCTACCATCGATCGATGACAGCCTACGAGGCGGCGATTCTCGACGTCGACGGGACGATCGTTCGGGGCGAGGAACTCATTCCTAACGTCTCCGACGGGTTACACGCACTCGAGGACGCCGGCTGCTCCCGACTCCTCTTTTCGAACAACCCGACTCGCGGGAGCGACCACTACGGCGAGAAACTCGCACCTCACGGAATCGCGGTCGATCCCGACACCGTCCTCACGTCTGCGACCGTCTCCGCCGAGTACCTCGCGGCCACCCACCCCGACGAACGGGTCTATCTCGTCGGAAGCGATCGACTCGCGGATATCCTAGACGACGCGGCGATCGAGGTTACCGACGATCCCGAGGCGGCGGAAGTCGTCCTCGGATCGTTCGACGAGGACTTCTCCTTCGGCACGCTCTGGGAATCCCTGCGCGCACTCGACAGCGACGTCCCGTTCTACGGGACCGATCCCGACGCGACGATCCCGATCGAAGACGGCGCGATTCCGGGCTCCGGCGCGATTATCGCGGCGATGGAGGCCGTCGCCGGTCGCGAAATCGATGCGATCCTGGGCAAACCGTCTCCCATCGCCGCGGCGGCGGCGATGAACCGCCTCGACGCGGACCCCGAGCGGACGCTCGTCGTCGGTGATCGACTCGACACGGACATCGCACTCGGTGACCGGGCGGGGATGACGACCACAGTCGTGCTGACCGGCGTTTCCGATCGCGCGGCGATCGACGCTGCGGCCGTCGAACCGGATTACGTCATGGAGTCGCTGGCCGAGGTCGAAACCCTGTTCTGAAGTCCGAGGTCGACCCCTTGCTTTGGACCGCGAGTCGCGCGAACGATCGGTTTTTGTCAGGGCTGTCGGTTATGTATCGGCGCGATGTCGGTCCGACCGTCCGTCGAACGTCCCGTCGCCGGCCCCTGTTCTTTTTACGACGCGAGCGAAACTGGGCGGTATGTCCACGAACGGATCCCCAGTGCCGGAGATCGATTCGAACCTCTTTATTACCGTTTCTGGCCCGCCGGGTTGCGGGGCGACCACGCTGTGTGAGCGCCTGTCAGACGCGATGAACTGCCCATACGTTTCCGGTGGCGACATCTTTCGTGAACTCGCAGACGACCGCGGCGTGAACCTCAATCAGTTGACGGCGCGAGCGGATTCATCGGACGAGATCGATCGCGCTCTCGACTCGCGACTCCAGGCGATCGCTGAAAAGTGGGGTGCCAGCAGCAAGCCGTTCATCCTCGAATCACGGCTCGCGGGCTGGCTCGCCGGCGAGCGTGCGGACCTCCGAATCTGGCTCGATGCACCCGAAGACGTCCGTCTGGATCGGATCAGCGATCGCGTCGAAACGGAAGCGGAGATGCGTGTCCGGGAGGTCAGCGAAGCCGGCCGCTACCAGTCGTATTACGACATCGACGTCACCGACAGCGAGTTCTACGACCTCCGCATCAACACCGCACGCTGGGGGAAATCCGGCGTGTTCACGCTCGTCCGAACCGCGATCGAGGAGTACGATCCCGAAACCGATGAGGGCGCGTTCACCACGCCGGCCGTCGATCCGTAACGCCTCCCCCACGGTACACTGCCGTAGTCCCGCAGCGGACCCACACCTGGGTCGCGTGTGTAACACTGGCACGCAGCGATCGCGGGTGGGAGTTTGGTCCCGCAAACCGGACGCCGGTCGTCGAACGGACGCTCTCGCCGGATTCAGGCCTTCGGCAGTAGCCGTGCGAGCGGGCCGGCGTCCCCGTACTTCCTGGACCAGTACCAGATGAGCGGGACGCCGATCACGGTCGGCCAGAGCCAACTCACAACCGGGGAAATCATCGTGAGATTGACGACCGAGACCGCAGTTACGGTGGCGATGTACGCACCCATCATCCGGCCGAGATGGTCGATCAGCCACGGCTCTCGCCGTTCCGAGTCGCGAAACCCGCGAAGATCCGAAACGCCGACGGAGAGACCGATGGCTCCGAAGACGATCATCACCGTCCCGAAGGAGTCACCTCCGAGAATGAATCCGATGCCCCAGCCGCCGAGAAAGAGACAGGCTCCGACGACGACCACTGCGCCGGCCCAGTCGATCGGGTCGACCGTGTCTATCGGCCGCTTTCGGGAGAGCACCCGGTAGCCGGAGAACGCGAAGTAGCCGCTAAAGATGGCGACGAGCGTCAGAAACACCCGACTCGGCGTAGGGTCGAACGCGAGCAAGGGAAGAACCGTGACGACGACGATTCCCATCGAGGCGACGTAGATGCGTCCGGCCAACCGGTGGCGGTCCCCGCCTTTTCCGGTTCCTAGTGCGGCGACGCCCGCCAGTAGCGCGACGACACCGGCCGCAATGTGTACCCAGAGCGTCGCGCTTTCGAACAGTGACATACCCCTCATAAGTCAAATATAAGTATAACTGTATCGCAGCCGCACTGTCGGAAGTCTCGAACGCCCGAAGCTCCGTAGACGGGTTTAGACCGCCGAAATCAGGATCGGAGCAGAATCAGTACCGACGCAGAGCAGGACCGAGATTGACCCACAGTCGGCCGGGAGTATCGGCCAGCGTCTCGTCGCTCAGTCACCGCCGGTGTCGACCGCTTCGCGTCGCAACCGTTCGCCCGTTTCCGAACTGACGGTCAGTTCCGGAACGGTCGTCGGCGTTCCCTCGTCGTCGATCGCGACGTAGACGAAGTACGATTCGGTCGTCTTCTCGCGCTCGCGCGTCCGGAGGTCCTCCCGTTCGGTGAGCAGACGGACCTTCACGCTCGACCGTCCAGCCTCGTAGACGTAGGCGGTGATGAACGCCGTGTCACCGACCGGAATCGGCCGCTCGAAGTTCATTCGATCGACACGGGCCGTGACGCAGGTTTCGCCGGCAAAACGCATGGCGGACATCGCACCTACCTCGTCCATCCACTTCATGACGTTGCCGCCGTGGGTCACGTCGAGGCTGTTGGCGTGGTTGGGTTGTACCATCTCCCGGTTTTCGATCAGCGTTTCCATCAGATCCGTCATTGGTGGCCCTTCTGGAACGACGACAATCAGTCTTCTCGTCGGTTCGCTGCCACGCTGTTCTCGTCGGCGACCGCTCTCTCGGACGTGGCCACAGTTTCCCGGCCGGTCCGATACTGGTAAAAGTCGCCATCGAGTTGACTCGACAATGAGCGATGCAGGCGACGCCGACGTGCCGGTACCCCCCGAGCCAGCGGACGAGGGTCCCGGCTCAGTCCACGTCCTCGGGACCGCACACGTCTCTCAGGCGAGCGTCGACGAGGTCCACGAGACGATCGATCGAGAGCAACCGGACGTCGTCGCCGTCGAACTCGACGAGGGCCGCTACCGCCAGATGCAGGGCGGTTCCCCCGAAGATATCGAGGCGAAAGATCTCCTCTCGGGAAACACCGTTTTCCAGTTCCTGGCCTACTGGATGCTTTCGTACGTCCAGTCGCGGCTGGGCGATCGGTTCGACATCGAACCCGGTGCGGACATGCGTGCGGCGATCGAGGCCGCAGAGCGAAACGGCAAAGGCGTCGCGCTGGTCGATCGCGACATTCAGGTGACGATCCAGCGGTTCTGGCGGCGACTCTCCGCGACGGAGAAGCTGAAAATGATCGGCGGACTCGCGCTGGGCATCACCGATCCGCGGACGATCGGGCTGACCGTCGGTGCCGTCGCCGGACTCTTCCTCGGAATCGTCTTCGCCGCGTTCCTGGCACCGCTGATCGGACTCGGTGAACTTCTTGCGATGGGAATTACCGATCCCACGACGCTGCAGTACGTCGGCGGTGCGGGCGTCGGCGTCGTCGTCGGCCTGTTGCTCGGATTGATCCTCCTGCCGTCGTTCGAGTCCGCCCACGAGTACACCAGCGGCCTGCTGAGCGGGTTCTCGATCCGGCTGCTGGGCGGGGTCGTACTCGGGGTCGCGGGCTGTCTCGCGTTGATCGCGACAGACACGTTCGTCGGCCCGTTCTCGGCCGCGACCTTCGAGAGCGCCGGCGGCTACGCGATTCGGGGAACGATCGGCGGCCTGGCGGGACTCGGTGTCGGGGTCGCCTTCGGGGCAGTGGTCGGTCTCGTCCTCGACGCGCTCGGCGGCGACGTCGAGGAGATCGACGAGATCGACATCGAGGAGATGACCGACGGCGACGTGGTCGCGGCCATGATGGAGGAGTTCCGTCGGTTCAGCCCGCGCGGTGCGAACGCCCTGATCGACGAACGCGACGCCTACATCGCCCACAAGCTTCACGAACTTCGCGAGCAGGGGTACAGCGTCGTCGCCGTCGTCGGCGCGGGCCACAAAGCCGGAATCGAGGGTTACCTGTCGAATCCTGCCGATCTGCCACCGATGGCGTCACTTACGGGGACGGCGTCCGGGCGCCGCTTCTCGCCGGTGAAGATCGTCGGCTACCTTATCATGATTGGGTTCTTCGCGTTTTTCTTCCTGCTGATCATGGCCGGCGTCCAGAACACGTTCCTGCTCCAGCTTTTCGGGGCGTGGTTCCTGTTCAACGCGTTCTTTGCATTTACGCTGGCCCGGTTGGCCGGTGCCCACTGGACCAGTGCGGGCGTCGGCGGCTCTGTCGCCTGGCTGACCAGCATCAATCCGTTGCTGGCCCCCGGCTGGTTCGCGGGCTACGTCGAACTCAAACACCGGCCGGTGAACGTCCGAGACATCCAGACGCTCAACGAAATCGTTGGTGACACCGAACGACCGATGGGCGATGCACTCGAGGATATGTTCGACGTGCCGCTCTTTCGACTGATCATGATCGTCGCGCTGACGAACGTCGGGAGCATGATCGCGACGTTCCTGTTTTTCATCGTCGTCGTGCCGTGGCTGGCTCCCGAAATCGGCGGTGTGGATGCCCTGATGGGCGAGCTTATCCGGGGAGCGGAAAACAGCATCGACCTGATTCGGGGGGTCCTCGCGTGAGCTACCCCAGCCGGCAGGAACCGGAACCCGAAATCTCGTTTAGCGACAAGGAACTGTTCGATCTCGCCCTGGCCTGGATCGCGCTGAGCGTCGCGTTCGCGCTGTTGCTCGCACCGGTTCACCGCGGCGTCGTCGGCGTCGGCTACTTCGTAACGATGGTCGGCCTGAGCTTCGTCACCGTCGGCGTCGCCTTTCTCCTCCACGAACTCGCCCACAAGGTCGTCGCGATCGAGTACGGCCAGATCGCGGAGTTCAGAGCCGACTATCAGATGCTTTTTCTGGCGATCATGAGCGCCCTGATCGGGTTTTTGTTCGCCGCGCCGGGGGCGGTCTACCACCGCGGCCGAATCACGACGCGCCAGAACGGCCACATCGCGCTCGCGGGACCGGTGACGAACCACCTCCTCGCCGCGTTGTTTTTCCCGCTCATGCTCTTGCCGGGTATCCTCGGCACGATCGGTCACCTCGGCGTCCTGATCAACCTCTTTCTCGCCGCGTTCAACATGATCCCCTTCGGACCCCTCGACGGGAAATCGGTCATCGAGTGGAATAAACCCGTCTTCGGCGTCGTCTTCGGAGTCAGCTTGGTCCTGCTCGTGGGCTTTTATCTGGTGTTCGGGCTGTTCTGACGAGGGTCGTCCGAGATCTGGCACTGAGCGACGCGCCGACCGCTTCGTTCCGGATTGCTACCGGTGACCTTTTGCTCGCGCCACGAGGTCGTTCACTCATGACCGATTCAGCGGACACTGGGGGCGAAACGGAGGCCAGCGAGGAGGCGGAACGACTCACGTACGCCGAAACCGGCGTCGACATCGACGCCAGCGAAGATGCGACCGCGGCGCTACTGACGGCGTTCGGAAGCGATCTGACGACCGAATACGCCGGCCTGCTCGACATTGGCGATCGGTATCTCGCCCTCGCGACGGACGGCGTCGGCACGAAATTGCTCGTCGCGGAAGCCATCGAGGACTTCTCGACGATCGGTATCGACTGCATCGCGATGAACGTCAACGACCTCGTCGCCGCGGGCGTCGAACCCGTCGCCTTCGTCGACTACCTCGCGATCGACGAACCCGACGACGCGCTCACGAACGAGATTGGCGAGGGCCTCGCGGTCGGCCTGGAAGAGTCCGAAATGACTCTGCTCGGCGGTGAGACGGCCGTCATGCCCGAGGTCGTAAACGGATTCGATCTGGCGGGCACCTGTGCGGGTCTGGCCGACAAAGACGACGTGCTCGACGGCACCGCGGCGGTGGGTGACGCACTCGTCGGGTTTCCCTCGAACGGTATCCACTCGAACGGGCTTACGCTCGCTCGCGAGGCCGTCACCCGCGACCACGAGTACACCGACGAGTTCCCGCCGAACCCAGATCGATCGATCGGCGAGGAACTCCTTCGACCGACGCGGATCTACACGCACCTGCTCGAGCCGATGCACGGACACGACGTCCACGCAGCGGCACACGTTACGGGCGGCGGGTGGACCAACCTGCTGCGAATGGGCGATCGACGCTACGAAATCGACGACCCGCTGCCCGCCCAGTCGGTCTTCGAGTTCGTTCAGGAAGAAGGGGCGGTCACGGACGAGGAGATGCATCGGACGTTCAATATGGGAACCGGCTTCGTCGTCGCGCTGCCTGAAGACCGCGCGACGGAGCTGGTCGACGCGACGGAGGGACAGGTGATCGGCCGCGTCGAGGAAGGCGAGAGCGTCGACATTCGAGGACTGTCGCTCTCCTGACACGGTCTGGCTGCGTCGCTGTCCTGTCGATCGCGGCCGTCGTCGTTCCATTCTCGATGGACGGCTGGGGAAAACTGGTCCTCTCAGAACCCTGGCCCGACCACAACACTTTTAGTTTTAGGCTCGCCTAATCTCTGGTAATGGACGTACCCGCCCGCAGGCAGGATTCCGATCGCACCGAGGCTCGCGAGGAGCCGGCGGCGATCGTGAGCAGTCACGAGACCCGCCCTGGTAAAGTCGTCTTCACGGAGCGAAACAACACGGACGGCTGGATCGCGACCGATCTCACCGTCAATCTCGAACCATAGCTCGCAGACGGTTCCGTGACCTCGTCGTCGTAGCACGCGCGTTCTCCATTGTACTGGGTACTGGACGCCGTCGCTACGCGTCTCCCAGTCGTATTTTATAGAAAACCGAAACCAGCGGTGGTCGAGCCAGCGCGATTCCTGTCGACTCCGAGTTTACCTAGTTCGTCGCTTCCTCGAGCACCAGCGTGTCGTCTTCGAGGTAGTGTTCGACGTGGTGTCCATCTTCTTCGGTCGTCACCAGAATCTCGCGCAGGATCTCGGCAGTGGCGTGATCACCGAGGTTCTCCGCGAGTTCGATGCTTCCGCGCAGGGATTCGATGATGTCACCGTACATTTCGAGGTCGTGTTCCATCATCGTACGGATCTCGTAGACATCCTCTCCCTCGAACTCGACGGTTGCGCGCCGCTCCTGGTTGGTTGGACCGGAGACCGGGACACCGCCGAGTGCCTGGGCACGCTCGGCGATCATGTCTGCGGCTTCCTCGACGTTCTCGTAAGCCTCCTCGAAGAACTCGTGGAGAGGCATGAACTCCGCACCCTCGACGACCCAGTGGTGTTTCTTGAGCTGGTGGTAGAGGACGTACGCGTTCGCCAGCTCGGTGTTCAGCGCGTCGACGATCTGTTCGGCTTTCTCCTGATCGAGACGGAGGCTGTTCTCCTCGACGGCGTCGGCTGACTGGCGGACGGTTTTCTGGGTGCTCATCGTACCTCCGAATACTCGCGCCTCACACTTAAGCATTGTCCATGCAAAAACTATATTTGGGGTGTACAAAACTTCGCTTCAAATAAAAGTAAAACGAGTTGTTTCTTGGCAACTCCCCTCGCTACGACAGGCTCGATTTCGATCGGGTACTCGCCGGAGATCGTTGAGTGGCTCGCGAATCGGGTTGGGAGCCAGCGCGCTGTTTATATACACACCGCGAGAATTATCGGAAGTGATTGACGTCGTACTGCAGGTTGGTGACGCGCCGCTCAACGAGGCCGTCGTCCGCATTGCACTCGCCGGCGCGCTCGGTATGTTCCTCGGACTCGAACGCGAGTGGTCCCAGAAGTCCGCCGGCATCCGGACCTTCTCGCTGACCAGTCTCCTCGCGGCAGTTTTTATGATCCTCGCGACGGAGACGACCGTCGGCCAGGGACTGCTGGTACTCGGCGGCTTTCTCGTAATTGTTCAGGGCGTGTTGCTCGCCGTCCAGGGGCTGCTCGGCGACGAAGAGACCGGTCTCTCGCTGACGACGTCCGTCTCCATGCTCGTCGCCTACGGCATCGGCGCGCTCGTGGCTGCGGGGTTCATCCTCGAAGGCGTTACCGTCGCCGTCCTCTCGTCGCTGTTGCTCGTCCTCAAACGGGAACTCCACGAATTCGCGTGGGGACTCTCTCGGGAAGAGATGCGATCGACGACTGAGTTCGCCATCCTGGCATTCGTCATCTACCCGCTGTTGCCCGCCGAGACCGCGCTCAATCTCGGCGTGATCGTCATCCCCCTCGAACCGCAGGTGATCTGGCTGATGGTCGTCGCCGTCGCCGGCATCGGGATCGTCAACTACGCGATCGTCTCGACCTACGGCGGGCGGGGCATCGCTATCACGGGCTTTTTCGGCGGACTCGCCTCTTCGACGGCCGTCGTCGGGACGATGCTCGATCACGTCCGCCAGCGGCCCGAGGCGGCTTCCTACGCCGTTGCTGCAATCTTGCTGGCGAACGCTGCAATGGCCGCCCGAAATCTTGCGATCGCGGTCGGCTTCACCGTCGGTAGCGGGAGCGACATTCTCGTCGAAGCGATCGTTCCGCTCGGGGCGGTCATTCTGATCGCCTTCGCCGTGGCCGCGCTCACCGCAGACTGGAGCGAGTCCGGGCCGATGGAACTCGAGAGCCCGTTCTCGATGAAAAATGCGTTAGCGTTCGGAGCCGTGTTCTTCGCCGTCCTCGTCTTCGGGTCGCTGGCCGAAACGTGGTTCGGCACGCTCGGTTTCTACGCGACCGCGGTCGCGAGCGGCTTCGTCTCCAGTGCGGGCGCGACGACCTCCGCAGTCGTCCTCTACCGCGGTGGCCAACTCGGTCCCGCGGAGGCGACGATCGCGATCCTGCTCGCGACGGTGTCGAGCATCGTCGTCAAGGCGATGCTCGCGGCGACCTCGACCAACGACGGCTTCCGGAACAAGGTTGCGGCCTACAGCGCGATGTTGCTGATCGGCGGCGCACTGGCATCGGTCCTTATTGTCATCTGACCCTTCCTCCCGAAAATCGTGATCTGATCGGCTACCTCGAACAGCGAGATGCAAACACTCGTCGCGATCGCACGCGCGTTCGCTGCAATTCGTCGGATATCTTTACTCGCTGGGGTCCCAAACGGAACTATGGACCGCGATACGGTCACGCCGCAGGTCGAAACTATCCCCGGCGATCGCGCGAACCGGTGGGTCGACTTCCACCACGAATTCGCCGCGCCGAGCACCTACGTTTACGAGTTCGTCTGGGACGCGGGGGCCGAGGCGATCGGTCCGTTCTGTACGGACGTCGACGGCAACGTGTTGCTGGATTTTACGAGCCACGTTGCGGCCGCGCCGCTCGGCTACAACAATCCGTACGTCCGCGATCGACTCCGGGCGTTCGATCTCGTCGACCCGCTGAAAATCGCCGGGCAGGACTTCTACGTCAGCGGCGGCGGTGGCGCGCCCGAGGACCCGGCGTTCCCCGGTCCGACGCAGTTGATGGACCGCCTGATCGCGATGACCGACCACTACGATATGGATCGCGTCTTCCTCTCGAACTCGGGGGCCGAGGCCGTCGAGAACGCCCTCAAAATCTGTTACGACTCGGGGGGTCACCGCGCGGTCACCTTCGAGGGGGCGTTCCACGGTCGCACGCTCGGTGCGCTCTCGCTCAACCGATCCAAAGCGGTCCACCGAACCGGCTACCCCGAGATTCCGGGCGTGATGTGCCTGCCCTATCCTGCCACCCAGGAAGCCTACGACACCCGCTGGCGAACCGACGGTCCTGGCGGCAACGTACTGGCCGACACACTGGACCCCGAGCGGGGCGTCGTCGATCCCGACGAACTCGCCTACGTCATTCTGGAACCGATTCAGGGCGAGGGCGGCTACCGGGTCGCCCACCCCGCGTTTGCACGCGATCTCGAGGCGTTGCGCGATCGATACGACCTCAACATTATCGTCGACGAGATCCAGTCGGGACTGGGACGGACTGGCGAGCTCTGGGCCGTCGACCACCTCGATCTGACGCCGGACGTGATAACCAGCGCAAAGGGACTCCGCGTCGGGGCGACGATATCCAGATCGGACGTCTTCCCCGAACGGACGGGCCGACTCTCGTCGACGTGGGGTGCTGGCGACCTCATCGCCTCGATGCAAGGGGCGTTGACGATCGACGCGATCTCCGAACTGAATCTCCTCGCGAACGTCCGCGAGCGCGGCGCACAGCTCCGATCGATCGTCGAGGAACGAGACCTCGAATCGATCGTCGACGTGCGCGGACGCGGCCTGATGTTCGCCGTCGAATTCGATACGAAAGATCGCCGCGACGCCGTCCTCGAAGCCGCGTTCACAAACGGCCTCCTGACGCTCGGTTGCGGATACAAGACCCTTCGACTGCTGCCACCGTTGGACGTCACCGAGCGCGAGATCGAACTCGGGGCGCGCCTGCTCTTCGAGTCGATCGAAGCGGTCTCACCCGCGAAGTCCTGATTCAGCGACCCGATCGCCCCATCGCGTGGATCCGTCCTGGCACCTTCCTCACGAAAGCCGTCTTCTCTTCGGGCTTCCGACCCAACTGCAGGCACGATGATTGGAGCGTTCACGGTCGGCAAAAAGGCGGTCACGTTCGGCTACAAACGCTACGGCGTTCCCGGCGCGATCGTGTCGGGCGGCGTCGCGCTCGCGGGATACGTCGCGGTTCGGCGCGCCCTGCAGTCGATTTCGGAGTCGGGCGACGGGTCGATCGACTCAGCGATCGACGCCGCGACGATCGAGACCGCGATCGATGCGAACGGGTTAGCAGCGGTGACCGATCCCCAGACCCTGGACGACGCGATCGATCAGGACGAATTGCTCTCGACGCTCGACCCGGACGCCCTCAGGTCGTCCGTGGCGGAGGAAACCGACGAATTTGGTGGCGACGAAGTGGACTCGGAAGGCTGACGACGGGGACACGGCTGGTTGCCCCTCTGATGCGGTTCGTTGTAACGAATTACAATAGTCGGCTCTGTTGAAACCCGCAGTAGATGTCAAGAATTGACTGCTGAATAGAGTGAATAGATGCAGCACGGAGGACTTGGTTATTCAAGCCATCCGGGAAAGAAAAATAACACATGCCCCACTTCGTCAGACCCAATTGTCGGGAAGCTGGGCTGCATTATCGTCCAGCAGTTCAAGAAGTGGGTTGATTTCTTCGAATCGGGGGCCTTTGGCCACTTCATTTGCGTTCTGGTCCCACTGGATGAATCCGGCATCTGCTAACCGAGGCAGATGGTTATGATACAATTCCACCTCTGATCCGTCTGTCTTCTCCACAATGGTTTCTGGCACCAGTGTCCCACCATCTGTTTGTTTTTCTTTTAATTCAACGAGTGTCCGGCGGCGTTGAACATCTGATAATGCCGCTAAGTAGTGATCCATTGGTCATGATCTGTTCAACCAGCGGAAAAGCAGTTGTCCCAAAATGTGTTGGCACACCCCCTGATTGAGTGGTATGACAATCGTTTGCTCCGAGTGATTCGGCCCGTTGAAACTTCTGTGGAGCAGTGCGACATTCGCGCCCTGTATTCAGCACGGCTACGGAAAACCGTTAACATTCAAGAAATTAAATAGAGCCAACAGACCGTACGAACCGCCGTCGGTCACGACAGATCACCGCTCGCGACCGGTGGCGATCGTCCCCAGCCGCGAAGGGATTCCGGGCTCCAGACGGCCACGAGGACGATCGCCACGAGCAGCGTTCCGAGGTGGACGGCGGGCATTAGCTCCGGGCTGAGACCGATTGCCTCTCCGCTCAGGTTACCGGACGCGTGGAGGACGATTACGGCGAGGACGCTCCGATGCGTGTTGTTGTACACCCAGGTTCCAATTATCGCGGTGAGTGCGATACTCGGGAGCCACCACCACAGTTCCGGCTGGAACGTCGTTCCATCGTAGTAGCCGTCCATGTAGACCAGCGGGACGTGCCAGGCCGCCCAGACGACCCCGAGAATCAGACTCGACACCAGCGCGTTCCAGCGGGCCTGCAGCCGATCGAACCAGTAGCCACGAAGCCCGATCTCCTCGACTGTTGGGAAGACGATCACGACGGTGAGCAGGAGCGCGATCGCGACCGGATCGAACAACCGATCGGGCGTGATGAACTCGAAGGGGGACGCGGTGGTCCCGAGGACGAATGCGACGGCTCCGACCGTCAGGTTGAACGCTGGATAGAACGCCACGACGATCAGCCACCAGTGGGGCCGGAGACGGCGCGGCTCGGTGAGTCGCCGCAGAAGATCACGAAATCCGTGGGGTCCGGCGTGGAGCCACAGCAACGCGAGTCCGGACAGCAGCGGACTGAGTCCACCGACGAGCAATAGCACGACGTTCGGGAACGACCAGACCGACTCTCCCGACCGGACGATCGGGAGCCAGAACAGGTACGCCCAGCCGAGATAGCACACGGGAAACACCCACGGCGATCCATCGCGAACGAGCTCGTGGAGTCGACTCCGCGTGCGTCCCAGCGCCAGGTCCATACGACTGGTACGGTTCGCAGCCCTAAGAAGCGTCTCGTGGCCGTACGCCGCGTTTCAGATCGTACCGAAAACTGAACCGCACAGCCCGACTGAGTGACTGAACGACTCTGCGACCGTACGACGACACCCGGAGTCGTCGATCGGATTCGATCGCGTTACTCGCCGCGGAGTTCGTTCATGTGGTCGATTCGCTGCTGGACGAGGTCCGGTTTGCCGATGTCGTGGCGCATGTGCAGTCCCTCTTCGCCGGCGACTGCGAGGGCGTCCTCGGCGATTTCCTCCGCCTCGGTGATCGTGTCGGCGAGGCCGACGACGGCGAACGATCGAGAGGTGGTGGTGTAGATGCCGTCGTCGCGTTCGTCGACACTGGCGTAGTAGAGCAGTGCCTCGCCGGCGCTTTCTCGCGCGTCGCGTTGCTCCCCGCTCGAATTCTCCGTGGCGCGCACGGTGCGCGCCACGCTCTCCTCATCGACGTTCACTTTCGCACCCGCCTCGGGATCGGTTGGATACCCCTCCGGAACCGCGTACTTGCAGACGGTCGCCTGCTCCGCGAACTCGAGTTCCGGCGGAGCCTCGCCGTCGCGTGCGGCGACGAGCACGTCGAGGAAGTCCGTCTCGAGGACCGGCAGCGTGTTCATCGCTTCGGGGTCACCGAAGCGAGCGTTGAACTCGATGACCTTCGGCCCCTCGCTCGTGAGCATGAACTGGCCGTAGAGGATGCCGCGGTAGTCCTCGAGCGCGTCGACGGTCGCCTCGATGATCTCGACCGCCCGTGCGTAGTCGTCGTCGGTCATGAACGGCAACGCGAACGTCGCGTCGGAGTAACTGCCCATTCCGCCGGTGTTGGGCCCTTCGTCACCCTCGTAGGCGCGCTTGTGGTCCTGCACTGCGGGTGCCGTCTCGAATCCGCCGTTGGCGACGAGCGCCTGAATCGTGACCTCCTCGCCGACCAGCCGTTCTTCGAGAACGATCCGATCGTAGTCGGAGTCGCGAATATACGCCTTGCCCTCTTCGGCGGTGACCTGGTCCCCGATGACCTTGACGCCCTTGCCGCCCGTGAGGCCGGCAGGCTTGATCGCCAGATCGCCGTCGTACTCGTCGATAAAGTCACACGCGGCCTCCATGTCCTCGAAGGTCTCGAAGTCCGGACAGCCCGGAATGTCGTTGTCCTCCATGAACCGGCGCTGGAACGCCTTGTCCGTCTCGATGCGAGCGTCTGCCTCCTTCGGGCCGAACGGGTAGACGCCGGCGGCTTCGAGCGCGTCTGCCACCCCGGCTGCGAGCGGTGCCTCGGGACCGATGACCGCGATCGTCGCGTCGACCTCCTCGGCGTAGTCGACGACGGCCTCGGGATCGGTCGTCTCGAGCGTCTCGAACTCGGTCGCAATGCGGGCGATTCCGGGATTCCGGTTGCCCGCACAGGCGTACAGTTCGGCTTCGCTGTCCTCCAGCGCGCGAGCGATCGCATGCTCGCGCCCACCGCCGCCGATCAGCAGAACGTGTTCTCGCATGGTCGGTATCGGAACGCACGAACCTGTAAGCGTTGCTTTTTCTTCGAGTACAGGATGTACACATTCGTGGATAATCTTCTACCGGGTATCCGTACAGCAGCGGGGGCAGGGTCGGCCGGCCTCCAGCGAACTGGGAACAGCACGTCCAGTTATAACGCGCCAGCAGTAAATTGTAACTACAATCGTAGTACCAGGGCCTACCCATGTCACAACGAGTTATCATCGGTGAAACCCCGTTCGTCGACGTCGACGCACAGCGATCGGCACTCGAGGGCGACGCCGTCGAGGTCGAAACGCGGCCTCTGGAGACGGATGCCGCGATCGAAGACGCAGCGGCCGACGCGAACGCGCTCGTCGTCGATGTCCATACGCCCGTCTCCGCGGAGGCGATCGCGGGCGCTGACGACCTCGAACTGATCACACGGGCCGGAACCGGCTACGACAACATCGACGTGGAAGCGGCTACCGATCGAGGGATTACCGTCACGAACGCCCCCGACTACTGCACGAATGAGGTCGCGACCCAGGCATTCGGTCTCCTGCTCGCGTGTCGGCGACGGATTCCGGAAGCCGATCGCGAAGTCCGCAACGGCGAGTGGAGTTGGGAAACCGATCGGCCCGTCCGGCGGGTTCCGGGCTCGACGTTGGGCCTGATCTCGTTCGGCTCGATCGCCCGCCGACTCGCCGAGTACGTCTCCGGAATGGACGTCGACCTGGTCGTCTACGATCCGTACGTCGATGCGGAAACGGTCCAGGGGTATGGCGGTCGCCTGGTCGCGTTCAACGAACTTCTCGAAACGGCCGACGCGGTTTCGGTTCACCCGCCGCTGACGCCGGAGACGCGGGGGATGCTCGGAGCCCAGGAGTTCGATCGGCTTGCCGACCACGCTGTCGTCGTCAACGTCGCCAGAGGGGGTATTATCGACGAAGACGCGCTGTACGACGCCCTGACCGGGGGCGAAATCGCAGCTGCGGGGCTGGACGTACTCGAAGAAGAGCCACCGGGTGATACGCCGCTGCTCGGCCTCGACAACGTGGTAATCACGCCACACGCCGGCTGGTACTCGGAAGAAGCCCGCGACGAGCTGAATCAGACCGTCTCACGACAGATTCAACAGGTGTTCGCCGGCGAACGGCCGGACCACGCGGTCGATCCCGACGCCTGGGGCTGATCGGGACGATCGATCGATGTGGACCGTAGCACGCCCGGTCGATCGACCGATACGGATAACTGCCGGCGCTCAGAATAACGGCCAAATGCGACAGTATCTCGATCTTGTCGAGACGGTCCTCTCGGCGGGTACCTACAAGCCCAACCGGACCGGCGTCGACACCATCTCGTCGTTCAGCGAGCACTACGAGGTCGATCTGCAGGCGGGGTATCCCCTCCTGACGACGAAGGAGATGGACGGCTACCGGTGGAACTCGATGCTTCACGAGGTCTGCTGGTATCTCTCGGGCGAGGAGCACATCCGCAGCCTCCGGGAGGAGACGAAAATCTGGGACGCCTGGGCGGACGACGAAGGGCGACTCGACACCGCCTACGGCCGATTCTGGCGGCGGTATCCCGTTCCGGACGGGCCAGCCCAACTCGAGGGCGAGTCCTGGCCCGACGACGCCCACCGGTGGATCACCGTCGAGGACGACGGTCGCCGGACCTTCGACCAGTTACAGTACGTCGTCGACACGCTTTCGGAGAACCCGAACTCCCGACGGCTCGTGGTGAACGCCTGGCATCCGGCTAACGCCGCCGTCTCGACGCTGCCGCCGTGTCACTACTCGTTCGTCTTCAACGTCCAGGGCGATCGATTGAACTGCCATCTCACCCAGCGTTCGGGCGACACGGCACTGGGCATTCCGTTCAACATCGCCGCTTACGCGCTGTTGACCCACGTCGTCGCCCAGCAAACCGGCTTCGAGCCCGGTACCTTCGCCCACACCGTCGTCGACGCCCACGTCTACTGCGGCAGGGGCGATCGCGGCGCGTGGTACGACGACAACCTCGAGGCGCTCCAGTCCCGGTTAGCCGAGGCCGACGACGGGGAGGACTACCTCGACGTGAAGCAGTGGCTCGAATCGACCGCACCCGCCGAAGCCGAGGGAGACGAACGGCTCGATCACGTTCCCGGCCTGCTCGAACAGCTGTCCAGAGAGCCCCTCTCGCGCCCGACGCTCGACCTCGCCGAAACCTCGATCGACGACCTGCGCTACGAGGACGTCCGGTTGCGCGAGTACGAGTCCCACGAGGGAATCGCGTTCTCGGTGGCCGAATGACTGGAGGCTGGTCCTGATGGCTGACTCGAACGAAACGCCGGCGCTCGAAACCGATCTCGAACTCGCCGCGATCGTCGCCGTCGCGGAAAACGGCATCATCGGCAGGGACGGCGAGATGCCCTGGCACCTCCCGGCGGACCTCGCCCACTTCAAGGAGACGACGATGGACCATCCCGTCATCATGGGGCGGGTCACCTACGAGGGGATTCTCGACGCGCTCGGCGAACCGCTCCCAGGTCGGACGACGATCGTGCTGACGAGTCGAGACCTCGAGACGCCTGAAAACGCCGTCGTCGCGAACGACCTCGACGCGGCGATCGGGGAAGCCGAGCGCGCGGCACGCGACCGCCACGACGGCGCAGACCGCGCGTTTGTCGCCGGCGGCGCGACGGTCTACGAGCAGTTCTTGCCCGCGGTCGATCGACTGATCATCACCGAGATTCACGACGATCCGGAGGGTGATACCGCCTTCCCGGAGTGGGACCGCGACGACTGGCGGGACGTCGATCGAGACGATCGCGACGGGTTCGCGTTCGTCGAATACGTTCGGAGAGGGTAGGCAATCGTGACAGGTGACGTCGAGTCGGCCGTCGCCGGAGCGATCGACGTACAGCCGACCGGAGCGACCGAACTCGAGGGCGGCCAGATCGGGTCGGTCTACCGCGTCAACTGTGCGAACGGTCCTCCGGTCGTCGCGAAAGTCGGGGAGACACCCCTCGCGATCGAGGCGGCCATGCTCCGAACGCTCGCCAGCGAGAGCGAGCTCCCCGTTCCCGAGGTGTTGTACGCCGATGACGACCTGCTGATACTCGAGTACGTGTCGGGATCGACCGACCACGGTCCCGACGTCGCAAGAGACGCGGCCAATCACCTCGCGAAACTGCACGGCATCGACGCACAGGCGTTCGGCTTCGGTCGTGACACGCTCACCGGCCCCGTTCGACAGCCGAACCCCTGGACCGACTCCTGGATCGACTTCTATCGGGAGCACCGCCTCGAACACGTCACGGCGCTGGCGCTCGAGGGCAGTTCGCTCCCGATTTCGATCGCCGATCGGCTGCGGACACTCGCTCGCGACCTCGAGACGCTGCTCGAGGAACCCGACGCACCCGCGCTAATCCACGGTGACGTCTGGAGCACGAACGTGCTCTCCCGCGACGGGCGGGTCACGGCGTTTCTCGATCCGGCCACATACTACGCCCACCCCGAAATCGAACTGGCGTACGTCGACTGGACGGGCACGTTCGGGGAGCCGTTTTTCGATCGATACCAGAGTCGCCGCGGGATCGATCCCGGCTTCGTCAAGCGCCGACGATACGTCTACCGACTCTACCCACTGCTCGTGCACGTCCACCTCTTCGGCGGACGCTACGTCGACGATCTCGAGTCGACGATCGATCGGGTCGGCTACTGACGGCGATCGGGTCGTGTTGCCGCGAGAAATTGCGCCGAGGAACGCGACCTCCTCGTGAACCATGTGAACGCTCCTCGTGTAACTTTTATCCGCCAGATCGTTGCCGTCTTCGGTGACGATGATGTCTACGAGCAACTCTCAGTTTGCGATACCGGAAGACCTCGGATCACCACAGACCAAGCTCGTCTATCTGGCCCTTCGGGCGAATGAGGGGACGACGGTGACGGAACTCCAGCAGCGGTTGGACCTGTCGAAACTGACGCTGTTGCCGATCCTGCGATCGCTCACCGAAACAGACTACGTCCACCGGACGGAGGAGGGCTATGTCAGCCAGTACGAAGTCTAGTTCCCCGGCTGTCCCCGTCGAGCCACGGGATGACGTTCGAGTCGCATGGTACGTCCGTCACTGGTGGAGGACGAGCGATGGCGGACGGTAATACATTCGGAACCGGCGGAACCGATCGCGTCGCGGTGATCGGTGCGTCGATGACCCAGTTCGGACAGCGCGAGGAGTGGATCGTGGATCTGCTCGCGGAGGCCGGGATCGACTGTCTCGCGGACGCGGGTGTCGACGCCGCGGACGTCGAGCACCTCTACGTCTCGAACATGGCCAGCGGCGAGTTCGAGGGAATGACCGGGGTGATGAACGCGCTGGCACACGACCTCGACGCGATGCCGGCGTACACCCAGCGCGTCGACCAGACCAGTTCCAGCGGCGGCGCGGGGATCTATGCGGCCTGGCAGTCGATCGCCAGCGGGGTCAGCGAGATGACGCTGCTCGTCGGCGGCGAGAAGATGGCCCACCGATCGACGCCCGAGTCGACCGACATCATCGCGTCGGTCGGCCATCCCGTCGAGTACAAACACGGTGTGACGCTCCCCTCCTTTGCGGGGCTGACCGCACGTCACTACCTCGAACGGTTCGACGCGCCACGGGAGAGTCTCGCCCAGGTCGCTGCGAAGAACCACAAAAACGGCGTCGACAACCCCAAGGCTCAGTTCCAGAAGGAAGTCGACATCGAGACGATCCTCGACTCGCCGATCATCGCCGACCCCCTGCGACTGTACGACTTCTGTCCGGTGTCCGACGGCTCGGCCGCCCTCATGTTCTGTCCGGAATCCGTCGCCCAGGAGTACACGGACGAGTACGCGATCGTGGCGGGTGTCGACGGGGCAACGGACACCCACGTCGTCCACGAGCGCGAGGACCCGACGGTCATGGGCGGCGTCGTCGAGAGCGGGAAGGGGGCCTACGAGATGAGCGGTTACGGTCCCGAAGACATCGACGTTGCGGAACTCCACGATATGTTTACCATCCTCGAATTCCTCCAGATGGAGGGACTCGGGTTCGCCGAACAGGGCACGGCCTGGGAACTCGTCGAAGACGGCTACACCGAACGCGATACCGGCGAACTGCCAGTCAACACCTCCGGCGGGCTCAAGTCGAAGGGTCATCCGCTCGGCGCGAGCGGTGTCGCCCAGGCCGTCGAGATCTACGAACAACTCGTCGGCGAAGCCGGACCGCGACAGGTCGACGCTGATGTCGGCCTCTGCTGTAACGTCGGCGGCTTTGGCAACTGTGTGATTACGACGATTATGGAGACAGGACAGATGGAGGCAGAACAATGACGATGGACGCCACGCGCTACGAGGACGGTTCGATCAGCTACCCCGGCCACCCGCGCGGTCCAAACGGTTCGGAGCCGGTGGAAACGATCGATTTGAGCGAGCACACCGCCGAGGTCGTGACGTGGACGACCAGTACGGCGACGCCACCCGGCGTGCGCGAACCGAACACGCTCGCGATCGTCGAATTTAGCGTCGACGGTGAGTCGGTCACGGCGATCGGTCAGGTGACGACCGACGACATCGAAACGGGCGACGAAGTCCGGCCGGTTTACGAGGAGGAACTCCGAGAGCCCGGTGCAGGCATCAGGGAGCCGGAGAGCCAGTCGTGGGACGGCTACCGGTTCGAACCCGCCTGATACGCATCGTTGTAACGTTTTCCGGTGATCGCTGCACCGTTCGAGCGATCACCGGTAACGAATTACAACAGACCGTATAAACCGCACGCCGTCACGGACGCGATCGGGAAACAGCTCGAAACCACGATCGGCTAGCAACGTGCAGCGGGCTTTTATTATTCACACCCGTAGCTGGTGGTATGGAACAGCCGACTCAGCGCAACCGGCTCGACGACGAGGAGAGCCCCTACCTTCGCCAGCACGCGGACAACCCCGTCAACTGGCAGCCGTGGGACGAACAGGCCCTCGACGCCGCCAGAGAACACGACGTGCCGATTTTCCTCTCGATCGGCTACTCGGCGTGTCACTGGTGTCACGTCATGGAAGACGAGAGCTTCGCTGACGAGGCGGTCGCCGAGGTGCTCAACGAGCACTTCGTCCCGATCAAGGTCGATCGGGAGGAGCGCCCGGACGTCGACAGCATCTACATGACCGTCTGCCAGCTCGTGACGGGGCGGGGCGGCTGGCCGCTGTCGGCGTGGCTCACGCCCGAGGGGAAACCGTTCTACGTCGGAACCTACTTCCCGAAAGAACAGAAACGGGGGCAGCCGGGCTTTCTCGACATCCTCGAGAACATCACGCGATCGTGGGAGCAAGACCGCGAGGAGGTCGAAAACCGGGCCCAGCAGTGGACCGATGCGGCGAAAGACCAACTCGAGGAGACGCCCGAGTCGGTCGGCGCTGCGGAACCGCCGTCGAGTGCGGTGCTCGAATCCGCCGCCGACGCGGCGCTGCGAAGCGCCGACCGCCAGTACGGCGGTTTCGGCTCCGGCGGGCCGAAGTTCCCACAGCCGACGCGGCTGCGAGTTCTCGCCCGAATGTTCGACCGAACCGGCCGCGACGAGTACCGCACCGTTCTCGAGCAGAGCCTCGATGCGATGGCAGACGGCGGGCTGTACGACCACGTCGGCGGCGGCTTCCACCGCTACTGCGTCGATCGAGACTGGACGGTCCCGCACTTCGAGAAGATGCTGTACGACAACGCGGAGATTCCGCGGGCGATGCTCGCCGGCTACCAGCTCACCGGCGAGGAACGCTACGCCGACGTTACTCGAGAAACGCTCGACTTCCTCAGTCGGGAGCTGACACACGACGAGGGCGGCTTTTTCAGCACGCTCGACGCCCAGAGTGAGTCACCGGAGACGGGCGAGCGCGAGGAAGGTGCCTTCTTCGTCTGGACGCCCGAGGAGATCCACGCGATCGTAGACGACGAGACCGACGCGGAGCTGTTCTGTGCCCGGTTCGACATCACGGAGTCGGGGAACTTCGAGGGTCGAAATCAGCCGACTATCGTCGCCTCGGTCGACGAACTCGCCGCCGAGTTCGATCTCGAGGAGACCGAAGTCGAGAAGCGCCTCGAGTCCGCGCGACAGGACGTGTTCGAGGCCCGCGAGGAGCGACCTCACCCCAGCCGAGACGAGAAGGTGCTCGCGGGCTGGAACGGCCTGATGATCTCGACGTGTGCCGAAGCCGCGTTCGTTCTGGGCGAAGACGACTACGCTGACATGGGCGTCGACGCGCTCGAATTCGTCCGCGATCGACTCTGGAGCGAGAACGAAGAACGCCTCTCGCGGCGGTACAAAGACGACGATGTCGCCGTTTCCGGCTATCTCGAGGACTACGCGTTCCTCGCACGCGGCGCACTCCACTGCTACGAGGTTACTGGCGATGTCGACCACCTCGCGTTTGCGCTCGATCTCGCTCGCGTCATCGAAGCCGAGTTCTGGGACGCCGATCGTCGGACGCTGTACTTTACGCCCGAAAGCGGCGAGTCGCTGGTCACCCGGCCACAGGAACTCACCGACCAGTCGACGCCCTCGGCTGCAGGCGTCGCCGTCGAGACGCTACTCGCACTCGACGGCTTTGCGAGCGAGGACTTCGAATCGATCGCCGCGGGCGTGCTCGAAACCCACGCCGGCAAACTCGAGTCGAACCCGCTTCAGCACGCGACGCTCTGTCTCGCCGCCGATCGGCTCGAAAGCGGTGCGCTCGAGGTGACGATCGCCGCTGATGAGGTACCCGGGGAGTGGTACGATCGCTTCGCCGCCCGCTACCTTCCGGATCGCCAGTTCGCGCCGCGACCGCCGAGCGAGGCGGGACTCGACTCGTGGCTCGATCGGCTCGGTCTCGAGGACGCACCACCCATCTGGGCCGATCGGGAGGCCACAGACGGAGAACCGACGCTGTACGTCTGTCGCAATCGCACGTGTTCGCCGCCGACGAACGAAGTTGAGGAGGCGATCGCGTGGCTGGACGATTCGACTCCTGGGGTGGGCGATTCGACTTCGGATTCGGGGTTGGAGAACGGGTCAGGGTCGGACCCGGACGTGCCGTTTTAGAAGGAATCAGGCCGTTTCGGCGTCCAGTTCCGATTCGAGTTCCTGTGCGAGCCAGATAGCCGGCGGGACAGCTTCTTCCTCGACGAAACGGGTGATCTCGTTTCCATCGTCGTCGAAGACGACGATCGTCGGAATGTACTCGATATCGTACTCCTCGACGCCGGGGCCCTGTTTGTCCTGATCGAGCGCGTACTCTTCGATGCGATCGTCTGGGATCTCGGCCGCTTCGAGCGCCGCACCGAAGTCCGGAAGGAGCGCGCGACAGTCCTTACACCAGTCGCCACCCCAGATTTTGTAGGTCAGTTCGTCGCGGTGGGCCGCGAGCGTGTCGACGGTGTCCTCGTAGGAGGCCGAATCCCACGTCGGCGTCGGTCGCATAGTTTCGAGACTCATACCCGAGACGTACGCGGCCGAGGGCTTAACGACCCTGCTTCGTGTCGGTACGTAGTTGGTTTTCCACGGTTACTGCGGCACGACCTGCCTCGGTCCAGTACGCGTTTACGTCTCCACTGCTTATGCCTCGCCAATGAAGGGAAGCATCCTGGACACGATCGGCTCGCCGCTCGTCCAGGTCGACTCGCCGGAGGGGGTCACCGTCGCCGCCAAAATCGAATCCTTCAATCCCGGTGGCTCCGCGAAAGATCGGCCGGCTCTGGAGATGGTCCGAACGGCCGAACGAGAGGGGCTAATCGAACCCGGCGATCGACTGGTCGAACCGACGAGCGGAAACACCGGAATCGGCCTCGCGCTCGTCTGTGCGGCCCGCGGATACGACCTGACGATCGTCATGCCCGCGGACAAATCCGAGGAACGCCGCCAGATCATGGCCGCCTATGGCGCGGATCTCGAACTCGTCGATGGCGATATGGAAGCCGCCCGCGCTCGAGCCGACGAACTCGAAGCCGAGGGTGCGGTCCAACTCGGCCAGTTCGAAAACCCCGCGAACCCGAACGCACACTACAAGACGACCGGCGAAGAGATCGTCGAGCAGGTCGGTGATCGCGAAATCGACGCCTTCGTCGCCGGTGTCGGTACCGGCGGGACGATCTCCGGAACCGGCCGACGGCTCCGCGAGGAGTTCCCCGAGATGGAGATCATCGCCGTTGAACCCGCCCGAAACGCCATTCTCTCGACCGGCAAGGCCGGGAAAGACGAGTTCCAGGGAATGGGTCCGGGCTTCGTCAGCGAGAACCTCGATCGAGACCTGATCGATCGCGTCGAGACCGTCAAACTCGAAGACGCCGAGGACGAGTGTCGTCGCCTCGCCCGTGAGGAGGGCATCCTCGTCGGCCAGTCCAGCGGCGCGACGAGTCTCGTCTCCCAGCGGATCGCGAGCGAGATCGCAGATCCGACCCAGCAGTGTCCGGAGGTCCCCGGTGCGTTCGGCGACCAGTCGGCGACGCCGGAACCGGACGGCGGTCGGCTACCCGAGGACTGCCCGCTGGTGGTCACCGTCTTCTGGGACAGCGGCGAGCGGTATCTCTCGACGGGCCTGTTCGACTGACGGGGCCGAATATCGCGAGTTCTCGTTTAATCTGGGTTCTTAGAGCGATCGACGATCGGTGAAGGGTGATCGATGAAGGGTGATCGATGAGCGACGTCAGTTGAGAATCGGGAGCCAGAACCGAGGCTTATGCTCCGGACCGAAATCGTTCTTTCACCTTGGCCTACACCTTTTGGGTGGTATCGTGTACGTTCTGGTACAATGACACGGCCCTCCACTCGATCGCGACGAACAGTTCTGTACGGAATGTCAGGCGTGCTCGCCCTCACTGCCGGCTGTCTCGCCGACGAGACGCCACAGCCGGATACCGCGGACGATGGTCCCGATTCGGGCGACGGCGAAACCGATGATCGCGGCGCAAACGGCACCGAAACCGATGATTCGGACGAGACAGCCGACGACGACGAACTCGACGACGGAACCGACGACACTGACGATGGAACCGACGGAACCGACACGTTCGAGTCCAAAATGCAGTCCCTGACGCACACCGATCTCCCGATCGATCCCGACGTCGCGATGCATGCCGATCGCGCGGCGGCGAAGGGGTGGCTCGCCGATCGCGGTCTCGACGACACCGAAGCGCTCATCGAGTTCGTCGCGGAGACGTCGTTCGCGGAGTCGATGCTGCTCTCCCTCGAGGCAAGCGCCCCGGATCTCTGTCACGAACTGGTCCTCGACGAAATCGGCGTCGCGGACGGGACCCTCGAACTCTCCGCGGCGGTACGCGACGAATCCGGGCCGGACGAGGCCTGTGCAACGCAGGAGACGGCCGTCGGACACCTCGTCCGTGCGACCCCTGCCGACGGACCGGTATCGGAGGTGTCGGCGACGATCGTCGATCGGGACGGCATCGAACGCGGGTTCGGAATAGCAAGCCACAGTGCCAGCGAGAGCGCTGCGTCGGGGTCGGGGTCGGGATCAGGGTCGGGGTCGACGGACGACGGGGCAGGCGAGGGCGGTTCCGGCGACGGCGATCAGTCGTGAGCGGAGTCGCGACGCTCGTCGGCGACGCAATCGGTCAGAACCGCCGGGTCGCTCACGGCGAGTACTCGGCTTCCGTCAGGCGGACGACGAGCGTCTCCTCGACGTCACGGAGGTCGTACTCCGGGAGGTCGCCGTCGGTCCGGCGCACGTAGAGCGGTTCCACCAGGCGGTGGACGGGAGGTGCGGCGACCGATCGAGCACTGCCACCGTCTCCGTTCGATTCGGGATCGGTGTCGGTGGTCGCTGTGTCGGCGTTGCTGTCGGAGGATGCTGCGTCGGTGGTGGCTGCCTCGGTATCGCTGCCAGTGGTGGCCGTCTCGGAACTGCCGCCGGGACCGATGCGTTCGAGACCGTACACCTTGCAGAACTCGGCGGTGTCTGCCGGCCGAATGTCGCCGTTTCGAAGCTGTCGCGCAAGCGGCCGCGAGAGCCACTCCCCGTCGCTGATGCTCGGTTCCTGGACGAGCGCCTCCTCGACGAATCGGGTCAGATACCAGTTGAGATCGTTCAGCAACGAGACGGCAGCGCCGACGCTGACCGTTTCGATCGCCAGCGCGTTCTCGAATGGGCGCTCCAGGTCGTACGTGGCGAGCGCCTCACGAGCAGTCTCGCGAGAGAGAAGTTCGTACTGGAGGCTCACGTCGGCGTTCCCGACGAGACAGACGCGGGTCACTGGTGTGAGGTGGGCGCGTCGGTGTAATGTGGGTTTCGGCTCGCGATCGTCGAAGCGTCTTCGAGTCGAGGGCCAGACCGTCCCCTCCCGGTCAGCGTTCGACCAGTTCGGCGTTCTTCGCCGCCTCTCGCGCCCGATCGAACAGGTCGTCCGGTTCGACGGCGAGCAGCGGCTCGAGGCGGGCGTTGGTCTCTGCTCGATCGGGTGCGACCCGGTTACAGCCGGCGTCGATCGTCGAGTCGGTGAAGGTGCCGATCTCACGGGCTTTTGCGACGATGTTGGCTTTGTCCCAGGTGAGTAGCGGTCGGTGAATCGGGAGGTCGGTCGCCCGACTCGTGATGGCGAGGTTCTGCATCGTCTGGCTCGACTTCTGGCCGACGGCTTCGCCCGTAACGATGCCGTGGGCGTCGACTCGCCTCGCGAGGTGTTCTGCGGCCCGGTAAAAGAATCGCCGCATCGAGAGCATCCGCCCTTCTTCCATCGTTTCGACGAGAAGAGAGAGGGTCTCGCCGCCGGGAATCTTGTACACCGGCATATCGAAATTCGGCGCGTACTGCGAGAGAGTGCGGACGGTCTCCATCGCCCGCGCCTCGTGGTCGATGCCGCCAAAGGGACCCAGATCGACGTAGACGGGGACGATCGGACTCCCGCGTTTCATGATCTCGTAGGCCGCGACCGGCGAGTCGATTCCGCCGCTGATCATCGCGATTACGGGTTCCTGTGCGCCGAGCGGAAGCCCCCCTGGCCCTGCTCGCATCTCGAGGTAGACGAAGGTGACGTCTTCGCGGACCTCGACGCCGAACGTGAGGTCGGGATTTTCGAGATCGACTGCCGGCTCGAACTCGTCGTCGACGGCTTCCCAGATTGCGGAGCCACCCTCGCGGGCGAGGTCTTCGCTGTCCCAGGACAGCCCCTTGTCGGCGCGGCGAGCGTCGACGGCGAACGTGCCGCCGTCGTAACACGCCAGGGCGGTCTCCTCGAGCGCCTCGATGATCTGTGCTTTTTCGGTGCTGACGGTGCGACACGGACTCGCAGAGACGACGCCGAACGTGTTCGTGGCGGCGTCCGTCGCGTCCTCGACGGCTGCTTCGGTTGTGTGGATCAGTGGCCGGTTCCACCTGTCTTCGACCTCGCCGGGAACCGATCGATCGGCCAGCATGGCCCCGATGTTTTCGACGAGGAGTCCCTCCATGTACCGCTTGACGCTCCTGCTTTTGGTGTTTACGTCACCGTGTCGAACGAGGACGGTGTCGGCTCCCGGAGGGTGCATACGGTGGGATAGATCACTGGGGCTATAAGGGAATTACGAGGACGGATTCGGCCGGTTCTTCGTCCCCTTCGTATCCGTGTCACGGTCAGGTACGAACGGCTTCGATCGCGCGATCGAACGCAGCGGCGATCGCCGCCGTCTCGTCGACGGACACTAGCGGCGGACGAACTTCGGCGGACGGGAGGACGCTACGCTCGACGAGTGCGGCTTTCGTCGCCGGCGCAAAGTCGTGCGTGGTGCACGCCTCGAACAGCGGCGCGATGGCTTCTGCCTGGAGTTCTCGGGCGCGATCGGTGCCGGGGTCGTCGACGATCTCCCGGAAGATTTCCGGAATCACGTTCGAGAGTGCGTTGATGCCGCCATCGGCCCCCATCCGCAGCGAGGGAACCAGAATCGCGTCGTACCCCTGCAGACACAGAAAGTCCACGGGCGTCCGCTCCAGTACGGACAGGAAGTACGCCAGATCGCCACTCGAGTCCTTGATTCCGAGCACTCGATCGTGGTCGGCAACGGCGGCGATCGTCTCCGGTTCGATCCGCTGGCCCGTACACTGGGGGATATTGTACAGCAAAATCGGGAGCGACGCGTCGTCGAGGACGCGCTCGAAGAACCGGCGATTTCCGGCCGGATCGTTGGCCGTCGTGAAGTAGGGCGCGACGATCGCTGCGGCGTCCGCACCGACGGATGCGGCGTTCTCGACCGCGTCGATCGTTTCGTCGACGCTCGTCGCCGCGGCCCCGGCGACGACGGGGACGCTTGCGTGTTCGACCGTCCGTTCGATCACGTCCAGTTGCTCCGCCGAGGTGAGACTCGGGAACTCGCCGGTCGTGCCACACGGAAAGACCGCGTCGACCCCACCATCTTCGACGTGGTCGATGAGGTCGGTGAGTGCCGACTCGTCGATCGAGCCATCCTCGAACGGCGTGACGATCGGTGGCGTGATGCCCTGTAGTGCAGCGTGGACGTCCATGGCAGATGGTGAACGTGATTCGATAAAACCGTTGTCGTGGTTCCGGCTGCCATCGCACCGACGCGTCTCCGCGCGTCAGGTGTTCGACTCCGCGACGGTCGGACTGAGCCGACCCGTGTGGCTGTAGACGCCGGCGACGAGAACCGCGCCGGCGATCAGCGGAACGATCGCGCTGAGTGCGTACAACAGCTCGAAGCCGATCGTCTCGGCAAACGGCAGGGCGATCAGCGGTCCGAGTCCGCCGCCGACGTCTCCGAGGACGTTGTTCGTCCCCATCGCTCGTCCCATTCGATCTTCCGGCGTGAGATCCGCGAGCAGCGCGGTCAGCGGACCGCCGACGCCGCCCTGTCCGGCTCCGATCAGGACGCAGGCGACGACGAGCAACTCGACGGTCGTGCCGTACGCGAGGACGGCGAACCCGGCGCAGGCGGTGATCAAAAAGCCGAGCATGACGGGAACCCGCGCGCCGACGGAGTCGCTCAACGCGCCGCCGCCGAGGGTGAACACCGCCCCCGCGAGCACCGTCACGGCCATCAGCATTCCCGACGATCCCTGTTCGTTGAGGCCGAATAGCGTGATTCCGCGGTCGCCGAGCAGGAGGACCAGCGTCGAAAACAGGATACCGATGTAGGCGAAGTAGAGACCGAAGTTGACGCTCCCGATCGTCAGCGCCGGGAGGCTTCGATCGATGTCCCAGGGTTTGACCGACTCGTTTTCGCCCTCGACGTGGGTCTCCGGGACGATCAGGTAGGCGACGACGCTCGCGAATCCCGCGAATGCAGCGGCGAGCGCGAATGCCTCGACGTTCCCCCAGACGTCGCTTACGACGCCGCCGAGGACGAGTCCGGCGGGGAATCCGAACGTGATCCCCGCACGGACCATCCCCATGCTCGTTCCCCGTGAGTCGGCCTCGCTCACGTCCGCCGTGATCGTGTAAGCTGTCGCGAAAACGAGCGCGCTGCCGAGTCCCCAGAGAATCCGAGCGAGCATGAACCACGCCTCGGGAAGCGTAGAGAGGAGCGCAACCACGTACAGGACGGTCGCGAAGCCTTCGATCGCCAGTCCCGCAATGAACGGTTTTCGGGTACCGATCCGATCGACCAGCGCACCTGCGGGCGCGTTAGCCACCAGCCGGGTAAACCGGTTTGCGCTCAGGATGAGTCCGACCATGAACGCGGAGATGCCGAGCACCTCCCCAAGGTTCGGCAGGATCGGAAAGATCACCCCGCCGCCGAAGCCGACGAAGAAGGTACTGGCGACGACGGCGAGGACTGTCCGGTTCGAACCGGCTGATGGGACTCTCATTGGCGATCGCTCTCTGGTGTTTCGGTTCGGAACCTATGTCCAGACCACAGCGACCGAACACATGGCTCTATCGAAACCGGTGGTTTGTCGGAGCCGATGGGTCGAGTTCGCGCCTCAGAACGTCGTCAGTTCGCCGTCGATCACGCGCCGGGTGATTCCGGTCACGTCGGCGAGTTCCGCGTCGACGATCGCTTCGATCTCGCTTTCGACGTCCGAGAGCGCGACATCGTCGTCGGTGACGACGTGGACGTCGGCGACGTGTGGCTGATCGATCGGGCGACCGATCTGGGAGAGCAGGCGGACGCGGAGGTCGCGGATGCCGTCGACCTCGCCCACGACTTCCTGGGCGATCTCGGTCGAGAGCAGGTTGTAGATTTTGCCGATGTGGTTGACCGGATTCTTTCCGCTGGTGGCCTCCATCGACATCGATCGATTCGGCGTGATGAGTCCGTTCGCGCGGTTGCCGCGGCCGACGGAGCCGTCGTCGCCTTGCTCGGCGGAAGTGCCGGTGACGGTAAGGTAGATCGATCCCTGCGCTAGGTCGTCGGCCGTGTTGACGTGGACCTCGACGTCGCGATCGGTGTGGTCGCTCGCAACCTCGGCAACGAACTCGCGGACGGATTCGACGGCGTCGGCGTAGGCGTCGAGGTCGGCGATGTGTTGGTCGATCATCGCGGCTGCGACGGTGACGTCGATGCGATCGCCTTCCCGTTTGCCCATGAGCTTTACGTCGGTGCCGAGGTAGGGGTTCTCCCGGGCGAACTCGCCGTTGAGGCGGCGCTCGGCTTCGAGGACGATCTGCTCGGTTTCGGTCAGCGGCGCGTGGCCGACGCCGAAACTCGTGTCGTTTGCCATCGGGACCTGTACTTCGTCCTCACCGAAAACGTCCTGGAGGTCACCGCTGCCTTCCCCGAGTTTGACGTCGACGACGATGTCCTCGCCGTACTCGAGTTGCGGAATGGTCGATTCGAGATAGTCGCGGGCGGCCCGCAGCGCGATCGTCTCGGTTGGGATCGTCTGACCCTCGTAGTGTTTGGTCGCGCGGCCGACCACGATCAGCCGGATGGGGTTGATGACTTCTCCGCCGCCGAAGGCCGGGCTGGCCTCGCCCGCGACGAGCTGGGTTTCGTCCGTGTTGAAGTGGAGTACCTTCCCGACACGATCGAGATACGCGCCCGCGAGCGCTCTGGCGACGCTCTCGGCAACTCCGTCGCTGATGGAATCGGGATGACCGATTCCCTTTCGCTCGACGATTTCGACCTCCTGGTCCTCGACTGCCTGTCGGTCGATCGGCTCGACCCGAATGTTCCGCTCGCTCATTGGTGGCCGTAAGCCGAGCGACGTTCTATAACTTGCGGAAACAGTTCGAGGCTAGAAAATTCCTCTGGGTAATATAAGTCAGAGTGTGACGCTGCGCCGGCTGGGATCCAAAATCCGTTCGCCGGCGGGGGCAATCACCAGACGACTCTCTGGTCGATACCCAGGTGGTCTCAGTCGCCACCGTCGGCCGCGAGCAATAGCCCGAGGTAGGAGGTCCGAAGCTGCTCGTCGGGGTCGAGGCCGAGCCGATCGAGGATCTCGTAGGCTCCCTCGCGGGCTGCCTCGAGATCATCTTCGCTCTCGATATCCGTTTCGACCTCGACGTACTCGCCGACGTCCTCGACCGCGTCCAGCGTGACGGTGTACCCCTCGATGGCGAATCGTTCGCGGTTCTTCCGAACGGTCGCGGCAGGTTCGAAGCCGAGGTTGCACAAGACGGCGTCCAGCTTCTCGCCGTCCGCGACCGCGGTTTCGATCTCTTCGCGAGTCTTCGATTCGTCGTCGACGAGCGGTCCCTTGTAGGTGACGCGCGTTTCGTCGTCGCCGTCCTCCGGGCGTTCGCTGCGGATGCGCAACGCCTCGTCGGTCTCGGCGAACGATCGGTGGGGTGCATCGTAGTACGTATCCTCCTGGAAGACGGCTCCAGTCCGCGTCGCACCGGCCTCCTCCAGTCTGCGCCGAACGGACGCGAGGTCGGCGGGAACTTTCACCTCAACCTCGTACATACCCGGGGGAACGGACACCGGCGGTAAGTATCGGTCGTTCCCGGGCGAAAACGTGTTCCTTAAATGTAGACGGCGGGACGTACAACGTATGACCGAGGAACAAGAGGCCGAACTGGATGAGCAGGCCGATGACGTCGAAGCGGACGCAGACGAGGACGCCGCCGAAGCCGACGGGCTTCAGGCCGGCGATTTCGTCGAAATCGAGTACACCGCCTACACCGCCGACGGTGACCAACTGGTCGACACCACCGACCCCGAGGTTGCCGAGGAAGAAGGCGTCGACGCCCAGGGACAGGAGTTCAAACCCCGGACGATCGTCCTGGGCGAGGGCCACATCTTCGAGGAGGTCGAGGATGCGATCGTCGGCAGCGAGGCCGGCGACTCCGGCAGCGTGACGGTCGCGGCCGTAGACGCCTTTGGCGAATACGACCCCGACAACGTAGAAACCGTTAGCGCCGAGAAGATCGACGAGGACGATCGGTACCCCGGCGCGAACGTTCAGGTCGACGGCCGACAGGGCTACATCAGCACAATCATCGGCGGCCGCGCGCGAGTCGACTTCAACCACCCGCTGGCCGGCGAGGACGTCGAGTACGAGTACACGATCGTCGACGTCGTCGACGACCGCGAACAGCAGGCCGCTGGCCTGTTCGAGATGTACCTCGGCATGGAGCCTGAGGTCTGGATCGAGACCGACGAGGTCGAAGAGGAAGTCCCCGTCGAACCCGACGAGGACGCAGACGATGACGAAGATGCAGACGACGAACCGGCCGAACCCGAGTTCGAGACGGAAGTCGTCGAGAAGGAGACGCTCTACCTCGAAGCGACCCCGCAGATGACGATGAACCAGCAGTGGATGATGGGCAAACAGCAGATCGGTCAGCAGATCATCGACCAGATCGGCGTCGATCGGATCATCGTCCAGGAAGTCATCGACGGCATGGGAATGGGCGGACTCGGCGGTATGATGGGCGGCATGGGCGGTATGGGCGGCGGCGACATCGAGGAGGCTCTCGAGGACGCCGACATCGATGCCGACGAAATCGTCGACGAACTCGAAGGCGCAGACGAGTAAGCGATTCGGCCCGAACCGGTCCGACTGGTCCCGATCCGATTCGATTTCCACATTTTCCAACACCTGTGCCGCGAGTCGCGGCGTTCGGCTGTAACGTGACTCGAGACCGGTGAGCTACGGCCACCGCTGAACTCTTCACTTCGACACCGTTTCGAAGTTCGCTCAGCCCCCGCTCGACCCCCGTTCGGATCTCAGGCGATGTCGCGGCTCGTGTCGATCGCGACCTCCTCGGTGAGTTCGAGTTTGATCGCTTCGGTCGGCTGACTGCCCCCCCGGAACTTGGGAACCGAGAGGTGATTTTCGAGTTCCGAGCCGGAAATTTCGGTCCGAAGATCGAAGACGGCGTCGGCAGCGTGCTGTGTTCGCACCCGGTTGTCGGGTGCCTGATCCCCCTTCAGACAGTGTAACATGGCGATGCTGTTCGTCTCCAGCATTTGGTCTTTAAGATCGTTGAGAAATTCGATGTAGTCGTCGGTACCGGTCTGCTCGAGGGTGTCCATCGTGTCGATAATGAGGTTCGCTCCGTCTGGAAGCGCACTGACGAGTCGGGTCGCTTCCTCGAGAGGCGTATCGCTGGTGACGTGTCTGACCGTTGGACTGCCGACGTCCGACGGCGAGGTTTCGATCGCGTGTCGAACCGCGTCGTCGGATCGCTCGGTCGTGAGATACAGCGTTCCGCGTGCGGCGGTTAGCTGGTAGAGGAGCAACTCGGATTGACTGGCGGCGTTTGCGGTGTAAGCGACGATGCAACCCGGCGGCAACCCACCATCGAGCTTGCGATCGAGTACGTCGATTCCCGTATCCAGCCGACCATCCATTCGATTGTGACCAATTACTGCAGTGATTGTATAACTCTTTGCCTTGTCCTCACTCTGCAATGCTCTCGTCGGCCGTCATCGATCGCACCGGTCCGGACGATCGACGGCCGGCTGTGGGTCGAGCACCGGTCGAGTGCGACCGCGTGTCGTCGGTCGAACCCGATCGACCGCGGCCAATCGCGTCGCCCGCCCGAGACGAAACCGCGCCGACCGCCGACCGCGAATGGGGAGATTCAAGGGCTCGGCAAGAGCCTACACGAACAGATGCGCCACGAACACCTCATCACGAGCAAACAACTCTCACGGGGGGACATCGAGCGGGTTCTCGATCACGCGGCCGAGATCGACGCCGACCGCTCCGCAGTCGCCGGTCGCCACGCGGATACACTGCTGGGGTTGCTCTTTTTCGAGCCGAGTACGCGGACGAAAATGAGCTTCGAGACCGCGATGAAACGCCTCGGTGGTGACGTCGTCGACATGGGCTCGATCGAGTCCTCGAGCGTCAAAAAGGGCGAATCGCTGGCCGACACGGTCCGCGTTATCGAGGGGTACGCCGACGCGCTCGTCTTGCGCCACCCGAAACAGGGTGCGGCGACGATGGCCAGCGAGTTCGTCGACGTCCCCCTGATAAACGCCGGTGACGGGGCCGGCCACCACCCGACCCAGACGATGCTCGACCTCTATACGATCCGGGAAAACGCGGGACTCGACGACCTGACGATCGGCATTATGGGCGATCTGAAGTACGGCCGAACCGTCCACTCGCTGGCGTACGCGCTCTCGAACTTCGAGACCAGCCAGCACTTCATCAGTCCAGAGAGCCTGCAACTGCCCCGCGAGGTCATCTACGACCTCCACCAGCAACAGGAGCGAACCCAGATCCGCGAACACGAGTCGATCGACGAGATACTGCCTTCGCTCGACGTGCTCTACGTCACCCGGATTCAGCGCGAGCGGTTCCCGGACGAAAACGAGTACCAGAAAGTCGCGGGCGAGTACCAGATCGATATGGAGACCCTCGAGGCCGCGAGTGACGACCTGACCGTGATGCATCCGCTCCCGCGGGTCGACGAGATCGCGCCGGATGTCGACGAAACCGACCACGCCGCGTACTTCGAGCAGGCCCACAATGGCGTCCCCGTGCGGATGGCGCTTCTCGATCTCCTGTTGCGCGAGGGAGGTGAGGACGATGAGTGACGAACACGACCACCACGATGGCAACGACGATCACGAACTCCGGGTCAGCAAGATCCGTGACGGCACCGTCATCGATCACGTCCACGGCGGCCAGGCGTTGAACGTGCTCGCGATTCTCGGGATCGACGGCAGCGAGGGTGAGGAAGTCTCGGTCGGGATGAACGTCCCCTCCGATCGCCTCGCGCGCAAGGACATCGTCAAGGTCGAGGGTCGGGAGTTGAGCCAGGACGAGGTCGATGTCCTCTCGTTGATCGCACCCGATGCGACGATCAACATCGTTCGCGAGTACGAGGTGATCGAGAAACACCGGGTCGAACGCCCCGAGGTCGTCACCGGTGTTCTCTCCTGCCCGAATTCGGGCTGTATCACGACCGGCGGCGAACCCGTCATCTCGAAGTTCGAGGTCCTCGACGACGCCGTCCGGTGTTCGTACTGCGAGACGATCGTCCGCGACGAGATTCCGACCCTGATCGACACCTGATCGCGTTCGACGGTTGTTCGACCCCGACCGGTCGCATTCGACGGTCGTTCGACTCTGGTCGGTCGCGTTCGACGTGATCGATCCCGATCGATCGGTTTCCGGCCGCCGTTCGATCCCCGTTCGATTACGGCTGATCGCCCGCGGATCGCCACCCGAGATTCGTTCTGTTTTCTGAACCTGAATGACATCCAGAATATCTAAGTAGTTACCAGGCGATTACGTATTCGTACATGTCCCGGACATTCAAACTCCTGCTCGTCCTGTTTACGATCGTCGTCCTTTACAAACTCGTCGCTGGTGGACCCAGCGAGATCGACGTCGAGTACGAACCGGCAGAATAGCACGGCTTCAATTCCGAACTGCTTACCCACGCGGGGTCGTATGCTCCGCGTATGTATGGCGTCGTCACGCGGAACGCCGAAGAAGTACGGTGGCCGGAATTCGATCGGGGCTTCTACGAGGTCAAAGACGTCACCGGACGGTCCGCAGACCCGATCGAAGACGGGGTGAACATGGTCTCCTGTTTCGGTGACAACGCAGCAGCCGACGCCGACCCGTCGCTTATTGCAGTCGACGATATGGGACGGCCTGCTACGCGCGATCGAACATACTTCGACTGGGCGTACATCTGTCCGTCGCGCGAAGACTACCGGACGGGCCTGTTCGAGATCATCGACGACTGCGTCGCGGCGAACGAGGACGTCCGGCTCGACGATATCGGCTTTCCACGCGCCGAGTACTGTCGGTGTGGCGTTTGCGAACAGTCCTTCCAGAACAGCGCGTTCGAGGACCGGTTCGAGTGGCGCGCGAACGTCATCACCGAGTTCGTCGCTGCGGCTGCCGATCGCATTCCGGGGACGGTCTACATGACGCTCTATCCCGACCCCTACCCCGGTCACCTCTACGAACGCGCCGGCATCGATCTCCCGGCGATCGAAGAATACGTCGACGAGTTCGTCGTCCCGCTGTACGATACGGCCTACGAAACGACCTACTGGCTCGAGACGATCGCTCGCGGGTTCGAGAGCGCCCTCGAGACGCCGTTTAATATCGAATTGTACGCGGTAAACGTCGATATCGACGCCCTGATCCACGCGACGGAGGTCGCGGAGGCGTACGGAACCGACGTGTTCTTCGGGTACGACGCGAACAACGCCAGAGCGGCGCTTCGCCGCCGAAACGCGGACGAACGCGATGGGGTCACGCACGGCAAGCCAGGATCAGAAACCTGAGGCAGGGAGCGTTTCAAATCAGTCCCTCGCGACGAGGCGAGTGGCTCCCGAGGGGAGAGTGAGTTCCGACGTTCGTAACCACGGATTAGGTCACGACACGTACCTATTGTCCGGGAACTCCCCACGAAATCGCGCCGTTCCTCGGCCACGCGTTCCGTCGCCGTCGATTCAGATCGTTTCACCCGACTTTTGAGACGATCGGTCTGGAACTGACGAGGGCCTTTATTGCACTCACGGTCGCCGTCCACGACAATCGAGGATGATCGAATCGATCCTCGAGTGGCTATCATGACAGACGAGCAAACTTCACAGCAGATGCCAGCACAGCTCCAACAGACGACGATGAACCAGGGACAGCAGGCGATGGAGCAGGTCCTCGACCTCCAGCGCAACGTCGCACGAATGACCCTCAGCGCGATCGAGTGGCAGGAGACGGCCCAGAAACAGGGGATGAACCTGTCGCAGTCCTGGGGGCTCGAGATGACCAAGTCGATGCTCCAGAATTTCCTGCGGGGAATCGACGCCGCCGCGCCGGAGCTCCAGCAGGCGATGGAACAGGGAATGGAAGCCGGAACGATGGAGGGGATGCAAGGCGGCCAGGAAATGGCATCCGAATCGATGTACGGAGCGCAGGGCGGTTCGATGGCCGGCCAGCAGCAACCGGCGTCGATGCACGAACAGCAGGGAACGGGTACGCGACAACGGAGCGGCCGAGGACCGTCACAACAGGAACCGGGAAGCCAACAACAGCAGGCGGGACAGGCTCAGAACCGGTACGGATCCCAGCGGGCACAGCAGTATCCACAGACCGGCGAGTGGGTTTCCCAACAGGAGATTTACGGGGGTGAGGAGAGACAGCAGTTCGGGCACCAATCCAGCGACCAGCGATTCCAACAGCCACAGTATCAGCAACAGCCGGACCAGCAGCCCCAGCAGTCGCGAGGACAGGGACAGGAGTCTCAGGGACGCCAGCAGCAGCGGTCACAACGACAGCAACAACCTCCACAGCAGGGTCGAGCGGAGCCGGGTCGACAGCGCCCGCAACGAGAGCGCCCACAGTCACAACAGCCGGAACCACAGCCTCAACAGCGAGGAGGACACCCTCGCGAGGAGCCTGACGAGCAGCGCCAACCGATCGCCCCGGGGCAACACGGCGGCCCTCTACACGGACGAGAGCAGGAGTCCGACCGTGACAGTGGTGAGTTCGACGACGCCGACAGGGGATTCGACGACGCCGACAGGGAGTTCGATCGCAAAAGCGAGGACAGCGAAAACGACGAGTCGGATCAACATGCTGAGCGAGACGACGCCGACCGCAGTTCTCAGAACGAGAACGAAGAGACCCAAGAGTAACCGCCGAGAACGGTTCGTCGTCTGCGGTTCAGACGAACTGCTGTAAGTCGTTTCCGGTACAACCGCAGACGGTCGCGGTTGCACCGGTAAATCGTCATAGCAGACCGTATCAGTCGTTTTAATTTGTTACCGTCTCACATTCCAGACGGACACCGTCCAGCAAAACCCCGGAGATGACCGTCCACCCTCGACGCGCTGTGACGAGACGGCGATCGGGAGGACGACAACCCCGGCGACGGCAATCCCGATCGAGGGTCGCCTCAGTCAAGCGCAACCCACCCGCCGAGTGCGGCAAGTGCTGCACCGAGGAGGAGCACTGTTTCGAGATGTCCCGCGCTTGCGAGAACGGCCGTCGCGCCGAACGCGCTCGCGATGACGAACGAAATCGTAGCCCGGTCGGCTGGGTAGCGATCGAATACCACGTTCGTGGCCGCGAGGAACGCCAGGCCGACGCCGACACCGGCGACGACATCAACGAGATAGTGGACGCCGAGTGCGACCCGTGAGAGACTCACGGCGGCGACGATCGCTGCGGCAGCCAGATAGCGTTGCCGGCGCGTGCCGATCGAGAGTGTGCCGGCGAGGGAGACGTAGACGACCGTCGTCACGAGTGCGTGCCCGCTGGGGAAGCCGTAGCCGTCGGCAAACGCGGTCGCTTCGTACAGCGACTGGACGAGCGACGGCACCTGCTCGGCCGGAAGTAGCGGCCGGTTTGGGCGCGGGAACGAAAACAGATACTTCAGGGTGTAGACCACCCCCAATCCGCCGATCGTTCGGCCGACGATGATCGCGACGGATTCGCTGCGGTGTCTCCAGTAGAGTACCCCGAGAATCAGCGTGATGAACCAGATATCACCAAGTTGCGTGACGAGTGCGACACCCGGTGCCAACCACTCTGGCAGTAGTTCCTGTACGTAGTCGACACCGCCGATTCCTCGCGACATTGACTCGATGTAGGCTGGACCACCGGAAAAGGGTTATCGACTGCGAATCGTGGCCCCGTGGCGGCAACGCGCAGCGAGTCAGCGATCGGTTCGGTGATCCGTCACCGACGGAATTTTGCTCCTGTCACCGGTCGTTATCGCGCATCGTTGCCGGCGATGTCGTCATCATCGTCGTCGTCGCCAATGAGGTCGTCATCGTCGTCGTTCATCAGCCCGTCGTCATCGTCGTCGTTCATCAGACCCTCATCGTCACGACCCATCCCTGCATCTCGATCGGTTCCGGTACCAGCGCCAGCGCTGCCCGTCGCTCCGGTCCCTGCTTCGGTTCGGCCGGTTCCGGTGTCGGTGCTTCCCGAGAGGTCGCTTTCGAGGCGCACTTGGTCGTCGGTGACCGTGGCGACTGCCTCCTCCTGTAGCGGATACGTGTCTTCGTCGGTGCCGCCCCAGCCGAGTTTTGCCTTGATCGTATCGGCGATTCCCGGATCCGGTTCGACGTGTGCCGTTCCGTGTTCGACGGCCGCAACCATACCGACTTCCTCACCGTGCTCGTTTACGACCGTCTTGCCGATGTCGTCGTCGGAAAACTGTGGAGACATTACGCTATAACGCATAACAAGCACGCGCAAGATGGTGGTGCTTGCTTTGGCCTGCGACCCACCCCTCGTCCGCGTCTCGGTGCTCGGATCGAACGCCACTCGCTGGTGGCTCCTTATCCCTCGTTGAACGCCGGGTCGCGTCCTTCGAGGAAGGCGCTGACGCCCTCCTCGTGGGAGTCGGAACTGCGCGCTTGCACCTGCAACAGGCTCTCGTAATCGAGGGCGTCCTCCCAGTCGCGGCTCATGTTCTCGTGCATCGCCTGTTTCATTAACCCGATGATGTCGGTCGGGCGACGACCGAGTCGATCCACGGTTTCCCGTACGCGATCGTCGAGTTCGTCCGCCGGAACCGACTCGTTGACCAGGTCCAGGTCGGCCGCACGATCGGCGTCGAAGAACTCGCCGGTGAACGCGAGTTTCTTCGCCGCTCGGAGGCCCACGATGTGTGGCAGCATGAACGTCCCGCCGGTGTCCGGAACGAGGCCGACGCGGACGAACGCACAGGAAAACGTCGCCCCCTCGGTCGCGTAGGCGATATCCGAGAGGGCGACGATCGAGAGCCCCGCCCCGATCGCGTCGCCGTTTACTTTCGCGACGATCGGAACCGGGCACTCGAGCATCGCCTCGACGACGCGCCCGAAGGTGTCCGTGATGCCCTCGTAGGACTCCTGTGGCGGTGCCGGCTCTTCGGCCATCGTTTCGATGTCGCCGCCGGCACTGAACGCGGCCCCCTCCCCGGTGATGACGATCGCGTGATAGGCGTCAGGTGAGGCGTCTTCGATCGCCTCGGCCAGTTCCTCGGCGGTTTCCATCGTCATCGCGTTGAGAACTCCCGGACGATCGAACGTGAGCCACAACACCCCGTTTTCGCTGTCGACGTTCATGGTCTCACAGTGCGGGGCGACGGTAATAATGGTGGGCGTCGGGCCGGACGTAGCGACCGACCGGTTGCTGGCTCTCTGGGGCGCGCCCGATCGATGGGTGGCGTCCGATCAGAACGTGGCGGGTGAGAAGCGGGTACAGCTATAGTCGCCCTTGAAACGGCCGAATCGATCGACCGAACGAAACTCAGTTCGAGGGGACTTGCGGGGCAGTCGTCTCGTCCTCGGTGACGTTAAGTTCTGATGTGACGAGCGCGCGGTACGCTCGACGGAGTCGCTCCGAGAGGGCCTGATGCGAGATATTCAGCTCTTCGGAGAGCTCCTGCATCGAGACCTCGCGCGGAATCTCGAAGTAGCCGTGATCGATCGCCGCGACCAGAGTTTCGTACTGGCGGGCGGTGAGGCCGCACTCGGTGTGGGCCGCTTTCGTCATGTCGAACAACCGAACGATCGTCGGGCTGACGTCCTGTTCGACGAGTCGGTCGTAGAGCGAACTGACGCCCTCGCGATCGGCAAACCGGATGCTCAACAGCCAGGTTCCGTTCGACGCGGATGCGCTCAGTACGGTTCCGTTCTCCTCGAGGACGACCTCGAAGACGTCGGTTGTCTCGGGATCGAAGGCGATGTCGTACAGCCAGCGATCCTCCTCTGAACTGATCAGGGAGTAGTCACCGATCGCAGACGTTTCTGCAAGGGCGTCCTCGATTTCCGACTGAGACGTACCGGCGAGCCACAGGCCGTGTCCGCTCGACGCGATGACACGCTCCATTTCGCACGTGAGCGCGGGGACGGCCTCGAATAGCTCCCCCAGTCCGGTTCCACTGGCCGGAATTTCGATGTCTGCGATTGATGTCATATGTCTCGGTACCGGGTACGACAGGGAGTGCAATAACCTCGGTTCCAAAGAGATTAGAACCGTCCACGACGACATTCAGGCTCTCTTAATGCTTTGATGCTCTCGAAACGTCGATCCGAGAAACGGTGTCGGCCGGGTATTTCGACTCGATTGCCGCCGCCGGCGCTCGCTTTCAGGACGGATCGATCGGTCGATCGTCACCCGTTCCGCTCGGACCGATCGGATCGACATCGAGAATCGTCTCGGCAAGCGTCTCGAGATCGTCGGATGCCCGACCCACGATATCGCCACCGACCGATGACGGGGGTTGCTCACCGGCGAGGATGGTCGGCAGTGGTGCGTTCGTAAACCCCTCTACGAGGACGACGTCGTACCCCCGCGATCGGAGGCGATCGAGGGTACTCGCGAGTGCCTGCAGTTCGGGGTCGCCGGTCTCGGGGTCGTCGGTTTCTGGCTCGTCGCTCTCGAAGGGGTTGATTCCACTCGGCACGGTCGGCGGGTTCCGCTTCCCGCGCGTACTGATATCGAACGTCAGTTCGGGCGTGATTCCGACGACGGTTTCGGCACCCGCAGTTCGGTGGCGATGGGTGTCCGTACCCGGGGTATCGATCTCGATGTCGTGGTGGATCGACTTGACAGTGGCGACCCTCCCTTCCGTAGCGAGTCGTGGGACGAGACCTTCGACCAGGGTGGTTTTCCCCGAATCGCTCGGACCGGCGATGCAGACGGCTCGAATCGATGACTCTCGACTCATGTCACGCTGTACGGGTTCGGTTCGCAGAGACAAGATCCGTTCGACCGCCGTTCGAGCGGAACGGACGCGATGAGACCGAGCGAGACGGAGTGACCACGTGGCAATGAGCAACGACTGGCAGCGGTGCCTGCAGGGCCGCCTTCCGAGCTCTCGAACGGCCGAGCGAATTGTATCGGATCGAATCGCAGCGTCCCAGTCAGGTCAGTACGGCCCGTTTCGATCGCCGCGGGGCGGCTGTGGTGCGCTGCGTTCGGCGGGACCGGCGGTCGGCGGCGACGGGTTCGATCCGCAGGTGCCACACCGGAAGTCGCCGGCGTCGTCGGTGAACACGTCGGTGGCCGGCTCCGGTGGCGTTTCGGGGAACACCTTCGGATCGACGCCGAACCGATCGGCGTCGGCCGCGACGAGGGCGTCGACCAGATCCGCGAGTGCGCGGTAAAAGGCCACGTCAGCCTCGTCGGCCACAGTCTCGCGGTATCGTGGAACCCACCGCCCGAGGTGATCCTCGATGAAGTCGGCCTGGGCGGTAGTCAGCACCTCGACCCCGTTCTCGTCGCCGCTCTCTTCGAGGTAGGCTGTCTGCAACGCGAGATGTGAGAGAAACTCGAGTTGCAAACAGAGGTGGTCAACCCGCTCCCGGCTGCCGTCTTCCATCGAGAGGCCGAACGCCCGGTAGAAGCCGGCGATATCCGCCAGCGTGTCCGTACTCGTTACCAGCGTCCCCGACGCGTACTCGATTTCGTACTGCTGGATTTCACCACCCTCCTCGAAGCCGAACAGGGCCGCCCAGTCCGAGTAGTAGGCGGAGACCTCATCCTCGTCGGTCGGACTCTCGGCGGCGACCCGCTCGGCGTAGTCGCGTAGCTCCTCGTGGCCGAGTGCGGTTGCGGATTCGACGAGCTGGGAATCGAACTCCCCGCCCGTCATCGCCTCGGTCACGTCGTCGATCGGTCGATCGAACGAAAGCGAGGCGAGCTTGTACAGTCGCGCGCGGTGGACGTGTGTTTGTGTACTCATGGGTATGTATCTGCGTTGTGTCCTCGCCGGTTACGTCACGTCGAGTCGGTAGACATCGTTGTCCTGATCGTAGTGATCGCGCTCGAACTGCGGTTCCTCCATCGGGACGCGGGCGACCGTCGAGCCGGTTCCGTCGTAGCCGATCACTTCCTCGTCTCTGACATCGAACTCCTCGATGCGGTACTTGGTCGATCCCATCAGGTGGAGCAGGCCCCGCAAGTCGCGGTGTTCTTCGTCGCCGCGGCGGGCGGCTTTGTACGTCTCCTTTGCCTCCTCGACCCCCGGACCGAACATCTGGTACAGGTAGTCCGTCGGGACGTTGATCGGCGGGACGTAGTAGACGTTCGGCTCGAGACCGAGCTGTGGGTACAGCGGCAGGGCGACTTCCTTCTCGTGGACGAGGAAGTCGATCGGGTTCGAGGGATCGTAGTCGTCGGGCGTGTTGATCCAGCCGTGCTGACGGATCTTCCCGAGACAGTTCTCGAAACACTGCGGGACGAGCCCTTCCTCGATCTTCGGGTAACAGCCGACGCACTTCTGTGAACGCGCTTCCTCCGGATTGAAGACGGACTTGCCGTACGGACAGGCCCGAACGCACTCTTGAAAGGCCTGACAGCTCTCTTCGTCGATCAGGACGATACCGTCTTCCTGGCGTTTGTACACCGCTTGCACCGGACAGCCGCCGGCACAGGCCGCAAAGGAACAGTGGTTGCACACCCGCGGAAGGTAAAAGAACCACATCGGGTGAGTCTCCTCGTCGATGTGCGTGTCGGACTCGAAGGACTCTCCGGTGGGTTCGTCCTCCCCGATGTTCGGGTGTGCCCAGTCCTGACTGTCCGGCCGGTAGCCTTCGATCCCCTGTCCGTGGATGTTCTCGGGGTCGTCATCGGGTGCCTGCTCCTCCCAGTCGACGTCGTTCGCCTCGAAGATCGTGTCTCCCTCGTAGACGCCGTCGGAACCCCACTCCTGGACGCCCAGCCGATCGAGGATCTCCTTGTCCCAGCCGATCGGGTGGGAGCCGTAGGGTTTGGTCTCGACGTTGTTCCAGAACATGTGCTCCTGGCCCTCGCCGTGGGTCCAGGTCGTCTTGCACGACATCGTGCACGTCTGACACGCGATGCATTTGTTGATGTCGAACACCGCGCCCCACTGTCGCTCCGGTCGGGCCTCGGCGTACGGGAAGTCCATCTCGCGTCCGATCTGCCAGTTGTATACTTGCGCCATTGTGATCACCTGTTAGTCGTCTGATTCGGTCACGTAGCCGCCGCTCAGATACGATTCCATCTCGTCGTCTTCTCTCGTCGGTCGGATGCCCTTCTCGACGGGTCCCCACTCGCCGTCGGGGTTGCCGTCGTCGTCGATACCGCCGTCGCTCTCCTTTTCGATCTTGACGAACGCTTCCTTCGGCGCGCCGTTGGCACAGTGGACGTCGGCCGCGAATCCGACGTCGATGTTCTGGCCGGCCATATCCTTTCGCGGCATGCTGTCGGTCAGCCGGGTCGGCCGGAAGAACGATGTGGTGGCGCTCTGGTGGCCGCCGCTGCGGTAGAGCGAAACGTAGTCCGTGTCCTCCGCTTTGGCCATCCCGTCGTCTCGTTCCTCCTGTGCCTCGTAGCTCTTGTGGGAGGTCTGATTGACGTTCATCCAGCTCCGGGTGACGCCCTCCGGCATCGCAGGCTGGTATCGCACGCGCATCAGGGCGCGGGCGTAACTGTCGTCGTCTTCCTCGGGGTCGTAGCCGGGGTACGGCCGGTCCTGCGGGTCGGCGTCGACCCAGACGTAGTCGCCGTCCTCGAAACCTTCGTCGCGAGCGTCGCCGGGGTTCATCTCGACGTAGCCCTCGCCGTAGAACGGCATCCGTTCGTCTTCCCGGTGCATATCGCCGTAGTTGCCCCACCAGACGGCGACGTTCGGCAGGGAGTTCGAGAACGTGTGTGCGCCGTGACGGTACTTCGGCGTCATGTAGATGTACTCGTAGCCCTCCGCCAGTTCGGTCAGCGGGTGGCTGGAATCGAGCAACTCCGTCGGCGTCTTGATTACGTTCCGGACCTGTCGGGCTTTCGTGTCGTCGACGCCGTCATCCGCCCAGCCGAGGTCGTCGGGCGTGTCGGGGTCGATGACCGGACTGTCGCTGTCGTCGACGAGGACGTTCGGCTCGTAGGGCGTCGCGTCGATCGGTTCCCGGTGGACCGGAATGTTCTCACCGGACTGGGTGAACTCGTCTTCCTCGCGGAAGAACTCCATCCGGCCGGTCTTTGTGTACCACGGTTCGTCGTCCTGGATCTGTCGACTCCCGACGTACTTCGGGTACGTCCGGGACATGATCAGGGCGGGCGTGCCGTCCGCGGCGTCGTCGAGCAGTTCCTCGACGTCGTACCCCTTGACCATGTTCGAGTTGTCGATGATCCGCTGGAGGTACGGTTTGGCCTTGTGCTCGTCTTCGTCGATGAACGCCCAGTAGTCCTCGAACCGTGGTTCGTCGAGTTTCTCCGCGAGCTTCTGGGCGACCCCCTTGTAGTGTTGGGCGTCGTTGCGCGTGTTGTAGATCCGATCGATCCCGGATTCGGGCATCGTGATGACGAACGGATTGGTGACGCTCGCGGTGATGTCGTGGACGTTGTGCTCGGCCCACGAGTCCGCCGGGAAGACGATGTCGGAGTACTCACAGGTCATCGTCCACCACCACTCGCTACAGAAGAACGCCTCGATTCGGCCGGTCCGGAGCGCGTTCTCGATGATCTTGTAGGATCCCTTCGCGTTGCCGAGGAAGGAGTTCGAGCCGGCGATCCACACCGACTTTGTCGGCGTGTGCATGTGGGAGTCGCCCTGGAAGTACTCGTCGTCGACTTTCAGCGGCTCGTCCAGGTTGGCATACCAGTGAGCCGACTGCATATCGAATCGGCCGTCGACCTCGGCTTCCTCGTCGGGGTCGAGTTCGGGGTCGAACGGCGTCTCCTGGGTGTACTGCCAGACGCCGTTGAAGTACGCCGCCCGATAGTTTCCGGCGTAGCTGCCGATGTTGCCGCTGAAACTCCCGACGTTCTGGGTCAGGGACGCGACCAGGAACGCGGCCCGGTCTTTCAGGTCCTGATTCGTGTAGTGGTTTGGCCCCATCCCGGTCAGAATGAGGGTGCTCTCCTGATTGTCAGCGAGGTTTTCAGCGAGGTTTTCGATCGCTTCGGGAGCCGTCCCGGTCACGTCGGCGGTCGATTCGGTGTCCCACGTCTCGACCAAGTGTTCCTTGATCAGGTCGAACACCGGGCGAACCTCGACGGTCTCGCCGTTCGCGAGTTCGACGTCGAAGGTTCCTTCGAGCGTCGCGGCGACGTCGAACTCGTCGCCAACCTCCTCGCGGGTGACGGCTTCGAGTTGGCCCGTTTCGTCGTCCCGGACCACGAAGTCGCCCCACTCCTCGCGCATCTCCTGCGTGATGAACTGCTCGTCGACGTTCGTCACGTCGACGCCGGGTCGATCGCTGTCGTCGGCGACGGTCGCCGTCTTCTCGAGGTTGCCGAGTTCGTGGCCCTCGATGACATCGCTCGCGCGGAGGAACTCGCCTTCGTCCAGCCGAACGAGCATGGGGAGGTCCGTGTACTTGCGGACGAACTCCTCGTCGTACAGTTCGTCTTCCATCAGGATTCGGGCTGCGCCGAGGAACAGCGCGGAGTCGGTCGCCGGCCGAACCGTGATCAGTTCGTCACACTTCGAGGCGGTCGCGTTATAGTCGGTGAAGATGCCGGTGAGATGCGTCCCTTTCAGCCGGGCTTCGGTCAGCCAGTGGCAGTCGGCCATCTTCGTCGTGAGGTAGTTGATCCCACAGAGGATCACGTGGTCGGCGTACTCGACGTTCGCGAGGTCGAAGTCGACCGTCTGCTGGCCGGTGACCATCGGATGCCCCGGCGGCAGGTCGGTGTGGAACGAGTAGTTGTCCAGCCCGACCGCGCCGAGTGCGTCGTCTTCGCTGACGCCACGGGTGTGGTGGTCGAGTAGGGCCATCGAGTTCGCGTTGCGGTACTGGCCGAACAGTTTGATCGGACCCAGAAGCGGCATCCCGCCGCGGAACTTCATCGATCGGACGCCGGCACCCTGGGTCTGCTCGACGACGCGTTCGTCGTAGTCCTGTTCGAGCAGCGACTGCATCCCCGACTCGCCGCTGTACTGGTCTGCGATCTCGATGAACGCCTCCGCGGCGATTTCGTAGGCGTCCTCGTGGTCGACTTCGATCCAGTCGTCCTCGCCGCGGTTGGCGTACTCCGCGGGCATCGACCCGTCCTCGTCCCGCGGGAAGCCGTCCTCGTACCACTCCATGAATCCCTCGCGGACCATCGGCGCTTTCACGCGGCGATCGCTGTAGAAGCGCTCGATCATCGCGAGGCCCTTGTTACAGACTCGGGGATCCCAGCGGCTGCTCGCCTGGTTGCCGTCGAGGTCGGTCGCCTCTCCGAAATTCATCGACGGCCCGAGGCGCGTGACCTGCCCGTTCGACACTGACGCCTCGAGATAACAGTTGTGGGTGTCGTTGGGCTGGCACGTGAGCATGTAGGCGTCGTCCCGATCCCACACGTCGCGATACTTCTGGTCCCAGTCCTCGTTCGGATACTCCTCGAAGACGTTCAGAGCGTCGTCCCCGTCCTCGTCGGCCGTGTCGGCGGTCAGTCGTCGGAAACCGAGCAGCCCCAGTCCCGACGCGCCGGCGATCCCGGCCGCAGCCGCGCCGATTTCTCGCCGCGTCAGGTTGAGACCGTCCTCGGACGCCTCGCTCTCACTCATCGTCCCACCCCGCACACGCGGCGTGCCGGTCTCGTTCGGCGGGCGGTGCTGTCACCCGTGCCCGTCGCAGGCGTCGTTCGGAAGCCGATCGTTCCTGTGCCATCACATCCCCACCTGCGGTTGCTCGACTTAACCCTAAAACGGCTATTCCCACGGTCTGGGGACGGCTCGACGGATTTCCTCGGAATAACGGGTTTTTATAATCGGTCGACAGTCCAGCCGATTGCGTCGGGACTTCTCGTGCTCGGAGATTCCCGATCGCAAACGCGATCCCCTCACGCCGCTCGCTCGGGTCCCGCCGTCGCCGGTTCCGATTCGAATTCGATCAGCCATCCCTTGTGGCCGAGATCATCGACCTCAGCGCGTGCGAGAGCGTGACCGCCGCGATCGAGCGTCTCCTCGACGACCTCGATTAGCTCATCCGGTTCGCCGCGCATCACGATCGAGGCGGGAGTACCGATCGTCGTCCCGACTTCCGTGACGGCGTGGCGTCGAGTCGTCTCCGGCGGCAGTCCGCGCAGGTCGACCGCTCCCTCGGGTACGCCCGGCCCGCGGTGGTCCGCGATGAACGACTCGATCGTCTCCCGAAGCGCGTCGATCGCTCGCTCACCTTCGGTTTCCGGGTCGGTACACGTCCGCGCCAGCGGGTCCTGCAGCGCCGGATCGAACGGCACCGGATCGATCGAGGCGTAGGCGTCCTCGACCACGTCCGCTTCGAGCACCGACTCGTCACCGTCGAAGGGGGCCGGCCCCGCCACCGAGCCAACCATGTTCGGTACGACGCCGATCGTCGGCACGTCGTTGGTGTCGAACAGCGACGCCGTGCGCCCGGTCCCGCGAGCGCCCGCCTCGGTCGGCGTGGCGACGAGCAACCCGCCGTCGATCGGTGCCTGCTGGATGATCGTGTAGACGGCGTCACCGATTCCGGGCGGAAGGTCGACGAGCAATACGTCGCGGTCCTCCCAGACCGCGTTTCCGAGGAGGTCTTTGACCGCCTCGTGAATCATCGCACCTCGCCAGGCGTTCGGTCCCTGGTCTGCGATCAATTCGACGCTGACGACCTCGATTCCATCGGCCAGTGCGGGCATCGGATTTCCACCCGGCGTCGATCGAATCGGTCCCTCCGCGCCGAGCAGGTCGGGCGCATCCGGCGCGTGGACGTTCGCGTCGAAGACGCCCACGTCGAGTCCGGCCTCGTCTAGCGCGCGTGCGAGCGAGACGGTGATCGTCGTCTTCCCGACGCCGCCTTTCGCGCTGCCGACCGCGATAATCGCGTCGGTTCCCGTCACCGGCAGCCCCTCCTGTGGCGAGCCGACGTCGGCCGCCTCGACCCGCGCGTGGACGACACCGTCCGTGGCCAGTCCCGCACCCTGAATCTGGTCGGCGACGCGATCGGTCAGCCCGCGATCAAGTCGACCGAAATCGACCGTGAACGTGATGACGCCCGACTCGACCGAGACGTCTTCGAGCAATCCCTCGCTGATCGGGTCGCCGCCGGGGATCTGGACCTCCCGCACGTGATCGACGACCGACCGTCTAATCTCGTCGTCGCTCCGTGGCGTCTCGTCTGTCATACTCGGCGGTTCGTCTCGAATCGGTATTTCACCCGTCGGGAGTTCTCATGCCCTGGGAAGAGACGATTCGGCCCGTCTCGGCCGATCGATCGAGTCAGTTCGCGAGCACTTATGGGTTCGGCCATCGTCACTCGGAGACAGCGATGTTTCCACCGCCCTTTTCGCGCGAATCGATCGTTTCCGGCGAGATGAACCCGCTCACGCGGGCCTATCAGGACGTCGTCGTCTACGACGGCACCGACGCCGAGGACGTCCTCTACGAGGGTCCGATCGTCGTCCACGCAAACGGCTGGCTCGAACTCGAAGGGAATCGGCTTCTCTCTCCGAGTGCGGTCCATCACATCGACATCTACGACGACGAGCGAGGGCCGGACGGCAACGATGGGAACAACGAGCGCGGTCGCGGCCGGCAAGCGGATGGCGACGACAACCGAACCAATCGATTCAGTCCGAAGTAACGACGTTCCGTCTCAGAACAGTTCGACGCGAATTCCGTCGCTCTCGAGTTCGTCAGCAAACGCCTCGGAATCCGTTTCGATCGCCTCGAACGTGTCGTAGTGTTCGGGCAACACCAGGTCGGCACCGACGCTTCGTGCGAGGGCCGCCGCCTCGTGGCGATCCATCGTGTAGTGACCCCCGATCGGCGGGACGACCACCTCGGCGTCGATCGACTCGTGGTGAGCGAGGAAGTCCGTATCCGACGGGAAAAAGATCGTCGTGCCGTCGATCGTCATCACGAGACCGATCACCTCGCCCTCGGCGTGGAACGGGTTGCCGTCGTCGTCGACGTGCTCGCCGTCGGGATCGTTGTACGCGGGCACCGTCCGGACCTCGATGCCGTCGACGGTTGCCTCGCCCTCGTGGGGCAGTTCGACGTCCACGTCAACCGTGAGGTCGCTGGTGTCGATCGCGTCGTACACCGCGATCGTCGCGTCCGATTTCGCGACCGCCTCGATCGCGTCGGGGTCGTAGTGATCGAAGTCGTCGTGCGTGACGAAGACGATATCGCCGTCGCCCGGTTCGCCGTCGACGACCTCGCTCCACGGATCGACGTAGATGACGGTCCCCTCGGCGGTTTCGAGACGCTTGCTCGCGTGACCCACCCGCTCGAACGTGATTTCGTTGTACGTGACAGCCATGATCGATCGGGACGTACGCGGCGCGGTGTCTTATAAGGCAGTCGTTTGAGCGGCGATCGATTGCCGGTGGAAGCGAGGTGTTTCGATCGGGATGCTCGATCGGTGCGGGCAGGGGGCGTTCCGGAGGCGGGCCGGGCGCGATTGTGAACTACGCCGAGACGTTCCTGCTCACTTCGTTGCGCGGGCTGCGACTCGTCTAGTTCAAATCGCTCGTGACCGCTTTGCCACTCGCGAATTTGCTCGTGGCAAAAGCGGGCCGGGCGCGATTTGAACACGCGACCGTCTGATTAAGAGTCAGACGCTCTGCCGGACTGAGCTACCGGCCCTCTACCAGCGACTTTCGGATCTGGATTGAAATACGTTTCCCTTGGACGGCGTCGTGATAGTGAGAGTCACGACGGCCGATCAGACCGCGCCGAACGCGCCGGAATCTCGATCAGTCTCGAAACGTACCATTCTTCGGGAGCGTTAAGTGCGGTGGGTCCGACGATTCTCTCAATGAGTACGGGGGTTACGATCTCGTCGATCTCTGATTACGCGATCCTCGGGTGTGGGAGCGTCGGGTACGCCGTCGCAGAGGAACTCGTCGAACAGGGGAAAGACGTCCGCATTATCGATCGGGACGAAAGTCGCGTCGAGTCGCTCCGCGACCAGGACCTCGATGCCCGAACGGCAGATATCCGCGAACCGGAAGCCGCGGATCTCGTTGCCGATCGGGACGTGGTCCTCATTCTCGCCTCCGACGTCGAGGCGAACAAACACGCCGTCGAGAACATCCGCATGCAAAACGGGACCCAGTTTGTTGTCGCGCGCGCGAGCGATCCGGTTTCCGGCGACGAACTCGAGGAACTCGGCGCGGACATCGTCATCAACCCGTCGTCGGTGATCGCAGAATCAGCGCTTCGAGCGCTCGAATCCGGCGAACTCGAGTACAATGCGGGTAAGATCGCCCAGCTACTCGAGGAAACGGGATCGCGACTGGCCATCGTCACCCAAGACAGTCCGGACCCGGACTCGATCGCCAGCGCCGCGGCGTTACAGGCGATCGCCACCCACCTCGGCGTCGACTCCGATATTATCTATCTTGGCGACGTTGGGCATCAGGAGAACCGCGCGTTCGTCAATCTGCTGGGGATCGACCTCGTCCAGTGGGACGAAATCGAGGATCGATCGATCTACGATACCGTCGCGCTGGTCGATCACGCGACGTCGACCGAGATGGACCTCCCGGTCGACATTCTCATCGATCACCACGAACCGGACGAGGAGTACGACCCCGAGTTCGTCGACATTCGACCGAACATGTCCTCGACGTCGACGATCATGACGAAGTACATCCAGGAGTTCGACATGAACGTCTCCGAAGAGGTCGCCACCGCACTGCTGTACGGCATCCGTGCGGAGACGCTGGATTTCAAACGCGACACTACCCCCGCCGACCTTACGGCCGCCGCGTATCTCTATCCGTTTGCCAACCACGACACCTTAGAACAGGTCGAGTCGCCGTCGATGTCACCCGAGACGCTGGACGTGCTCGCAGAGGCGATCGCCAATCGGGACGTTCAGGGAAGTCACCTCGTCTCCAACGCCGGCTTCGTCCGCGACCGCGAGGCGCTGACCCAGGCTGCGAGCCACCTGTTGAATCTCGAAGGTGTAACGACGACGGCGGTCTTCGGAATCGCCGACGAGACGATCTTCCTCGCTGGTCGATCGAAGGATATCCGAATCAACATCGGCAAAGTGCTCGAGGACGCCTACAGCGAGATGGGCGAGACCGCGGGCCACTCTACACAGGCGAGCGCACAGATTCCGCTGGGGATTTTCACGGGGATCGAGATCTCGGAGGATACCCGGGAGACGCTGCTGGAGTTGACCGAAGAGGCCGTCAAACGGACGCTGTTCGACGCGATGGGCGTCGAGGGAACCGAAGGATCGAACGGCAGTTAGGCGACGAGTTCGGTTTCTTCGTCGTCCGGTTCACGGACGCGCTCGACCACGTCGTTGATAAGGACGACGTCCCCGACGGCACGCACCCAGCGGTAGGGGACGATGACGCCCTGCCCGGTTCGTGCTTCTTCCGCGAACAGTTCCGTGTTGAGACTGCCGAGTGCGAGTCCGGTTACCGCCTCTCCGTCGACGTTCAGTCGGAGGTCCTCGACTTCGCCGACGAAAACGCCGTTGTTCGAGTACACCTCACGGCCGACGAGAGAGGTAATCTCCTGCGGTATGTCGTCCATATCAGGCATCATGCGCGGCTAACTCTTAATTCTTGGTCAGACGAGACAGTCTGCTGGCCTGATGGCGCCGATCGCTAGGCCGGATACGCCGACGCGGTCGGAAACTCACCCGGCGTGGCGTCTTGATCCGGCGACCGATTTCCGACGGTCGTCACGGTGACGCCCCGCCCGACGAGTGCTCATCGCATGACAAACCGGGAGAGTGATCGACAGTGCGGGCGATATCAGTCGTGGCTGTACAGTTCCCAGGCATTCGCTTTGAGGATCTCGAGTTGTGTCGTCGCCCAGTCGATCGCGCTGACGCTATCGTTCGCGATGAGCCCCCGTATCGCTCCGGTACTGCGATCACAGACGACGAGGATGGCGAGGGCGTCGATCGCTCCGTCTCGATCGAAGGGGGAGTCGGCCGTGATCGACTCGAAGTCGACGACGATGAGGGCGTACGGCAAAGTCGTCGTCGTCTCGAACAGCCCCAGACGTCCGGCAGCCAGCCCCTCGGCGGTCGGCTGCTGAAAATTGGCCAGCAACGGTCCGACGGAGCCTGTCGGCACGATAACGTCGACGGAGAGGCCCTCGCAGATGGCGTCGGTGTAGGTCCCGACGAGCTGGTGAGAGAGCGACGGGACGTAGACTCGGTGGTGCGTTCCAGGTTCGACGACGGACTCGAGGGCGGCCTCCGGTTCGATCGCGGTCCCAGCCCAGGGTGCCCCGTCGGGAACCGGCTTGCCATCGACTCGGTCACTGACGACGATGTCGGCTCCCTCGAGCAGTCGGTGATCGATCGTCGCGCTCGCCGGCAGCGAGCCGAGCACCGCTTTGGCTGCCACAACGTCTTCGAGGCGGTCGACGAAACGGTTGAACTCCTCGAGAAAGAGTTCTCCCGCGAGCGTCGTCCGGTACCGGCCATCGATGGATTCGACCATATCGGCAGCTTCGAGTTCTGTCAACCCCCTGTTGACCGTCGATCGTGCGGTATCGAGCGCGGCGGCGAGCGTGTCCAGCTTCGCCGGTTTTCCGGCGAGTTGTCGGAGCAGCGTCTCCCGCCGACGGACCGTTTCGAGCAGCGGCGTTTCATCCCCCTCGGCGCTCATTGGAGGCACGATGTGTCGAATATATATAACTCGTGCCCGTCTCGGCGGACCGGCCGTACCGGGCGTGCTGGCGGTCGAGTGCCGTGACCGATGCAGGGTTCGAACGGCGATGCGACACGGGCGACAGAATCGATATTATATAAATAGCAACAACAGTTATATGTCATAACCAGCTGGTGGCGTGTTTTTCGACGAAAGAGTGTTTACGACTGGGTAATATAAGAGCCATATGCCGGGGTGCCTCTGACAAACCGGCACGATCCCTCGCGGCCGATTTTGCCCGGATCGGCCTCATCGGGATTTTCTCCATCACCAGTGACCGGTGTAAATTCCACGTACGAGCGACGTCAGAACAGCTACGGGCTATCGCGGGTGACATCCTCCGCGCCGTGAACGGTGGGGCTTCCCTACATGGGAATACCGGCTAACTACCGGCAGTTGGTTCCGACCCGGCCTCTCCGAGCGTCATCTCCCGTGGTTGGCTCTGCTCGGTGGGGGTCCTGGCGCTGTCACAGGCGCTCCCATCCTGTGAGATGTCATCGCCCGCCGGTATCAGCGGCAGGCTCTCACCCCACACGGGTCGTGGCGGTCAGCGATGTTGACCGCCGCGTTGATGTCCGCGTGGTACTCCGTGACCCAACACTCGTCGTTCTGGCACCGGAACTCGTCGCCGGTCCGGTGCCCGATGTGGCCACACTCGTGACACGTCTGACTCGTGTAGGATGGTCCCACTGGGCGAGAAAGCCGTCCCGTTCTTTTCGGTGGGCGATGACGTCCGAGAATCGTTCGAAAAAACCGTCGCTACTCACCCGTCGGTCGAGCGCATTGTGGAGGTGACTCGATACGACGGCGAGCGACTGTATTCGCTGGACTGGAACGTCTCTCGCGACGTGTTCTTTCAGGGAGTTATCGATCTGAACGGACAGTTGCTGAGTGCCACCGGGGCGGCCACCAAATGGGAGTTCGAGATCCGATTTCCTACCCGCGAGATGCTCAGTGAGTTTCAAGAATACTGTTCAAACGCACACGTTGCCCTCGAAGTCGGCCACATCTACAATCCCGTCCGTCCTGGGACGGGGACGTGGGACGGCGTGACGGGTGCCCAGCGTGAAACGCTAATACGCGCTGTGGATGGGGGCTACTACTCGATCCCAAGACGCATATCAACGCAAGATCTTGCCGACCAGCTCGGTATTTCCGATCAGGCGGTTACGGAGCGATTGCGTCGCGCGATCGAGACACTCACCGACAACACGGTCATCGCACTGGAGGACGAATCGGAAGAGGAGTATGAGTCGGCGGATGAAGCCTGAACACAACTGATACGGTCTGCTGGATGAGTTATTGGGGTAACCGCAGACGAGTCGCGGTTGCACCGGAAATGACTGACCGTAGTCCGTATGAATCCTCGCCTCGAAAGCAGTCTTTGAGCGTGTCATACGATGGTTCCCAACTGGTATCGTTCGCATATTCGTCAACGAACAAAACCAGTAACGGTGAAATTACGCCCTCGCTGGCGAAATGAAAACGATATAATCGGTGAATAGCGGGGATGAGGCGTATTCTCTGACACGCTTTATTTATCGCTAATTCACAAACCCGGACAGGAACATTGTGTACCATGCACAGGACAAATACCACTTGATCGCCTATCTATGCGTATAGGGGTTAGAATGGGTTTCGATCACGTCGCAGATGCACTCGGACATCAAACCCGACGGCGAATACTTTTCGAACTAATGGATCACAATCCCATCGCAAACAAGGTGTGCGAGAGAACACGGAATCCGAGATTGCCCTCGTTCATACGCATCTCCCAAAACTGGACACCACAGGCTATATTTCGTGGAACAGAGATACGGGAACGATCGCGAAGGGGCCAAACTGGGATGAGATCGAGCCCGTGATTCAATTACTTAGTGATAATAAGGGACGCATTCCAAACGACGCGTTCTGATACGTTTAATGCGGACCCGCGGCCCATTCGTTGTTGCCCATTCGAATCCCAGTAGGCAATCTTTACAATCTCCTCGTCAAGCACGTCTCGTCCGCGTGTCCATCCCATCAGTGGGATAGAAAACTACGCCAGCGATTCGAGACCCGGTCAGTACGCTGTTTCTCGCTGCTGCAGCCGAGAGCGGAAACCTCGACGAGCCGGGGAGCCGTTAGTCTCGAATCCGAACGATCCCGTTCTCGAACACCTTCCGGTTGGGGACGATGTATTCCTCGGAGTCGTTTTCGATTTTCGTGACGAACAGATCCACCTCCTGGACGATCCCCGACTGATCGCCAATCTTGATCTCGTCGCCGATTCCGTAGGGCTGATTGAGCAACAGGTAGATGCCGACCGCACTCGAGACGATAAAGTCTTTAAACGCGAAGGCACCGATCAGCACGATACCGCCCGCGTACACCGTCAACAAAATCATTAGCGCGAGGACGTGGACGCCGATCTGTCCGAGTGCGATGATAAACGCGACGTAGAGGACGGAGTACTTGACGACCTTCGGAATCACCGAAACTTCGGGCAGTTTGACACCCCGGAGGTACTCGCTGACGACCAGTTCGATCTTATCTGCGATAATAAACCCGAGGATGAGCACCAGCACGGCGATAAACACCTGCGGGATAAATTCCGTCACGCGCAGCCAGAACGCGTCCGTATCGAGCAGTTGGGCGATGTGAATCGCCGTCAGGACGGCGATCCCGTAGATGAACCACGAACTCAGCCGGGCGACGATTTCGACCGTCGAGGTGCCGATCGACTGGGCCGTTCGCTCGAAGGGCGTCCCCTCGACGGCCTCGGGAACGCCGGAGGCGGTGAGCAACTCCTTGTTGAGTCGGCCGACCAGATAGCCGATGACGAGTCCGAGTGCGAGCACCGCCGCGGCGATGACGGCCGGCTCGTCGACGAGCGTCTGCCAGTCAACCATATTAGTACGCCTCCGGGTCGACCTCCAGAATTAGTTCTCCGGCTTTGAACGCCCGAACGAGGCCGTCGCTCTCCGAGAGCACGATCGCGATGGCGTTCGTATCGCGCGTGATGGCACCGCCGGCCATGTGGCGGGCACCGAGGCCTTTCGGAATGTCGACCCCCTCTGCAGACGGCTCGAGGTAGCGATACGCCGAGACAATCTTGCCCGCATCCGAAATGACGAACGCACCATCGAGTCGCGAGAACTCCTTTAACATCACGTTGACGATCGGATCGCCGACGTGGACGTGGGACTTCTCGAAGGGATTGTACGAGAGCGGTCGGGACTTGTTCATCACCTTGCCCGCGTCACCGACGATAAACAGCGCGCCGACGGGTTTGCCCTTCTGTCCTTTTTTCCCCAGTTCGATCGCCACCTCCAGCACCGCCTTGATGACTTCGGGGTCCGCACGCGACTTCGCGAAGAGATCGTAAATCCCGATGTGTTGCTCTGCGTTCGCACGAACCCGAGAGACCGTGTCGATCTCGTCGCTGAAGACGCTCGTCGCACAGGCCAGTGCGTCACCGTCTTCGATGATGTCCTGTTCGAGTGCGCCTTCCAGCCCGAATCGAACCCGATCAGAGACGTCGTCGAACGAAAGCGGCAGTTCGACGAAGGTATCGGCCCCGACGACGTTTTCGGTACCGATGACGATCACCTCGATATCTTCGACCTCCGCGAACCGTTCGTAGTACGACCCACTCGGGGAAAAGAGAACAACTGCGTCGACACTCGAGTAAAGGTCCCCGAACACGTCGGCTAATCCGGCCATTGCTCATACAACCCGTTGCCGCGTGAATAAGCGTTGTGGACCGTCTGACGTCTGTCTGTCGTTCGGTTCGGACGATCGATCGATGAATCTCGTCACCTGACCGATCGAATGACGGGAACTCGACCGATGATGGTTCAACAGCGCTGGACCGACTGTTGTCGGTTGCGACAGCATTGTCCATTGGTGCGTGCGAGAGTCGGAAAGGTTGGGTGAATCGTCATACGGTGGCTGATTTTACTGTGTGACGATACGATCAATATTAAGAAGTACCGTATCCGCTCACGGCCCACGCCGTTCGCTCTTTGAGGGAGGGGAGGTCACTCGCTTCACCCGTCGAAGCCGGGCCTTAGCGCCGATGTTCAGAGAGGTCAGCGAGTGTTGGACTCTTGCAGGCCCCCAATTAGTCGGTTTCTCGCGTCGCTCGAAAACTCGTTCAGTGCGCGGGACCGGATTTGAACAACGCGAAGACGTGCTCGCGATGTTGCGCGTGCCTGCTCTCGTTCAAATCCACGTCGAGATGCTTCTCCTCGCGGTAGTGCTCGGAGAAGCATGCGCGGGAACGGATTTGAACCGGCCGACCCCTATGGAACAGCATCCTAAGCGCCACGGGTCGTTACACGGCACTTTGGGTGACTATCCGCAATTTCAACTTCGAGAGTACGTAACTAAACGCCAAATGTGACAGTGCTTCTACGCGACAGCCCCAGTCGCTATTCCCTTTCGCACCAATCTGTAGGGGGACGGAACTGACAAGTACTGTTAGTATAAACGTTAGTCATGCCGTTTGTCGATAATTTTCTCGTAGACTGTCCGGAGTGTGGGAGCAAAGACTGGGATAATCAGCAATCGCACTTCGAGTGTCGAAGATGTGGTCTCGAAGCGGACCCTCAACAGGTACTGAAAGGGCCTGCTGCCGGAGCAAAAGACGCGTTCACCGGAGAGTCGTCGAATCGGAACAAGATGTACCAGTCGTACTCCGATGACCTCCGGAACCGAATCGAGGACAAAGAAGCGGAAGGGTGGGAGGTGCTGGAACTGGAGTGCGACCGCGTCGTGATGGGCCAGCCGAAAAAAGCGGGAATCATCCGTCATTTGGTGATGTTCATTTTGACAGGGTGGTGGACGCTCGGGTTCGGAAACGCGGCGTACCACGAACACAAGAAGCGGCAGTATGAGAAAACCGTGCTTCGGGAGAACAAACAAACGAGCGTGGAGCAAGAATCCCCCGCGGAGAAAGAACCAGCGGACGCCCTTCGGACCCTGGAGGAATTGCGTGAGGAAGGGCTGCTTTCCGAGGCGGAGTACGAATCAAAGAGAGAAGATATTATTCAAAACCTCTGAGGGGACGGGTTGAACCTGACGAGAAGCGTAACGATGGGGGGGAGGGGTAAGCACACGAATGACGGTTTCGAGCGCACGTTTTGGTAAGTCGGCTCGCGCGATTGGGTTGATTTTGACTGCATTTTTGCGCTCTCCCGACTGCCCACCGTTCGAAAACAGACAGACAACGCCACACGAGATGAACAACGCGGGGACCGGCCCGATGGGGCCGCTGCTCAGAGCACTTCCAAGTAGTCCTCGATGACCTCGCGCTCGCCCGCATCGAGATCGAACAGGTCGTACACGGCATCATCAATCTTGGCTTCCAGCGCCTCTATGTCCGTCTCCGCAACCCGACTGCGGTCTGCTTCGGGCCGACCGAGAAGCGTCTGTACGCCCGCATCACTCCGCGGGACCGGATTCGACCCTCGTCAGAACGATCGGCCTCACGTCGTTCGGCCGCCGCAGCTTGTCCGGTTCGAATCCGCTCTTGCTCCCTCACTCGTTTTTTCCGCTACGCTCGAAAACTCGCTCAGTGCGCGGGACCGGATTCGAACCGGCGGACCTCTACAGGACAGCGTCCTAAGCGCTGCGCCGTTGGCCTAGCTTGGCTACCCGCGCTCACCTCTCGATTTTTCCGATTCGAGTAAGAACCTGTCGATCCGTGTTACTCGTGTGTGACCGGCTCTTCGGGCGACCAGTCCGGAGGAACGATAAATGTCACGTGCTCCGGATCGCGAAGCTGGTGGAGTTCTGCCGCCTGTTCGGCTAGCGATCGATCTCGGTACGGCATTTCGAGACCACAACCGGTACAGACGAGTTTGCACGTTGGTTCTTTCATGAGACGGACGCAGGCCACGGGCTGACAGCACGGGACGGGCGTCGCTCCAGCGTAAGCGCTTCACCCGTTTAAGTAGCCGTCTCCTAGTGAAACCGGGCGTGAACGGCCGATTCGCTGAGTCGTTCGTATCTGAACGTTGCCCCGTCTAGCACACCATTGGACACCGTTTCACGGAGCCACTCGAGGGGCGGCCATCGACGGTTACGCTCTTCGCCCGCACGGGAACGGTGGACCGTAGGTTTATCCGCAATGGCAAGAGAGTCCACGGTATGTATAGCGCCCGAGACCGCGTCGAATACGAACCGTGGCTCGACGAACTCGAGCGGATTGCCGATCGGCTCGATCTCTCTGCCGAGGCGCGATCGTGCGCGGTCGATCTCTTTCTTGCGGACGTTCCGGACGCTGACCGATCAAAACGGGCCGTTCTGGCCGCCAGTCTCTACGCCGGATCGCTCGTCGCGGGCGACGGCCGGACGCAGGGCGCGGTTGCTGACGCAGCCGACGTCTCTCGACTCTCGATACAGTCGCGCTGGAAAGACCTTCTCGAGTCGGCGGGTCTCGAACCACCCCGCTGGTAGCGATCGTTTCACTGGTCAGCGAGTCGCTTACCGGCGTAACTGTAGAATACGCTTGCAAAACTGCGCGGACAGTCCGCGGTATTGAACGGACGGGGTGGCCGTCGAGGGCTGTCGGACCGTCTGTTACGGCGCGGTGTACCGTGTTCCCGGTGATCGTCGCCCCTGCCGGGCGATCGCCGGTTACAGATCACGATGGACGTACGACACGACGAAGGTGGCACGTGGCCCGAGGGGAGCGTTCGACTCGGACACCGGGACCCGATCACGACGGCTCGAGTCGCCGTCAGGAATCCTCTGATTGCAGGTTTCCGTGTTCGTCGATTTCGCCCGCCACGATTCGAGTGCTCGAAATGATGTCGTCGTCTTCGGCCAGAACGTGTGGCACGACGACGACTTCGAGCGGGTCGTGACCGCGTTCACGCCGAATCTCGTTGATCCGTTCGCCGCCGTCGCGCGTCTCCGGCGAGACGACGAGATACTCGAACTGCGGTTCGGTCGCGATGCCGGTCGGTTCGTCGAGTTTGCGGACTTCGAATTCCCGATCAGAGGCCGCGGCAAGTGGGTCGAGTTCTGTCTCGAGACGGCGTTTTCGCTCGTCGAACGATCGCACCCGTCGCTCGACGTGTCGCGTTTTCGGCGCGAGAGTGTCGCTGGTTAAGCCGACGGTCACGTCTCCGAGTTCGAACGCCCGTTCGAACAGCCGTCGGTGACCGTCGTGGACGGGGTCGAACGTCCCACCAAGCGCGACGTCCATATCCCACCCCAGTTCCGCAGTGCGTATAAAACGGTCGAATCGAGGAGTGACACCCGATCGAGTTCCCTGCCACCACTGCCGGGGTTCGACAGCTGTCGAATGTCCCCTTCGCATTGTTTTTAGTCCTGCCCCGCACTGTCCCCCGTATGGGACTAGACGAGGACTCACTGGAGTATCACCGGACGGACCCGCCCGGAAAGATCGAAATCTCGACGACGAAGCCGACGAACACGCAGCGCGATCTGTCACTCGCGTACTCACCCGGCGTTGCAGCCCCCTGTATGGAAATCGACGCCGACGAGACGGATGCCTACACGTACACGGCCAAGGGGAACCTCGTGGGCGTCGTCTCGAACGGCTCTGCCGTGTTAGGACTCGGCAATATCGGCGCACAGGCGTCCAAACCCGTCATGGAGGGGAAAGGTGTCCTGTTCAAGCGCTTTGCGGACATCGACGTTTTCGATATCGAACTCGACGAAGCCGACCCCGACAAACTCGTCGAAGCGGTGAAAATGATGGAACCGACCTTCGGCGGCGTCAATCTCGAAGACATCAAAGCGCCCGAGTGTTTCACCGTCGAGGAACGCCTCCGCGAGGAGATCGATATCCCCGTCTTCCACGACGACCAGCACGGGACGGCGATCATCTCGGGTGCTGCCCTGCTCAATGCAGCGGATATCGCGGGCAAGGATCTCGAAGATCTCGAAATCACGTTCTCGGGTGCCGGCGCGAGCGCGATCGCGACGGCCCGCTTTTACGTCTCGCTCGGTTGCAAGAAAGAGAACATCACGCTGTGTGATTCCTCCGGCATTATTACGGCTGAACGAGCCGAACGCGGCGAGGTAAACGAGTACAAGCGGCAGTTCGCCCGCGACGCTCCCGGAGGCAACCTCGCGGACGCCCTGGAAGGCGCGGACGTCTTCGTCGGTCTCTCGATCGGCGGCATCGTCTCTCAGGAGATGGTCCAGTCGATGGCCGACGACCCGATCGTCTTCGCGATGGCCAACCCGGACCCCGAAATCGGCTACGAGGAGGCGAAGGCGGCTCGCGACGACGACGTCATCATGGCCACGGGACGCTCGGACTACCCGAATCAGGTCAACAACGTGCTCGGCTTCCCGTTCATCTTCCGCGGGGCGCTCGACGTCCGCGCGACCGAGATCAACGAGGACATGAAGGTCGCCTGCGCCGAGGCGCTGGCGGAACTCGCCCGGCAGGACGTTCCCGACGCGGTCGTCAAGGCCTACGGCGACGACCCGATCCAGTACGGTCCCGACTACATCATCCCGAAACCGGTCGACCCGCGGGTGCTGTTCCGGGTTGCTCCGTCGATCGCGGAAGCCGCGATGGAGTCCGGCGCTGCCCGGACCGAGATCGATCTCGATGCCTACGCGGAGGAACTCGAGGCGCGACTGGGAAAATCCCGCGAGATGATGCGCGTCGTTCTCAACAAGGCCAAGAGCGATCCCAAGACGGTCGCGCTCGCGGAGGGCGAAAACGAGAAGATGATCCGGGCGGCCTACCAGATCCAGGAACAGGGGATCGCACTCCCCGTCCTGATCGGCGACGAGGGCGAGATCCGCCAGACGGCGGCGAATCTCGGTCTGGACTTCGATCCGCAGGTCGCGGATCCGTCTGTCGGTGATTACGAAGCCTACGCCGAACGCCTCCACGAACTGCGCCAGCGAAAGGGAATCACGCGATCGGAGGCGGGCGAACTCGTCGAACGCGACTCGAACTATTTCGGCAGCGTAATGGTCGAACAGGGAGACGCAGACGCCCTCCTGACGGGACTTTCCCACCATTACCCCTCGGCGCTGCGGCCACCCCTGCAGGTGATCGGCACCGACGAGGACGTCGACTACGCGGCGGGGGTCTACATGCTCACGTTCAAGAACCGCGTGATATTCGTGGCTGACGCGACGGTCAATCAGGCTCCCGACGAGGACGTGCTCGCGGAGGTGACCAAACAGACCGGGAAACTGGCCCGCCGATTCAACGTCGAACCGCGCGCGGCACTGTTATCATACTCGAACTTCGGCAGCGTCGACAACGAGGGGACGCGAAAGCCCCGGCGTGCAGCCCGGATGCTTCAGGACGATCCCGAAGTCGACTTTCCGGTCGACGGAGAGATGCAAGCCGACACGGCGGTCGTCGAGGACATCCTCGAGGGAACGTACGGCTTCTCCGAACTCGACGATCCCGCGAACGTGCTCGTCTTCCCGAACCTCGAGTCGGGGAACATCGGCTACAAACTCCTCCAGCGACTCGGGGGCGCGGACGCGATCGGACCCATGCTCGTCGGGATGGACAAACCGGTCCACGTTCTCCAGCGCGGCGACGAAGTCAAAGACATCGTGAACCTGGCCGGCGTGGCAGTCGTCGACGCCCAGCAGGAGTAAGCCCCGGTCACACGCTCTCTGAGGCTGGCCGAGCGCTAATCGCTGCGTTTTAGCCGCGTTCTCCCGTTGGTAGTGATAGAACTCTCGATGGGACCGCAGCATCAGTGTGGAGCGACGGATCGCGATCGAACGACCAAATCTCCGTCTCGCCGCCGTCTGCTCCGCGGTGCGGGCGCGCTCGCGGCGGCGGGATTCGCCGGTTGCGTCTCCCTTCCGAGCACCCAGGGCGATCGCATCGACGACACCGACGAGGTGTCGCTGTTCCACGGCGGCTTACAGCGACTCGGCTACTACCCCGACGTCGTCGTTCCGGACTCGGTCCGCGTCGACTGGCAGTTTCCGATCAACTACGTCGGCCACACTGCAGCCAAGTCGAGTCCAGTCCCCGCACCCGACGGCGAGACGGTTCTGTTCGCCGGCGATTCGGGATGGGTCCACGCCTACACGCCTGCAGGCGAACTCCGCTGGTCGACTCGAACCGGCGCGACCGATCTCGGCTTTCACGGCTCCGCCGCGATCGTCGGGGACACCGCGTTTATCGGCGGTTACGACGGTGACCTCTACGCGCTCGACCTCCACAGCGGCGACTTCGTCTGGCGGACTCGGTCTGGCGACCTCGACAACGCGCTCGCGATCGGGTCGAGCCCCGCCTACCACGACGGGACGCTGTACGTCGTCTCCGAGTTCGGTTCGCCCTCCTCCGCGGCGGTCTGGGCGATCGATCCGGAAACCGGCGACCCGACCTGGAGCGACGATCGAATGTGGGGACAGGCCCATCCGTCGCCCACGATCGATCTCGAGGCGGGCCGGATGCTCGTCGGCTCGAACGACGGCGTCGTCTACTGCTGGACGTTTCCCGAACTCGAGTTCGTCTGGTCGTTCGAGGCCAACGCCGACGGCGAGCAGCGAGAGGGCGGCGCGTTTCAGGCGGGCGCGGAAATCAAGGGAACGACTGCCGCCCACGACGGCTACGGCTACGTCGGCTCCTGGGACGAGAATTTCTACTGCCTGGATCTCGAGGACGGGTCGGTCGAGTGGCTCTTCGAGACGAACGGCGCGATCATGTCGAACCCCGCCGTCGACGTCGATTCAGATGTCGTCTACATGGGGAGCGACGACCGCACCGTCTACGCGATCGATGCGAAATCCGGCGACGAACTGTGGTCGACTACCGTTGGTGGGCGCGTCATCGGCGCGCTGACCGTCACTGCGGAAACGGTGCTCGTCGGCTCCTACGATTCGTACCTGTACGCTCTCGACAAGGAGACGGGCGATCGACGCTGGCGGGTCCAGAACCGCGGCCGCGTCACCAGCGCCCCGGTTCCGGTCGGCGATCGAATATACTACGCCGAGCGCGCCAGAGTCTCGAACTACGACGACGACACCGAGACGACACTCGACCAACCCGGCCACGCCTACTGTCTGGTCGCGGACGAATAGTTGCGATCGGAATACGGTTTTCGTGGCCGATAAGCGTTTACGTTATCATGAGTATCCTCGTGTATGTCACGATGGGGGGCCAAGCACGCGATAGACGAGCGTGCCGTGACGATTCAGATCGGAGCAGTCCTCCTGCTTGCGATCGCATTTTCGGCACTCGCCCTCTATCAGGTCAATGCGGTTCCCGAACAGAATCAACGGGTCGAGATCGACCACAACGATCGTGTGACGGGCGATCTTCTCGAGTTGCGGGATTCGATTCGGAATACGGGATCGACGGGCGGCTCACAGGGAGTACCGATTGAACTCGGGACGCAGTATGAGTCGCGACTTACCGCTGTTAACCCGCCACATCCGACGGGGACGATTCGGACGGTCGAGTCAGAGTCGAACGTGACGATCGAGGAATCGGACGGAAGCGAACACGAGTTCGAAACTCGGTATCTGGTGTACGAACCCGATTACAACGAGTACGACAGTGCGCCGCGAACCGTCATCGAACACTCGTTCGTCTACAACCAGTTCGATGGTTCGAACATTTCGGTTGGGGACCAGCAGTTGATCGGCAGCGAAGGAATTTCGTTGATTCTCCTTGACGGGGAACTCCAAGAAAGTACGGCCGGAACGGCGTCGGTAAGTATCGAATCGCTCGATCAGGTGCGAACGAAGACGCTCGAGGAAGACACGGAGATTACGCTACCGACCTACAGTGTCGAGCGTTGGGAGGCAGAACTCAACGAAACTGACGGCGTGAGATACGACGACTCTACAAGCGGCAACGGCGAGGTAAGGATTGTTCTCGAGGAAGACTTCGTACTTGAGATTGCCCGTGTCGGCGTTGGGAGTGGTGGCAGTTCGAGCGACGACTTTACGATCGGTGAGGAACGGGGTGCCGATGACGGATCCGATGGTGGCGGGGGGGCGTACGACGTCGAGTGGAACACATCTGCATTCGAGAGTTCAGATGGTGACGTCTCGTGTGACGAGGAAGAATGTACCTTTACAGAGTTCCAGGATGGCGACGAGGTGACCGTCGCGATCGAAACTGATCCCGCAGTCGACGGCGCGTCGGTCGAGTACGCGACGGGAGACAGTTCCATCGCCACGTTCACTGATCCCGACGGTGACGGAACGACGGCGGACGGTACAAACAGTACGACACTCGATATTTTGGACGAGGGTGACGTCGATCTGTTTGCGTCTAGCGGCGGAAACGGCGATCGGATTCCGATTATGATCGAGTTGATCGAGAGTTCATATTTCGAGATTACGGACATCGAGACGAACGAGCCTGTCGCTGAAGGTGATGATCTCGAAGTGGACGTGACAGTCAAAAACGTCGGTACCGAAAGCGATACGCAGGACGTTACCTTCGATCTCGAGGATAGTGGAGGGAGTATCGAAATAAGTGACCAGAAGCAGTTCGATCTCGATCCGGATGGTGTCGATACGCAGACGTTCGCGTGGGAAACCGAATCCGGCGACGAGGGTGAGTACACGGCGAACGTCGCCACTGAGAACGATACCGCAACGCGGGACGATATTAGGGTCGTGAGCGAGAAGGCGGACATCGACATCACCGACGTCACCGGCCTCACCGACCAGAACGGCGGACACAACTACGAAGCCGAAATCATCGTTGAAGAGACCAACGATGTTGAGACAGAGAATCTCGATGTCGAGCTTGTGATCCGGGATGACGATGACTCGATCGTCTACGACCAGACGAGAGACGCAACCGAGATCAGCGGTACGACGACGACCGTCGAGTTCAACGATATCGGAACGCTCGACGCTGGTGACTACACGTACACGGTGTCGGCCGATGCGGACAATGCGAACACCGCTCAGTTCGAGGACGGACTCGTGGTCGAAGGGACCGATATCACGGTTTTCGCCACCAGTGCAGACTTCGATAACAATGATGGAATCGTGGCCGACTTCACGGTAACGGCAGACGGCGGCATCAGCTACGATTTCGATGTCTCGCTGGACGAGCAGGGCTGGTGGCGAGCGACAGATATCACGGTCGACGGAAACGAGTTCATACTTTCCGATGGGGCAGCCGACCAGATCAGCAACAACGAACAGGTTGATCTACTCGATACGACCAACTACGATACTGTTGATGAGGAGTTCATTCAGACCGTCCGGGAGGAGGTCGGCCCCGACGCAACCGTCACAGCGGTCAACAATCAGGGAAGCGCAACTCTCGATGTCGAACTTCGGAACAGGTGATTGACAGCACGAGTGTCAATTACGGATCGACTCGTACGAGGTCGTTCGGAGTGATATAGACGATCGTCGAAGCACTAAACAACAATACCATATAGCTCCGGCAATAGTCACCACCTATGACAGCAGTCGGGATCGATGCGATCGAGATCTGGACGGGGAATCTCAAACTGGATTTGCCCGGCACGTTCGCGCCGGCGAAGGGTGAAGACCCGGAGAAATATACGAAAGGGCTCGGACTGACGGCCAGTTCGTTTCCCGACAGTTACGAGGACATCGTCACGATGGGAGCGAACGCGGCTCATCGGTTGATGGAGCGCAAAGGGCTCGAACCCGACGATGTCGGGCGGATCGACGTCGCGACGGAGAGCGCCTTCGACAACTCGAAACCGGTTTCGACGTACGTCGCAGGCTGTCTCGAGCAGGTCTACGACGGCGACTTTCACCACGCCAACAAGGGCGAGCGGAAGTTCGCCTGCATCGCGGGCACCCAGAGCCTCGACGACGCCTACAACTGGATTCGCGCGGGACGAAACCGCGGCCGCGGCGCGCTCGTGATCGCGACCGACACCGCACTGTACGCTCGCGGCGACGCCGGGGAAGCGACGCAGGGAGCGGGCGCAGTCGCGATGTACATCTCCGAAGACCCCGATCTCGTCGAACTTTCGACCGAGCAGGGCTACGGCTCGGCCGACGAGACCGACTTCCTCAAGCCCAACCAGCAGTTCCCGAGCGTCGACGGCAAACGATCCGTGCAGGTGTATCTCGCACGGATGCGCGAAGCACTCGAAGACTACGAGAGCGTCGCGGGCGACGTCCATCCCGACGATCTGGTGTTCGCGCCGTTCCACACGCCGTTCCCCGGCATGGTCCGGAAGGCCGCGATGCTCGCCTACCGCCACATCACGCGCGACACCGCGATCGAAGAGGAACTCGCGGAAGAAATCGGTCGCCAACCGCGTGCCGAAGCGTTCGAGACCGAAGAGGAGTTCCACGACGCCGTCCGGGAGTACATGGACGCACTCAAAGAAACCGACCAGTACCAGGAGTGGTACGCGGCGACGATCGAGCCCACGCTGACGATCTCGCGCGAGGTCGGAAACTGGTACACGGGGTCCGTCCACGTTGCTCGCGTGAGCGCACTCAAGACGGCGCGGGAAGACGGGCGGGACCTGACCGGCGAGCAACTCCTCGTTGGCTCCTACGGAAGCGGTGCACAGGCCGAAATTCACGCTGAAACCCTCCAGGAGGGATGGGAAGCGGAGATCGAGGCGTTGAACGTCGACGAGCAACTCGCGGCCCGGTACGATATCTCCTGGGAGGACTACGAGGAGATCCACGACGTTCACAACCACGAGATGGACGTCGACGTCGAGGAGTTCACGACGCCCGAGGCGGAGTTCGTTTTCGACGGCTGGGGCCGAATGGGCGAGCGAAAGTACCGGTACGTGGAGTAGCGCCCGCTTCGCCACCGAAAGTGACCGCGTTACCGTCCAAGTCGACGGGTGTCGATCGACGAGACCCCTCTACCGATACCGACCGCTGACGGCCGGCAGTAGCGATCGTCGGCTATCGCGGAACCCAGTCCGACCCTGGAATAGTTTAATGGGCATGAACAAGTGAGACTATGGTCAACGATGCCCCTTCGACAGGGTGGGTTTCGGAACGGACGGGACTGACGGTACTCGCGGTTGTAGGCGTCGCCCTCGCGGCGCTGATCATCCTGCCGTACCTTCAGTACGTGCTTCTCGGCGTCGTGCTCGCGTACATTTTCATGCCCGCACAGCGGCGGCTCGAGACGATTGTGCGACCGATGGTGGCGGCGCTACTGCTCGTCGTCGTCGCGATTCTGGCGATTTTACTGCCGACGATGTACGTGCTCGCGATCGCGCTCCGACAGGCCCTCGAGGTCATCACGGCGATTCAGGAGGGCACCCTGAACGCCACTGACGTCGAGCAACGACTCGAAACGATCGGCATGGCCATCGATCTGGGCGATCTGTACGCAACCTACCAGGAGCCGATCGGAACGGCGTTACAGGGGCTTGCGACTTCTGGAATCGGGTTCGTGACCGGAGTGCCCGGCATTCTCATCGGACTGACGGTGACATTGTTCGTCCTTTTTGCGCTGTTGCGCGACGGTGACCAGCTCGTGGCGTGGCTTCGTGAGGTCGTCCCGATCGAAGACGACCTGCAACGGGAACTGCTGGCGGGGCTGGACCAACTGATGTGGGCTTCGGTCGTCGGCAACGTGGCCGTGGCGGCGATCCAGGCCGTACTGCTCGGCATCGGGCTGGCGCTACTCGACGTTCCCGCAGTCGTCTTCCTCACGGTCGCGACGTTCGTCCTCGCTCTCCTCCCGCTGGTCGGTGCGTTCGGGGTCTGGATCCCGGTATCGGGTTACCTCCTCGCGATCGGTCAGTTCGTGCCAGCCGCCATCCTCGTCGCCTACGGGTCGCTCGTCAGCGCTTCCGATACGTACCTGCGGCCGGCACTGATCGGAAAAACGGGGGCGTTCAACTCCGCGATCATCGTCGTCGGGATCTTCGGCGGTCTCATCGTCTTCGGTGCCGTTGGTCTCTTTATCGGACCGGTCGTCCTCGGCGGTGCCAAGATCACGCTGGATCTGTTCGCCCGCGAGCGATCGACGGCGATCGAGGACACCGACCGCGACGAGGACCGCGCCGAACCGGACGACGACTCCGTCGGTGCCGAGGGGGACGCCGCGATCGACACCGATCCGGACACTGGCATTCGGTCCGAATCCGGCGCGGACGCCGATGGGGTGCCGACGGACGATCGATCGGCGTCCGAACAGCAGACGACTGACGGGGCGACGGACGAGGGCGACCGAGCGGGCGACGGGGAGTCCGACCAGAAAACCCAGACGAACACCGACGGCTCCGGATCGTAATCAGTCGTTCTTCCAGTCACCCGGATCCACGGCGTGGATCCGCCTTTCGCCCAACGCTGGCCGGGAAACAACGCGACGGTGGTCACGGTGAGAAAGAAGATCACGAGTCCGGCAGCGACGAAATAGCCGTGTATTCCCGGTAATTCAGCTGCCTCCGTCCAGCGCTGTTCGGGGGTAAACAGGGAGAGCTTGAACCCCCACGCGATCCCGGTGACGGCAAATAGCAACCCGTAGACGCGTCGAATGCGCCGAGACAGCGCCTCCATGGCCGACACTTTGAACGTCGGGTTCCGGAGATCGTCGCTCAGTTCCTCGCGCCAGTACGGATGCTCGACGCCGACCAGTTTGAGGGCGTTCGCGAACACGTTCTCTTGAACGAATCGAACGCGAGCGCGCCAGTGGTCGTAAAAGCGGTACCGCCGGACTTCCTAAAACAGGAAGATACAGAGGGTAAACAGACCGATCAGTAGGAGGAACGCTGGCATTTCGGGACTCGAAAAGACCAGCGACGACAGCGCTGCCAGCAGCGCGATCGCCCAGTCGGTCGTTCGATCGATCCGGTCCTGTGCGCTGTTCACCTGGCTGATCTCACCACGGTAGAAATGGGGCAACACGGCGAGAACGTCGTCGGTGTCGGTCGCGATTTCCGCACCGGTTTCCTGATCCTCCCGATCGAGTGGTGGGTCGGATCCGTCGCTGGTCATTTGAGAACCTCCCTCGACCGGCCGTATCGAAATTCGTGTGGCGACTGCAGGCGAATCACATCGATCGTTCGCGAAGGGGTGCGTTCATTATCCTCTGTCCGTTACCCATGAGTAACGTGTCTCGGATCGAACGCTGTCGGCGGCGATTTCGCGGGCAAGGAGTACGAGGACCATTCGACCCGGATCCGGACCCGACCTAAGTATGTACGGAACAGATACGACGGGGAGCCCGTACGCACCCCACACGGACGACGAACGGGCGGCGATGCTCGAGGCGATCGGCGTCGAAACAGTCGACGACCTCTTCGACATCCCTCCAGCGATTCGGTTCGAAGACGAGTTCGATATCGAATCGCGAACGGAACGGGAAACGCGGCGGATGGTCCGATCGATTCTCGGACGGAACGACGACCTGACGGAGCTACTCGGGCGAGGCCACTACGGCTACTACGTCCCGTCGCTCGTCGACCACCTCGCGGATCGATCGGAGTTTCTCACCTCCTACACCCAGTACCAGCCCGAAGTCTCCCAGGGATTCCTGCAGGCACTGTTCGAGTACCAGTCGCTGCTGGTCGAACTTACGGGACTCGAGGTCGCAAACTGCTCGATGTACGACGCCGCGACGGCGCTCGGTGAGGCGGCAACGCTCGCTGATCGCGTCCGCGACACGAGCGGCCACCGCGTCCTCGTGCCGGAACTTCTGCTCGAAGGGCGACGCAGCACGCTCGAAAACTACGTCGCCGGTACCGACCTCACGATCGCGGAGTATCCGACCGACGACGGCATCGTCGACTACGACGCACTCGCGACCGCTGTCGACGACGAGACCGTGATGATCTACGCCGAGAACCCGACCGTCCGCGGCACGATCGAAAAACGACTCGCAGAGATCGGTGACCTGGCCGCCGACACGGACGCCCTGTTCGTCCTCGGCTCGGACCCGATCGCCCTCTCGCTACTGCAGCGGCCAGCGGACGTCGGTGCCGACGTAGTCGTCGGTGACGCGAGCGTCCTCGGAATGCCCGCAAGCTACGGGATGGGGCTTGGCCTGTTTGCGTGCCGTGAGGCGTACCTTCGACAGGTCCCCGGCCGTCTCGTCGGGGCAAGCGAGGACGCGACCGATCGCCGCGTCTACACGCTCACCCTCCAGACCCGCGAACAACACATCCGGCGAGAGCGGGCGACGAGTAACATCTGTACGAATCAGGCCTGGGTCGCGCTCCGAACCGCGATGCACGCCGCTTCGCTCGGCCCGACCGGCATGGTCGACCTCGCGAAACGAGGTGTCACGCGCGCCGAGGACCTCGCTGAGCGACTCGACGACCTCGTCGGCGTCAAAGCACCGATCCACGACCGACACCACCTTCGGGAGTTCGTCGCCCACGTCGATCAGCCGGCCCCGGCGATCGCAGACGACCTCGAGACCCGCGGCTTCGCGGTCCACGTCGTCGGAGAGCACCGAATTCAGGTGTGCGTTGCCGGCGTTCCCGACGAGAAGATCGACGCCTTCGTCAGTGCGTTCCGCGAGGTGAGTCGATGACGACCGACGGCGACAGCGGACGTTCCGACGATCGAACGGAACGCAACGACGCCGGTCTGGTCCGGTACGATCAGGCCCGGTACGTCGAAAACGGACAGTACGAACCGCTGCTCTCCGAGAAAGATCGCACCGAGGTGTCGATCGACGGCGAGGACTCCCCACTTCCCGACGAGTTGACGCGCGATTCGATCGAACTCCCGGAACTCTCAGAACCCGAACTGGCCCGCCACTACACGCGGCTCTCGCAGATGATCTACGGGATCGACAGCGGTCCCTATCCGTTGGGATCGTGTACGATGAAGTACAACCCGAAGTTCACCGAGGACGTGGCTGCGCTCCCCTCGGCGGCGATCCACCCCGATCGATCGGAGCGGTCGATTCAGGGGACGCTCGAACTCTGTTACCGGCTGCAAGACTATCTCGGCCGGATCGGCGGGATGGACGCCGTCACGCTGCAGCCACCGGCGGGCGCGGCCGGCGAGTTCGTCGGCATCCGCGTCGCCGCGGCCTATCACGAGCACAACGGTGAGGGCCACCGCGACGAAGTGATCGTCCCCGAGAGCGCCCACGGGACCAACTTCGCGACGGCCGCACTCGGCGGGTACGACGTCGTTTCGCTGCCGAGTGACGACGAGGGGCGGGTCGATCTCGAGGCACTCGAGGCGGCGCTCTCCGAGAACACGGCCGCGTTGATGCTCACGAACCCGAACACGCTCGGTCTCTTCGAGCGCGACATCACCGAAATCGCCGCGATGGTCCACGACGTCGGCGGTTTGCTCTACTACGACGGGGCGAACCTGAACGCCCTCCTCGGGCGCGCTCGACCCGGCGACATGGGATTCGACGCGATGCACTACAACGTCCACAAGACGTTCGCCACCCCCCACGGCGGCGGCGGACCCGGTGCCGGACCCGTCGGCGTCGTGGACGAACTCGCCCCGTTCCTGCCGGCACCCAGAGTGCGCGAGCGCGAGGACGCCGGGACGAAAACGGAGCCGATCTACGAACTGTTCGATCCCGCGGAGACGATCGGCAAGGTCCACGGCTATCAGGGCAACTGGTTCGTTCTGGTCAAGACCTTCGCCTACATCGCACGGCTGGGCGATGCGGGACTGTCGGATGCCAGCGCCACGGCGGTACTCAACGCCAACTACCTCGCGAGCCAGATCGAGTACGACGTGCCCTACGAGCCGTTTCACCACGAGTTCGTCGCCAGCGCGGGCGACCAGGACGCTGCCGAGGTCGCAAAGCGGATGCTCGACTACGGCGTCCATCCGCCGACGACCAAGTGGCCCGAGATCGTTCCCGAGGCACTGATGACCGAACCGACCGAGGTCGAGAGCAAATCGACGCTCGATCGACTCGCCGCCGCGTTCAACGCGGTCGCAACGGAAGACGACGCGACGCTCGCCGACGCGCCCGAACGAACCACTGCCCGCCGAATCGATCAGACCAGCGCGGCGCGAAGTCCGCGTCTGTCCTGGCACGCGGTCGACGACGAGAAGTAGCGACAGGGACGGCCTGTGTCTTACCCGGTGACGAACGTCATCCGGTACTCGTCGCTCTCGCGATCGTACTCGAGCCAGGGAAACGAGGCGGCGACCGCATCCGGGCCTGGCCTGTCGGTTCGACTGAGTAGCGTCTCTCGCCCGGTCGACTCATCGAGGACGCCGGATCCCTGCAGACCCGCCCCGTCCTCATACTCGACGCTGGGTTTGACGGGATACTCCGTCAGGAACTCGTAGTCGCCCGGATCGACCGAGATATCGACAGTGCCCGTTCCGGACACTGACCGGGTCCTCGCGTCGATCGTCGAGCCGTTCTCGTGGGCTACCGCGAACGTGATCTCCGTTCGCTCGGAGACGGTGTACTCGAACGTCACCGTCTTCGGATAGATTCCGCGTTCCTCGGTCATCTCGGCGGTCACGCGATCGCGTTCTTCGGATTCCACAGACCACTGCTCGAACCAGTAGGCGTCGACGGTAACCGTCCTGACGGCGAGCGTCCCGTCTGCGAAGTGCCACTGACCGGTGTTGTTCTCGGCGGCTCCGACGGCGTCGTCCAGAAGCGCCTCGACTGCCGGTTCGTCCCTGCGTATCCCCCGCTCGTCGTGCGCTTCGTCGTAGGCCGCCTCGAACGGGGCTCCCCAGGTGAGATTCACGAGTCGATCGTGCTCTCGCCCCTCTCGAACCGGAACGACCGACGCGTATCGCAGGCTCGCCCGATCGGTTCCGTGCTCGTTTCGCATCGCGATCGTCGCGCCGTCGATTTTCAGTTCGTCGGCGTCGTGGTCGTAGGAGCCGCTGGCGTCGTACTGGCTAGCACCGACGCGATCGATCGTGTTCGCGGCCGCGTTGGCGTCCGGCGGCGGTCCCGATGGGAGTCCGAGCGCGAGTCCAGCCATCGCGAGGCTGACGATCGCGACCCCGAGCCAGACGTACCACGCGTCGACGGGTGCCTCCCAGTCCATGGTCCCACTGGTCTTGCGATCGTATATAAACGCGCGGCGATGCGGTCAGCGAGAGGAGGCTGCTGGCCGTCACGACCGAGGTGGTGTGAGCCCGGTATCGAGGTGCTCGAGCAGCGCGGGATGGAGCGAGCCGTTCGAGCCGAGCAGCGCCGATCGATCGTCGGTATCGAGACCGAACGCGAACGGGTCGCCGGCTTCGTCGGTGATCTCGGCACCGGCGGCCTCGGCGATGACGAGTCCGGCGGCGATGTCCCAGGGATGGGTGTCGTACTCCCAGGTCGCGTCGGCGCTGCCGTTTGCGAGATAGCACAGGTTGAGCGCGGCCGACCCGAGGCGGCGAACGCCGCGGGACTCCTGGTAGAATTGCGAGAGGAACGAGCCGTCCGGATCGTACCCCGAGAGCAGCATGCTTTCTTCGAGGTGATCCCGATCGGTCGTCTCGATCCGGGTCCCGTCTTTCGTCGCCTCGCCGCCGGCGACGGCGCTGAACAGTTCGTCGGTTTCGGGGACGTAGACGACGCCCATCACCGGCTCGCCTCGCTCGACGAGACCGATCGAAATCGAGTAGTTCGGATTGCCGTGGGCGAAGTTTCCCGAGCCGTCGAGCGGGTCGATCACCCAGGTGTACGGCGAGTCACCGCCCGTTTCGCGGCTGCTTTCCTCGGAAAAGATCGCGTGGTCGGGAAACTCGTTTCGGATGACGGTCGTAATGATTCGATCGGACTGTTGGTCGGCTTCGGTGACGATATCTGACTTGTCGCTTTTGACGTCGACGGATTCGACCTGGCCGTGGAGTTCTCTGAGCGGTTCCCCGGCCGCCTGGGCGGCCTCTCTGGCGATCGTGCGTGCGCGATCGACGGTATCGCCGGCGACTCCAGCCCGGGAGACGGTCTCCGGCCCGGCGGAAGTTGCCGGCCCGGAGACGGTGGCTGGCCTGCGGGTGGACGTCGCGACGCTCTCGCCGTCGGAACCCGGATTCGGTTCGTCGGCCTCCCGGACGTTCCAGCCGAGTTTCTTGACGATCGCGGTGAAAAAGTGATCGTCGTAGCTCGTTCGGACGACGTGAGCCAACTGATCGGCACCGGTAACGACGATCTCGTCGCGTTCGTCGAGAAGCGCGTTCGCTCGACCACCGTCGACGAGCAGACTCGCGCGGTCTCTGGTCGTGATCCGGAGGGTCGTCTCCGGCGAGAAGACGACCGGCCGGACGCCGATCTGGTGCGTGTGAAGCGGGACGAGCTGGAGCGTGTGGTTGTTGACCGGGTAGTGGACGGGACCGTCCGCAGAGAGGGAGACCCCCGTCGAACCGGTCGGCGTCGAGACGGCGACGCCCGTTCCCTCAAACTCCCCGACGTACTCGTCGTCGGCGTGAACGTCGAGCTGCGTGATCTTGCGATCGATCGGATTCTCCGGGGGGACCGCCTGGATCATCACGTCGTTGATCCCGGTCGCGTCGATGCCGGGTCCGGCAACCGAGACCTGCTGGCGGCTGTCGACCGACGCCCGGCCCCGAAGCGTCTCGTCGAGTGCGGCCTCGAGATCCTCGGGTTCGACGCGGGCGAGAAAGGAGAGTGATCCCGTATTGACGCCCAGTTGCGGGATGTTGCGGGGTGCGAAGGATTTGATCCCTTCGAGAAAGGTACCGTCGCCGCCGAGCGTGACGCCGAGGGTTGCCCGGTTCTCGTCGTGAATATCCGCGATATCGTCACCCACATCGTGCGTCGACAGTGCGATCTCCCGATCGTCGGCCCACGCGAGAAGCCGGTCGAGGGCTTCTAATCTCAGGTTCAAAGCCATACTTTTATTAGTATCGTGTCCATCGGACTGTTCATGCCGTCGACACCACGCAGCCGGATCGATGCACTTCAAGAGCGTATCACCACCGG
>NZ_JCAQID010000011.1:0-243507 GCF_059736405.1 Halosolutus sp. DAT137 | reverse complement strand
GTCGGCGTCCGTCGTCGACGCGCCGACGACCAGCACGCACCGCGCCCGATTCGGAACGATTCCGGTCGGTGAACCGAACATGCAGAGACACAGTCACAGCAAAACCTATGTCAGGAGTTGAAAAGATAGAACACGCGGTACCTCGGCTGCGGACTCGACGAGAACTACGACCTCGGACTGGTCGAGGGGAAGACCGGCGTCGAACACTTCGCGCTCTGGGTGACCGACGACGAACTCGACGCCCACGAGAGCCGACTCGAGGACCGCGGGGTCACCGACCACTCCGAGCAACTGTGACGATCGCTAAGTTATAATACGGTCCTCTGAGAGGACCTTCGTATGGAAATTACCGACGTAGAGGCAACGATCGTACGCAGCGATCTCGACTCGACGAAGATCCCATCGATCGGCGCCGTCGAAGTTGGATCAGTCATCGTAACCGTCCACACCGACGAGGGCATCACCGGTTACGGAGAATCGTTCCACCGACTACGACTCGAGGACAATGTCCCGCTCGTACGAAGCGTCGAGTCGCTCGCACCCCACCTCGTCGGAGAGGATCCGATGGCGATCTCGCAGCTGTGGTCCGAGCTGTACGTTCACGTCAAGCGCTCCGGTCAGTACAAGGCGTTGAGTGCGATCGACGAAGCGCTGTGGGATATCAAAGGGAAGGCTGCCGGTCTCCCCCTCTACCAGCTTCTCGGCGGTGAGGCGGGCACAGTGAACGCGTACGCGACCTTCCCAGTTCAGAAGAGCGCGGACGCCCTCGTCGAGGATGGCCGGTGGCTTGCAGAGCGCGGATTCGACGCCATGAAGATCACCGCCGGTCTAGGCGTCGATCGCGATCGGACGCGGATCGAAACGGTCGCGCCGGCCCTGCCGGACGGATTCGGGCTGGCAATCGATGCGAACACGTCGTACGCGTTCACCGAGGCCCGCTCACTCGCGGAAACCGCGGCCGAGCACGACCTCGAATGGTTCGAGGAGCCGATCGCTCATACCGATCTCGACGGCTACGCCGAATTGCGGGCGCGAACGGGCGTCCCGATCGCCGGCTACCAGACCCACACCCCCCACTACCCAGCCGTCGACCATCTCGAGGCCGGCGCACTCGATATCTACCAGCCCTCGCTCGATCACTGTGGCGGAGTGACCGGCGGTCAGCGAGTCACCGCTCTCGCCGAGTCCTTCAACAAACGACTCGTTCCACACGCGTTCGGCCCAGCGATCAACTACGCGGCGAGTCTCCACCTGGCCGCGGCGAGCCCCGCCTGTTCGTTGATCGAGTTCTGCGTCCTCGACGACGATGTCGACGATCCTGGCGCGTTCATCGCGAGTCCATATGCCGCGAACCAGTCGGACCTGAGCGTCGACGATGACGGGACCATCCGACCGCCGGAAAAACCCGGTCTAGGAATTGAACTCGACGAGTCGACCGTCGAGGAGTACCGAGTATCAATTCGGGACCTGTAAGCTCGGCTCGGCCGAATTAGGCTGGACATGTTCGGCGAGCACAGAAGTATGTAGTATGTTAGATGATATCTCGTTACAACATGGTGGAGAGCGTGTTATACAATAGTTCGCAACTGGTATCGTTCACGTATTCGTCAACGAACAAAACCGGTAACGGTGAAATTACGCCCTCACTGGCGGAATGAAAACGATATAATCGGTGAATAGCGGGAATGAGACGTATTCTCTGACACGCTCTTTGATGTCAAAGTTGAACTCGGGATAGTGCAGGGTTGATGCAGCACGACAGACCTGTTTTGCTTCGGTTGTCTTCACCATAGACCACCTCACTAACAGTGTCGTGAATCATCGTAGCTACTGAACGTCACTGCACACCTGATCGCACGACAACTGTGCGATCAGTGTGCGAATCGTTTCAGTTGTTACTATTGGTTCGGGGCCTACTGTAACGAGTGGAGTTCTGAGCATGCGTCTACAGCCATCGGCAGCTCCTCTTCTCTTCGGCAATTACTCTTATTTGTGTTATCCGATGAACAGTTGTTCTCGTGAATATGCACCAGATGGTACGTCGCGTATAATGTTGACTCCTGTGGGGCAAACTTAGCGGTGGTTTTTACCTGTAAGACAAAATATGGTTTTTAATTCTATTCTGATTTAGTAATGGATAACATGCTGAGTTTGTTATTATATATCAATGAACGGACATAACTTGAACGCGACTCAATCATGGAATTTCAGCGCGTTGGGAGGGGATGCGGCGTAAAAATCTATCCCTGAAATTTATTATGTTGGAAATCATCGGAGCGGGTATGTGTCCGAATGACTCACAGGGAGGGGAGAATGCATCCCGTGCTTCAACAGTGAATCGACGCCGCCTATTGCGCGCCGCGGGCGGATTAGGTGCGGTAGGACTCGCAGGCTGTGTCACGGATCCGAACGATGGAGGTAATGGCGGCAACGGTAACGGCGGCAATGGTGGTAGCGATCTGGGAACGGTCACGTTCGGCGTACTCACCCCAGTCAGCGGCGCCTTCAGTCCGATGGGGACGACGCAACGACAGGGCGCGGAGACCGCCGTGGAGTACGTCAACCAGTCGGACGACTTCGATTTCGAGATCGAAGCAGCCTACGAGGACACCGAGACGGAACCGTCGACCGGCCGAAGACGCGCACAGCGAGTCGTCGAGGACGAGGGCGCCCAGTTCATCGCCGGGGCCGTCAATAGCTCCGTCGCGCTGGCGATATCCGAGTATGTCGGCCAGCAAGGCGTCGTCTACACCTCGGGTGGGGCGGCGATGGACCTCACCGAGGGTTCCTGTAACGCCTATACGTTCCGGAACGAGACTAACACGGCCCAGCAGGCGAGCGGCGTTTCGGGGTGGATCATCAACGAGGGATACGAGCGAATCTGGATCCACACCGCCGACTACGCGTACGGCAACTCGGCCATCGAAGAGATCGAACGTAGCCTCGAGGGAGAGGGAGTGGAGGTCGTCGGCCAGACGACCCCCTCCATTGGAACGAGCGATTTCGGCCCGTACATCAGTCAGATAGCCGATTCCAACGCCGAGGTGCTGGCGATTCCGCTGACCGGGAGCGACCTGATCGACTTCCTCGGCCAGGCCGACAGCGCTGGTCTCAAGGACGAAGTCGACATCATTGGCACGGCGAATTTCTCGCGCGTCGTTCGCGGCGCCCTCGGTCCAGCAGTCGAGGGAACGTACAGCGCCGCGCTATACGACGCCGGACTCGAGGTCGGCGACAATCAACAGTTCGTCGAACAGTACGAGGAGATGCACGGCGACCTCCCCGATTCATTCGCGCGGGTGGGGTACGAAGCGGTGCGAATGACCGCTCGTGGGATTCAAGAGGCTGGCTCGGCGGATCCGGATGCCGTCAGAGACGCACTGCCAGGCGTCGAGATGGAAACGGTGATCGGGACGACGCAATTCCGCGAGTGCGACCACCAGTCGGCTAACCCGGTCTGGCCGGCCGAACTCGTCTTACCAGACGCTGACGCCGAGATGACGGAACTCGAAATCATCGAAGAAATTCCGCAGGACCGGACGACGCCCGATTGTTCCGGCAACTGTGACCTGTAGGTGCCCGAATGGAACGCTTCACGAAGTCACCCGCAACCGTCAATCGGCGGTTACCTGAACGCGAGTACACACCCACGACACGACGGAGGTAACAAAATGGTATCACCTGGACTACTCTTCGAGATGCTGTTGAACGGCATCGTTATCGGAATGATCTACGTGCTGGCGGCGGCTGGCCTCTCGATCATTTTTGGCGTGATGGACGTACTGAACATCAGCCACGGGGAACTGTTCGCCATCGGGGCGTACCTCGCGTTCTCGATAATCTTAGCGCTCGGAACTGGGATCGGATTCTGGATCGCATTGCTCGCGGCCCCGCTGATCGTCGGCTTACTCGGCATGGCGATGGAACGGTTCACACTTCGGCCACTGTACGGCCGCGGGCACCTCGATCAGGCACTGGTGACGTTCGGCGTTCTGCTCATCGCCTACGACGCGAGGCGACTCATCTGGGGCACTGACAGTAAGTTCGTCTCCGCACCCCCGTCGCTGTCGGGTGCCATCGAGATTTTCGGGTTTAATTATTCGCTGTTCAATTACTTCGTAATCGCGTTTGGCGCGGCGCTCGTCACCGCGACTTGGGTGCTGTTGAACTACACGAAGTTCGGGCTGATCATCCGTGCGGGTTCCCAGGATCGTAAGATGGTCGGCGATTTAGGAATCGACATCAACCGATACTACACGCTTCTGTTCGGCTTCGGTATGGCATTGGCCGGCGTCGGCGGCGTCGTCCTCGGTGCATACCAGAGCGTGGACCTCAACATGGGACATTCCGTGTTAATTCCCGCGTTCGTGATTGTCGTCATCGGCGGCCTGGGGAGTTTCAAAGGAGCCGTCATCGGGGCACTGATCGTCGGCGTATTCCAGAGCTTCATGGCGACGTATTTGCCGTTTCTCTCGGGCATCGAAATCTTTCTGGTCATGATCGTCGTACTCCTGCTCAAACCGCAGGGATTGTTCGGGAATCCCCACTGGGAAGTTCCGAGCGGCGACGGCGATCTGCTTGCCGGCGTTCGAGGCGGTGTTCTCGACCGTCGGACGCGGATGCGACTTGGTATCGCCGTGATCGCAATTCTCGCCCTGATTCCTCTCGGGTCGGGGTGGCTCTACTCCTCGTATTACGTCTCGCTTACCCAGGAGCTACTCATCTGGGCGTTGCTCGCGTTGAGCCTTGACCTCGTCATGGGGTACACCGGGCTGATCTCGCTCGGCCACGCGCTGTTTTACGGGCTCGGGGCGTACACGGCCATGCTTGTGTTCATCCACCTCTCACCGTCGATCCTCGTCGCGCTTGTCGCGGCGGTTGCACTTTGCACCCTCGTTGCCGTCGTCGTGGGACACCTCTCGATTAGAGTGACAGGTCCGTACTTCATCCTGATCACACTCGGGTTCGCCGAACTGTTCTACGAAGGGGTGTATAAATTCGACTTCACTGGCGGAAGTAATGGCCTGTTCGGCGCCCAGCGAGAGTTCAGCATCGCCGGGGTCGGCTTCGGCGTCAACGATATTCAAATCGGTATCGAACCGCTCGCTGTAACTGGCACCGGGCTGTACTTCTACTTCGTGCTGACGATGGTCGTCGCCTCGTACCTCGTCGCACGGACGTTGATGAACGCCCCGTTCGGAAGCGTGCTTCGATCGGTCAAGGAAAGCGAGAAGCGAACCGAGTTCATGGGGTACAACGTCCGCGGCTACAAGCTACGCGCGTTCACGATCAGCGGTTCTCTCGCCGGGCTCGCCGGCGGCCTCTACGCCACCGTACAGGGGTACGCCGCGCCAGCGCTGTTCCACTGGCTGGTTTCGGGAGAATTGATCCTCATGGTCGTACTCGGCGGCACCGGGACTCTGTACGGACCGATGATCGGTGCGGGCGTCTTCGTCGGCTTCTCGGACTGGCTCTCAGGGTACTTCAACGCGTGGCGTATGCTCCTCGGCACGCTGTTCATCCTATTCGTCATCTTCGTCCCCCGCGGGATCGTCTCCCTGCCGGCGAGCCTGCTGGCGTACCGGGAGCGATACCGGACCGGAAGCGAAGGACAGGACGGTGAACCGACACGAACCGACGTCTCTACAAAGGGTGAAGACTAATGGCAACGGCAACTGATACATCGGACGACCGATCGACTACTGACGAACCGGCAGACGACCGGGCGATCCTCCGAACGGAGGGGCTCACAAAATTGTACGGCGAACTCGCCGCCGTCGACCACGTCGACTTCGCCGTCCGCGAGGGCGACTTCCACAGCGTCATCGGCCCGAACGGAGCCGGGAAGACGACGCTCCTGGATCTGATCACGGGCGGGCGCGAACCCACCTCTGGCGCGATTTACTTCGGCGATGAGGACATCACCAACTTGTCCTCAAACGAACTCGTCCACCGGGGAATCGCGCGTTCGTTCCAGATTACGAGTCTCCTCGACGGACTCTCGGTCTACGAGAACGTCCGCCTTGCAACGCAAGCGGCCACGTACGATGGTCTCTCGAACCTTGACACTCTCGTCCGATCGACAAAAGCGCTCAAGTCGGTCGACGACCAGACCCACACGGTCCTCGAACAGATTGGACTTGCCGAACAGGCGGATCTTCCGGCCCAGAACCTTTCGTACGGCGATCGTAGAAAGCTCGAGATCGGGATCGTCCTCGCGACCGATCCCGAACTCGTGTTGCTCGACGAGCCGACTGCCGGTATGAGCGTCGACAAAAAAAACGAAACGATCGAACTCATCGAGGACGTACTGGCCGATGCGACCGTTATTCTGGTCGAACACGACGTCGAGCTCGTGATGCAACTCTCGGATCGTATCACGGTCTTGCACCAGGGTAAGATTCTTGCCGAAGGATCGCCAGCAGCGATCAGTGGTGACCAGGCAGTTCAGGACGCCTATCTTGGAGGGTACGCCAATGAATGAGAACGCTCACGAAAGCCCCGACCGTTCCCACGGCGAGACGTTGCTCTCCGTCAGGAACCTCGTCGCAGGGTACGGACTTGGCGACGTGTTACGGGGGATCGACTTCGATGTCCACCGCGGCGAGGTCGTCTCGCTTATCGGCCGCAATGGCGCCGGAAAAACGACGACACTCGAGAGCGTTCTGGGTAACGTTCCGGAGATCAGCGGCGAAATTACCTTCGATGGGACGAACGTGACCGACCTCTCTAACAACGAGACCGTGAGCAGGGGCATCGCATACGTTCCCGAGGAACGGCGGGTGTTTCCTGGACTCACTGTTCGAGAGAATCTGGAGGTCGCGCAGGCCGGTGCAAACAAAGAAACCGTGCGGGACGTAGACGAGGTGATCGGCATGTTCGAGAACCTCAAGGAGAACGAGTCGAGCCTGGGCAGCGAGATGAGCGGCGGCGAACAGCAAATGCTTTCGATCGCACGGGCGCTCGTCAGCGGTGCCGAATTGTTGATGCTTGACGAACCTACGGAGGGACTCGCGCCGTTCATCGTTCGCGCCGTCGAGGACACGATCGAGCGACTCAACGGGGACGGAATCACTATTCTGCTCGTTGAACAGAACGTGCAGATGGCCACGAACGTCGCGGACACCCACTACGTCCTCAACCAGGGAAAAATCGTCTATGAGGGCGATTCCGACGATCTGGCGGAGAACGACGAAATATTGGATCGATATCTCGGCGTCACCGCGTAAGCCTGCCACAGCCCCCCGTCGTTTATCACTCACGCGACATTACGTATAGACCGCACCGTTGGTTCGCCCGCGGATTTCGACGGAATGACGTATCGCTGATTGCTGCTGCGATCAACGAGAGTGAACACCGGTAGCTTGTCTTCGTCGTAGCTTCCTCGTCCACGTTTCGACAGGCCACGTGAGTGCGACTCTTGGTCGCGCTCGCGGCCTTTCTTCCCAGCAGAGACGTAGACTCATTAATCTCGACCGGGCTAACGAGATTGATCCGAGGCGCGTATCCCCCCGCTAAAGCGCGAGGTTTTGCGCCTGTTCACCCCATAACCACGATCGACCGAATTAGGGGCTAAACGGTCGAACTCCCGTTGAGGAGGTGCAGAACTCTAAAAGGACTTACACACTGATCGCACAGCTATCGTCCGGTCAGGTGTGCAGTGACGGTCAGTGGCTACTATCGGTCTGCTTGTACTTCAGTCGACCGCCGCTGCCGGCTGGTCGACGGACGACTCGGCGCGGATGACACCCACCAAGATTACCCCCGCGATAATGGACCCAACCGCGAGGAGTAGCCAGCTCGCGTGGTAGCCGAATACGTCGGCTAGACGGCCGAACACGGGCGGTGCAACCAGCGCCCCAGTGATGAGCGCAAGTTGACCGCCCGCAGTCGCACCGCCCATCTCGTCGGCCGGGACGATCGTCGCCATACAGGAGTAGTAAACGCCAGTGTACCCCAGCACAAAGAACCCGAGGGCCGAGAAGGCGACCGCGCTAGCAATGGGAGTGGTGACTGTGGCTACCACAACGAAAAGAGCAGCGCTAGCTAGCGACTGGCCGATAAGTATCGCGGTGATTCGGACCTGTGGATCGCCGGGAAGCACATCAGCGAGCCACCCAGTGAGAACACGGCCAGCACTGCCGAACAGCTGGACGAGCGCGAAGACGTACCCGCCGAAGACGACGCTTGCACCGATCGATTCCTCGACATAGAGGATGGTGTATCCGGTCGTCGTGAACAGCGCAGCGCCGAGAAAGAATCCAGCCGCGGTGAGCGCGCGGTAGGGGGTGTTCGACGCCAACCGGCGGAAGTCGGGAAACGAGCCAGTCTCAGCATCGCCCTCCCCGTCGTAGAGGACGAAGAACGCAACCGCGACCAGAACGGCGAGTACGCTGGCAAGGAAAAACCCCACTCGCCAGGAGACCGCCTCGGCGAGTCCCGTTATGAGTACCGCACTGATGCCGCTCCCGGCAGTGACACCGACCTGCTTGATCCCGATCGCTGTGTTCTGCCGGCCGGGAGCTATGCTATCGAACACAGCCTTGTTCGTCCCTGGGATGGCAGTGCCGTAGGCGGAACCGAGAACGAACACGGCACCAAGCAAAAGCGCGTACGACGTCGCTCCAGCAACGAGCAAGACGCCAGTGGCGAGCCCGAGCAATCCCAAAAAGAGGGTTCGGTGTTCGCCATACCGGTCAGTTGCTGCACCCAGCGGAAGGAGAAAAACCGCGTAGCCGAGCGTAAGGCCTGTGACGACAAGCCCAACCTCGAACCGGCTAAGTCCGAACACGTCTCGAAAGAAGGGCGTCGCGGCGAAGACCGTGTAATAACAGATACTGGCCGACACCTGCCACAGTGTAATAAGCGACACTGTCCGCCAGTACGACCGGTCTATCAACTCCGAGCTATGGGATTCCATAGCTTTTGAGACCACAACTGGTCAGTTGCTGTTCCACTCCCCGCCGATGCGACCGATGCCCATCATCGCCTCTCCCCGGTGTTCGGTGAATACGATGTTCACGCCCACGGATCCTCACGGCGGCGTGGCCCTCCGTCATTCCCATCTCGAACGTATGCAACTCCGTGACCGTTTCTGTGGACAATATTTTCTCCGTAGACGACAAATAAGAGCATCGTACCGACTGCAGTAGCGGCATAGTACAACTCGCGTCGTGTTAGTCTTGTATCTTCTGCTAGGTCCGCTAGCATCGGTTAGTCGGAAGGATTCTGTGCGAGATGTTCGTTCCGGTCCGCTTTGGTGTCGAAGGTGACGCCGACGTGAGGATCACTCAGTCTCGAATCACGTGATTTCGGGGTGGAGTTCGTCACAGGAGACGCAAACGGCCGTATCAGACCTGCTGTACTTCGCAGTTAGACTGGGGGTTCACTAATAAGTCCTGACCCTTGAGGGCGGAGTTGTTGACGACACCCTCAATTTCTGTAGTACTGTTTTTGCAAAACTCATAATACATCTCCTGAACGAGTTGAACCGAATGATTGATCTTGCAATCGGGCTTCCACTTCTGATATTACTTCTGGTGATCGCATTCGTTTCAGGAATCGGTATTACGACACTGGGCCCGGGTGGGATTTTTGTAACGATCGCATTGTACTCGTTGACATCCCTTCCCTCGAGTACGGTTGCGGGAACAGCGCACGCGACGTTCATCGCAACGGGGCTGGTCGGAAGCGCTGCGTACGTCCGTTCTGGCGAAATACGGACGGGCCACGGTCGCACAATGGCACTCGTTCTCAGCCTCTCGAGTGTCATCGGAGCCCCTCTCGGTGCGTCGGCAAATTCCGTTCTTCCACGGACGACGTTCGGGATTTTACTTAGCATTGCTGCCGTAGCGACTGGTCTCAATATCGTCTATCGAGAACGTCGTGGACTCCGTCCGCTGTACCAGCTGAATGTCACGGACAAACAGGGAATCGTCGCTCTCGGAGTGATCGGGTTCGTCCTCGGAGCCATCAGCGGCTTATTGGGTGTCGGCGGCCCGGTATTCGCAGTTCCAGTGTTGACCATCATCGGTGTTCCGATGTTGTTGGCTATTGCTGTCGCACAGGTTCAGTCGATTTTTATTGCGATCTTTGCAACCGCGGGCTATCTCCTGCAGGGACACGTGTCGCCGTCACTAGTAGTGGTAATCGGGATTCCGTTACTCGTCGGAACGATCGTTGGATGGAAAATCGCTCACGTCGTTAATCCTGCCAGGCTGAAAACAGCCCTGGGAGTTGTTCTCGTTGCCATCGGACCCTCTCTTGTAATATAGGCGATGATATCTCAACCTCTACCTCGCCCCTTCTTATCTTAATTTTTTCACACACTGATCGCATGATAGCGCGCGATCGAATGTGTACTGGCGGTCGATCACTACTGTAGTCCAGTAGCCTTACTACGCCCTACTGGCATCTCACTATAGTAGCTTTTGAAACGATTTGCACACCGATCGAAACGCTGTCCTGTGATCGGGTGTACACTGACTTTCGGGAGCTACTATAGCATCGATACTGTTTAGTTCCACACTCCCCAACCGTTGTCTCTCTCCGACCGATTCGGTCCCAACATTATAGTTATGTGTAAAATATACAATACTATATCGAGATTCGTTCGACTATTTCCTGAAATCATCAAAGCGACTGACGCGTATTTCCGAGTCAATCGGCGTACATTTAGGGGACGAAATTATCCTTCAGCGAGGGTTTGCACCGTGTAGTTAGCTTACAAGCCCGATTGTTCGATCGACTGCGGGCCGATAGTTGGGTCAGTGAAGGAGAGACGTAGCGCCCGGTAGATCGTCTTGCTCTGAAACAGTACGGGAACCCAGTCGTGAGAGCAGTTCCGAATCGATATAGCCAGACATTTTCGAGACCAGGTTTTCCAGGAAATTTCTATGAATCCTTCCAATACTATACACTATCAAAGTACGCAGTGAACTCGCTAACACCAACTCGCGACGATGACCTCGAAGTGCGGTACCCCTCGGTGGGTTGCCGAGAACGACACCCCCGTGGGTATCGACGGGTCGATCAGGACGTTCACTGCTTGATCAGTAAATAGTAGTTTCATATAATAGCACACATGAACAAATCACATATGATATATCATAGGTGTGGTAGCAAGCGGCCTGGAGGACGGTGTCCTCCGCTCGTTCTCTCCCTATCAGTCGGTGTTCACGCGATCGCATGACGGATGCGACTTTTGAGCGGTCGAAACGAGCGCTACCGCTAACGTTATAGCCGGCGTGTATTTCGGTCTGGATGGCTCTATGGCGGTGCTAAAGTGATGTTCGGAGTTGCTTTCCGCAATCACTTTTTTTATTTATGCTGTATGAACGCTGTTCGACTATATCGAACAATATATGTGTCATAGTGTGTATTGCTCACTCATGAAACGGAACTCCACAACGAAGACAATTAAGTCAGATGAGACGATGTTCAAGATAATTTCGTATCTCGAGGAGTCAGAAACCGCGGGAACGACCGAGATCGCGTCGCATCTGAATATTGCAAAGAGCACCGTTCACGCACACTTGACGACCCTCGAGCGATACGGATTCGTCGTCAACAACGATGGGGAATATCGAGTTGGACTCGAGTATCTCAACTACGGGAAATCCGCACAGTCGTTGAATCCACTCTATCCAAAAGTCGTAGATAACGTCGAATTCCTCGCTCGCGAAACGAATGAGCGATCCTGGTGTCAGGTCGAAGAAAACGGACTGGCGTATTACCTTTGTGGCGCAGAAGGGGAACACTCGGTGCATCCACCCGTTCGCGTTGGTCGGAGCGTTCCGATGCACCAAATCGCCGGGGGAAAAGCGATGCTCGCCTATATGTCCAACGAACAGATCGATGAGATCATTGCTCGCCACGGTCTTGAAGCCAAGACGGAAAACACGATTACCGACCGTGAGGAATTGTTTGACGAGCTTGCGGAAATTCGGGAGCGAGGATATGCGTTCAACAAGGAAGAATCGTTGGAGGGACTCCACGCCGTCGGCGTTCCTGTTCGAAATTCGAATAAAAAATTGGTCGGTGCACTGAGTATCTCCGGGCCTGCCAACCGATTAAAAGGATCGAAACTCGCAGAGGACGTTCCGTCCTTACTTCTCGGCGTTGCAAACGAGTTAGAGATAAATATCACGTACGAGTGATTCGGCCTACTGTAATTCGTTATCGGTGGATCGCTGCTCCGATCGAGTGATCGTTGGCACTAACTCATAAAGAACGTCACATCGTTCGCGACGATGTCATCGCCGCCTCTCACAGAGAACCTACATATTTAATACAGGAACGGACGATTGTGCGTCCGTGTCCGAAGAATTCACCGAAGAACAGGTCCGATCGTGGATTGATACTGATCTCGTTGGCGCAGTCGAATCCGTTCCCGACGAACAAGCGGAATTTAATCTGGTTATTCAACTATCTGGTATTATGATCCACGTGATAAAACAGTCTCCGGGTGGTCCACTGCTCGTCGGGCAACAACTCGAGTTCGACGACGAGATACGTCAGCGTATCCGAAACCTGTCCGATCAGGAGCGTTCGACGTTGCTCTCTCAAATTCGACGAGCACTTATGCAATCACACGTTCTCTATGGCTTCCGCAATCACCGTGATGAGAACGTCTCGTTCGCAGAAGTGCACCAGATATTCGTCGAGCGTCGGATCTATTTCGACGGGGCGACACAGCAGGAACTGATGGATTCGCTGTTAGATGTCTGGAAATCCATGCGGTATCTAAACGACATGTGGCAATTACTGGATAGTGTGGATACCGTTGGCGACGAGTCATCGTAGTCTATTCTGCACGCGTTTAGCCTGTACTCATCGTAGTCTACCCCCCACGCGAATTAGTGATAGAACTATAATGATTGTGATGTCCTTCTGTTCGATACTATCGAATACTGTGTAACTAACCCGGCTTTCCGCTCGAGTCTTAATTAATACCGTGACTGTACGTGCTTGTGGACTTCGGCACAGGGGACGATTTATCGAGTGTGTGCTCGTAAATTACAATAGTACAAATGTAACCCTCCCCGCCAGCAAATTCGCGTTGATCGCGGCCCCCATACGTTCGACAACATCGAACGATTTCTCTCCTCTCTCGTGATTCGGCTGCGTCCAGTGGAATTAGTGTCGCCGGATTCCACGCCCTGCTCGAAGCCCCTGGTAATCAATCACATGATCTTGGTGTTTGCAGTGACGGTCCAGACTGCATCCCTCGGTGTCAACCGCGCGGACAGCGAACGGGTGTGCTGTATGGTGTATTGAAGCGGTATCTTCTGTCAGACACCGACGTGCTCTCTGTTCGACCACATCGAATTAGTCTGGCAGTGACGAGTGGCGATTCCGATGGATGGCGACCGATCTGGTATCGATTCGACTGTTCCGGCCGGTGTCGACTCCCTGTCTGGGACGGCGACCGAGCAGTACAATTATTTCATCGGACACTAATTGTGTGGCATGGTTTCAAAGCCCAATCTCGATCGGTTCCAGTCCCGTCGGTCGACGGTGTACGCACCGACCGGAATCGTTGCAACAAGTCAACCGCTCGCGGCACAGGCAGGCGTACGAATCCTCCAGCATGGCGGTAACGCGTTCGATGCTGCAGTCGCAGTTGCCGCGACGCTCAACGTTGTCGAACCCGTCGCGACGGGACTAGGCGGGGACGTTTTCAGCCTTTTCAAAACGAGTGGCGGGGAGGTCGGAGCGATGCGAAGTTGTGGCTACGCGCCCGAGTATGCGACGATCGAAAACGTCAGGGAAGCGGTCAGTCGTGATACAACTGACTCGCCCGACTCGGTATCGATGCCCCACCGTGGTGCACAGACGGTCACCGTCCCGGGGACCGCACGTGGGTGGGAACTCACCGTCGATAAGTGGGGAAGACTGACGCTTGCCGATGTCCTCGAACCGGCAATAACGTACGCGCGCGACGGATACCCGGTCTCGGAAGTCATCGCGGACTGGTGGTCAGCAGCGGATACCCTCTTTACGGACCCACACGCGCGTGAGGCGTATCTCTTCGACGATAAGCCGCCCGAAACCGGCCAGCACGTAACGTTTCCCAAACTCGCGACGTCGTTAGCAACGATCGCAGAGCGCGGTGCCGACGCCCTTTACGAGGGCGAAATCGGCGCCGAGATCGTCGACGAGGTTCAGTCGAAGGGGGGGTTCTTGCGACAGGATGACCTCCGCGGATTCGAACCCGAAATTCTCGATCCGATCTCGACGACGTACAACGGTGCCGAAGTCTACGAACTCCCGCCAAACAACCAGGGAATGATCGCTCTCGAAGCGCTCAACATCGCGGAGGAGCTCGACGTCGATCGATACGAGGTCGGATCCCCCGAACGCATTCATCACCTCGTCGAGAGCATGAAGATCGCGTTCCACGATGGTCATCACTACATCACTGATCCCGGTTTCGAACCGGTTCCACCGCTGCATTCGAAAGAGTACGCGACGAAACGGGCGACAGAAGTCTCGGAGAGTCCCCAACAGGACGTCTCCGTCGGAATGCCGGATTCTCACGGTGAAAACGCGGATACGGTCCTGTTGACGGTCGCAGACGACGCCGGTAACGTCGTCTCTTTCATCAACTCCCGGTACAAGGGCTTCGGGAGCGGGCTCGTCGCCGGCGATACCGGAATCGCGCTTCAAAACCGAGGCGGGTCATTTTCACTCGATCCGAATCATCCGAACTCCCTCGAGCCGGGGAAACGACCGTTCCACACGCTCGTCCCTGCAATCGTCAATTTCGGCCCGAACGACTGGGCATCCTTTGGTGTCATGGGCGGATACATGCAGCCGCAGGGCCACTTACAGATTCTCTCGAACGTTATCGACTGCGACCTCCCGCTGCAGGAGGCGCTCGATCGGCCGCGATGGAAGTACCGCGAGTCCGGAGCGCTGGCAGCTGAGGGAACGATGGACGGAGAAACGCTCTCGAAACTCGCACGGATGGGACACGACGTCCGCGTGGAAACGCCCGACGAATTCGGCGGCGCACAGATCGCACGACGCGACGGAAACGTCCTTTCGGCGGCGACCGACCCGCGAAAAGACGGCGTGGCGATCGGCTTCTAATCGATCGACAGTGATCGGCTTCTAATCGACCGAAACGGATTCGACGGGACCGAAATCACTCGAGAATCGCTTCCTTGTATTCTCCTCTGAGGGACGCTCCCTCCTCGATCGCCTCTTCGAGTTGGTTGCATCTGGCTCGATCGGCATCGAGCGTTGCTCGGCTGTCACCGATCGCCCGTTCGACGGCTTTCGGTGCCGGTCCGCCGTCGATATCGTGGTGTTCGACGAACGAAACGGGGTCGAGCGCCGATTCGACCAGTTCGTCGTCGATACCGAGCTCGTATCCGACGACCTCCTGTGCGGATTCGTTGACGATTTCGGCACCGACCTCCGTCGCGTCGAGGTCGCGCTTGAGCGAACGAAGGACCATGTCACCGACGATTTTGTGAGTCGTTCGGTACGAGAGGTCGGTGTTCCGGTGGAGGACAGCAGCCAGTTCCGTACAGGATGCGAACCCTTCTGCGGCCCGCTCTATCATTTCATCTTCTTTGAACTCGGCTGACTGTACCGTGCCCTCGAGCAATCGGATCGATCGAATCGTCTCGTCGAACGCCTCGAAAAGCGGATACACGCCGTCCTCTTCGACGTCTTTGATGTCCTGGAAGTTCGTGTTGTGCAGCGTCGTGTGGACTGACTCCATCTTTGCGCTAACCTGGGCCGCGCGTGCGCGGACGTACTCGAACGGGTACGGATTCTTTTTCTGGGGCATCAAGCTGCTCGAACCGGAGTACTCGTCCCCGATTTCGATGAAATCGAACTCCCAGGTGTGCCACGTATAGAGGTCTTCACAGAACCGGCTCAGCGTGATCATCGTCGTGGCGAGCGCCGAAGCCGGGTGCATGAGGTGGTCTCCGCCTGACACGCAGTCGATCGTGTTCTGTTTGTACCCGTCGAAGCCGAGCAGATCGGCAACCAGCTGTCGATCGAGGGGATACGACGACCCGGCAAGCGCCCCACAACCCAGCGTGGACTCGTCGACGGTCTCGTACGCGTCGAATAGCCGCTGGACATCGCGTTCAAGGGAATCCTGGATACCGAGCAAATAGTGGGCAACCGTCGAGACCTGTGCGTGCTGGTAGTGCGTCCACTGGGGCATCACGGTCTCGATTTCGCGTTCAGCGATGTCGAGCAACGTACTCCGGAGGGAGTTTACGAGTTCGATAACTCGGACGAGTTGCTCACGAGATTCCATTCGGGCCAGCGGCTCCGGCCGGGTTCGGCCGATGTTGATGTTTCCGGCGATGTCCTCTCCAACCCGTTCGATAAGACGTTGCTCCATGTGCGAATAAAAATACTCGTACTCGGGATTGTACTCTCCGAGCGCCTCGGGACCGATATCGCGAAGGTCTTCGATCGCCGAAAGCAGTTGTCGACCGTCGCTCTCGGCGATCAGATCCGTTTCGACGAGCATGATCGTCCAGGCGACGTTCGTATCGAGGAGATGTTCGTAATAGCGTTCGCGTTTGAACTCGTACACTGGCTCCTCGATCGTTTCGGTGTAAATTTCGCCCGGCGCGGCTTCTAATCGGTCACGAGAGATACTTTCGTCTGGTGCCATCACTCTGACAACGGTCACCGTCCGTATTAAGTACTAGGTTACATGATAGTACGCGCCACTGATGATATTTGGGGACCGTGTGCTGAAAATATAAACATTGAAATAGCTCCCCCTCTCCGCATAATGTAGCATGGTAGCGGTTAATCATCATCAGACGGATCTGTTAGTCGTCGGTGCTGGTGGGGCGGGCCTTTTCGGCGCACTGCACGCTGACGACGCGGCCGAAGATCTCGATATCTCGCTGGTCGTCAAGAAACTCGCCGGGAAGAGTGGTTGCACCCGAATGGTCCAGGGTGGATATAACGCCGTCTTGCATCCGGATGACTCGATCGACCGCCACTTCACTGACACCGTCGTTGGCGGGAAGTTCCTGAACAATCAGCGGTTGGCCCGCGCGCTCGTGGAGGGGGCGCCAGAAATCATTCGCGAACTCGAAAACGAGTACGGGGTCGCCTTCGACCGCGACGACGATGGTCACATCCACCAGAAACCGTTTGCGGGCCAATCGTTCGATCGGACCGTTCACAAGGGAGACCTGACGGGGATAGAGATCATGACAAAGCTCCGTGACGAGTTGCTCACCCGGAACGTCGACATCATGGAAGAGACCCGGGCTGTCGATCTTCTCACCCGGGACGGCGAGGTCGTCGGCTGTCTCGTGCTGGATATCCGATCCGGAACGTTCACCGCGGTGAGTGCCAAGGCGGTTCTGCTCGCAACCGGCGCTGGGGCCGCGATGTACAAAATTTCGACCCCCGCGCTGGAAAAGACAGCCGACGGGCAAGCGATGGCTTTCCGCGCCGGCGCGGAGTTCCTCGACATGGAGATGATGCAGTACCATCCGACCGGTATCCTCGCCGGGAACACGAAACTCACCGGCGGCGTTCTCGAAGAAGGCATCCGCGGTGCCGGCGCACATCTCTACAATTCGGAGGACGAGCGGTTCATGGAAAAGTACGCACCCGAAGACATGGAACGGGCAACCCGAGATATCGTTTCGCGAGCCGCCTATCAGGAAGCGATGGACGGTCGCGGTACCGAAAACGGTGGCGTCTGGTTGGACGCGACTCACCTCGGCAAGGAACTGGTCGAGGAGAACTTTCCGGGGATGACCGATCGAACGCGCAACGTCGGCCAGGACCTCTCGACCCAGCGCGTAGAGGTCAGTCCCACCGCTCACTACCACATGGGTGGCATTGCGATCGACGACTCGTGTCGGACGAACGTTCCCGGTCTGTTCGCCGCCGGGGAGGACACCGGCGGGGTCCACGGCGGGAACCGTCTCGGCGGCAACGGCGTCGTCAACTCCACCGTCTTTGGATCACGGGCCGGGGATGCGATCGGAGAGTTCATCGACGACCGAGAGCGGGTTCCCTACGACGACTCGCAGGTCGAGGAGATCGTCGAGCGCGTCACCGAACCGCTGGATCGCGACGCCGATCAGGACGTCTACGACCTCCGAACCGAACTCGAGGAAACGATGTGGGAGTACGTCGGCGTCGTCCGAGATGGCGATCGTCTTCAGGAGGGAATCGAACGGATCAGGAGCATTCACGATCGACTGGACGATGTCGGCGTCACCGGAAGCCGACGATACAATCTCGAGTGGAATCACGTCATGGACGTCGAGAACCTGGCAACCATCGCGGAACTCGTCGCCAAGAGCGGCCTAAAGCGGACCGAAAGCCGAGGTGCACACTATCGCAGTGATTTCCCCGAGCGCGACGACGAGAACTGGCTGAAAAACATCTACATGACAAAGAACGACTCGACCGTCGATATGTGGACCGAACCGGTCGAGCTGACGTCGATCGAACCCGGTGACGTCGACGAAGGACCGATCGTCCAGTCGTAGCGCCGGTGCAAAGATTAACGAATGACAACCACTAACACCGATTATGGAACACCGAACATTTGACGTACACCGATACGACCCGGAAACGAACGAACAACGCCGTTTCGAATCGTACGACGTACCGATCTACCCGTCGACGTCGGTACTGGACGCGCTCTTTCATATTCAAGAGGACAAGGGCGAAAATCTCTCGTTTCGGTTTTCGTGTCGACAGGGCGTTTGCGGGAGTTGCTGTATGGCGATCAACGGCTCCGCTCGTCTGGCGTGCCAGACCCCAGTGAGTGACCTCGCCGGAGGTTCGGTACGCGTCCAGCCGCTATTCAATCTGCCGGTGATCAAAGACCTCGCCGTCGACATGGAACCGTTTTTCGATACGTTTCGTGAGATCGCACCGTCCTTCGAATCCGACGACTTGGACCGTGAGTCCGACGTAGCGGTAATGGACCCCGAGTCAGGCGAACAGGAGATGATCGAACCCCGGACGGACTGTGTCGGTTGTGGGGCGTGTTACTCGAGTTGCAGCGTTGCCGGCGAGAACTACATCGGCCCGGCGGCGATTAACAAGGCTCTGAAGATGATTAAAGATCCCCGCGATTCGAAGACCGAAGAACGGCTCGAACGGCTCATGGAATCGGATGGCGTCTGGAGTTGTCATACGCAAGCAAACTGTACGCGCGTCTGCCCGAAGGACATTCCCGTCTCTGAAGGCATTCAGCATCTCAAACGCGAAGCCGTGAAACACGGTCTAAAACAGAAGCTCACGTCGAGCGACTGACCACACGCGGGGATACTCGAGGAGAATCGTCAACGCGAGTCGCGAACCGTCGGCACGACCGCAAAGCCCTCGGCACAATCCCAGCGATTTCGGTTTAATTCTGAGTTTCAGCCCGTCAGCCGAAGGACCAACAGCGCCAGAAACGCGAGGCCAACGAGCCAGACGAGCGCCCGTTTGCTCCCGGCTCCGATCGAGGTTTCGAGGACCGTCGCGCGGACGCCAAGAAAGCCGTGGAGCAGTACCAGACCGAGCGTCGCCGTTAGCAGCGGCTGGTAGAGATTCAGATCGACCACGATCGTAAATCCGTACTGTGGAAACAGTTGTACTCCCACGTGGATCGCCAGCAGGACGACGAGTGCGAGCGCACTCAACCGGTGTAACACCCACGCCGAGTACCCCACGTCGCTTGGCGATCGCGTCTCGACGGTACTTGCGGTCATTACAGCGACACCCCCGCGAGGAAGACGAGCGCCGCCGAAGCGACCAGGGTACCGTAGAACACCCTTCGCGCCTGTGAGAGACCGACGCCGAACAACTCCGCTGCGATCAGTCGCACTCCGTTGAAGCCGTGGAACACGAGTACTGCAATTACAAATACCGTTACCGTCGTCGACTCGGGGAGATACACGCTGTTAGGTCCCGCGGCGGGAATAGCGAGGTGGACGCCGACCCAACCGAGAAGGAGCCACCCGGTAATACGGTGCAGTGCGAAAGCGACGTGTTCCGGAGCGTACGTTAGCCAGCTTTTGAGGTCGCTCACTCGCCGGCGGTACGTAACTCCGCTCTCGTTTATGGATGTATCCATGCTCACGTATACCGTCATTCCGAGTCCAGGGTATTGATGATTTCGGTGGAACTGACCGCTGGGCGGGGAATCGACCGTGGGAGCTCTCGGCGGAGATCCGCTGTGGTATGCTACCGCAAACTATATGTCCGTCTATTCGGAATCCCACAGTGGACCATGGCAGACAGATATATGATCGTTGTCGAACCGGAGGACAACGTCGCGACGGCGATTCGCGACGTCGACGCCGGTGAGACAGTCGATATCGATCGCAGTGGTGAAGTCGTTACCGTCACCGTCGACGAAGACATCCCGTTCGGGCACAAGGTCGCCCTCGAGGACCTCGCGGAGGGCGAGACGGTTTACAAGTACGGGCTGAGTATTGGCTATGCGAGCACGGATATCGAGGCCGGCGAGTGGGTTCATGCCCACAACGTCGACAGTAACTACGGCCGTGGCGACCTGTCGGACGATACAGCAGTGGTGAGCGAATAATGACTGATTTTCTCGGATACGAACGAGACGACGGCAGTATTGGCATTCGAAACTTCGTCCCGATCATCGCGACGGCACCGTACGCGAACGATACGGTAAAACGAGCGGCGGACATCGTCGACGACGCGATTCCGATCACGCACCCGCTGGGTCGGTGCCAGACGAAACCCGACGTGTTCCAGACCTACCGAACGCTTCTGGGATACGCCACGCACCCGAACACCTACGGCGCGGTGATCGTCGCCCACGCCGGCGAGATCGTCGACGGTGACGAACTCGCAGCGGACGTCGCGGAGACGGGCCGCCCGAGTGCGAGCGTCAACATCCACGATGAGAAGGGCGTGATGAACGGTCTCAAGGCGACGGTCGACGCCGCCCAGGAGATGGTCCAGGACGCGAGCGCACAGCAGCGCCAGCCCCACGACGTCTCGAATCTCACCTTCGGGATCAACTGCGCGACCTCCGACACCACGAGCGGTCTCTGCCAGCACAAGGCGACCGCGGGCGCTGCCTGGCGACTGATCGACGAGGGCGGCCGCGCCGTCTTCGCGGAAACGCCGGAGTTCTTCGGCGGCGAGGAAGGACTGGCCGAGCGAGCCGTCAACGACGACGTCGCCCAGAAGATCCTCGAGTACGTCGAGAACTGGGAGAAGCGATTGCAGGCAACGGGCTACGACGTCCGCGGCGCACAGCCGACGCCTGACAACATGGACGGCGGCCTGACGACGATCGAGGAGAAGGCCCTCGGCGCGCTCGTCAAGTCCGGCGACGGCCCGATCCAGGATCTGGTCGACTACAGCGAGAAGATCCCCGAAGAAAGCGGGATGTACATCATGGACACGCCCGGCCACGGCGCGGAGTCGGTCACCGGGATCGGTGCCGGCGGCGCTCACTTCATGATCATCTCGACCGGTCAGGGCCACACGCTCTCGAACGCGGTCATGCCGACGATCAAGATCACGGGCAACCCCGGCAGCGCAGAGCGCGTGCCCGAGGAGACCGACGTGGACGTCAGCGAGGCACTCGTCGGTGATCAGACGACCGAGTGGGCGACCGATCAGCTCTGGGAGGAAATCCTCGACGTCGTCAACGGCAAACTCACGCTGAGTGAAGTCCTCGGCGAGAGTCAGTTCGCGATCCACCGCATCGGTCCCTCGACGTAACACTTCGCGGACGGCCTCTGGCATTCAGTCGTTGGGACTTCCTCTCCGTTCGTCTCGGGGTAATCTACCGCCCGAGACGCCCTATTTTACCGATCGGAAAACGATTCGTGAGGAGGCATCACGTCGATCCGTTCGTACGATCGATTGTCCGTCGTTCACTCCCAAGTGAAACGGGTTCGGTGTACATGCGCATCTACGGTGATCCAGTACGTCGGTACGGCAGGCCGTTTTATTTGATCTGAAAACCGTTAGTCGATTTCGAATTCCTCGTAATCGTTTGGTCCGGGCTCCGAGACGGACGCGACGAGGAGACAGAAGATGCTACCGCCCCCGCCGACGAACGCGGCGCCGATACCCGCCACCTGGAGGGCGAACGTCTCGCCGAGTGCCGGCGTCGAAACGTCGATAACGAACCCTATCGCGATCGGCGTCACCGTCGCCGTTATGCGGGCACCTGCGGCCCCGAGACTTACGACCCCTGCGCGGAGTGAACCGGGTGCACATTCCGTCATATAGCTTCGATACAGCGAGATGGAGATACCGAACCCAGCGCCGATCAGTGCGACCCAGACCACCGCAAGAGCCGTCCACGGCGTGAAGAGAAAGCCGATACATCCGACAGCCAACGAGAGGTTCGCGATAATGAGCGGGTAGAATTTGGTCCCGAACCAGCGGAGTATCCGTCCGACCTGGCTGGCTCCGACGGCGAAGACGAGACTTCCCACAGCGACCAAGATTCCGGCCTGAAACGGCGTTCCGTCCATTACCCGAACGACGACGAGCGAATTGTACGTCAAGAACCCAACCCAGACGGACAGCGGCAACGATCGCGCGACGAGTAGCGAGGATACGCGCGGTCGTCGGACGAGGCTACCCAGTGCACGGCGGTAAGTGGCCCCATCTGTCTCCGTCTCGTCGGCGTCACCAGCCGGCTCCCTGAACCGCACGGAGACGATCGCCGCGACCGGAAACGCAGCGGCGTACAGTAAGAACGGGTACTGCCAGGCCAGTCCAACTAACGCTCCGGCAAGCAGCGGAAAGACGGTCGCACTGAGCCCGTTTACCGTCATTCTGAGTCCCTGTCCCGTCACTTCTCGCTCGGCATCGTACATATCTCCGATGCTCGCCGTGACGATCGGAACGATGCTCCCGAATCCGACCCCCTGGACGAAGCGCAACGCGAGGACAGTTCGGAAATCGGTCGTCAGCGCGATGGCCGACCCACCCGCACCGAACAACAGCAGTCCAGCGACCAACATCGGCTTTCGACCGAACCTGTCGGCAAGCACCCCCGAGATCGGGATGACGACGATTGCCGGTGCCGTAACGAACGAGATCACTAACCCGATGTTCCCGGGAGAAGCTCCGAGGGGGTCGATCATCGAGTCTAGTACGGGCGAGACCAGCGCTGTCCCGAGAATCGGAAACACGGTCGATAGTAAGAGCAGTTGGAAATTCGAGTCGTACAGGACGACACCGTCGTCACCGACGATCGACTCCAACGTTCGCATGAAGCTCTATACAGAAAAACAGTAATATCGTATATATATTATTAGGTTCCCGGTGGACGGAGAACTCACTCGGTCGTCAGTGCGGCGGGGAGGTTCGCGACGAATAACGAAACATCCCGGTCCGCGAATCGTGCCATAGCTGACCGATGATTTATGTGGAATGACGATACATTGCGAGGTATGACTGTTCGACTGTCAGTGCAGGCTTCGACCACTACTCCGCCTTTCGACCGAGTAAACTCAACGGTCCGCTCGAGATGCTGTCGTCGAGCACACAGGTGGTGGATCGACTGTCGGGAGACCGGCCTCCGAACCGGAGGGGATGTCTGATGGAAATCGACCGCGATCGGGCGGAGCGAATCGCTACGGAGGCGTTTCGCGCAAGCGGCCTCCACGAAGACGATGCGGCGTTGGTTGCCGAGGTTCTCGTCACCGCGGACGCATCCGGGAAAGGATCACACGGACTGCTTCGTTTACCACGGTACGTTCGCGGAATCGAACACGGGAACGTCGATCCGAATGGAACGATCGAACCGGTCCGTGAGTCGGGCGCGACGGCGACGATCGATGGGGGTTCACGGCCGGGACCGGTCACCGCGGCGACAGCGATAGGGATGGCGATGGACCGAGCGGATACACACGGAATCGGTGCTGTCGGGGTTCACAACAGCAACCACCTCGGAATGCTCGGCTACTACACGGGACAAGCACGTTCCGACGGATACATCGGTATCGGAATGACGAACACCGAACCGGCGATGCCACCGTACGGTGGCGCAGATGCGGTTCTCGGAACGAACCCGATCGCGATCGGGCTTCCGACGGAGCCCCCATTTAACCTGGATATGAGCACGTCAGCCATCGCTCGCGGGACGGTGTTACAAAAACGCGAAGCGGGTGAGACGATTCCCGACGGCGTCGCACTCGATGCTAACGGGGAACCGACGACCGACCCGGAAGCGGCGCTCGACGGAACGATCCTCCCGTTCGGCGGACCGAAAGGATCCGGGCTGGCAATCGCGGTCGAAATCCTCGCCGGTGGGCTGGTCGGTGCAGCCATGGGTAGAGACGTTACGGGGACGTACCACACTGAAGATCCGTGCACGAAAGGCGATCTCTTCATCGCGATCGATCCCGCTGCGTTGGGCGGCGAAGCGTTTGTAGACGAGGCGAGCGAGTTCCTCGCCACTCTCAAGAACGAGGATACTGCTTCAGGTATTGATGGTGTCCGTCTACCAGGAGAACGGACAGTACAACGTGAAGCCGACGCCGAGACGATCACGATCGACGAGGAGCTCTGGGAGACAGTGTGCGCTATCGCGGACGAATCGGAGGAGCACCAGTAACGGATGCGGTCCGCCGAACGGGCTACTGATCGATCTCCGTGTTGGGTAGAAATTATCGCCTGTCTCGGCTGTTGAGTGATGCTCGTCTGTGTACTGATACGGTCTCTTGTAACGATTTTTCGGTGAGACCGCGATCGGTCTGTGGTTTTGGTGGAGACGATGTACAGAAGTCCGAACGAGCGATCCTGGGTCCAAATTACGCAAGTCCCCGTCGCCACTGACCGTCAGTGGCCGCTCGAGCGTTCGGGGGGCTAGTACACGTTATTATATTTCAGTCGTAGTGCTGTGATTACGGCGAACAGGAGAAGCAGTCCTCCCACGACGATCGCACCGTTCGGTGAGAACGGGAGCGAAATGAATCCCCCCGAATAAAATATTGCGACCGCGAATAGTATCGCCCCGCCCCAGACGAGCGCCTCGAGTAGCGAGAGCCATGCCAAGATAATCGGATCCGGAATGGGGAAGTCCCAATCTTCTAAGTTTACCATGTGTTTTCTCTGTGTTATAACCACTTTAGTTTCACGGCGGGGAATGTGCGGCCAACCGCCTCGTCTACATCAGACCAGCGTCTTCGTATGCCTGTACTGCGCCCGGATGCAGCTCGAACGGCGTGTCCTCGTGCATCGCTTCGCTTGCCTCGAACATTTGCAGGGTGTCGGTGGACGATGCCGCCTGCTCCGCCTCTTCGATAACGCCCGAAACGAACATCTTGATCGACTCCTCGGGGACACCGACGTGGGTTGCGATGTGTCCGCCGTCGATCATCGTGTTCAGTTCGCGTTCGAGACCGGGCAGCCCACCCGATTCTAGTGTGTGCGGGCTGAGACCGTAGTTCTCCTGGAAGAACTCCTGGTCGTCTTCGGTCCAGTCGAGGAAGTTCGGTTCGCGCGTCGCCGCGATGTTTTCGAGCCAGCCGACTGATCGGCCACTGACTGCCAGTATGGCATCGAGGTCGTTGTCGAGGAACATTTCCGCCGCGTCGTCCCACTCCGTTCGGACGAATCGGCCGCCGTAATCCTCGATCTGTTCCTGCCCGTAGTCGGCTTCGTTGAGCACTGTATCCCACACGAAGCCGCCGAACGTTCCATCAGCCTGATTCATCACCTCGATCGGGTATTCGTCGTCAGCCGCCTCCTGGAGAGAGTCGTACGGGAAGTCCGGCTGTGTGAGCACGTAGTAAAATTGCTCCGATTGATCGTTCAGCACGGATCGGATATTCGACGGTGGAATATCCCAGCCTTCCTCGTCGTACGGGTCTTGCCCGGTTGCCGCCAGTGTCGCGGCGACGACCGTCGTGTGACCCATATCGATCTCTTGATCCTGCAGTCGGTTGTTGTTTCCGAGCCATCCCCCAGGAAGGACGTTGTACCCGAGGTCTGGATTCGCTGCAGACGCTGCGGCGAGCATCGAGGTCATAATGACGTATCCAGTACCGCCGGGCGATCCGGCCGCCGTCTGGAGCATGACATCTCCCTGGACCATATCGCCGCCGTTCCCGTCTCCGTTCCCCGAATCCGCGTCACTGTTGATATCGTCCTCTGTACACCCTGCGATGCCGGCTATGCCCGCAGCACCCAACATGCCGAGCATGTTACGTCGGTTGACTGTATTGTCGTTCATTGTTAAATTGTCTTCCACTGTATTCGTCGTTTCCACTGCAACTGTTACTCGTAACTCGTACCGCCCATTTCTGGTTCCTCGTGGAGCTGGCCTCGGCTACGCATCAGGCGCAGGTACAACAGGAGTCCGACGGCCATCACTCCTAACGTGATCCAGACGTTGAATTGGGTTCGACTGATTGTACTGTCTACGATCCATGTCAGGACCGCCCCACTGGCTATGATGCCCATGAGTAGCCACTCGTATCGGCTCCGTACTCCTTCGTTTCGTAGCGTGTTCAGAATCGGTAGGACCCCGAATACGAATACGAACAACAACTCCATTGGTACGAGTGCAAGGACGTCAATGTCAAATCCTAACATGGAGCACCTGACGATTATGTGGGATTGTAAATAAATGTTCGTATTGGATTCTGGTTTCAAGAGGATTATATAAACGATGGCGTCGTGGACAGGGATAGATTGCGCTCGTCGTACCGAGGTCCGATCTACAATCAGCAGTGGTGGGTTTTTTAGATGCAATCGTTTCGAATACGAGCTGTCGCGACGTGCGCCCACGTATGTGCAATGAAAACGGGTTATCGATAGAGACGAATGAGACAGAGAGCTGGCTACTATTGATACTCGTCTTGGGACGATGGGGGACGGTGAGATACTGTAACCGAACGATCCGAACTATCGGACACACCGCGGTACGTCGATGCAAACTGGTGATCTCAGTTTGACGATCGTCGAATCCGCGATCGTCGTACATTTCTCCATCGATCCGTGCCGACCATTGTCGATTTGTTACGGACAGTTGTTCGTTCTATCTGTGCCCGTTCTGTCGATCCACTATCCGTCTCTCCGGGAAGCAACTCGATAGATACTGTCTACTACGCAGCTGAATCGAACCGTCAATTATAAGATAGGCTATTGTGAACGATTCACTATGTCCGATGCTACCACTGTGAGGTACGAATCTGCCCTCCGAACGATCGGCGTCTACGGAATTTCTGGGCTCGCAATTATCACATCCCTCTTTCACCTCTATACCGGTGCATTCGGCGTCTTCGGATCGCTTATTCAGCGTCCGGTTCACGTGTACCTCCTGGCGGCGCTGACGTTTGCAATCGTGCCCTTCCTGGGCCAGGAAAAACTGCGATATCGACTGGTCGACCTGATTCTCGTCGCCTGCTCGTTAGGCGCGATGGTCTACGTTCTCGTCGAGTATAACAGACTGCTAAACGCCACTCCCTACGTTGGGACTCCCGCGACGATGGACTGGGTCGTCGGTGTTCTCAGCGTTGTTCTCGTTCTCGAAGCCACTCGTCGAATCGTCGGTCGATTACTGGCTGCGGTGGCGGTTTTTATGCTCCTCGCGACGATCTACTCGGACCTCCTTCCGGCTCCGCTTACGGCGCCACGACTTCCACCGTCGAACTGGATCGACGGACTCTTCGTCACGACACAGGGACTGTGGAGCGTTCCGGTTCGCGTCAGCGCGTCGTTCATTTTTCTGTTCGTCATCTTGGCAGCGTTTCTCGAAGCGACGGGGGCCGGACGGTTCTTGCTCGATCTGGCGAACGCGTTAGTTGGCCATCTAGTGGGCGGGGCAGCGAAAGTCTCCGTCATCGCGAGTTCAATTTTCGGGAGTCTTTCGGGGAGTGCGGCTGCTAACGTGTACGGAACCGGTATTTTCACCATTCCGGCGATGAAACGATTTGGGTTCAGTTCCCGAATGGCGGGCGCGACGGAGGTCTCATCTTCAAACGGTGGACAGTTGATGCCGCCGATTATGGGAGCTGGCGCGTTCATCATGGCGCAGTTTCTGGGAACGCAATATACCGTAATCGCGCTCGCCGCGATAATTCCCGCGGCATTGTACTATCTCTCAGTGTACTTTTCGATCCACGCTCAGTCGGTCAAACTCAATATCGATCCGGTCCCGAAAGAAGAACAGAACGAGGCCCTCGAAGTACTGAGAGAGAAACCCGGGCAGGCGATCACGCTCGTTGTGACGATCTTCATCCTGTTTTTCATGCTCATACAGGGGTATACGATCTACCGATCGATCTTCTTCTCCATCGCGGTCATGATGATCGTGAGTTCGATTCAGCCCGATTCCCGAATCGGAGTAAAGGAATTGCTCGTGGCCCTGGACAAGGGCGCACGCAATGCGACGCAGATCGCGATGGCCTGTGCGGCCGCTGCGATCGTCCTCGGTGCGCTCAACATCTCCGGACTCGGCGTCGTGTTCGGACAGATCGTGGTCTCGCTTTCGCAGGGGATTATCCCGCTACTGTTGATTCTCGTCGCGGCATTCTCGATCATCCTGGGCTTCGGGATGCCGACGACTGCCGCGTACATCCTGGCCGCGTCCCTCCTTGCACCCGGTCTCACGGCAGTCGGTCTCGGGGGACTCCCAGGCCATTTCTTTATTTTCACCTTCGCCGTATACTCGACGCTCACGCCGCCGGTTGCCCTCGCGGCGTTCGCTGCGGCCCAGATCGCTGACTCCGATCCGATTCGAATCGCGTTTACCGCGATGAAGATCGTCCTGCCGACGTTCATTATCCCTGCCCGGTACATACTCCATCCAGCGATCCTTCTGGAGATGGGACTCATGTACGCACTGATCGATCTCGTGCTTCTGACAATCGCCGTAATCGCGATTCAGTCCGGCATCTGGGGGTGGCCCGTTAGCAATCGATTGGCCCGCGGACTCGCCACGCTCGGCGCGCTAGTCCTGATCATCCCGCCGCCGATGGTTCCGATCGGGCTCCTCGAGTTGGCCGTCATCGGGCTAGTTCTGGTCGCGCTCTCTGGCGCATCGCACATCGCTACCGAACGCCGCGCGCAGACGACGACCTGAGTAATCGATCGGTACGGTTTTGAAGCCATCCCACTAGTAACACGGTATGGCATCCGGCGATCGACCATCGAACCGCAAGAATCCCATCGCAGATTTCCTTCGAGTAATCCCGACCCCCGTGTTCGTCGTCTTCGTCACCTTCATCTGGGCCGGTTCGCTGTACCACTCGCTCGAACCATACGACATCGGAGCGGCGATCACGTACGGAATTATCGTTCTCACCGCGATTCCGGTGGGCCTCCTGTTCCAGCAACTGCACAACCGCATTTGAGACGAACACCAGCAGCGTTCGAACTGACCGTCGAGTGATCTCCGAGTACGCCTTCTCCGTTGCGAACTGGATCGCCACATTCAGTAAGGTTATAATCCCGATTTGCAATAGTACACGTGTCTGTACGATTTATGCGAAGACGCCTACAAACCGTGTGGGGGGTTCTCCAAGACGATGGTCGCGGATGGGTGTTATTGACCGTCTCACTGGGATGGATGCTCACGATCGGAACACGGATCGTGTACCCTGCGTTGCTTCCCGAGATGCGCGTCGAATTCGCGTTCGAGTATACGACTGCCGGACTCCTCGTCGGATCGATCTGGGCAGCCTACGGGGTCATGCAGTTTCCCGGCGGCGTGCTCGCAGACGTGACGACAGAACGAACTGCGTTGATTATAGGACTGGCCGGAACGATGATCGGCATCGCGGCAGTAGCAACCGCCCCGGCGTTCGGGTTGTTCGTTCTCGGAAGTATCATTATGGGTGCCGGGGCGGGCGTATACGGGCCGAGTCGAGTAACCGTCCTCTCGCACACGTTTTCCGAGTATCGGACGACGGCGATCGGTATCAGTCAAGCGGCTGGAAACGTCGGTAACGCGTTACTGCCGGTCGTCGCTGGAACCGTGACCGCGTATTTTGGCTGGCGACTCGGATTCAGTTACCTGCTTCCCCTGTTCGTCGGTGTTTCCGTCGGCCTCTGGATCGCGCTCTCCGAATCGCCGGGAGCCGTTCCGGTGCTTTCGCTCCGCGAGATGTACGCGGAGACCACTCGGGCGTTGCGATTGGAGCCAGTGCTGTACGGGACTGGCGTATTGCTCTGTATCATGCTGGTCTACCAGAGTCTTACCGGCTTTCTGCCGACGTTTCTCATCGACGAAAAAGGTGTGACGAACGCGGCTGCGACGGCCCTCTTTGGCTTCTTTTTTGCGTCCGCCGTTCTCATGCAGTTCGTCTCAGGACTCCTCGCAGATCGGTATGGAACCGAGGTGGTCATCGCCCTGTTCGCCTCGGCTAGTGTACCCGGGATCGCCCTGCTTCTTTTCGGAAATGGACTCGGGTCGATCGGTCTCGGTATCGTTCTCTCGAGTTGCTTGCTCGGATGCTTTCCGCCAGCACATACCTATACGATTGCTGCCGTCCCGTCGGTTGTCGAGGGGACTGGATACGGGCTGATCCGGACGTGTTATATCGGCTGTGGTGCGCTCGGACCGATCGCTGTCGGAGCGATCACGGACTGGCGTTCGTTTCGCACTTCGTTTTTCCTCCTCGGTGGCGTCGTCGTGCTCATCGTGGTGCTTGCTCGTACGCTCATAACGACGGTCGAGTCCCCGTAGGGGTCGATGCAACCGCCGGATACGGACGGTTCGATTCGCGGCTAGAAAACACTTAAGTGCGTTCTGTACCGACACTTGCCGTACGATACCGCAATGGTACGGAAAAAGAAGCTAAGTCCAAGCGGTGCGAGAGACGAAGACGGGAACTATCACAACGTCCACCTCAACCTGCACAGAGACGAGCTCACGGTCGCGGGTATGGACATCGGCTCCGAGGTGTTCGTTCGCGTCAGAGACGGGAAAATCATCATCCAGCAGGCCGACAAGGAGGCGATCGAACACGAGTTCTGAGGTCCGCCGATCGGATCCACCGGGGCGGGCAACAGTCCGCTAGTGTAACGGAGTCACAGACAAGTCGGGGTTCCGCTAGAATGTCGATACGGCAGACCGGGTCGTGTGTGAGACGCGCCGGTCTTCGAATCTCGGCCGAATCGCGTTATGCGACGACGGCGACGACGGGGACTGACGAGTTTAATAACACCTGTTGTGCGACGCTGCCAAAGAGCGCTTTGCCCGCGGGCGATCGCTTCCGGGGACCGATGACGACGTATCTCGCGTCGATTTCTTCTGCGTACGCCGTGATCTCTTTGCTCGCTTCCCCGACTCGACCGACGAACTCCACGTCGTCGGGGAGGTCGCCGGTGGCGTTTTGAGCCACGCTGGCAGCGATGGTCCGTTCGTCGTCTTCGTCGATCGGTCCGCCCTCTTCGCTCGCCGTCGCGCGTCGTCTCTCGTTTGCCTCCGATTCGGACATTACGTGAAGGACGTGGACCGAATCGTCGAACGCGGACGATAGTTCCAGCGCCTCTTCGATGACGACCGACGCGTGCTCTTCCGGATCGATAGCTGCAACAATTACCATAACTCCGAATTTGTGCAAGAACCCCTATTAATCTTCCGTCGGGTACCGTTACCGCGAACGTACCGTCTGAGAGCGCTCGCCACGGTTACACGGTAGGACGATCCGTATCAGTCGTTTCCGAATACGACGGATCATCCCACTCGTTCCGCTGATGACAAGGAATATGCCACTGGAAAGACGTGTTTACGTCGGTACGGAGTGACGCCCCAATGAGCAACGACGAACACGCCCGTCTGTTTCGAGAAACGATCGACGACCGCTACCCCGAACTCGACCCAGTCGACGGAGAGAAAGCGTACGCCGCCGGCGTCGGTCGCCGCGACGTCTACGAGAAGTGGCTCACGCCGATCGACCACTTTTTCGTTTTGAACCACTACCCGACACCGGAACTCGATGGGGACACGTGGGAAATCTCACTGCTGGCTGCAGACGAGACGGAACGGACGCTCTCGATGGCCGATCTGCGTTCGTATCCGCCCCAGACGGTGGCACACACGATCGAGTGTGCCGGAAACGGCCGGGCGTATCTGGAGCCGTCCGGAGAGACGATCCAGTGGGAGTTCGACGGCGTCGGGAACGCGATCTGGGTCGGGGCGTCGGTGGGATCGATACTCGATGACTACGGACTCGACGGGGAGTGGCTCACGGCCGTCGGCGGAGATGCCCCTGACGGGGCGGATCGATTCGCCCGTTCGATCCCCATGGAGAAGGTGCGCGACGATTGCATCCTCGCGTACGAAATGAACGGTGCCCCGTTGCCACCCGACCACGGATACCCGGTCAGGCTGATCGTCCCCGGCTGGTACGGCGTCAATAGCGTCAAGTGGGTCTCCGAACTCCGGGTGATGGACGAGATGATCCACGGCGACGAGTGGGCGCGAGACACCCACTGGCAACAGCACGCTTATCGTCTCGTTCGCGACGAAGGGGCGAACCCGACCCACCGCGCGTCGATCGAGACGTTCGACACGCAGGCGCAACTCGAATCCGACGAGATCGAACACCCGTACGCCTACGACCAGACCGTTATGTCGGTGATCGCGTCCCCGGATGGCGACGGGACGATTCCGGCCGGGACGACCGACATTCGAGGCATGGCGTGGGCAGGTGACGACGCCGTCGACGCGGTTAGCGTCTCGTTCGATGGCGGCGAGACGTGGGAAGAGGCGTCGTTCGTCGATCCGGTTCGCGGCGACGCAGCATGGCGACAGTTTTCCATCGAGTGGGAGGCCGTCCCCGGAGAGCATCGACTGCTCTCACGGGCGACGGACGATCGCGGGCGAACGCAGCCGTCACGTCCATCGTCTCCGAAAGACGCAGCCGGTGCGTTCGACAACGACGAGTTCCCCTGGAACCGACGCGGATACGGAAACAACGCGTACGAACCCTACGGGGTGACGGTGACGGTCGATCCGGCGTCGCCACGCGATCGCAGCGACTGACGGTCAAGAGCAACACGGCTGACGGACACAGAATCACGCCCCGGTCGCGCGACTGTGCTCCGACCTCGGGGTGTCGTTTCGGTCGGGACTGACGGTTTCGGTCGGTGCTACCGGCAATTTCCAGCCGACATCCCGTAGAAAGCGATCGAACTCGTCGACGTACGTTTCCCATCGGCAAAACGGGACGATCGGTTCGCTGACGACCTCGCGTTCTAACGGCCGTCGATCGTCGGAGCGTTCGACGTTAGTGGCTCCCTTTATATTGGTTGACGCACTCTTGCATCATCTCCTGGCCGTCTCCGAAGAGCATGAGGCAGTTATCCTCGGCAAACAGCGGATTGGGGATTCCCGAGAATCCGGGACTGAGACTCCGTTTGTTCACGACGACCGTGCCTGCTTCCCCGACGTCGAGAACCGGCATCCCGGCGATCGGGCTCGAATCGTCGGTGTTGGCCAGCGGGTTCACCACGTCGTTCGACCCGATAACGATCACGACGTCGGTCTGTGCGAACGTGGGGTTGATCTCCTCCAGTTCTTTCATTTTGTCGTAAGGAACGTCCGCCTCCGCCAGCAGCACGTTCATGTGTCCGGGCATCCGTCCCGCAACCGGGTGGATACCGAACTCGACCTCGACATCGTTCTCGTCGAGTAACTCGGCCAGTTCGGCGACCGCGTGCTGGGCCTGGGCGACCGCCATCCCGTATCCCGGCACGATCACGACGCGACGGGCCGTATCGAGCAACATGTTGACCTCTTCGGGAGAGGTCTCGGTGATATTGCCTTCGTAGATTTCGTCCATCTCCTGGGAAGACGCCGCTTCCTGGCCGAAGCCGCCAAAGAGAACGTTCGTCAGCGATCGGTTCATGGACTCGCACATGATTACCGTCAGGATCATTCCGGCCGCGCCGACGAGAGTTCCGGCGATGATCAGCGCGCTGTTGCCCAGTACGAATCCGGTTCCGGCTGCGGCCAGCCCGGAGTACGAATTCAACAGGGCGATAACGACGGGCATATCCGCCCCGCCGATCGGAATGACCAGCATGACTCCGAGTACTGCCGCCGCCACTATCAGGACCCAGTAGGATGGCACCGCCGATCCCTGCAGGGTGTCGGCAAGTAACTCCGGCTGGACGATCGTGTACGCCCCGGCCAGCACCGCAACGAGCAAGAGCAGCGCCTTGACGGCGTGCTCCCCGCTGTACCGGACCGCAGAGCCCGCGATCAGGCCGTGGAGCTTCCCGGCGGCCACGATGCTTCCGGTGAAGGTGACCGCGCCGACGATACCCGAAACGGCCGCCGCGATACCGATGTCGGTCGCCACGACGCCGCCGTTCGCCGCGCCCAGTTCCAGCACTTCGGAGCCGGCGACGAGGGCGGACGCACCGCCGCCCAGGCCGTTAAATAGCCCGACGAGCTGGGGCATTTCGGTCATCTCGACGGTGAGCGAAAGACCGACACCGATCAACGTACCGACGATCAGGCCGGCGATCAGCACCCACGGCTGAATAATCTCGAACCACAGTACGGTCGCGGCGACGGCGACGAACATCCCGCCGGCGGACGTGAAGTTCCCACGAACGGCCGTTCGCGGGTGGGTCATGTCTCTGAGCCCCTGAATAAACAGGATGGCAGCGACGAGATACGCTACCGACAGCACCGTCTCGCCAATGAGTTCGACCACGATCAGTCACCTCCTCCGTGGAAATCCGCGAGCATGAAGTGGCTCACGAGGTAGCCGCCGACGACGTTCACCGTTGCCATCACGACCGCGAGAAAGCCAAGCGCCGTCGCGAGGCTCGTCGATCCGGAGCCGGCGACGACGACGGCACCCACGAGCGTGATGCCGGTAATTGCGTTGGCACCGGACATCAACGGCGTGTGGAGCGTTGCTGGAATCTTCGTGATGATCGAGTAGCCAAGAAAGGCAGCGAGCACGAAGAAGGTCAGGTAGGTGATGATCTCACTCATCGTCATCACCTCCGCCGGCTTCCTCAGTCGAGTCGACACCGTCGTCGGTGGCGTCGCTCGAGTCGGCAGCGTCGCCCTCGTCCTCGTCGGATTCGCCGTCGTCGGTTTCGGCGTCCTGTTCGTGCGGGTTGCGGATCGTTCCGTCCTGGACGAGCATGGTCGCATCCACGATTTCGTCCGTCGTATCGATCGTAATCGAGTTGTCGTCGTCGAGCATGGCCCTGAAGAAGTTCGTCACGTTGTTCGCGTAGAGTCGGCTCGCGGTCCGGGCAACCGACTCCGGGAGGTTCGTCGGCCCGAAGATCGTCACGCCCTCGTATGTGACCGTCTCGTCCGCGATCGTCGGTTCACAGTTGCCGCCACCGCCAGCAGCAAGATCGACGATGACCGAGCCGGGGTCCATCCCGTCGATCATCTCGTTGGTGACGAGTTCCGGTGACGGTCGACCGGGAACCGCCGCAGTGGTGATTACGACGTCCGAGTCGCCCACGACGTCGATCATCATCTCGCGTTGCTTGCGGTAGAACTCTTCGTCTTGCTCGCGGGCGTGGCCTTCCTCGTCGGAGGCGTCGTCGGTTTCCAGGTCGAGTTCGACGAACTCGGCCCCGAGGCTTTCGACTTCCTCTTTTACTTCCGGGCGGATATCGTAGGCGCGAACGTTCGCACCCAGCCGTTCGGCAGTCGCGATCGCTTGCAACCCGGCGACGCCCGCTCCGACGACGAAGACGTCGGCGGGACGGACGGTTCCGGCTGCGGTCATCTGCATTGGGAACAGCTTCGGCAACGCCTCCGCGGCTACCAGCGCGGCTTTGTACCCTCCGATACTCGCCATAGAGGACTGTGCGTCCATGCTCTGTGCGCGGCTGATCCGCGGAACCAGCTCGAGCGCGAACGCGGTCACCCGACGATCGGCCAGCGTCGACAGTTCGTCCTCGATCGAGTACGGACCGAGCTGGCCGATGACCAGTTGGCTATCCTGATACGGGTCGATTTCTGTCCCCGGTGTCGCACCCAGCCCGCGGACCTGAAAGATCACGTCTGCCCGCTCGAACACTGCCTGGCGGTCATCGACGACGTTACATCCTGCCTCACGGTACTGCGCGTCGGACCAGCCAGCACGTTCGCCCGCACCGGCAGCCACACACACGTCGAACCCGTCGTCCACTAACTCTGCGGCGAGCGAGGGGACGAGTGCGACCCGCGTCTCAGTTTCGACCGTCTCGGTTGGAATCCCGATAATCATTCTCACACACTCGGTGATACGTTGACATACCAAACGAGGGATTTATATCTTACTGACCGACTGTTCTCTCAGCGATTATCATTATAGACGTTCTGTTCACCGTATCAACACATGTCACCTACTCGAAACCCGCTGTGACAAGGAATCTTCCGTCTTCCGCCGAGTCGAGACTGTCTATCGACTCGCACCAATCGACGGTACTGAGTGCAGTAGTTATTTTCAAAATATATCCAGAACATTCAAAATTTTATGTGTCGATATCTAATATCGGTCGGTACAATCCTCAAGATTTAAGGCCTTGCCTTTCATGTGGTGAATTGACATAGAACGGGAGTGAGACCCATTACCAATTATGGCTTCGTTATCGACAATCGGAGGTGTATCGGTTGCCACGCCTGTACGGTCGCGTGCAAGGCTGAACACGACGATCCAATCGGCGTCAACAAGACGTGGGTGAAATACATCGAAAAGGGAGAGTTCCCGAACACGAACCGCAATTTTTCGGTTATGCGGTGTAACCACTGCGACGACTCACCGTGTACCGATGTCTGTCCCGTTACCGCACTCTGGGAACGCGAAGACGGCATCGTCGACTTCGATACTGACCGGTGTATCGGCTGTAAAGCCTGCATGCAAGGGTGCCCGTACGATGCCCTGTATATCGATCCGGAAACGTCTACCGCGGCAAAGTGTAACTACTGTTCCCACCGCGTCGATTCCGGACGGGAACCCGCCTGCGTCACCGTTTGTCCCGAGGACGCGATTATCGCCGGTGACATGGAGAACGCCGAGACGGACATCGCCAAAACGATCTCTACCCAGGAGGTACAGGCCCGTAAACCCGAAAAGGGGACTGAACCGAAGTTGTTCTACGTAAACGGCGACGAAGGGAGCATCACTCCGGGAACGACGTCCCGAGAGGACCACTACATGTGGAGCGATGCACCCTCGAACATGGAGGTTCAGGGCGGTGAACGCGAGGATTTCGATATCGAGAAAGCCGCGCGATCGCTCGCCGAATCCGACGTGACGTTCTCGAGTGGCAATGTGGAGGCGGAGGCCGGTTCCGATCCAGAGACACCCGTTCAAACGGACGGTGGCTGTGGTGGTAGCTGCGGATGTGACAGCGATACTGAACAGTTTGCGTCCGACGGCGGCGTTGCTGCCGATCCGAGCGACGTTGCTGCCGCATCGTCCGATTCACAAACCGGGCGAATGGAGCAGGCGTACGAACTGCTCCACGAGGAAGCGAATCGCGTCTACGACATCGGAGAGAGTCACTACACTTCGTGGGGATGGGAGGTGTACTCCTACACGTGGACGAAGTCTATCTCCGCCGGCGTGTTGCTTCTCCCGGCGTTGCTCATGCTCGGCGGGATCATCGAACCGAGCACGACCGTTCTCGGGGTTAGCGCGCTTGTTAGCGGTGCGTTCCTGGGACTGACCGGACTGTTGCTCATCGCGGATCTCGACCAGCCGATGCGGTTTCACTGGGTGTTGTTACGGCCGAACTGGACCTCGTGGTTGGTAAAAGGAGCGTACATTATCACCGCGTTCGGCGCCTGGCTCGGCGTTCTGGTCGCCGGCTGGCTGCTCGACATCACCGCGATCGTCCACCCGATCGCGTTGCTCGTCACAGCCGTCCTCGCGACCGCGACGGCAGTGTACACGGCCTTCCTGTTTAGCCAATCGAAGGGTCGTGACCTCTGGCAAAGTCCCGCGATGCCGCTTCACATGTTCGTTCAGGCCCTGATTGCCGGCGCTGCTGCGACGGCGATACTGGGCGCAGTCGGCTTCGATCAACTGGTCGGGCCGTCGCGACTCGCGCTGATCGGCGGACTGCTGGCTCACGTCGCGCTGGTCGGCTCGGAAATCTTCACACCACACCAGACCGAGGACGCAGAGGAGGCGGCCGCGCGGATCACGCGCGGGCGATTCAAAAACGCGTTCTGGATCGGTGCGATCGGCGCGGGAATCGTCGTCCCGCTGGTCGCACTCGCGGTCGGCGCAAGCGCACCCGTCGTCGCCGGCGCCGGCGTAGTTGCGCTGGCGGGCCTCTTCGCCTTCGAGTACTGCTGGATCATCGCCCCACAAACGATATCACTCGCATAACATATGGGATCTGAATTCGACCCAAGTACGATCGAGAAGTTTGCACAGAAGATCGGACTCCTGTCTAACAGGACGACCGAGACCACGAAACAGCGACAGCGCCGCGGCGTCGACGGCGTCGATCGAATGGTCGACGAGGGACTCCTCGGAGGGTATCCAGACCCCAGCGAATGGGATGAGTGGACGGAGTACAACCCCGAGGGCGAACCCCGAGATTACTCGCTGGTGCCGACCGCCTGCTTCAACTGCGAAGCCGGGTGTGGTTTGCTCACGTATATCGACAAAGAAACCGGTGATATTCGTAAAATCGAGGGGAACCCCGAACATCCCGGCAGTCGCGGGCGAAACTGCGCGAAGGGGCCGGCGACCATCAACCAGTTGAACGACACCGGCCGGATCCGCTACCCACTCAAACGCGACGGCCCGCGGGGAAGCGGGCAGTGGACGCGCGTGAGCTGGGAGGAAGCGCTGGCCGACATCGCTAGCGAGATGCGCGAGACGATCGAAGACGATCGCGAGAACGAGATCACCTACCACGTCGGCCGTCCCGGCCATGAGGAGTTCATGGACCGAGTACTCGACGCCTGGGGACTCGACGGTCACAACTCGCATACGAATATCTGCAGTTCGGGCGCGCGAGCGGGGTATGCACTCTGGCACAAATACGATCGGCCGAGTGCGGACTTCGCGAACGCGGAGTTCATCCTGTTGCTGTCGGCGCATCTCGAATCGGGCCACTACTTCAATCCGCACGCACAGCGGATTATGGAGGGGATGCAAGACGGGGGCCAGCTGGCGGTCATGGACCCGCGTCTTTCGAATACGGCGGCGATGTCCGACTGCTGGTTGCCGACCCAGCCCGGCAGCGAAGCGGCGGTGTTGCTGGCGATGGCGAAGATCATTCTGGACGAGGAACTCTACGACGCGGAGTTCGTCCGAAACTGGGTGAACTGGGAGCAGTTCTTGGACGAGGAGTATCCGGACCGCGAGTCGACGTTCCAGTCGTACATCGACCTGCTACGAAACGAGATTTACGCGGAGTTCACGCCGGCGTACGCCGAGGCAGAGAGCGGGGTCGACGCCGAGCAGATCACCTCGGTCGCCCGAAAAATCGGGCGCGCCGGCGATCGCTTTGCGAGTCACATCTGGCGTTCGGCTGCGTCTGGCAACGAGGGTGGCTGGCAGGTCTCGCGAACGCTTCACTTCCTGCAGGTACTGACCGGCAGCGTCGGAACGAAGGGCGGAACGTCGCCGAACGCGTGGCATCAGTTCGATCCGGAACTGCCAAAGGAACCGCCGCGACAGAAGCTCTGGGACGAGTTGCAGTTGCCACGCGAGTGGCCGTTCGCCCACTACGAGATGAGCCAGTTGCTGCCGTACTTCCTGAAGGAGAACCGAGGGAAGATCTCGGTGTACTTTACGCGTGTGTTCAACCCGGTGTACACGTATCCCGACGGCTTTTCGTGGATCGAGGCGCTGAGCGACGAGGACAAGATCGGTATGCACGTCGCAATGACGCCGACGTGGAACGAAACGGCGTATTTCGCGGATTACGTGTTGCCGATGGGCCACAGCCCCGAACGCCACGATATCCAGAGTCAGGAGACACACGCCGGTACGTGGGTGACCTACCGCCAGCCCGTCCTCCGAGAGTTTGCCGAACGCGAGGGCGAAAATGTCGACAGGACCTACGAGGCAAACCCCGGCGAGGTCTGGGAAGAAGACGAGTTCTGGATGGACCTCTCGTGGCGAGTCGACGAGGACGGCGAACTCGGCATCCGACAGTACTTCGAAAGCCCGTATCGGGAGGGTGAAGACGGCGACCCGGTCCAGATGACGATCGACGAGTACTATCGGTACATCTTCGAACACGAGGAGAACCTGGTCGAAGCCGCGGCGGAAGAGGGGATGGAGCCTCTGGAGTATATGAAGCACCACGGGGCGTTCGAGGCGTCCACGAACGATTACGAGCTTCACGAGGATTCCATCCCCGAGGACGTTCTCGAGGAAGACGACGTGTTCGTCGACGAGTACGGAACGATTCGGCGGGAGAGTTCGCCCGACCTGTACTCCGAGCACGACGGCTCGGAGGTCCTCGGCGTGATGGTCGACGGCGAGCCGAAACGCGGTTTCCCGACGCCGACGGGCAAACAACAGTTCTACTCGAAGACGATGGCGGAGTGGGGGTGGGACGATCCGGAGTATACGCTTCCCCACTACATCGAATCGCACGTCCATCCGGAAGAAATCGACTACGAAAATGGAGAACGGGTACTCGTACCGACGTTCCGGTTGCCCACACAGATCCACTCTCGCTCCTCGAACTCGAAGTGGTTGGAAGAGATTTCCCACAACAATCCGGTATGGGTCCACACGAAAGACGCCGAGCGGATGGGCGTCGAGACGGGCGACCTCATTCGAGTCGTGACTGAAATCGGCTACTTCGTTAACGAAGTCTGGGTGACCGAAAGCATCAAGCCGGGTATCGTCGCGATGTCCCACCATATGGGCCAGTGGAAAATCAACCGCGACGATGATCGCGACATCGATGAAGGCGGTGATCCGTACGGCAAAGTGACCGTCGACCTGGACTCGGAACACGGACAGTGGGGGATGCGCCAGGCCGAAGGGATCGGCCCGTTCGAGAGCGACGATCCCGACAGCGAGCGCGTGTGGTGGAACGACGGCGGCGTCGCACAGAATTTAACCCACGCGCCGCATCCGGACCCGATTTCGGGAATGCACTGCTGGCACCAGAAAGTAACCGTCCGACCCGCGGACGAGGACGATCACTACGGCGACATCTACGTGGATACCGATCGGGCCTTCGAGATCTACCGGGAGTGGGTCGAAAAGACCGATCCCGCGCCGGGACCGGAGGGGCTTCGCCGACCGAAGTGGCTCAAGCGACCGATCGCGCCTCCGACCGACGAGGGAAGCGATGGTGCCTGGTACACCGACGGTTCAGTCGGACGGTCCGAACGGTGGAACCCGGAAACCAGATCGACGAGCACCGATGACTGACCCGATAACCGACGAGCGGGACCGAGCCCGCGATGAAATCCGCCGGTCGATTGCCGCCGCCGACGCCGGAGAATCCGAACTCTTCGAGGGAGTCGCTGCCCTCGGAGGGATCGGATCGATCGGTATCACCGATGGTGTGGCCGACATCGATCTCACGCTCCCCGTCTCGAGCGAGCGAATTCGCCGCGTCGTCGAGCGGGAGGTCAGGGTTGCAGCGATGTCCGTCGAGGGCATAACCGAGGCGCGGTGTCACTGGCATCCCGAGGCGTCGGACGCCGGAGAGCGAGTGGATCTCATTCCAGATGTCAGAAACGTGATCGCGGTCACGAGCGGTAAGGGAGGCGTGGGTAAGAGTACGGTGTCGGTTAACCTGGCGGTCGCACTGGCAGATGCGGGCGCGTCGGTCGGGTTACTCGACGCCGACATTTACGGCCCGAACGCACCGTCCATGCTCGGTCTCTCGGACCGGACGCCGTCGGCGACGCTGTCGGACAACATCGTCCCTCGCGAATCGTACGGCGTGCGGGTGATGAGTATGGATTTTCTGGTCGGAGAATCGGATCCAGTAATCTGGCGGGGACCGATCGTCGATGAGTTCATCAAACAGCTCGTCAGCGACGTCAAGTGGGGCGAACTGGATTATCTGATTATCGATCTCCCGCCCGGAACCGGGGATGCTCAGGTAACCGTTGCACAGCATTTACCGGTAGCCGGTGCAGTCGTTGTCACGACGCCCCAGGACGTTGCAACCGATGACGCAGCGCGCGGACTCGAAGCGTTCGTCCGCTACGGAGTACCGATTCTCGGAATCGTCGAAAATATGACTGGATTCACCTGTCCGGACTGCGAGTCGACGCACGACGTCTTTGGCTCCGGAGGTGCATCCGATCTGGCAGAACAGTTCGAGGTTCCCGTGCTGGGACGACTACCGCTGGATCCGCGCGTTGGATCACTCGAGGACCACGACGCCGCCGATGACGAGCCAGCGGGACTGTCGGTTCCCCTGATCGGCCGGATCCAGTTACCGCGAACCAGAGAGGAACGAGAACACGAAGAATCGACGGCGCAGCCGCCGATCGCGGTTAGAGAGTCCGGAACCGCCCCGTCCACCGCAGCACGGGAGGTTGCGAGCCGGATAAGTGCACGAGCGGCCGCATCCCAGCGTGCGCTTTCGATAGAATAGAAGCGATATCGGTCCCGGACGATAGGCGTCAGGGTGGCGCCGACGTATTTTGCCGTTCGTGGAGCGATCACTGTTCGCCCGTCAGTACTATCGTCGTCGATATTGATCACCGTTCACACGATTGAGGCGAGTAGCCGCCAGCGGTGCTCTCGGCAGACCTCACCTCTCGTTGGCTTCATACCATTTTTGCGCGTGTGGCTTCGTCTATGTGCTCCGTTTGTGGTCTCGTGATCCGTGAGCTTCAGACAGTGGTGTTCGACTGCATCGAACGGGTTCGGAATGACGAAATGACTCGGATCTCGAAGGTTTATAACGATTTATAACTGTTTCTGGAAGCAATTCCCTGACAAAGACATTCTTATTACATCTGTACCGTTGTAATATATTTATCATGATTGTTGCTGACGTTTGCTTACAGGGCAAGGTGGGGTAACACTAGGATTGAATGTGTCAGTCATACGTAATCCGAGTGCAGAGTTCTGTTCGATGTGGTCGAACGAATTGAATAGACAGTAGCAATCCCAAACAGAGTCGTTCCATCTAGACGTCCTCGTAACCGCACGAGGCGGTGTTGATTCAGAGTGATTCTTTCTGACACAGAGACCATGGTACGTCAGTTCCAGAGCAACTGCGACCCACCTGCGAATGTACGGCACAGTGATACCGTATCACGCTCCGATCCGATGAGCGCTCGGCCGGTCTGGTAGTACTGTTCCGATGCCGAAAGTTACATGATGTGTCGATTCGACCACACAGTAAGGCTTGGTATGTACGTAATTGCTGGTGTTGAACTTACTTTCGCCGCTGTGATGCTTGCGATCGGTATCCTGTTACTCGGTGGGTTCGTCAAGGGTACTGTCGGATTCGCCGTGGGTCTGATCACGATTGCTGGCGTCGTTCAGGTGTTTCCTCCGCAACTCGCACTTGTTGCACTTTCCATTCCGTTTCTCGTTTCAAACGTGGTCGTACTGTACAGGGATGGCCTTCCAATTCAGTTTCTTCGCGAACAGCGTGGATTTCTGATCATGCTCACGGCCGGATTATTCGTCGGCGTCTGGTTACTCGAAGTGCTCCCGCCGCAGGTTCTCTACCTTGCGATTGCTGCGTACGTCGGCCTCTTTCTCGTGTTCCAGCGGGTTGAAAAACAAATTTACGAGTACGCGGAGCATTCGAGTGCGAGTATTTTCAGCGGTACGTTGAGTGGGTTACTGGGCGGTGCGATCGGCGCACCCGGTCCGCCACTCGTTATTCATTCGTATCTCAACACAATCCACGAAAACCGTACACTGTTCGTGACGGGTACCTCAGCGTTATTCTTAGTGGCACACACAGTGCGGGTTATCTTCCTTGCGAACGCTGATTTGCTTCACACCAGAGAACTCGTCCTGGGAGCGATGTTTACAGTTCCCGTCTTTATTGGGGTGTACGCCGGAACCGTCTTTCGCCCGTACGTCAATGAGCGTCTGTTCACACTCTTCATCAAACTGTTGCTCGCTTTTATCGGGATTCGGCTCTTTTTGAACGGCATCGGCTGGTAGCGTGCTGATACGGCTCCGCTGACACGCGCTGTCGGGATAGTCGAGGTTACTATCGTACCGATTGAAACGAGTTGCACCGACTGTCAGTGGTCCCTCTGCTGGCGGTCATTGGAGATCCGACCCGAGTCACGTCTGAGGCCATCCCAGACACGATGGTGCGATACTCGGAAGTGAGATACAGTTGAGACGCGCAACGATCGAAACTCGACGGAAACCGGGCGGTACCCGCATATAAAAACACGGTCACAAACTGGACGATTATCCGGTACGGAATCAACGGAGACAGTATCGACGGTGAAGGAGACAATCACAATATTGAATATTATCCCTCTCGACGAATGATCGTGTAACCGTCTTGCAAGAGAACTGGAACTCGCGTGTGATCGGCGCGATCACGATCGACTCAAAGCACAGTGGCCCGAAAGAGCACTCAGCGCGTTCGCAGTTCGACCGTCGCCCTCCGCTTCGACTGGCAAATTGGTCCGTCAATCTACCGCTACCGGGAGTCTCGGTCGACCGAATTTGCGCTGCTCGTTCTCACCAACGCGGGAAACGGGTCTCCCGTCGCAGTTCTGACGGGCACCGTTCACTGTATCGGGCAGTCGCCCGCGTGCCGTCAGCGTGATCCGTACTCCGAAAGAGTGAAGATGATGATCGAAATAACGACGCTACTGACACTCGTCGGCGCAGCGACTGCAAGTCTGTTCATGGCCTGGACGATCGGTGCCGGCTCTTCGGGTTCGACACCGTTTGCACCCGCCGTTGGGGCTAACGCGATCTCGATAATGCGCGCGGGATTTATCGTCGGCATTTTCGGATTTGCCGGCGCAATAACGCAAGGAGCCTCGGTTTCCGAAGCGATCGGCCGGGATCTTATCCAGGGAGCGACACTCTCACCCACCGCGGCCACTATCGGTCTGGTGACAGCGGCGACGCTCGTCTCTATTGGCGTATTCACCGGATATCCAATAGCTACTGCCTTTACCGTTACGGGAGCGATAGTCGGCGTCGGCCTGGCAGCCGGCGGCGAACCGGCGTGGGCCAAATACGTCGAAATACTGTCGCTCTGGATCGTCACGCCGTTCGTGGGTGCCGGTGTTGCGTACGCAACAGTATATTTGTTGAGTACCGAATCGGTATCGATACACCACGCGATTCCACTGCTCGCGGGCGGTATCGGACTCATCATCGCTAACATGGAATTCGTCATTCTCGGAGAGCCGGGAGAGAGCGCATCGATTGCTCGTTCGGTGAGCACCGAATTCGGCACCACGACCGTCTCTGGACTGCCTCTGGTGGACGGTAGCGTTTCGCTCGTTATCGCGATCGTCTGTGCACTCCTGGTGGCAGCAGATATGAGACGGAATTCGGTACTCGCTCAGCGTCATTTCTTACTCGTACTCGGCGCTCTCGTCGCGTTCTCTGCCGGTGGAAGTCAGGTGGGTCTCGCTATCGGACCGCTGTTGCCGCTTTTGGATCCGTTCTCGATACCGATCCTTCCAATCCTGATCGGCGGTGGTTTCGGTTTACTGGCCGGATCGTGGATGGGTGCACCACGAATGATTAAAGCACTTTCACAAGATTACTCTGCACTCGGACCACGTCGCTCTATCGCCGCGCTCATCCCAGCGTTCGGTATCGCCCAAACTGCGATTCTCTTCGGAATACCGGTCTCGTTTAACGAAATTATGGTGAGTACGATAATCGGAAGCGGCTACGCGGGCGGGAGCAGTTCGATCAGCCGCACAAAGATGCTCCGAACCGCGCTCGTCTGGGCCGTTTCGCTGGTTCTCTCGTTCGCTATCGGCTACGGGTTCGTCGTCTCGATCGCTTTACTCCGGACGATCGGTGGCTGGTAACCGCGCTTCAGACGGATCGTTGTATCGTGCTACCGATGATCGCTTCCCAATCGATCGATCACCGGTACGGAATCACAACGAACCGTACGGACATCCCGTCGAAATCGACACTGTCCGGGCTGGCGTGATACCGACCGGGCTTATCTTACACCGATCGGCCGCGACTCTCGCTCGCGTCGGTCGCACCAACCCCGCGTTCCGATCGACGCTCGCTTTGCCTCTTGCTCACTTCGAATCGCCCAGGCAATCGGTGTGCTGGCCGACGGTGGCTCCGCTCGTTCGGTCTTGAGGGATAATTTTTATACTGATCTGTTCTGAAGCGACTATTATGTCCGAACGCACTGTCGTCGTTACCGATCACGATTTCGAGGACCTGTCAATCGAACGATCAATACTCGAAGATACTGCAGCGGTCGTCGAACTCAACGACGCTGTCAGCGAACCCGATCTCGATGCGGCGATTTTGAACGAAGCGGACGCCGTATTGAATCTTCGCGCACAGCTGGACGGTTCGACGATCGACAACCTCTCGAACTGCCGCGTCATTTCCCGGTACGGTATCGGCGTCGATAACATCGATATTGACGCTGCGAACGAACAGGGTATTTTCGTTACGAATGTTCCAGATTACTGTCTCGAGGAGGTTGCGACTCACGCGATTTCCCTTTTGCTCTCGTTCGCACGAGAGATACACACGTACGATGATTCGGTGGCCGAGGGAACGTGGGAGCGGGAGGCCGGGTCGCCGCTTCACCGACTGTCGACGCAAACCGTGGGTCTCGTCGGTCTCGGTGCAATCGGCAAAGCTGTCTGTGATCGGCTGGCAGCCTTCGGACCCGAGATACTCGTCAGCGATCCGTACCTCGATTCGGAGACTGTTGAGGCCCAGGGAGGGACGCTTGTCGAGTTCGAGGAACTCCTCGACCGCGCAGATTACATCTCGATCCACTCGCCGTTGACTCCCGAGACTCGCGGTATGATCGACGAAAACGCGTTTCGGCGGATGAAATCAACCGCCGTTTTGATCAACGTCTCTCGAGGGCCGATCGTCGATGTGGACGATCTTCTTCTGGCGCTAGATGCCGGCGAGATCGCGGGTGCGGGCTTGGACGTTCTCCCCGAGGAACCTCCGGTACGCGACGATCCAGTTCGGTCTCACGATCGTGTTCTCACGACCCCTCACGTAGCATGGTATTCTGTGGAAGCGAACGATCAACGGCGACGGGCGGCCGCCACGAACGTTCGCACAGTGCTCTCCGGTGATCGTCCACGGGACGTCGTCAATACCCCGGACTAGACATTGTATAGTTAGTCATTATTATTGTCATTTTTCGTTTTGATTTTCTCGGAGAGAATTTCTACAACCATATGTAAAAACGGGCTACGTGAGAGTTGTGGACGGATATCTGGTACCGTACCCACATTAATTTTATTATGTTGTTGTTCCTCCCACAATAGTACACTACAAACAGATTGATTTTAAAATTTGTTTCATTCGTGATGAACTGCCATACAACGGTATAGTATACGTGTTTTCATAGTATAGAAGATAGGTAGCTTGAACTGGTGTCCCTGTTATGATTGCCTCCTTCAACTGGTCTTTCGCCGCCTCCTTCGGCACTGTTCGGATTAGAGTTTGAAGAAAGGGGGAGTGAAATGCTAGGTTCCTCTAATCGAATTCGACCGCCTCGGCGGATCTAGCAGCGACATTCGGTTAGCGTTTGTATTGCTCGAAGCGACATCGCGCGAGTTGGTGGGCCTCAGTATCCAGCTTCATCCGCGTGGAGTGTCGCTTTCACATACTGTCTCTACACTCGAGAATTTCGGTATCGAACAGGCTCGTTTCACCGTTCACAACTGGGTGCAAAAGGCAGACTCACAGCCTACAGTCGGTAAATCACCGGATCACGTCGCCTCGACGAGACGGTGATCCAACTAACCAATCAGTGCTACTGGCTGTATGCTGCGGTCAATCCGCTGACCCACGAATTCCTCCACGTACACTCTTTCCGACGCGAAATACCGCTGTTGCCTCAATCTTTCTCTCCGAACTCTCCAAAAAACATGATGTCGACGATGCCGTATTTCTCGTCGATTCCGTACCGTGGTTACTGGCTGCAATTCACCGACGTGGCTTCCGATTTGGATACGAGCGCCACGGAAATCGGAATGCTGTCGGACCTGTCTTTCAAGAGATCAAACGACGAATCTCATCGTTCGGAAACGGTTTCAGGAACGCCGATCCAGAAACCGCCGAAACCTGGCTTCAAAGCTTCGCATACTACTGGAACCTGCTTAACTGAACGACACCAGTTCAGGAATACAAAAGATTCAAAATTCCAACTTCCGTAGCCGAGTTATGATCCTCGATAGAGATGATTCCCTCCAGGCCAGCGATGTCGACCGTACCACCGAAATCACCACGGTTTCTCGTCGAGGTGCACTGCAAGCTGGTGCAAAATAGAAGGCGATGTTACTGCGGGCGGCCAAGTCGTACTCGAAGGCGGTGCCGAGGTAAAAAAAGAAATCTTTGAAGAAGACACATCGATAGAGGGGTGTCGCTTCGTACACTCTTATTGGAACACTTCGATAGAGGGGTGTTAGTAGCGAAACCCCCGTTTTTTCCTTATTTACCCAACCAATTAATTTGGGATATTGCTCTCCACAATGGTGAATTCTTCATCATAAACCCCTAATCCGCCCGAACACACATCGATAGAGGTGTGTGGTTTGTCACAGAATGAGAAACGTAAGAAGCTATTAACATAAACAGTACTCCATCAAAATTCGTCAGTCATAATATCGAACGCAATATGATACTGATCAATCAATACACATCGATAGAGGGGTGTCCCCATTGTAACCGTGATATCTTCAACCCAGTTTCGATCAGGACGAGTGCGGTATTCTCCACCCCTGCAAGCTGTCACTTCTTGTTGCGAAGTTGTGCTCTTACGACCGACTGTATTTCGGCGGGAGTAACAGAGTCAATACGGGAATCTTCGCGAAGCGTCTCGAGAATTGTTTCCGGTCGCTCACCGAACTGAAACTCGAGGAACATGCCTGAACTCGGACCGTGACTCCGGCGCTCGAAGTCGACCAACGAGTACGTCGTCAACTCCTTCATTTTGTTGACGTAGGTTTCCTGATGGTACTGGTCGGCACCGATCGCATCGGTTAGAAACTCGTAGACACGGTAGCCGATCGTACTACGAGCTGTGCCATCGTCAGTCTCCGCAGCGACGGCGCCTGTCGCGTATAGACAGAGCTTCTTTTGCGTGCTGATACCGCGAACAACCTCGAGGACGCGGTTTTTCTCGACCTTGTCTTGTGCTTTTCGAACGTGGTCTTCGCGAACGTGCTTATCGCCCTCCCGCTCGGCAAGTTCTCCAGCGACACGCATCAGATCGATCGCTTTCCGTGCGTCACCGTGAGTCTGGGCAGCGAACGCGGCAGCCAGTGGAATGACGTCATCGTTGAGAACCCCCTCGTAGAAGGCGTCCTGCCGTCGGCGAAGGATAGATTGCAGCTGGTTCGCGTCATAGTCGTCGAAGTGGACGTCCTCGGGTGTGAACGAACTCAACGCTCGACTGCCAACCGACTCCATCATTTTTGTGTCATTCGAGATTGCAACGACCGAGATGTGCGCAGTCAGCTCGTCGTTGGCACCAGCTCGTGATAACTGGTAGAGCAGTCGAGAAAACGCCGGTTCCTGTTTGTCCCGACGCCCGACGAGCATGTCGAGTTCATCGAGAACGAATACGACCGAATCGAAGTTTTCGTTGACGATTCGGTACAGTTCATCCCACTTCTCCTTCGTCGCGACACCGTGTTTTGGAACCTCGACACTGACTTCGGCTTCCGCTGCAGCGCAACTCGCGAGTTCGTAAACCGCAACGCCAAGTGTATCTAGATCTTGACAATTGACCTCGATCGTTCCGAAGCGAATGTTTCGAGACTTGCAGATACGACTGATATTCTTACAGACGGCCTTCGTGATGAGGGATTTTCCGGTCCCGGACGGACCATAGAGGAAGAGATTCGGCGGTCGGTTGTCACCGAGCGCGACCCGAAGCATCTTCGTGACTTCCTGAAGTTGTCTATCACGACCGACAATTCGATCCTCTCGAACGATATAGTTTGGATCGAGGAGTGATCGCTCGCGAATCAGTCCCTTTTGATCATCGAACTCCAGAAGCATATCCTCGATCGACTTGGAATCGCCACCGGATCCGTCGATAGAAGCAGTCGAGTTCGATGGCTCGTTCCCAGGGTTCGATGGCTCGTTCCCAGGGTTCGATGGCTCGTTCCCAGGGTTCGATGGCTCGTTCCCAGGGTTCGATGGCTCGTTCCCAGGGTTCGATGGCTCGTTTCCAGAAGCCGCCATTGTCGGCACGTTTTCGTCGTTTCCAGGCAGGATATCCCCCGATCGATCACCCGTTTGCTCCGCGGAGTCGACCTGATCGTCGTTGCCCAGTGGGGTGGCATCGTTCGACTGGTCGTCGCTGTTCGACTGATCAGTGACGCCCAACTGATCCAGATCATCGGATTGATCCGACGGAAGTTCTGAACTAGATGAATCTGATGGAAACTCAGATCGCCTTGTACTCTCATCCTCCGAGCTTTCCGGTTCGGAGCGGGAAGACTCGGAGTCGTCAGAACCCATGCTAGGTAACCATTCAGGGAGGGGTCAAAAAAGTTCCCCACCTATATCGAAGTGAAATTCGGCGTTTTAGACGATGAGTTGCTTCCCAGAACAGGCGTCGATCGAAAACCGATGGTTGATTCGGTGAGCGGCGACGAAATGTTGAACAGAACGGGATCTGGTAGAATTCTCCCACTTCCAGACGGACACCCCTTTATCGAAGTGTTCGATGTGTTCGAGTGGACCTCCAAGAAACCAACTGGGGGGACGATTGAGACAGTCAAGAAGCCGAAAACGAAAACGTTAGACGGTCAGAAGGTGGTCTGCATCTGCCATCTGCGGATAGTGAGTCGATCAGGACTATCTATAATTGTTGTCCTTGAAAGGACAATATATCACCGAACACGGAACACATCGAACACATCGATAGAGGTGTGTGTGAGTGTTCTAGCTAGAAAGCTAGAAGAAGAAGGAAGAATTGGTGGAAATCTGATGTAGTATTATCGCGGTCTATTCCGTCTAACCGGCGTTTTCTTGGACTGAGTCGTTCTTGATGGGTATAACCTTCTCGAACATAGCCGTTCTACGCCCGCCCTCGAAAGACATCGAACACATCGATAGAGGGGTGTCTGTGTGATCCCTTCGAAGAACCACCGGAAAAATCCAAACACGTCGTCTTGATCAGGTGCACCTACAGTTTCTCTCGTAGCCTCCGAGAACACATCGATAGAAGGGTGCTCGATTCTTTAGAACCCCCCACGATTCTTGAGCTCTCGGATTCTGTTTTAACCAACGTTTCCGATATTCTCGTTCTGTTGGCCGATATTCTCGTTCTGTTGGTTATTTCGAGAACACTCTACCGAGTAGTGAATCGCCTAGAGGTCAAGCCCCAAGGCACTCGCTCTAGTGGTTCACCGATCGAATATCCACGATGTGGTGGAACTGGCCGAGATGCAGATTTATAGCGCTGAAAAAAGGGTGACTGTCACCGAGGTCACCCATTGTCTGCCCGTAGCTCCCTCAGTGTCCCGTCCATTACGTTGTACAGGTCGACAGTGTCGGAATAGGTGCATTCGGCGTGTTCCTAGACGTACTCAATTATTTCGTCGATCTCGGGATTCTTACTCGACCTGAGCTAGATCGGAGTCGCTCCTGCTTCGTCGATGGAAATGGTAACTGCCGATTCGATGATGAGTTCATCCACTGCATCGACAACTACGAGAAACCACGATCTGTCGTCGTATCGATCACCAGTGGTGCTGCGACTTCGATCGATCGTGTATTTCTGATTTGGTTGGTTTTCTCGCTGCGGCTCGCTCTGGATCGGATGATTTGTACTCATCGGTAATCTCGAGGCACACTGTCTCGAGGCACACTGTGTTGCGCCTCACACCTGTCGGCGCAAAAAAGGACGTGTAGCATCTGCTGTCGAGGTCCAGTTTCGAACGGAGCGGAGTTTTTCTGCGCAAATTAAGAGTTACAGGGAGTCGAGGAGAAAGCCCACAACCTTCAGTCGTGGGTGGATGTCAAGACTCACAGATGCACTCGTACTTGACTCGGCTCGTCGACGTCGACTCCGTCCTCAATCGTCGAAAGAGCCGCATCGATCGGTACGTCGATTTCGCATTCGTAATAGATACCGCCACTCTGCCTTCGTTTCGCTTTGTTCGATCGAGGGTTTCTGTTTCTATTCACCGATCGATATCATCCGCTCTTCCGATCGCAGTTGGTCAGCGAGAGTTGCATAGAAGTGAGCGCAGCTCTCCTCCGGTGATCGATGAGGAGCTACTGTTCCCAGGGTCTCCCAGTTGCCGACCAGGACTAATCGCTTTCGGGCCCGTGTGAGCGCGACGTTCAACCTGCGAGGCCCTTCCTCGGGGAACTCGAGGAAGCCGCTGTGGCCCGCATCGTTGCTCCGGACGAACGAGACGATAATGCCTCGCGTTCTTTAAGCAGCGAGAGAATCCCGCCGTTCACGGCGGGCGTGAATCGCGTCACTCCACTACGCGAACCACGTGCGACAGTTCTCTGAATACCCCACGCCAATACGAGCCTTTAAGATACGGTAAAACGTACTGAAAAACGGATGCGAGTTGACATCGCCATCGAACGTGGAAGCGACCTCCACGAACGAGTGAAAGAGTACTCCCGCGAGAACGGCTTGCGAATGGACTTCGCATACGCCGAACTCGTGGAAGAAGGACTTGACGCTGTGGAAGAATGAGTGAGGAGTGTAAGACGCTCGAAGCGTATCTTGCCCCACCCACTCAGCACAAGCAGCGCAAGCTCAACGACGAACACGACCGTTACGAATCGCTCCTTCACGAGAGTTTCAACGACGAGTGTGGCACGATGACTGCCGTCAACGAGGTTGTCAGCGGTGAAGACCTCAACTGGCACTCGAAAAACGCACTCAAACAATACGTTCCAAACCTCCTCGATGAGGACACGTATGATGCGAAGCAACTCGCAGACGATCACCCGATCCGCTACGCCAACACCGCAGCCGTCTTTGACCGCAATGACGACCGACACCACGAAATCTGTTGGGAAGTCCCACTCCCCGGTCGTGGGACGAATTTCTGGATACCGCTCCAGTTGAACCCCTCACAAGAAGACTGGTGGCACTCTCTGATTGACGACGAAGACGACAGCGTGTGGGCTGGCGAACTCCGCTTACAACTCGACGGTGACAGATGGGTGTTGCACGTCACGGCGAACTACGAAGTCGAACCAAACCACTCATGTTCGTGTGACAATGACAATGTGACTCCTGTCGGGTTTGATGTGGGTGAATCGAAACTCTTGGTGGGCTGTGTCCTCCGAAACGACATTCCTGTTGATCCGTTGTTCGTGGATGGTGGTCGCGTTCGACACCTCCGACAGAAACAAGCCAGTGCTGAAGACCGGCTGAAACCACGGTATGCCTCGAACCTCTTGGACGGCCTCGTGTGGGGACGGTGGCAAGAAGCCATCGAAGACGAAATTGAGAAAGCCTCCACACGAGCCGTCGCATACACAGCCCAGTTCAAGAACTCGGTCATCGTCCTTGAATACCTCGACGGTATCACGGACGAGGATATTGGGAAGTACTGGAATCGACGCCTCGGTAAGTGGCTATTTTCTCGCTTACAGTCACGCATCGAGGATAAGGCAGCGGAACACGGTATTCCTGTGGAATACGTGTATCCGCACCACACATCGAAAACGTGCCATGCGTGTCAACACGTCGGATACAGACCGCATCAGGGCACGTTCAAGTGTACGAATGAGGCGTGTTGGGTGTCGGAATCTCAGGCGGATTTGAACGCAGCAGCGAACATAGCCAATCGGCTGAATCCGTGGGGAGAGAGCCTGCCTTGGAAAACGGCAGACGATGACTCGCCTCGGAACGGGGGCCAGTGGCAGGCCCACCAAGACACATCACCGAACGAGGGACTCCCGTCCGAGAGGCGGGCTTCCGATGACAAGGTTTCGTATAGCTCACCAGCGGTGGGAGCGGGGATGGAGCCAGAGACCGGTGACGCGCACACGTCTTGAAACCTCAATCCAGCACCTTTGCTGGTATTCCACCCGTGGTGGAAGCCCCGGCGTTTACGCCGGGCGAGGATGTCACTGGCCGCTGCAAAACGGTTATCGTTCATCCGGTCCCAAACGATTTCATGGGTCATTATGACCGCACCGCGACTGCCGTTTGCGGGAGGAGAATTCTCGTCGGTCTCGGAGGGCTGTATATTCTCTTTGCTGTTGGATGGGCGCTCATGCGTCCGTCGGGGTCGATGGACATTACGAGTATACTTGTCATCACCAGTTTCATCGGTAGTTCCGGTTTGATCGTTCTTGTCGGCGGATACCGATTGCCCCACACCGACATCCACCCGAGATACTATTCCGTCGTTGCACGCTGGTGCCTCGCCGGAATCGGGCTAATGATCGCTATTCTCACGGTCTACGAATTCCAGCCCAGTCTGGACATCTCCCGTCCCTTCTTATCGGTCGCTGAACTCACGGGGTTCAGTTGTGTCGCCGGCTACGGCGTGGGGACATTCGACGCGAAAGCGAAAACGAATGCCCGTCAACTCGAACGACAAAACCGGCTACTGGAACGAACTCAAACGCAACTCGAAGCGTCGAACGAGCGGCTCGAACAGTTCGCGTCCGTCGCATCTCACGATCTACAAGAACCCCTTCGAATGGTTTCGAGTTACTTACAACTCATCGAGAACAGATACGGTGCAGAACTCGACGAGGACGGCGAGGAGTTTCTCGAATACGCGATCGATGGGTCCGAGCGAATGAGAGAGATGATTGATGGATTACTTGAATATTCGCGTGTAGATACACAAGGGGAGCCATTCGAACCCGTCGAACTTGATACAGTACTTGCTGAGAGTCTTAAGAATCTCGAGCTGCAAATTGAGGAGAACGACGCCGCTATCGAATCCGAGACGTTACCACGCGTTAGGGGAGATGGAAGGCAATTACGCCAACTCTTTCAGAATCTCATTTCGAACGGGATCGATTACAGCGGCGACGTGCAGCCACAGATCGCCATCTCTGCTGAACGTAGTGGCACGGAATGGATCGTTTCGGTTCGGGATAATGGAATTGGGATCGATCCAGAAGACCAAGATCGTATCTTCGAGGTGTTCCAGCGTCTGCACAGCCGCGAGGAACACGCCGGAACCGGGATCGGACTCGCAATTTGTCAACGAATCGTCGAGCGTCACGGCGATGAGATTCAGGTCGACTCCGAACCCGGCGAGGGCACGACGTTCTCGTTTTCGCTTCCTGCCGCAGGCGACGACAATACGTAAACAGTCTGGACTTACCAATCACAACCTCCACTCGATTAATCTTGGACTCGTACCACGTTCGCGCTGCGTATTCATCACGACTTATCGAAGAGATACGCTGATTAGCAGGAATCCCAGCGATCAGGCGGTGGGGAAGAATACGTCTCAAGGCCCAATCCGTCGAATCTTGAATTGAGTTAGCCGTATAATCGCGACCCAGCCCGTGACGCGCTACCTGGAAGGGTTGGAGACCTCAACGCGAGCGGCTCAGACGTGTCCGTTTCGAGTTGATGGCGGTCATTACGACCTCGTGGTCAGCCACCGAACGACATACACAAGAGAAGATACCCAAAACGCAGCAAGGAAAACATACATCGCATCTCCGGCGGGGTTGATCGAGTCAGTGAACGTCGCTGAAAGCGCGTATCCGGCAACGGCAACGACGATCGGAACGCCGAGGTACGCAACGACTGGTGGCTGCCATGTCGCGTCCGCCGGACGGGTACGTTCGCCGTGGAGATACATCGCAACGCCTGCGAACGGTGTCAGTACCATAATCAGGCCGATCATCGCGAATCCCGATGCGAAGAACATTGCCCCACCTCGTGGCCCAAGAAAGACGGTCCCGATGATGAGGGGTGCGAAAACGGTGTACGCCATGATTAGCAGGGACCAGCCACCAGGAAGTGCAACGCGGTGCGCAAATCGGTCAACCAGTGCGGGCGTTAATGGGTAGCGCCATGCGGTTCCGAACGTCGCTTTGCCCATCGCAATGAACCCAACGATGAATGTCCAGAACGTCACCACCATCCAAAGAGACAGCAACGCAGGAACGACGACACCAGCAACAGTGGCGATCGGTGAAGGAAGGACGGCGACGTCGGTGACGCCCTGGCCTGTCAGCTCAGCATAGGCAAACAGTGAACCGAACGTGACCACTGTCAACGCCAGCACCGTGAGATGCCATTCGAGTGCGTTGCGAGCGTTTCGTTTGGTGAACTCGTTGGTCGAAACGAGATATACCAGACCGGCCCCGATGGCACCGGTTGGTATCGCAACGAAATGGACGAAAATACCACCGACCGATCGCTCCTCGAGGAGTTTCGGCCCGTTGGTCGTCGACGGCGGCCCCTGGGTTTGTTGAGGAGACATGGATGTGCTACCAATATCGTTCGACGAAAGCGATTGCCCTTGGATACGTCCAGATCGATCCGAATATCGCTTTTACCGTTGCGACGATGGTGTACACGAACGTGAGCAATACTACAATCAGTAGGACGATTAGGAGAAGGAATCCGACGAGCCCAAATTCTATATCGAGCGGGGCTGGGAGCAAGGACATCTCAGTTGTTTCCCCTCCAATAGTGACCTCATCGGCGCCGAGGAAAAACATCACAACGGCGACGACCATGAGTGCAAAGATGGTGTCGTGCCAATTGATGACGTGACGGGCGTTCGACCGCGTAAACTCGTAATCTGAAACAGCGTACAGGATTATGGGTCCGAGAAATCCAGTAAACAGTCCGAGCAGGTGGACGAGGATGCCACCGATGGAGCGTTCATCGAGCAGTTCGGGACCAGGTACAGTTGATGTATATGTCATGGGTGTGGTGATCGGTGATCTGCAAGGTGTTCATCTCCATCGATTACGTTGATGGAAGGATATTCAACGGACCGTACCTACTGCGAATCCATCGGGCCGTCCGCTCCGAAACGAGCAGCGCCAGACTCACGAACAGGAGATCGAACGCAGTATCCCAGAGGACGATATCGCTCTGTGTACTGCTGACGTCGGTGCCAATAATCGTGAGTACGCCGCCGAATGCGAACAGTACCAGACTCAACTGAAAGCCAGCGAGCACGAGGGTGCGGATCCCAGCCGTGTCCGAAAGCGTGAGGAAACCGCGGGTGGAGAGCCGATCCAGCGCGGTGTCTGCGTTCAGCGCGCGTTTGCCCTCGGGCGAGAGCGGCCACGGCGACTCCGGGTGATTGATGTAGTACAGCGCGATCGAGTCGGGGTACGTTTCCGTTGCAACGACGTCAATCTCCTGTAGTTCCCGAAGCCGGTTGCGGACGGTGGCCCTGCTGACGTCGGGCTTGATGCGCGCTTGCAGTTGGCGAATCGAGAAGAACGGGCGATCGGACTCAAGCATCGTCTCGACGACATGCTCCTGTGTGAGCGCGTTGTCGAGGTTTCGATCGATCCGTTCGTCGATCCAGGGCGGAATCGCGGACACGGTATCATCGGATAATTGATGAGGAGTATTAAATCAAAGCAGGGATTTCGAGTGCACGAATCACCGTTTCACGGGCTCGAAACGAGCGTCACCATGTTCTCACAAGTTGATAACCATCGTATCAACGCTTGAATCTCGTGATTTCTGGAAAAGATTGCTTCTGTTTCGATTCTACCCACCGTCCGGTAGTTCGAGGTGGAGAAACGCTACTGACGCCCGTGAGTTCGACTCGTGACGAAGCGGGTCAAGCGTCAATCCTCACTACCCAACACCGATACGATCGATCCGGTTCTGAACCCGGCCAACGCAGCTACAAGACTCGAAACCCCCATCACTAGAAGCATACGGCTATCCCCACGGCTCCCGGACCGGAAATAGTGTAAAACTCTAAATAAATCGATCGATGATTTGAGGTCATGGCCCTCCACCTAACGAACGCAGTACGCGGCGGTATCGAACGGGCAACAACCCGAACCGGCGGCATATTGTTCGGAGTGTTGATCGCCCTTCAGTTCCTAACGATCGCGTCGCGAAAGTCATCTAACGACTGGGCGAGTTCGTCGAGCCACGTTCCTTCCTCACCGGGAACGTAGCGGACGACGATCAGGTCTTGCTCATCTGCGTCACGCGTCGTGTCGAGGCGCTGGGTTCGGTGCCAGATTCCTGTGACTTCGACGTATCCGTGCTCGGCATGGTCGTACGTCTCGCCGTCCTCTATAGCTTGATCGGAGGCGGAACTGGCACGTCGTTCCTCGTTGTTCATTTGGATTGTTACTGGGTCGCATACGTTCTTTCTGCTGCCTGCTATAGATGGCTCTCATCCTCCGATTCGGAAGGATAATCGCTATTTACACAACCTGTACTCGTCAGTTATGTGAACCCATCTCAGATACGCGAGAAATAACAAATATCACGCTCGGTGGAACGTCCTGTGAGATGAACGATCTGACAGGGTTCCAACGCGACCTGTTGTACGTCATCGCGGGATCCGATCACTCATCAGGCCAAGATATCAAAGCGGAGGTCCAGCAGTATTACAGTAGCGAAATCAATCATGGACGGCTCTATCCTAATCTCGACACCCTGGTCAACAAGGAGCTCGTCGAGAAAGGCGAGGTCGACCGACGGACCAACTACTATGATCTCGACGATTCAGGAGCGGAAGTTATTGAGAACCGACGAGAGTGGGAGTCACAGTACGTCGATTAGTCTCATTGTGTTCGTACCATAGTCATGCCCTGTATCTCGCACTGCCCACTCAACTCATCCAGCAACTGGAAGAAAGAGCGTGTAGTCAGCAGAAGATCATAGTTCGTTTCGGATCGTCAGCAGCGAAACAGCCGTTAAGTACGTCTGCGAACTACGCAGTCTATCGCCCAGTTGAAGGTTCTCTCAATTGTATATAATAATGAAAAATACAAGGTCCCAAAGTGGGTATGCGTACACGCGATCGGCCCCATCCCAAATATGAGTATCTGCTCAATCCAGATCTGTATCAGTCGGCAGTCGCATGACGGAGAACCAAAACCGCTCCAACTCCTGAATTTGGTCTATGAACTCGTTGGGATCAACCGGTTTCGTGAGGTATCCACTTGCACAGAGCTCGTAGGACTGTACGACATCCATTTCGGATTCCGAACTCGTGAGTACGATGACTGGAATGCGCCGGCGGTCTGGATCCTCGTGCAGTTCTTCGAGCACCTCGTCCCCGTTCTTTCGCGGAAGATTGAGGTCTAACAGCACGAGGTCTGGCCGAGGTGCGTCGGCATAGTCGTTTCGTTGGAAGAGGAAATCGAGGGCATCGACACCGTTCTCGACGACGTGAAGTGTATTCGCGATCCGTCCGTCCTTGAACGCCTCTTTCGTGAGACGAATATCACCAGGGTTGTCCTCGACGAGAAGAATATCGGCTGGTTCCGCAGCGTCGAATTCAATCGGCATGCGTATCCTCGGCTCGAAGCGTAAATGAGAACGTCGATCCCTCGCCAGGCTCGGAGTCGACCCATATTTCACCGCCGTGACGCTCAATGATCCGCTCGCACAGCGCCAGTCCAATACCCGATCCCCTGTGGTCCCTCTGAGACTGGAGCCGTTGGAAAATCTCGAATATCCGATCTTGCTCGTCTGGCTCGATCCCAACTCCCTCATCATGAACCGACACTTCCCACATGGAACTGTCCCGTTCGGCGGAAATGTGCACACGTGGCGGGTCGTCCCCACTATACTCGAGTGCGTTACTCAGGAGGTTCTGAAACACCTGCTGTAACTGACGTTCATCTCCCCACACTCGTGGTAGCTCATCGACGTCTACTTCGGCACCACGTTCGGTGATCCGCATTTCGAGGTCATCGCGGACGTCTGTGACCACTTCATCGAGGTCGATCGGTTCGAGCGACTCCCCATGGGCTTCTACGCGTGAGTATGCCAGTAGCCCGTCGATCATGTCGCGCATCCGGTCAGCTCCGTCGACGGCAAACTCGAGGAATTCCTCGGTCTCCTCGCTCAGTTCGTCATCGGCCCGGCTCTCGATCAACTGCAGATAACTCGAGACCATCCGGAGCGGTTCCTGGAGGTCGTGGGAAGCCGCATAGGCGAACTGCTCTAACCGTGCGTTGGATTCCTCGAGATCGTCGACTAACTGTTCGAGTTCCTGTTGGTACTGGTGGCGCTCGATCGCCTCCGCGAGAATGTTCGCGACACTCTGGACGAAGGTCACGTCCTCCTCGGAGAATTGCCGCCGCTCGGTGTCGTGGGTGCCGAGGATCCCCCACGGGTCGTCAAACGAGCCGATGACAGTACTGATACCACTCCGGACGTCGTGGCTCGTCAACAACTTGGGACCGCTAAACCGCGTCTCCGTCTCGAGGTTCTCGACGACGATCGGGTGATTATTCGCGAGGGTGTACGCAGCCTGGGAGTTTGCTTCGATCGAGGAGACGGTCGCCTCGCCGACGATGCCGTCGTGCCAGCCGACCCCCTGTCGGAGCAGGAGTTCCTCGGCCTCAGGGTCGAAATCGAGTACCTTGCAATACTCGTTGTCGAGAACGTCCGCTACCTTGCGAGCCGCATCGTCCATGAGCTCGTCCAGGTCGTCGGTTTCGAGAGCAGCCTGACCGAGGTCGGCAACGATCTGTTGCTGCTCCGCTTGCTGTTCGAGCGTCTTTTCGCGTTGCTTTTGTTCCGTGATGTCGGAGATGATCCCCTCGAGTAGAGCGATGTGTTCATCATCGTCTACGATTCCGCGACCGTGTGAGCGGACCCACCGAATGTCGCCTTCGGCGGTTTCAATGCGGTAGGTTACGGAGTACGATCCCTGCTCGTCAACCGTCCGTCGGATCTCCTCCCACACGTCATCTCGATCTTCGTCGACCATGATATCTCGTCCATAGTCGATCTGGCCGCTCTCGAGGGCTTCGGGTTCGTACCCAGTGATCTCACGACAGGCATCGCTGACGAACTCCATGGGCCAGCCCGGCTCGTTGCGACACCGGTAGACTATACCCGGGACATTATCGATGAGCGTCGAGCGCTGGCGCTTCAGCCGGTCGGTTTGGGCCTCAAGTCGACGTTCGTATTCCCGCCGGTCGGTCATGTCCCGGGTGACCTTTGTAAATCCCTCGAGCGTGCCGTCGTCGTCCCGTATCGCCGAGATCGTCACGTTTGCCCAGAATTCCGACCCATCGGCCCTGACCCGCCACCCTTCATCTTCGGTCGAACCGTGACGAGCGGCTTCTGTGAGATTGGCCTCTGGAACACCAGACGTGCGACCGTCCGCTCTATAGAAGGTTGAAAAGTGTTCACCGATGATCTCGTTGGCCTCGTATCCCTTGATCTGTTCGGCACCCGCATTCCACGTCTGCACATACCCATCGGGATCGAGCATGAAAATTGCGTACTCGTCGGTTGCATCAACGAGCGCCTGAAACTGATCGTCGGATGGTTTCGGTTCCCTCGTTGTCTCTCGTTCTGCCCTGGGTGGCTGCCACCACACGCGTCCATTGCCACCGACTTTCTTCGTTTCGAGCCGGCCGTGGTCAACGAGGCGCTCCAGACGCTCGTAGGTACTCCGGCGGCCGAGGTCGACCGTTTCGGCTACCTCTGTTGTCGTCATGGGCGCTCCCTCCTTGTCAAAGAGAGCAAGAGTTTCACGAAGCGTGTCGGTCAACGGAGGCGAAGCCATCGTTCAGCTACCTCACAACGCAAGCAAATAAAGCCTCCGCCGTTGGAGGGTTGCTCCGTAGTTTGTTTCGCTCCACACTACGCGAACTATCGTGTACAGTTGCTGGCACAATGAATCAGTTATTCAGTACAACTGTATATTGAACGAGTGTTAACAGTCAGTCTATTTCTTCGTCTTGGACAGTGGGACTATCTGTATATTCGATAACATCGAACTTTTCTGACCCGCAATCACAGCCCGTCCTTCTCCCGATGGGTTGAATCGTTCCGTCAGACCCTCTCGGCCGCATAGACAGAACCGCAGGATGAACAAATAACAACTGTTCGTTCACTCTCTCTATCAGGCATTGTAACTATTGACGGTTTACTTCCTCTATAACAATTATGTAAGTATCTGAGTGAATGTCTTCGACTGCTCTGTCTGTAACCTGTACTAAGCGATCACCTCGTTCGCAGATCAAGCCGAATGTCGTGCCACATTCGCGCTCTGTATGCAGCAGTGGCTGACCAATCTACTCAGTAGATGTCAGTAGAACTCTGCTGCATACAGGCCTTTGAACAGTGGAAACACAAAACGAGTACAAGTTGTGACCATGGGTGAAGAACGTTTATATCGTATAGGAAAAAGACAGTATCAATGAGTCAAACTGAGGGAGATGACCAAGGGCTGGGAGTTGGAATCGCTATTGGAGCAGGACTCGGTGTTGCGCTCGGAGTCGTGATGGATAACATCGCGTTAGGTATTGCAATCGGTATGGGCGTTGGGATTGCAATCGGTGCTGGATTGTCGACGCAGTGAGTATGCGCTGTGTATCTCGCATGAGTGCTATCTATCTGCCCATTCCCTGTCAGAATCTGCGTGACCGATACAGAGAATGTATGCAGCATGCCGACAGCAATTTGCTATGGGACGATCGTTACAGGTACAGACGATCGCTTCACAACGGCCCTCGCCACACTACCGAGTAGTGCTTCCTGAATACTGGATCGGCCACGACTGCCCATTACGATGTGATCTACACCGCTTCTCTCCGTATATTCGAGGATTTTCTCCGGAGGATCGCCCGCCTCAATGATTGTTTTGATTTCACGATCACGTGCTGCACCCTTGCTGCGGTACTCGTCAAAGATCTCTTCAACGGCTTCGCGTCGCTCCTGCTCTTTTTGTTGTGACTTCTCATAGTCGAATCCATCAGCACGCACGTAGTTGAAGAGGGTGAGTGGATTGAGTACGTGCAGGAGGGTTATTTTCGACTGTGGAATCTCTTCTAAGACGTATTCAAAGGCGCTCTCAGAACTGGACGATCGGTCTATTGGAACGAGTATATGTTGTTCCATATCCACTGTTCGCTTGGTACAGCTACAAACCTTCCTCTTGGGTATTTATTTCTGAACTATTTGATTCAAACAATTTTTGCAACATCGATTTTTTACGGACACGGGCTCGGTCTGTTCGGAACGGTTACACGGTTGGAGGCGCTTGCAGTCGTAGTCATAATCTGGGCGGTCCAGATTCCAGTGTCAGTGCTGTGGCTTCGATATTTCAGATATGGTCCCGTCGAATGGGTCTGGCGGACCCTCACCTACGGTGAGCGCCAGCGTCTACAGAATTGACCTCTTCCCGCGCCTGAAGACGCGAGTATGCGCTCGTGCAACGTATCTATAACTCATTTGTATCGTGAGATCACCTGATCGAAGACGAGCAGTAACAGCCAAAATAATGGTGTCCACTGAACCAACACGAACGACAGCGGCACGCTTACTGCGAAGGTTACAATCGTGATACTGCCACGCAGGAGGTCGATGCGATGCGTTTCGGTCGGTATACGCGGATCTGTCAAATCACGCCGTTTTGCGTAGGCCAGCATTGATGTATCCACGGTCGCTAGCCCGGTCAGCAGGATTGCGAAGACCACGTAGGGGAGCGGTTCCGTTGGATAGTTCCCGAGAAGGTCGTTTGGAAACGGAACGAGGGCAATGAGCGCGAGATAGACGATACTGAGACCGACCATCGGCATATCGATTCCGCGGAGTGACTCGAAGAGAGAGTTGTGATTGTACCAGTACAAGGCGACGATAAAGACGGTCAGCGCGAACGCGACGAAATTTGGCAGCAAATCGACGATCGACCGACCGAGATCAGCGGGGGACATCCCAGCAGGAATGGTGATATTGAGTACGAGCAGAGTCAGAGAGATGCCAAAAACGCCGTTACTAAGTGCCAGAATTCGGGAGAACCACTGGCTATCTCGACCGCGGCTACCCTCGGGGAGGGATGGCCGCGTATCGGTGCGGTTTCGGAGGCTGTCGGAGTTCAAACGTCGACGAGTGCGTCGTGATGTGCGTCTACGGTTGGTCATCGTGAGTTTCGTGCTGTGCGTGTGGGGAGGCCGACCCACGACGGCGATCTTCGGCTTGTGACGGGGGGATCGCTGTCGGATAGCGCAGTATCTATCGTCGCAATAGAATACCCTATCGAATGAGAGCGGTGCCGACTGGCAACCCGAGCGGAACCGGTAGAGTGATTCTTACGGCGAACCATCTCCTGGTTCACGTCGAGTGACGATTTATCGATGGATTCGACGCGACACTGGTCGGCGGGGTGCTGGTCGTGACAATTTCTCTCGGTGCTGGAATCGGTTATCTGGTAGACGATATCCAATCCCGGCTAACGATTGGCCCGTTGACTGGTATCGTCATTGGTGCAGTACTGAATCACAGGCGATCGTAGTTGGACGGCTGTCGGGTTTTCACGAACCGGTATCTTCAGAATTTCTTCCGAAGAATCCGCTTCGTCATGCGTCACATCTTGTGATACCCTTGATCACTACGGCTGCGTAGTGACTGATCTGAATGGGGTTGTCCGACTACTTTATTAGAAGATGACTCGTGATCCGGGTTATGGTACTCAGTTTAGCCGCGTACGTCTATGCGTCGGTTCGCACGTCTGAACACGAATTTAATAGGGAGTTCGCTTTTTTGCTCTTCCTCGCAGATGCGGCCATTGCAGGCGCAATTTTCCCCTCTCAACTGTTCACATAGCTGTCGGGGGCATCGTTCAGTCCCGCTTCTATCAATCACTATCGTCGTCCCGCTGACGTGCTCCGCTGTGACAGTAACGAAACGAGATTGATCGTACATCTCGACTCAGTCTCGGCGGCTTCGCCCAGGTGGGAGACCTCCCTGAACGAGGACGTGATGGCCCGTCTCTGATGGCGCGACGTCAGTGTGGGAGTCGTTGGACGATCGCTTTCGCGTCCTTGTCTGGCCTCTCAGTTTCTGGATCGCAACACTTGTCCAAGTCAATCCCAGCGAATGGGTCTGTATTCGTAAAGATGATGTCTCACTTCGCCATCCGTCTGTACCAATAGCGACCGACTCTGAACGGGTATCAGTAGCGGCTCCTCTCGTTGGGATTGACTCGCAGCGCGCTCACGAACCGGTGTGTCATCGATCGACGTTCTGTTGCTCTCGGTGTTATTTCGAGAGCAACGATCGCAAGGCGTTGCCGACGACGAGCAGCGTACACGCAAGGTGTGCGCCCGCGGTGACCAGCCGGTTCAGGAAGCCAGCGATCGTGATCGGAATGGCAATCGTGTGTATCCGTCGAGATTAATCGTGAATGATATTGGCTGTATTCTGAAATATACTTCGAGACAACGTTGGTTCTCGATGTCGCGTTGTTTGATCAGATTGGTACTGGTCCGACGGCTGCATTTCTCTATGGATTCCGTGAGAAACACGATTTTTCGGACGGTGAGTTTCGTGTCAATTAATCCGGCTACCGGACTCCACTTTCACAATTAGGGTTGAATAGTCGAATGAACTATACTGACCGAACCCTATCGAAAAGTGGTTTCGTCCCCTCAAAATGTGGATCGACCGTTTCCATAACTCGTGGGTCAGTAGTCGGCCGAGCACACGCAAGTATATTGATCGATTTACACATTACTATGACCGCCAGAGACCGAATCAATCGCACGATGGAAACACGCCAGACGAGGAGGTTCAGAACTAGACAGTACCGTTGAAATATTAATTCTGATTAGTATTTTAATATAGTTTTGTTTCTGACATTATGTCTGGCAACGCGTATCCTCTGCTTTAGGTGGAAGACAGTGAGAATCTAAAGGCTAAAGTACAAAATCGATAATCGTACAGTAGTGAGCTCAGCGACAGCACAACAGACTGCAGACGAGAAACTTGCGAGTGGATACTCTGGACGGATTCTGCTTGTAATCACTCTTGGGACGCTTTGTGGTCAGCTCGGATATCTTATCCTCCCGCCATTGCTCTCGGAAATCATCGTAACGCTCTCAATTTCGGAGATTCAGGCAGGTTTCGGACTGAGCTTACTCGCCTTGCTTACAGCGGTGTTTCGATATCCGGGCGGTCGTCTCTCCGATGACCTCTCTCGGAAAACAGCCATCGTTCTCAGTTTCTTCTCGCTAATCGTCGGCTACTGTATCCTCGCGACCGCAACGAGATACGTGACGTTCTTGTTCGGAGTGTCCTTCGTAGGGATTGGACTCGGAATGTACGTCCCGGCAGGTTTTGCACAACTCTCAGACGTCTTCACGCAGAAACGAGGTCGTGCGTTCGGGCTGAACGATGCGGCCGTTAGTCTAGCTGGCGTGTTCGCTTCCGGTTTTGCAGTCGTCGCAATCACGATTGCAACGTGGCGGTATGCGTTCGCTCCAATCCTAATCGGTCTCGTGTGTGTCGCGCTATTGTATAATTATTGGAGCCCGGAGGAGTACAGTATAGAAAGGCCCCAACTCACCGTTCTTCCGACCTTTCGACGGGTTGTTCAGGCTCCAAATCTCCGTTTCGCCGTTCTCCTTGCCGGGCTATTCATGTTCGTCTGGAATGGTACTGTCAGCTTCTTACCACTTTTCCTCGAGAGCGTTCAAGAACTTACTCGCAGTACAAGCAGCGCCGCGTACGCAGGGGTGTTCATTATTGGGGTGCTGGCGACCCCGATTTCGGGATACTGTGGCGACCGTGTCGGTCCGCTCCCTACCGTCGTCACCGCGATCGGTAGCGCCTTCGTCGGCTTGACACTGCTCCTGTTTACCACCTCGGTCGCCGAAGCCGTGACCGGAGTACTGTTTCTCGCCGTAGGCCTGACCGGGTTTTGGCCTCCGATGACGTCCCACCTCATGACTACGTTTCCGGATGAAAAGAAGGGGGGAGACTACGGCGTCGTCGGAACGGTGTATATGGGGTTCGGAAGCTTTGGTCCCTCGTACGTCGGATTCGTGAGCAGTCAATCGGGCTACGTGGCGGCGTACAGTGGATTTCTCGTCGTCCTCAGTATTTGCGTGGTCATTGCTTCGTGGCTTGTGTTACAGCGGTAAAGAGAGCGACAATCTCATTTTGGCGAGTCGCTAAAATCGGTTACGAGCGTATCACGCTCACTCGAGTCGGTCTATGTCGTAGAGCGTCCGCTGGAAGGTTTGATCTAGTCCGCACGTTAACCCGCCGTCAACCACGATTTCGGTTCCGGTTACGAACCGGCCGAGGTCACTGGTCAGGTAGAGAATTGCATTCGCGACATCATCGGGTGTCCCAAACTCTTGCAATGGATACTGGTCGAGCAGTTGTTCGTGGAAGTCTTCGTCCCAGTCCGCGGCGCGTTGTTCACGTCGGGATTCGGTGATGATCGTTCCTGGACAGACGGCGTTCGATCGAACTCCGTACCGACCGTACTGCGTGGCAATTAGACGCGAAAAGGCGTGTATCCCATTTTTTGCCGCTGAGTATGCGGGGAGGCCGATACCGGTGAGCGCGTTTGCTGAGGAAACGAACACGATGGACCCGCCGCCCGATTCGATCATCACCGGCAACACTTCGCGTGTGCAGGTGTATGGCCCGGTCAGGTTCAGATCGATGATCGTCTCCCAGGAGTCTTGGTCTACGGTGTGGGCGATATCGTCGTCGAGCGCGCCGCCGGCATTATTTACGAGGATGTCTACCGTCCCGAATTCCTCAACCGTCTCGCCGGTCATCGAACGAACGGATGTCGTCTCGGTCACATCGGTCTCTACGAAGAGTGCTTCTCCACCAGCATCCTCGATCCGGGATACGGTTTCGGCCGCGTTTTCCGCGTCGACATCGGCAACCACGACTGCGGCCCCCTCTCGGGCGAGCGTGGATGCGATCTCCCGTCCAATTCCGTTCGCCCCACCGGTAACGATAGCTGTTTGACCCTTGAGTACCCGGTTGTCCATGTACTGTAAATCGTTACCGCGGGTTCATCAAGTACGTTTCCCTGTCGGCCGGTCACGTCGAATGAATTATGAGGTTCCTCCGTGAGTTCCTGATATGCTCGGCTTCGACGACAGCTATCGGTCTGTAGCGTGGGCTGCAACTCCAGCAAACAAAATTCGTGCGATCGGCTCCCAGGAAGGGTCCGTTCTGGTTGTTCCCGTCGGTAGCATCGAACAACATGGATACCACCTCCCCGTCGGGACCGATACGATGCTTGCAACGGCTGTCTCTATGGCAAGTGCTGACGCCGTTGAGGAAGATCTCCCGGTGCTCGTAACGCCGCCGATTTGGTGTGGCTACTCGCCCCATCACCGATCGCTCGGTGGGACGCTCACGGCCGCGTTCGGTCACCTTCTCACTCACACCCGGAGCATTGTAGAGGCCGGACTCGCAAACGGATTCGACGCCGTCGTCCTCGTCAACGGCCACGGCGGGAATCGGGCGCTCGTCGGTGCCGTCGTCAGCGAGGTCGGACATGCGTATCCGGACAATCAGGTGCTCGGATTTACCTACTTCGACCTCGCGACCGATGTCGTCGAGGAGATTCGTGACAGTGATCTCGGTGGAATGGCCCACGGTGGAGAGTTCGAAACGTCGCTCATGCTCCACCTGGACACGGCTCTCGTTGACCGGGACGCGATGGACGCGGAGCCGTTCGACGAACCGTACGACCTCGGTGACGAAGACCTCATCAAGCCGGGACCACTCGGAGTCTACCGGCCGTTCGAGGACTACTCGGAGTCGGGTGCGATCGGTGCACCGAAGCGAGCCTCCGCAGAAAAGGGTGATATCCTCTTTGCGTTCCTCACAGAAGAAATCGCGGACCTCTTCCGAGAGATTCACGCGCGAAACCGGTAACCGTACTCGCTAGCGGATGATGGTGGCGAACAGATTTTCGACCAACTGGAGATCACGTGTGTCAATTACCACATCAACTACTTCATACACGCCGTCGTCGATCCGGTCATCTGGGTCGAATAACACCGACGTTCCCGCGACCTCGAACGCCTCTTCATCCGTGTGCGAGTCACCGACGTAAAACACGTCGTCCGTCGTAATCCCGCGATCTCGGCAGACTCGTTCGAGTACGTCGTCTTTATCATCCGGGCCGACTCCGGCATCGACACCCGTGATCGTCCCCGAATCATCGAACTGAATCTCGTTTCCGAAGGTAAATTCGGGGCCGAACTCCGTTAGCACGTCCTGTAGGTTGGTCACTCCGGCACTAACCGTCCCGAACGGAACGTTAGCGTTCTCGATCGTCTCGAGCAAGGCCCCCGCACCTCGGGTGAGTTTCACGGCCGCCGCAGCACGGCGAATGTGGGCTTCAGTGACGCCGCGATCGGCCAGTAAGGCCGCGTTCTCCGCACACCATTCCGGGAACGTCCGTTCGCCCTCGCGGAATTGCTCGGTCAGTACCTTCCCTTGGTCGCGCGTTCCGAATAGCTCCTGGAGGAGGAGCCAGCCGCCACGCTGGTCTACGAGGGTGCCATCGAAATCAAACACCACGAGTTCTGGCCGAGAGGCTGTTTCCCACGCCGACGTCTCGGGGACGGTGACGCCGGGGGACTCGTCGATCGAACGGTTCGTCATGGGAGGCTCACCTTCCCCATTACGACCGGCTCCTCCGCCCCCGTCGCGCCGGGGACGTTGTTCGGTCGACCGTCCAGACGGGCGATGCCCATAAGCGCGAACAACGCAGCCTCCTTCGAATCCGGGTCGAACCCAAGCGACGAGAGTCGATCGACATCACACGCTACGCGGTCGGATAGCATCGTCAGGAGCGTGGGATTGTACGCACCGCCGCCCGAGACAAACACTTCGTCCGGGTACGGATCGGCAAAGCGATCGTACGCGTCAGCTATTGTCGCGGCCGTGAACGCCGTCGCCGTCGCTACGAGGTCTGCGTCGTCAAGTCCATGCTCACGTCCAGCCTCGATGAACCGTCGTGCGTATTCGTGACCGAAGTCTTCACGTCCAGTCGTTTTTGGGGGCGACGCTTCGAAATAGGATTCGTTCAGAAATTGGTCGATTACGGATTCATCTGGCGTTCCCTGTGCGGCGATCTCTCCGTCGATGTCGTACGTTTGCTCACCATCTGTGAGGATTTCGACGACGGCGTCGATGACCATGTTTCCCGGGCCGGTATCGAACGCACGCACATCACTGCGGCCCGGCGATGGTGGCAAGAGCGTACAGTTTCCGATGCCACCGATGTTCTGCAATGACCGATGTTTTTCCCCGTCGCTGAATACTGTTGCGTCCAAGTACGGTGCCAACGGGGCACCGTGACCACCAGCCGCGATATCAGCCGTCCGGAAGTCGGAAACAGTTATTACTCCCGTCTCGCGGGCGATGACGCTTCCGTCCGCGATTTGAAGCGTCGATCGGCAGGGGTGGTCGACACCCGGGAGTTCTTCTTGGACACCGATGTGCCAGATCGTCTGACCGTGACTCCCGATTACGTCGACGTCTTCGGGGTCGACTCCAGCTTCGTCCATCGCAGCTGTTGCGACATCCGCAAGGAGCGTCCCGAGGCCGATATTCAACCGACACGCCTCGTCGACGGTCCCCGTCTCTTCGTCACACAGTTCGACCAATCGCGTTCTGAGGTCCGTCGGGTAGCTCTCGGAGACGAAGGATTCAACGGCAACTTCGTATGGGTACTCTTCGTTCGTTCCTGTCTCCGTCACTGAACAGCAGGCAGCGTCGATGCCGTCGAGAGAGGTTCCTGACATGATCCCGACGGCGTACCTCGCGTTGCCGCCATCCGTTCGTACGGATGACCGACCGGATCGAGAGCGCGTATCAGACGACACACTCGTCTGGTGGTATTCATCTGGGCTATTCGGTTGCGTAGTCGACTGCTCTGGATTACTGGTCATAAGTTTGTTTTCTGAACACGTATTCGTCAATACCGCTCTCCACGTAGTTTTCGAGTACTCCAACTCGATCGTAGCCGTGACGGCGATAGAACTCCTGTGCTGCTTCGTTAAAGTCAGATACGAGAAGAAACAGGTCGTCGCTTGCGGTCTCCGACGAGAGGTAGCGCTCGGCGTGGTCCAACAATGTCGTTCCGATTCCCTTCCCCTGTGCATTTTCCGCGACGCCGATGAGTTTGATATAGCCGGATCGGTCGAACGCGCCGTTCGGAACGGCCCACGTGAAGCCCGTTACAACCTCGTCAACGGTCGCGACGGCGAGCAGATCCTCGTCTGCGACGGTCGCAGCGTCGAGGCGGAACGGAGATTCATACTCCGTCCACGGGGTCGTCGTCGACAGGATGGTGTCGACCGTAGCGAGGTCGTCCCGCTTGTACGGACGGACGGTCACGTTCATGAGTCGTTTGCCCGCTTTGTTGTTGCGGCGGCGATGTCGTGAACCTGCTGACGAAACGACTGCAGCGATCCGTCGGGGTCCGTCGTCAGAACGTGGTTCGTGAGCAGGACGACGAACTGATCGCGATCTGGATCGATCCACATCGAGGTACCCGTAAACCCGGTGTGACCGAACGCGCTCGGTGACCACGCGGTTCCGGGAATGTCTTTTTGTCCGAGTTTCCAGCCGAGTCCCTGTGGCGTGTCGATAGAATCGATCGCATCCGTGCGAAGCTGATCGACCATGTCCGGTGAGAGGAATCGTCCCCCCTCGTGGATGCCTCGGCGCAACAACATCTGTGCGACGGTCGCTAGATCCCGACCGGTAGAGAAGACGCCGGCGTTTCCGGCTTCGCCGTCCATCGCTCGGCCGAGATAATCGTGTATCTCCCCCCTAAGAACCCGATCTTTCCAGCGACGATCACGCGTCGCAGCCACGTTCTCAGCTGGAATCGGTCCGATCGCCGTGTCCCCAAGTCCGAGCGGATCGGTCACGTGCGTCTCGAAGAGCGTTGCAAGGCTCTCACCGGTTACTCGGCGGAGTACCTCTGCGAGGAAAACGAAGTTTAGGTCGCTGTAGACGTACCACTCGTCCGGTTTTGAGAGTACCGATAGCGGGCTCTCGAACAGCGACTGGAGCACAGCCGATTTGGATTCCCAGCCGAACGGAAAGGCCTTGTATGGAGGGAGTCCGGACGTGTGCGTCAGCAGGGACCGTAGCGGGATTGCACCTCGTTGTGTATCGTGGAGTTCGTCGATATGTGAACCCACCGTTGACGAGAGTGTCAGTTTCCCAGTTTCAACGAGGCGCAGGGCGATCGTCGTCGTCGCAACCACCTTCGTAAGTGATGCGACATCGAATTTTGTGTCCGGCGTAACCGGATCGCCAGCGAAGTTTCGTTGACCCGTATCGAGGTGTGTATCGACACCGTCGGTCGATCCGACGACCACGACAGCACCGTCAAACAGCCCCTGATCGATACCGGTCTCGAGACGAGAGCGTAGGGCGGTCGTTCGACGAAACGATTCCGTGTCAGTCATCCGGATCCTCCGGAACGGTGCCGCGGAGCTGATCCGGAGCCACCCCCGTCACCCCCCCGACCGTTCCAGATCGCGTATCGGGATTGGTGAAATGACACAGATACTGATGCTCGGGTGATTCGACGGCAGGCTCGGGTTTGACCGCCGCACACGCTTCCTGGGCGAGCGGACATCGAGTATGAAACCGGCATCCAGAGGGAGGATTTATCGGGTCCGGTGGCTGTCCCTCCAGTCGGATTTTTTCACTTCCGGCTTCACCGATTTCCGGAACCGCAGACAGGAGTGACTGCGTGTACGGGTGTTTCGGATCCTCGAAGATCGTCTCGGTCGGTGCGACCTCGACCATCTCGCCGAGATACATTACGCCTACGCGATCCGTGATATACCGGATCGTTCGCAGGTCGTGCGAGATAAATACGAGCGTTAGGTCGTATTCATCCTGAATCTCGGTGATGAGTTCCAAGATCTGCGCTTGGACCGTGACATCCAGTGCGCTCGTGGGTTCGTCGGCGACGATGAACGTTGGGTTGACGCTGATCGCCCGTGCGATCTCCACGCGTTGCTTTTGGCCGCCAGAGAGCTCGTGTGGGTACCGATGGCGCATCCCTGGATCGAGGCCGACGCGATCGAGCAGTGATCGGATCTCCGCGTCTTGTGCGTCCTCGTCGAGGTCGCGGTGAAGTTGGAGCGGTCGTCGAAGGATTTTCCCAATCCGCTTGCGCGGGTTCAGTGAAGAAGAGGGATCCTGATGGATGAACTGGATCTCAGAACGGAAGGGGCGCAACGCGCGGTTCGACAGCTCGGTCAGGTCGTGCCCGCGATAGGTAATCGACCCGCCGGTCGGGTCTTCCAGTCGAAGCAACGTCCGCGCGAGCGTCGATTTGCCGCATCCGCTTTCACCCACGAGACCGAACGTTTCTCTCTCGGTGAGCGTCAGTGAGACGCCATCGACTGCTTTGACGTACCGTGTTTCCCCGACTAGCGAGGCAAACAACCCCTCGTTCACGGGGAAGTACTTCTCGAGTTCGGAGACTTCCAGCAGCGGCTCCGCATCGCTGGCTGCTCCGTCAGCGACACCCACGTCGTGTTCGTGGTTCGCGTTCATAACTCACCCCCAGTCGCCTCAGGCCGGGTCCGATCGGCCGTAGACCGATGCGGTGCCAAGCTATCGCCGCTACCGTAGAGGACGCAGTGAACGTCGTGTCCGGTCAGTTCATCTCGGCGCGGTGACGGCGCGGCTCCGTCGGCCCCACCGTCGCGAACGGGGAGCGGTTCATCCGATTCGGTTACCGGGTACAGGAGTGGAAACTCTGTATCGCAACAGGCCGTCGCCGACGGACACCGCGGGGCGAACGGGCAACCAGACGGTTTGGCGGTTGGGTCGGGTACCTGTCCCGCCAGCGGATTGAGGGTCTCTCTTCCGTCGAGGCTGGGAATGCTGTCCAGTAGCGCTTGCGTGTAGGGGTGTTTCGGGTGATCGAACAGTTCGTCCGTCAGCGTTTGCTCGACGATCCTGCCGGCGTACATGACGGCAACGCGGTCACAGATTTCGTTCACGACGCCCATATCGTGCGTAATGAACAGAACCGCCGTGTTGAACTCGTCTTGAACTTCGTTGATCAGGTCTAGAATTTGCGCTTCGATGGTCACGTCGAGCGCTGTCGTCGGTTCGTCCGCGATCAACAGGTCGGGCTGGCAACTGATCGCCATCGCGATCATCGCTCGTTGCTTCATGCCGCCGGAGTACTCGTGAGGATATTCCAGCGCGCGTTTTTCGGGGGCGGGGATTCCGACCCGTTCGAACAATTCGACCGTCTTGTCCCACGAGTTCTCGTACTTTGTCGGATGGGATTTCGAGCGGATCAGGTTGCCGAGCACGGACTTCTCGAGCCGACTGATACCCTCGCCCGGAATCGACCGGTGAGTTCGGATCGTCTCGGAGATTTGGTCCCCAACTGTGAGGACGGGATTCAGCGACGACCCAGTCTCCTGGAAGATCATCGAGATCCTGTTCCCGCGAATTTCACGGATCTCGTCCTCGGTCTTTTTCAACATCTCTTCACCGTCGAACTCGATCGTTCCATCGATCTGGGCCGAGTCCTCCAGTAACCCTAGAATCGACGACGCAGTCACCGACTTACCGCTGCCACTTTCCCCCACGAGACCGACGGTCTCGCCGGGTTCGATCGACAGCGATACGTTGGTTACCGCTTCGACGAGTCCCTCTTGAGTGGGAAAATTCACAGAGAGATCCGTGATGTCCAGTAGCGCCTGTGTGTCTTCCGAGCGGTTTTGGTCTGTACCGGTTCCCGTCTTGTCGAAGTTTCGATCTTGCGTCATCGGGTAGCCTCCATTTCTTCTTCCTGGTGTGGGTCGAGGGCGTCACGAAGTGCATCGCCCATGAAATTGAGGTTCAGGACGGTGAACATGATCGCGAGACCCGGAGCTATCGTCCACCACGGCGCGTGCGTCATGAACTGACGGCTGTCCGCCAGCATGCGACCCCATGACGGCTCCGGCGGAGGAACACCGAGCCCGAGGAACGAAAGGGCGCTCTCCAGCAGGATCGCGACGGCCATGCTAATCGTTCCCTGAACGATTATCGGTGCCGTGACGTTCGGGAGGATCTCCCACCCGATGATCCGGAAGTCAGACTCCCCGATCGATCGAGCGGCCTGAACGAACTCCTCGTCCTTGACCGAGAGAACGCTCCCGCGTGTGACCCTGGCAAAGATCGGCCAGTAGACCACACCAACTGCGATGATCACGTTGTACCAGTTCTGACCAAGGATAGCGACCATCGCCAGCGCGAGCAGCAGTGCTGGGAACGAGAAGATCGTGTCCGCAAACCGCATGATCCCCTCTCCGAGCACGCCCTCGTAGTACCCGGCGATCGCACCGAGCGTCACGCCGATTCCGGCCGCCACGGCGACGCCGACGAACGCGACGGTAAGCGATGTGCGAGCACCGAGTGCCACCCGAGCGAGAATGTCACGACCGTATCGATCGGTTCCGAAGGGATGGACCAACGATGGCGCCTGGTTCATGATGTCCAGGTTTGTCGCCGTCGGATCGTGCGGAATTACGAGCGGCCCAAATACCGCGAAAAAGAGCGTGAACCCGAGTCCAGCCGTTCCGAGAAGTGCGAGTCGATCGTTCCGGATCGTTCGGACGAATACCTCGAGGAACGACTGCTGGCTCGATCCCTCCTGCAGTTCGTTGTCGACGTCGGCAGTTGATTGTGCATCACTCATAACGAATCCTCGGATCGAGATAGGTGTACAGGATATCGACGACGAAATTAACCGTCGTGAACAGGAACGCTGTAACTAACAGGACACCCTGTAAGATCAGGAAGTCTCGATTCAGAACGCCGTTCAGGGCGAGTCGCCCGAACCCCGGGAGTGCGAAAATCTCTTCGATGACGATCGAGCCGCCGAGCAAGTAGCCCAGGTTGATTCCGATAATCGTCACCGTGGGAATGAGTGCGTTCATGATCGAGTGCTTGTTGTTGATCAGTGCAGGAACGAGTCCCTTGGCCCTCGCGACCTCGACGTACTGTTGATCCATCACTTCGAGTAAACTCGAGCGCATATACCGCATTACGATCGCTGCCTGTGCGGTCCCGAGTGCGATCCACGGAAGAATCAGGTATCGGACCCCTTCGATGGGGTGTGCTAGAGGGGAAACGAACCCGGAAGCCGGCAGTACCCGAAGGTACTCCGCGAACACCAAAATGAGGAGAATTCCAAGGAAGAAATTCGGGATTGCGATCCCCGAGTACGCGACTACAGTCGCCCCGGAATCGAACTTCGTGTTTCGGTGGGTGGCGGAGATAATGCCAGCCGGGATACCGATAAAAATGGACACTAAGAGAGCGCCGCCGGCCAGCCAGAGAGTCACTGGAAGCGTCTGGACGATGAGATCGCTAACGGGTTGTCCGTACATTATCGATGTCCCGAGATCCCCAGTCAAGACGTCTCCCAGCCAATTGAAGTATCGAACGTACAGCGGCTGGTCGAGACCGAGATCCTCACGGACCATCTGGACCTGTTCCTCCGTGGCCTCCGTCCCCAGCATCGTCCGGACAGGGTCACCGCCGGCCACATTGATCAGCAGAAACGCAATCAGTGTCACGCCGAATAGGACGGGAACGTACTGGGCGATTCTCTTGACGATGTAGCGTTTCATTTCCCAGGATGTTAGCTGTTTAGCGAGACGTTGTGGAAACTCGTGAGGTTCGCGACTTCCAATTCGTACCCCTCAACCTCGGTACGGTGCGCGACGGCTTCGTTGTCGAAGTAAAGGTATGTCATCGGAACCTCCTCTTGAACGATCTCTTCGATCTCACCGTAAATATCCGCTCTGGCATCCGGATCGGTCTCCGAACGTCCTTCTTCGAGGAGTTCGTCGACGCGATCGTTTTCGTAAGCCCAGTGGTTCCACGGTCCTTCGGAGTGGTACTGTCTGTAGTACCATCCGTCCGGATCTACGCGTCCGCTCCAGGACCCGATCGCCATTTCGTAGTCGTTGTTGACCCAGACCTCGTCAAGCCAGGTCGAAAAGTCGAGTTCGACAACTTCGACATCGAATCCGAGGTCGGAGAGGTGTCCCTGGATCAGTGTCGCAGCGTCTGCACCGGGTCCCGGAGTTCGCGATACCTTGATCGACGTTTCGACACTGTTTGGATCGACTCCCGCCTCATCGAGCAACTCGCGAGCCTGGTCTAGGTCCTGATCCGGAGTTGGACCGGGATCGATCGTATTCACCCATTCGCTCGCTGGCGGGATCGGATAATGAACCGGTTCGCCGTGTCCGAAGAGGACGCCTTGAACGATGTCTTCCCTGCTGATCGCGTGGCTTACGGCACGTCGGACACGCGCGTCGTCGAACGGTTCCTCATCGCCGTTGAACCAGTAGCCCTGATTGAACAGGCCAGTCTCCGTCGCTACGTCCGTTTCGCTGTTTTCGGAGAGGCTTTCGATATCCTGGTACGGAACGCTCTCCAAAACGTGCGTGTCGCCCACCTCGAGTGCCGTCAATCGGGCTGCCGGCTCGGGGACGATATCGAATTCCACATCCTCCAGATTCGGCACGCCATCGACGTGATAGTCGTCGAACGCTTCGATCTCGACACCCTGATTAATCGTCCAGTCCACGAACGAGAAGGGACCCGTCCCGATCGGGTGTTCCTGTAGGTCCACCTCTTCAGCTGCTCCCTCGGGGATAATCTCTACGGACTCCGCGAAGGCAGTCAACATCGGTGCGAACGGCTCGTCGAGTTCGAATCGAACTGTGTACTCGTCGACAGCCTCGACGTTTTCGACCCGGGTGAAGTTCGCCGCACGCGGCGAGCCAACGTCCGGATCCATCACGCGCTCGAACGTGTACACCACGTCGGTAGCCGTCATTTCGCCGCCGATCGGCTCGTGGAACTGGACACCCTCCTTGAGCGAGATCGTGTACTCGGTTTCGTCGTCGCTGATCTCGTAGTCCGTGGCGAGCAGCGGTTCCGGCTCGAGGTCAGCGTTGAGCCGAAAGAGGCCCTCGACGACGTTTTCTAGCACACGCTGGGCTCTGTTAATCGTCGTCAGATGCGGGTCGAAGTTTTCGGGATCGTCAGGGAATGTTACAGTAAGGACCTGCCCATCCCCGTTTCCGTTCCCACCAATACCCTCCTGGGGTTCCGCGTCACCCTCGCTACACCCAGCAAGTGCAGCTCCGAGAGCGACCCCAGAGATAGCGCGCAGAGTGCTACGCCTATCGACGCCAATGTCATTGCTATCGCTTTGCATACTTCGAATACTGAACTCGATTGTACCATTATAAAACTATCGGGGATAATGGACTGAATGGGTATCTCCGATCGGGATTGCGAGCAACCAATTTATTCGTACAAGAGATACTCAGAATTCGACTCGAAGAATCGATTTCCCTCGTCGTTCCATGCCTCGACAATGCGATCGATCGCGACACGAAGGTTAGCCCCGTTTCTGACATCTTGCGTGGCAATCCGTAATTCGGGCCCGCCAGTGAGGTCGTCGATCAGGTATTCGCCATCGATCTGGACCCATGTACACTCGGCGTATTCGTAAAACGCGGTGAGAACCATGGTAACGCCGACTCTAAGCGGATCGAACACTTCACGATCAAGTACGTGAACTTGCACGCCTTCCACGTCTGATCGCTCGTGCTTCGAGAACATAGGGGTGAAATGTGCGGGCCGAAACTTCACGCCGGGCGGATTCATGTCGTTTAGCATCGCTGCGAAGGTCGTCGCACCGATCCAGGGTGCACCAACCAACTCGAAGGGGTTCGTTGTTCCGCGTCCTTCTGAGAGGGGCGTCGCCTCGAAGAGACACGTCCCAGGATAAACCAGCGCGGTCATCAAAGACGGCATGTTCGGAGACGGCGGGACCCAGGTCAACTCGAAGTCGTCAAACCACCGATTGCGAGACCAATCAGCCATCTCAATTATCGTGAGATCCACATCCAGATCCATTTCACTCGCAAAGTAGCGTCCGAGTTCGCCCACTGTCATACCGTGGAGTATCGGGAGGGGGGTTCCCGTCGGTTGCTGAGCGAGCGTACCTGCAGGACCGAGCGGGGCGATAGGATTGGGTCGATCGAGCACGGTAACGGGGGTATCAGCCTTCGCCGCCTGAGTGAGGACGTGCCCGAGGATTCGGGCGAACGTCGAGAATCGTGTACCGACCTCTTGTATATCGTAAATCAATCGATCGAGCTCCGCTATCTGCTCGACTGTCGTTCCGTTCGGCCCTCCATTTCGGCCGTGTCCTTGTGCTGTCAGGTCGTACACCGGGAGTCCCGTTTTCTCGTCGATGTGCTCTGTGATCGCATCCTGAGAATGTTCGTTGCCACGGATACCGTGAGTTGGTCCGAACAGCGCTTCGAGTTGGACGACGTCGCTCGCGTTCAGCAAATCAATAGTCGATTCGAGATCAGCCGTAACTCCGGACGGATTGGTGACGAGCCCGACTGTTGGTTCCTCCCGGCCACGATCCGTATCGAGGAACGCTTCGACCCCTAAGGTAACCATTCTACTAAATTAGTCTATGAGCATTGTAAATAAACGCTTCTACTATTACAATTCTACGCTCCGAAGCCACTCGATGTGCTCGTCGGTCATCAGCGAGTGATTGTACACGTGGACGGCAGCTGGGTTCTCATCGAGCAACGAATCGATTGCACGCATCCACCTCGACTGATCGTTCCAGCGGGTAGGATCCACCGTAACTCCCGCTTCGGTTCGTATTCCCGTCCGCTCACGGATCCGCTGAACTCGCCCGTCCGTGACGGTTGGATCGTCCGAATAATACAGCGCCGTAACCGAGTCTAAGTGGGGCGCGAGTCGCTCGAGTCGAACCCCGGCCCATCGTCCATCGTCAACCCCTCTCCCCAACCCGTCCGCGACGTAATAGTTCAGTGGGACTCGGCCACTGCTCGCTTCGAGGTCTGAAACGAGGTCAGTGATTGTCGCCTGCCTGAACGCGAACAAATCATGCAGATTCTGATATTCGTCTACAACGTCGACGAGAGAAGTATCAGAAGCACCGGTCACACTATTCAAGGACCGCGAAAGGAGGTCCCGAACCAGCTCTGCTGTTGGCTCGAGATCGAAGTCAGCTCGTTCCTGACACGCATCACAGAAACACTGTGAGAGCAAGACCTGACTCAGATCGTCACTCGCAGCGAAGTTCTTCAGGTGACCGAACGACTCTCCGTGAGGGTGAAGTGCTGTTGGATAGCCGATCGATTCGAGGTCGATTCGACTCACACCGTAGTCGGCGAGCACCCGGACGACCTCTGCTAGGTACGTCCGAACAGCCGGATGGCTGGGACAGAGACCGTGTTCGTGTTCCGTTCCGAAGGGGCCGACGGGTCGGTACTCGGGGTTTTCATTCGCCAATCGAGAGCTGTGCAGGCACACGGTCCACGCGGACACGTCCAAGTCTACAGCGGTTGCTACGTCAATTACCTCACGGAGCGGGTCGGATAGTCCGGCCACCTCACATACCGGAGGGTCGATGCTGGAGTCGAAGAGATGGTCTTTCTTCGGTCGGAAGAAGCACCCTCCGGGAACATCCGTAAAAGGATTCGATTCCGATCGTGGGTTGAGCGTCCTAATCGAGTGATACTGGGCGGCGACGTTGATCCGGTCGACGCCAGCGTCTACTAACTCCTGGCAGGTTTTTTCCAGCCCCTTCTCCTGAAGTGCCCATGGGTACGCCCAGACACACTTCATCTACGATCTCCGTTGTTGCGTGCTCGTGTCTTATGCATCATCTGTCCTCCGTTCATGCGTCAAGACGGTATTCTTCGACTTTGGACTCATCGACCGTGATCCCCAGGCCGGGGCCAGTGGGAACCGGGTACGCCCCGTTCTGAACCTCGAAGGGATCCACGAGCACGTAATCCTCCCATCCGTAATACACGGAATCGGGTGCCAGATCGATCGCAGCGGTGGACCCAACGAGATGAAGCATCGCAGCGGTCTTAATTCCGAGGTCGAACCCACAGTGGTGCGAGACCGACACACCCGCTGCTTCAGCTTCTGCAGCTTGCCCTCGCGCCGCCGAGAGACCGCCAGCGGGAACGAGATCGATGACGGCAGCGTCGATGGCATCCGCCTTCAACAGTTGTCGAAGGTTGCCGTTGAAGTACGTGTCTTCGTTTACGCCGACCGGCGTACGTGTCCGGGAACGGAGCGATGCGTAACTTCCGAAGGTTTCCGTCCGGATTGGTTGTTCGATGTACTCTAGGAGAATTCCACGGTTTTCTAACCTAGTAAGCGCACGGACGGCCTCGGTCATCGTCCACCCTTGATTCGGATCGAGACGAAAGTCGAGTTCGCCGTCAACAGCATCGTGCATCGCTGCCAACCGCTCAACATCTACGTTCCAGTCCGGCCCTGCTTTCGTTTTCAACGCAGTGAACCCCGCGTCAGCAGCTTGCTGGGCGTGAACTGCAGATTCCTCGGGCGAAAGAATCCCCAGGCAAAACGCAACGTCGACCTCGTCAGTTCCCCTCCCGCCGAGTAGCTCCGATATCGACGCATCGTTCTTCTTTCCGAGAACGTCCCATACTGCGGTATCAACCGCACCCAAAAAGGGGTCAATCCGAACGTAGGGATAATAGAACTCCTCGAGGACCGCGTGTGCGTTCTCGATCGGCTCCCCGACTAGTTCCGGCGCAATAACGTCCTCGATTACCGTTTTCGTGACCTTGGCCGATTTGAGCGCTACCAACATCTCACCCCAGCCGAGAATTCCCTCGTCTGTTTCCAGACGAACGAGAACCCGATCTACGGATTCGACCTGATCGTGGTTGCTGACGTACGGTGCCAATCCGAGTTCGTCTTCGAGGGGGGCGACACCCATCCGTACCGGGATCGCTTCTAGGTCCGTGATTGTCATACTGCCAATGCTCGTGGCGTTCTATATCAATCCTTTTGTCGGACCAGATACACCACGTCGGAAAGCTACTTCAAACTCAGTTCGATAGAGTTGAAACGCAGTTCAGGAATGAGCGATTCGAAGATCAATGATATTCGCAGTACTTTTCACCTGCTGAGAAGCTGTATCCATCTGGTCGATGCTACCGCTAGCACCAGCGATCCCGATAGCGGCGACGGCTTTCCCGCTCTCGTTTTTGACTGCTGTTCCAATGCTCGTGACACCGGCTAAACGGCCACCAGCATCGATTGCGAGACCGCGTTCGCGAACCTCTGCAAGAACCGTATGCAACTCGCCTGGATCGGAGATGGTGGAATCGGTTCGTTCAGGCAGACCAAACCGATCGACGATCTCGTCGATTTCCCCGTCGGAAAGGTACGCCATGTACGCCTGGCCGACGCCGGAAGTATGAAGCGGAATCCGCTTTCCTGGACGGAGGTCGACCGGTACCGCCCCATCGTCGGACGAAACATAGAGCACGACTCCGACGCCATTCTCTTCGGTAAGAAGAAATGCCGTCTGACCGGTCTCCGAAGCGAGCTGGTCCAGTTCGTCCTGTGCCGGCAAGTACGCTTCACGAGTCCGACGCGCGTAGTCTCCGATGTCCAAGAATCGCAGTCCGACGTGATACTGATGACCTTGCTTGACGACGTACCCACGTTTCCGAAGCGTCGAAATATGATTGTGGACCGTACTGGCTGGCAACCCGACGGCATCGGCAATTTCAGTGAGTCGCGCCCCGTTGAATTGCCGCAACGTTTCGATAATGTCCAGGGATCGGGCCGTCGTTTTGACGGTATTTCCTTCGTTTTGGGGCATGGTTTTCGTTGTCAATGCTCTATGCTGATTCGTAATAACTGTTCCCCTAGACTGACCCTTCGACGAAGGTACTTTTCAACACACCTGAAATCACACCTAGTATCTTACACCGGTACGTGTGTAATTTCCTGGCGGAGAAATACGATGGACTTGGACTACAGGCAAGTCGTTCGGAAATTCCAAATCTACTTGGAAGTGGCTGAAACGCCTATTCGCTCGTCCGTACGGTCTTAGACAGGTTACTAGACGGACTGAACACAATTATTACTCTCTTGAAAAGGACCCGCTCGAAATATACCGTACCACCAAGTCTGATTTCGCATGTCCGATCCAACCGGTGAAATTATTTCTACGGAGTCAATAGTCTCGTACCGTCGAATGAACGAAATTGAAACTGATGCCGCACCGGCTAGTATCGGTCCCTTTTCGCAGGCAATCGTCGACGAGGGACGCATTTTCGTCTCTGGTCAGGGACCTGTAGACCCATCCACTGGCGAGATTGTCTCCGAAGATATTCGAGCACAAACGCGCCAAACACTGGAAAACATCGAGGCAATTCTCGAAGCGGGTGGTAGTTGTCTCGATGATACAATTAAGACAACTGTGTTTGTGACTGATATGGAGGACTACGACTCGATCAACGAAGTTTATCAGGAGTATTTCAGCGACCCGTATCCCGCTCGCAGTGCCGTTCAGGTAGTCGAACTGCCGATCGATATTGGTGTCGAGATAGAGGCGATCGCAAAAAAATAACGAGATAATATAGAGTAACAATCAAATCTGTTCACACACCGATACATAGCTCTCGTGCGATCGGATGAACAGAGAGTATAATCCTGGGAACTGAAAATACGTCTGTCGAGTAATGCTACGACAGCCGTCAAATAGGATTTTTGATATTTATCTAGATTGTAATGTTAACAGATATATCGGACGAGATAGTTGGCAGTACAAATTGTTGATGTTTACTCAAATTTTAGCCAAATCACTGTTCTAAGATGAACCAGAAGGCGATCATTTATCCATGTCGGGACAATTTCTGTAGAACTTGGCTGTAGGTGATTAAATAGTATCGTATTTCTTCTCTATAGCTAGATTATACAGTTCATGTGCAGCGCTAGCAATGAGAGAGCGATAGCGTCTAATTTGGTTTCGAGTGGACAGTTGGCGGTCGGACACCAACAAAAAAGAGAGGCCAGTATCGGTTACCGACTCAATGAGTACCGACAGAACCACGGCGAACTGCCGTCCATGACCACACTTCGGTCGGAAGTTCCCGACCTCAAGCAGTGGTGGGACGGTCTCTCGGACGTGTACTCGAAGGTTCTCCAAACCGTCGTCGAGCGGCTGTTCAACAATCTCAGTAGCCTTTCTGCACTCATGCAGAGCGGCTACGGCGTCGGGGTGCTCAAGTGGAAACCACCGCGCGAGTTCCACAGTTTCACGTACAATCAGTCTGGCTTCAAGCTCGACAAGAAGGGTGGTCAGACTGTACTGTCACTCTCGAAACTCGCGGACATTCCAATCCAACTCCACCGACAGATTCCTGACGACGCCGCACTCAAGCAGGTCACGCTCAAGAAGGAACCGACGGGCGAACGGGAGCGATGTCGAACTCGAGACGGAATACGAATTCTCGACCGATGCTGCAGGTCTCCTCGAGCGAAATCCAGCTGATGACGACACACAAACGTCGCTCACTCACTCGATTGACGTGGTTATAACACCACTAACCGGCCAATGACCGAAACGTACACCGCGACGATCGATCGGATCGTCGACGGCAAACAGCGGTGCTCTTGCTCGAAGAGGACGACGAGACCGTCGACCAACTCGATGTCGCCGCAACGACGCTGCCACCAGCGGCTCAGCACGAAGGGGCAGTTCTCGAGATCGCTGTCGAAGCAAGTGAACTCTGCGAAGCCGGATACCTTCCTGAAGTCACACAGTCTCGCAAAGAGTCTGCATAGGAGCGCCTCGATCGGTTGTCAACGAAATTGTCTGAGAAAGACTGAACTGTTCTCTATCTTCACCGGAGTAACCACCAGAACCCACCAGCACAGGTGTATGATCCCCCAGTTCCGGATTCCTGAAGAGTAAACGAGTATGACTGGCGACGGCTCCCGCAACTGATGGTTCGAGATGTGACGTGTTTTCGTTGGGACCCACGCCCACTAACATACACCGTTACATCTTCCGATGACCACCCGTCAACGAAATCGTGTTTAGTTTCTCCGGGTTCGACGACGAACGTCTGTGTGTTGACTCCTTCGTCGACGAGCGTCACGTTTTGGTAATATCCTGCCCAGACGCGATCTTCGTACGTGACGAGTTGACGCTCGCCGTCATCGGTCGTCACCCCGAAGTTGAGGTAACCGGCCGCGTCCTCGTCTGGGACGGTGTATGCGGTCACGAACCTCTCTCGGGAGGAGTTTCGCCCGGCTGATTTAGCGACGATCTACCGGTGCCGGTGGGAGGTGGAGTTGCTGTTCCGGGAACTCAAAACGCAGCACGAGCTGGATGAGTTCGATACGATGAAGAAGCACATCGTAGAGATTCTGGCGTTGTTGTCCCTGATCGTGAGTCGTAATTTGCTTGGTCTGGTCATCGAGCATGCTGATGATAGGGTCGTGTTCCCACCGGAACGCTGGGCGGCGACCTTCCGGTCGCACGCCCAGCTCATCCTCCGTGAACTGAGTGAGTACCTCGCCTACTCCCGCCGCCACTTCTACAGCGACTGATCAATGACGCTCAAAAGATTCACAAGCAACGACCGATCCTCCAAGAACAGCTCGCTACTACCATCCAACCGACTGCTGAGGCTTAGCTACAGACCAATGACGTTGCTTCTTACCAACGGCTAACAAGGTGGGCGCAGTGAGCTATTTGATAGGGATAGTCAGCCAGCCCCACAAAGACAGCCAAAAGGGAATCTTAGCGCTGATCGCGTTTGGCTGGTTCATCACCTTGGGAACCCGGTTTCTGTTGCCTGCGATCTTACCCCAGATCAGGGGAACGTTCGAGATCAGTGATACGACCGCAGGGTTCGGGATCACCGTCGTCTGGGTCGAGTACGGAATTATGCAACACCTGGCCGGATTGCTCGTCGACCTGCTTGGTGAGCGGGTCCTGTTGAGCTTGAGTCTCGCCTTGGCAGGTGTTAGTCTCGGTCTTATCAGCGTTGCGCCCGTTTTCGGCGTCTTCCTCGTGGCGCGTGGCTCGTTCGGACTCGCGACCGGCCTTTTTGGCACGTCTCGTGGCACCGCTCTCTCGCGGTTCTTCGAGCCAAATCCCGGCCGAGCGTTCGGCATCGCGCTCGCTGCGGGGTGCGTCGGATCTGCGACGCTTCCGTTTGTCGGGGGTTCACTCACCGATATCGCTGGCTGGCGGCTAGTGATCGGGCGACCGTGGCGGCGTTTCTCGGGATGACTGTACTACTGTTTACGTTCCAGGCTCTGACATCGTTCCTGCCGACGTGTCTCATCGAGCAAAAGACGCTGGATCAGGGGACGGCCAACGGACTCTTTGCGCTACTGCTCCCCGTCGGGGCGGGATTTCAATTGCTCGGCGGCAGCGCAACCGACTGGTACGGAACCCGACCGGTCATACTCCTCATCGTGTTCGTCGCGGCACCCTCTATCGGCCTCCTTCCGTTTTTTGGGGAGTGTTCCCACTGACACTGTTGATCGTCGTGACATCCACCCAAATCGCGGGGCCGTCGGTGATGAACCCGTATATTATCGATACTCTCCCCGACGAAGCGTTCTACCTGCTGGCAGGCCTGACTGCCGTCGCCATGGCCATCTCCGCGCTCCTTCCAAAACGGCGTGCGTGATCTAGACGCGGAGGAGAGCGTCTCCGACTACCGAACTGATCTCAGTCGACGTTGGCCAGCAGATCGAGCGCGTTGCCACCGAGGATCCGCTCGGAGTCCGGCGTTCCCGTCTCCCGTTCGATCAGCGTGATATAGTCCTCGAAGTCCTTCGGCGTCCGGGCCTCGAAGGGGAAGTCGGTCCCGAAGAGCAGTTGCGACGTTGGGAACTGCATGAGTGCGCTCCTGAGAACGTTGTGATAGGCGTAGAACCCCGCCGTATCGATGTAGATCCGGTCCTCGAGCTGGGCCTGGAATGACTCGAAGTCTTTGACCTGGCCGCCGAGTGTCTCGCCTTTGCGGTCGGCCCACTTCTGCGGTGGGAACTTCTCGAGCATGAGTTGAGCCCGACCGAGCATCGCTGCGATGTTGCCACCGTTGTGGTGGTAAACCAGGTTCAGGTCCGGATGACGATCGAGGACGCCCGTGTGGACAACTTTCGTAATACTCGCGGCGAGTGCGACTTCGCGACCGAACGTCGCGTTCAGCAGCCACGTGTCGTCGAGTGCGTCGGGAGAGAGCGAATCGTTGAGCTTCGGGTGCACCAGAATCGGTGCGTCGTGCTCTTCCGCGACGTCGAAAATGGGCTCGACTTCCTCGTGATGTGGCTCGATCCCGTCCGTACGCGTCTCGAGGGCACCACCGTGATAGCCTGCTTCGAGACAGCGCTCGAACTCCGCGGCGGCGGCTTCGCCGCCCGCAGCCGTCGGAATCGACGCCAGTCCGTAGTAATTCTCGCGCCCGTCGATCCCCTCGAGGAGGACGTCGTTCGCGTGTCGCGTTCGATCGACGTCTTCGTGACCCATATAGTACGGTTGTGAGAGGACGGCACCGTCGAGTCCAGCCTCCTCGTAGTGACGAACGTACGTATCAAGGTCGCGATAGACCGGCTCGCCAATGTCATCATCCATGAATTGATTGAAGAACTCGGTCTCCGGCGGGTCGTCCGGATGGATGTGCGCGCAGAAGTCGATAATTGTTGCGTCCGTCGTATGTACGCCACGAGACATAGTAGCAGTCGAGGTACCCCACTATGAAAGAGTTTGCCGTGTCGAACCGGGGGTGGCACATTTCGGCGACTCGAGCGGCGGAGACGGCGACGAGACGGACGTGAATACTGCGGAGGGTGTGGGTATGTGACATCCTCCTCGCCGTAAACAGTAGTTGCCGATCCAACGCGGACGGCCGAGCAAAGGCGGTTGATCGGACGACATGGATTCCGACGCGACGACGATCTGGGCGAGACAGAGAGAAAGGGAGTGAAGAAACGCCGCCAGTAGCGGCGTTTTTGAGCGTTTCCACTTAGGTACGGCGTTCTGACCGATCATCTCGGTCGGACCGAGCAGCCTCTATCCGTAGTCAGTCACAACAACGAACTCTCGGAAAATACGAGTCGAAATCGGCGGTTTCTCCGGGATAGGACCGCCTGCTATCAGGCCGATGGTCGAGTGGGAGTGTCTGACTAAACCACGGGAAGTCTCGGGGCTTGACCCTGAGGTGGTTCACGACACCGAAGTGATCGAGTATGAGAAGCGACTCACGCCTCAGCAACCGATCGGCTTCGATCTGCTGGTGAATGGACTCGGTTGTCGCCAGACCGAGGCGCAGTGGTCGTTTGATTACCTGTACGACCACAGCCAGTAACAGATGGTAAGCGGTGGCACGGTAGCGACGACGGCCAGAGTTATTGATGGGGCGATCCTTGTGGCGGCAAAGCTCCACAGCGGCCGCGAAACAGATTTTCGAGACGTCCTGGCGGTCGCAGAAGAGGTCGACCTCGAAGCTGTCACACCCCATCTGCAGCGAGGGGACGAAGCTGCGCTTCGAGAGCAACTTGAACGGGGATTGGAGTTCTTAGAGAGTGAGGAACTATAACACGGGTATCGGAGTGATTTCGGGGCATCAGCTGTCTCTACCGAGACAGTCACAGCCTTCTAAGAGTATCTATCTGCACAAGTTGATCAACTAAGTTGACAACAGTGAGAGGACGGCACCGTCTAGTTAGCGCAGTTTGAGGGACGAGCAGGTCGTAGAGTTAGTTTGGATCAATGCTCGCAGACCTGCTCAGCGAGAGGTACGCGGCGGAATTTGATGAATGTTGGGAGCGTGAGCGGACGGCGACGCCCGTCAGGGTGTTCGCCGTCCAGCTCCACGCGACTGGTTGTTCGCTTCGAGAGACACAAGCGATTCTTCGCTCACTCGGCGTTGAACGCTCTCATCAAGCAATCTGGCACTGGGTACATCGGCTGGCTGACAGCGTGCCAGACCCGCCGACGGCGAAGCCGTCGCGGGTCGCGGTAGATGAAACCGTTGTCAGGATTAACGGCGACCGATCTTGGATGTACGCTGCAATAGACCTCGACACGAAACTCATTCTCGCCGTCGCTCTCTTTGGACGGCGAGGGACCGATCCAGCTGCTGCGTTTCTGCATGGACTCACCGAGAAACACGATCTCTCCGACGCTGAGTTTCTCGTCGATGGTGCTGGCTATCTGACTGCCCTCTCCCGATTGGGATTGAGCGGTCACCTCGATTACGTTGATCGAAACCACATCGAAAAGTGGTTTCACACGCTCAAAATGCGGATCGACCGCTTCCATAATTCGTGGGTCGGCAGTCGGGCGAGCGTCAGAGAATGGCTTGAACAGTTCGTACACTATTACAACACACAGCGACCACACCAGTCACTCAACGGACAGACGCCAGCGGAGGTGCTAAACTAGACAGTGCCGAGAGGACTCGTTGGTCGGTATTGATGATACCTCCGACCGAACTTACAGTGAGGAAAAATTGGGGGCAAGATGTTAGTTGATCCTCTCTAAACGGCGAGAGAATCCCGACGTATACTCAGTCGTCAACAGCAGTGGCTTTGATGGTAAGATCAAAGTTGTCAACATCCCTCACATAACCATTTTCATAATAAAAGAATTGAACATTCGTTTTGTCCTCAGGCCCAAGTCTGTGGTCGTCTGGTTCCAATCCGATGAAATCGTCTTCATTTCCAAATATTAGCCAGATACTACCTAGGTTATCATCTTCTTCACTTCCTGGAAAGATACCGAAATCTTCGTCTGATGGGTCATTAAAATCTTGATCCTGCTCACCAGGAACAGCATCGTCGATCTGATTTGCATTCATGTCAAATTGAATTTCCGTCACTTGCGTCCCATTATTCGTAATGGAAAACAGTTCCCTCACCCAAGTGGACGCATTATGGTTAAATCCGCGATCACCCCCAGATGTGAAGTCGATTTCGAGCAAGCCGGCATCGTTTTGTTCGGTATACTCACTTTCCGGTTCAAGAGCAAGCAAGGCATCAGCGTCACCAGTAGTCTCAACCGTAACCTGACGCTGTGCTTCGATGGACGAAAACGCACCCGATCCGATTACCGCTCCCCCGCCAACAAATATTCCACCCAGAGCGACCAAAAGCCCACGTCTACTCGCCATGGAGGATAGTGGACAGGCGATACACTTAGTATTAGGCTATTTGATAATTCCCGTTCAACTCTAAATCAGAGGGTGGTTATCTTTCTGAAGTCAATGAGGACAATCCACAGAGACGAGAGGTAAGCAATCCAGAGTCACCTGTTGAGGACGGCGAAACCCGTACTGTAGATATCGAAGGTATCGGAGAGCAGGGTGATGGAATCGCTCGCGTCGAACGAGGATATGTGATCATCGTCCCCGATACGGAGAAGGGTGAACGGGTGACGATCGAACTCACGGATGTCAGAGAAACCGTTGCCTTCGCTGACGTGCTCGAACGTGAAGACTACTACTTGTAAATCGGCTCCCGATCGTCAGGGTTAGCTGTGAATTCCCATTGCAGCGATTTGCTCTTGATATCGATTCCGAATTGTGACCTCCGTTACTTGCGCCACGTCAGCGACTTCTCGCTGCGTCTTTTTGTTATTACAGAGGAGGGCAGCCGCATAGATGGCAGCTGCGGCATACCCAGTCGGTGATTTGCCCGACAGTAACCCTTTCTCGGCTGTCGTGTCGATAATTTCGTTGGACTTCGCTTGTACCTCTTCGGGAAGTTCGAGTTCAGAACAGAAGCGAGGGACGTACTTTTTGGGATCGACAGGCTCCATCTCGAGGTTCAGTTCCTGTGAGATGTATCGATAGGTTCGTCCGATCTCCATCCGGTCTACTCGTGAGACGGCCGCAATTTCATCGAGCGATCGTGGGATTCCTTCCATCCGACAGGCTGCGTATAACGTACTGGTAGCAACACCTTCGATCGATCGTCCCCGGATGAGGTCCTCATCGAGCGCGCGTCGATAGAGGACGCTTGCAACCTCTCGAACAGAGCGGGGAACACCAAGGGCGGAGGCCATCCGATCAGTTTCCGAGAGCGCAAACTGAAGATTTCGCTCGCCAGCGTCCTTTGTTCGGATTCGTTCTTGCCATTTCCGCAGTCGATTCATTTGACTGCGCTTTTCCGAGGAAAGCGATCGTCCGTAAGCGTCTTGGTTTTTCCAATCGATCGACGTCGTCAGTCCCTTGTCGTGCATCGTCTGGGTCGTCGGCGCACCGACGCGTGATTTGTTGTCACGCTCGGCTGCATTGAACGCCCGCCATTCTGGCCCTCGATCGATCGTCTCCTCTTCCAGGATTAGTCCACAGTCTTTGCAGCTGATTTCACTTCCATCTGAACTTCTCGTGAGCGTCGTTGAGTCACATTCAGGACAGGACCGAACGCCCTCTTGTCCAGTGGTTTCGTGCTCAGTTTCATCATCACGCTCTTTCTGGTGGGTCAGGCGTTCCATTACCCAGAATGAATTGTTCTACAGGGTTAAACGCTGGGTGCAATATGAGATGAGAATATGCGAAGGTCCGGCAATGTGGTTCGAAAATCGAAGATTTTTGGTGTGCGAACGAATCGCGCAGCGATTCGTTAACGCCTGTGGAGACTGTGCTCCCTGTGGATACATCCGTATCTGCAAAGCGCGTCGTGGAAACAGGAAGCCCCATCTGCTCACGGGCGCGAAGCGCCCGTTCGCATGGTCCGTGAGATCAAAGGTCTTACGCCACCCTCAAGGAGCGAACGGCGCAAGCCGTGAGCGAGTAGGGTGGGGTAGTTCACTCGTGAGAGGATGGCACTGACGGCGTCCGTATCCAGGTCGAGTTGGTCAGCGATCGTTGCCGCTTTCCACGCCCGGTCATCGTTCTCGTCGAGGAACAGCACGATCCGCTCGGTATCGTTTCGTTCCTCGAATTCATCGTCGTCGTCGTTCTCGAACTCGTCGATATCGATGGTGCCGCTCGACATAGATTACTGTTGGTACCGTGGGTCGATAGCTATTTTAGGTGTTTGTTACAGGGGGAACCACTCACGTTTGAAGTCCGGTTTGACTCTATCTTTCACTGTATCGGCGTCGTGATGAGGTGCTCTTCGAGGTCACGTGTCCAGTAGGTAGCTGGCCCACCGGGGCTGCACCTCGTACACAGCTGTAACGAGCCCTCGAGATGGCAGAGTTCGACGCGGAACCGCGTGAGCGCCGCGATCGAATCGACCAGCTCACAAACTACCGTGATGAGGGCACCGAACTCATCACCGTGGCCGTTCTGCCAGACAAATCACTCCATGCGGTCCGTGAGCGCATCGACCGCGAATATGCACAGGCTGCGAACAGCAAATCCGATAAGACACGAACCCACGTCCAGGATGCTTTTGGACGCATCCGACGCCTTCTGCAAGCGTACGAAGAGACGCCACCAAGCGGCCTCGTCATCTACGCTGGTGTCGTTGACGGTGAGCTGCAGGACGCCGTCTTCGACGATCTCGACGTTCCCGTCGACGTTTCGTTGTACCGCTGTGCGGCTAAAGTCGAGACAACCCCCGTCGAGCAGGCGCTCTCCCCGTCAGAGGTGTACGGCCTGGTCGTCCTCGAACGGGACCGTGCCGCCCTCGGCCGCCTCGCCGGCGATCACATCGTTTCCATCCGGACGTTCGAGAGTCAGGTGATGGGAAAATCCCGTGCGGGCGGTCAGAGTGCGAAGCGTTTCGAACGCGAGCGCGATCGCCAGAAGCACGAGTTCCTCGAACAGGTCGCCGACGCTGCCGAACAGACATTCCTCGACGAGCCTACTGTCGATGGTGTCCTCCTCGGCGGCACGACGATTACCGTCGACGAGTTTCAGCAGGGTGACTGTCTCCACCACGAGTTGCGGAACCACATACTGGGCGTCTATCCCATTGAATACGCGACTAAACAGGGCTTCTCGCAGCTCGTTGCGCGCGCCGAGGACGTACTGTCTGGTGCTGAGCGCCGACGGGAACGGGAGGCTCTCGATCGGTTCTTCACGGCGCTGGGGCAGAGTGAAGATGTCGGCTACGGAGCTGAGGAAACGCGAACCGCCCTCGACTACGGAGCGGTCGATGTCCTCATCGCTTCTGATGCACGACCGCCAGCAGAGATTCGTGAGTTGGAGGCAGCGACGACCGACCAAGGCGGTGAGTGTCTCGTCGTGTCGACTGACACAGACCGAGGTGCGCCCAGTTCGATACTGCATTCGGGGGTCTTGGAGCGCTCTTCCGGTTTCCGATCATCTAAGCCGAGTAGTGTTGGATGCCATAGCTGTCGTAGCGTCCCAGTGTATATGGGTCTGGAGGCAGTCATCGATCGCGCAGACGAACTCGAGAGGCCGTAACCGGGCGGGATCGGTGTCGCTCTTGCAGACACGAATCAATCACGCCAGTTTCAGCCGTCGTGCTGCGCGTTCAGTTCTGCAGGGAACTGGCCGGTTGCGGTCCCGATACGAACGCCGTCTACAGTAGGTTTGACTGACAGATAACAGATCGAACACAGCGAAGTGATTCACTGCTCACCGACGTTTTCCGGTACTTGTGTAAGAGTTTCCGAATCGCCACGAACGAGTAGCGCTCCAACTGCGACCCAGATAATGATCGTACTAATTGTGATGAAGCCAGCGACATCACCACCAGAATTCATGAGTGAAAAAGTCATCAGTCCAATTGAACCATTGAACGTGCAGTGCATTAGTGTAACGAGTAGAACACTACCACCTGTTTCATTATAGACCCAGCCGATGAGGACAGCCAGTCCAATGAGCAAGGTCATGTACCTACCGAACGGGATCGCTGACAAGGGAGCTCCGCTGATGATAACGAGCGGTGCGTGCCATAACCCCCAAATCACGCCAACGACAAGCGATGCAACGAACGCGGATTGAGTGGCCTGGACCCCTTCCTGAAGGTATCCCCGCCACCCGTAGTTTTCGAAGAGGTTTGCAATGAAACCGTGTGTGAAAACGAGCACGAGAAGCACCACAGCGGTGTTGTTGAGAGGGATGGGTTCACCTTGGAAGGTGAACACGGCGGCGGCGAGGATTGCGAGGGCCGGAAGTAAGATGAACCCGATCATGTACCACATGACGGGGACGCGCCATCGTAACCGTTGGCGGAGGAATAAAACGGGATGTTCCGTCGCTGACCCCCATGTGATCAAGACCAGAGCAGCGACCACAGGCGAAAACATGAACACAGCTCCCAGTACAAGACCAATGCCATCGGGGACGTCAATATCCATGCCTCCTTCCAAATAGGGTGGAATGAACTGTAGCCAGCTCAATCCGAGGACGAGCCCAGTGAATGCGACAAGGTCCTTGTGCTCAGCAGTAATTTTTGGAGTGGCTTGATTCATGATAGTGCTTTTTTGATATGATTTCGACAGTTACGGCATACAAAATGGGGAACATATTTAAAATACAGTCAGGCTGATACCAACCACTGTACTCAGGATTAACAGCCCTATGAACGCCAGTGCCATGTAATTCGTTCCCCCAAGGTACGTGATGACGGCTTTGAAAAAGATGTTAACAAGGACCGCTGTGACGGCACTTATCTCTGCATAGACTGGAGGGACACTCACGTCATAGGTGTTGACTCCGACCAAAATGAATGCGATTACTATACCGAACGCGAGTCCTGGCTTCACTCGAAACTGATTGTCTATCTCGACTGTCGGTGTTTTCGTTGCTTTGTATCGCCTCAACACGAGAAACGCAAAGAGAACTCCCACAACCAACATACCGAGGAATGGTATGATCACTGTTGTTGCTAGGTGTGGAGTGACGATAACGACAATCGCGAATATCTTGCCAATCATGGCGATTGAAGCCAAGAGAGCACCGAACGCGTAGAGAGAATCCACTTCTGGATTCCGCTTCGCCTGCTCGGCCATTGATACCACTGTTGGTGTTGAAGCAATACATCCACCAAGAAGCCCTGTCAATCCAACCCCCTTCTCAGGTCCTACGATCTTCGTGAGTACGTACCCTAAGAAACTGAAGGTCGAAACAAACACGACGACCAACCAAATCTGTCGTGGATTTACCCCATAGAGAAAACTGAGTTCCTGATCGGGAAGAAGAACGAGAATTCCGAGAAGCAGGCCGAATTTCCCCGTTGCTACTCCATCGGCTCGAGTAACCGGGATATAGCTATGTATCCACCTGAGTTCACGTCGGAATTTCACGGGTATCAAGACTCCTCTTCGACTAGTTCGACGATGCCAGCATCACCATCCACGCGAATCCGTTGCCCCGTGTCAATTTTCTCCGTTGCGTTATCTACGACCACTGATGGGATTCCATATTCTCGCGCCACGAGCGATCCGTGCGAAAACACGCCGCCGACGTCAGTGACCAATCCAGCTGCATTCAGGAACAACGGGGTCCACCCTGGGTCTGTATACGGACATACCAGAATCTCCCCTTCCTCGATCCGGTCGGTTCGGGGATCGTGGACGATACGGGCAACACCTTCTGCCACTCCGTTTGAGGTAGCGACACCAGTGAGTGATGAGCTGCTCGTTTCATGCGACGATTCGTTACGCGGTATTTCTCCGTCACTTGTGATGACGCGGGGTGCGTGAAGTTCCTGACTACCGTGGTATTCAGATCGTCGATTAACGAGATCGATATCGAGTGGGTCTTCGGGATTTTCGAGGATGTCAACAAGCTCATCAAGGTAGAATAACCACACATCGTCGACAGACTCAATGTGACCGTCGCGTTCGAGGCGTTTACCTGCTTTGAGGACTTGGCGTCTGAACTCCATCCACAGGTGCGCATACGCGTATTTCGGTGTTTCCCGAGTGGATTTGTAGCTCCTGTATCGGTAAGCGAGCGGACGAACCAGTCGTTTTCGAATAGGTCCAAAAAGTCCGTGGTCAGCTGCTCGTTCCAGTTCGCAAACGGCCTTCTCGGCGTTCGCTTCGAGTCGTCGTAATTTTTCACGATGCTCACCCGGTTCACCTCCCTCAAGTTTCATCTGAATCGTTCCAAGCAGCGGCGACGGATCTTCGCAGTATCGCGGTTTACTCGGATCAAGTTCCGAAGAGGCGCGATGTCCATATACATCGAGGAACTGTTCGAACTCATCGACAAATTGGTCAGCTTCATCCATCTCTCGAAGCTCATTGAGCGTCTTCCCAGCGAGGATTGCCTCCGAGACCGCAGGGGACTCACGCGCGAGATCCGCTATGTCTCCGAGCTCAAGGACCATTGCGATGGTTACGTTCCCGCGCATGCCCTTGTCGAGTGCTTCAAACTCGTCTGCCGAGTCGGGGCACAATCGCCGGAGGATTGTCTTCGAAAGCAGACCTGCTGACGTTACGAGTTGCCGTGTTCCGATCCAGCCAAACCGTGACGTCTCCTCCATCGCCCGTCGGATCCGTTCAGCTTCAGTTTCCCCCGCTCGTATCGAGTCGATTGTTCTCTCTGCATATTCGTCGTACCATTCTCGTGACTGCTCCGGGAACTTCTGGTAATCTCGCTTGAGGAAACCCTGTACTGTTCGAGCACCTCCAACGAGAGCAATTCGGGCTAATTTTCCGATAGCGATACAATACGTTTGCAGTGATTTCTCACCGAGTGCCGACGCCTGAGACAACTCGTGAACGCGCTGCTCGGCAATTGCCCGTTGGAGTTTTGCCCCCGGCTCATCTAATTCAGCGATCCCGCCGAGCCATTTTGATCGGAGGCGGTCTGACCGTAACATCGGTGTGACGTCGATATACACGAACCCACCGGCACCTGCCATCGGTGTGTACGTCGACGGGCTGTATCCGAACAAAGTCTCGAGCGTCCAGCTTCCATATCGCCGGACGAAATCAACGGAGAGTGGCGGCATCGGATCAGTCATTCCCTGGCGGTGATTGTAGCTATAATAGACGTGTAAGCCATTGTCTTCCGGTTCGGGTGTCGGGGTGGGAAAGAGGGACGTTATCGGGCGTGACTGGAGAATCCAAATCTCCTCGCCAGCGAAGCTCCATTCGATATCCTGGGGTGAGCCAAATAGCTCTTCGATACGCTCACCGTATCGTACTAAAGAGAGTACCTGGTCATCGGAAAGGATTCTCTTGCTTTCGGAACCACTCAGTTCCTGTTCGTGGTCACCCACTCGATAGTCGAGGATATCGCTCGTCTCACGGTTCACTCGGGCATTGTCCGCGGTGACGGTTCCCGAGACGACCGCTTCACCGAGTCCACTGGCGGCGTCAATCGACGCGATATTCCTGTTTCCCGTAAGTGGATCAGCGGTGAATAACACACCAGAGACGTCAGCGTCGATCATTCGTTGCACGATGACGGCCATCGCTACGCCGCTGTGTGAAATCCTGTTATTCGTTCGGTACGAGACGGCTCGATCCGTGAACAGACTCGCCATACACTCGGCAATCGCGTCAAGCACTTCGTCGAGTCCCGAGACATCCAGTACAGTTTCGTGTTGGCCGGCGAAGGAGGCCGTTGGAAGGTCTTCTGCCGTTGCGCTGGAGCGAACGACGTACGAGCTGTCTTGGTCGATAAACGCTGCAACTGCGTCCGAAACGTCGTCTGGAATTTTGCGGTTGCGAATGTGTTCTCGTATTTGTGAGGCTACAGCGTGTTGGTCGGTATTCGATTCGGTTCCAATGGTGTCGAGGTCGTCGATCTGTGAGGTGATTGCGTTCTCATCCACGAGGTGGTCGTAGACGGCTGTCGTGACGCAAATCCCTTCTGGGACTGGGAATCCTTCGTTAAGAAGGCGCGCGAGGTTTGCTCCTTTGCCGCCTGCGTACGCGAGTTTCGTCGTTCGAGCATCGCTGAGGGGTATTATTCGCGTTGTGGGCTCGGCGAGGTTCATACGTCTCTAATCCTCCTATGACTACAAACACGTTTCGGTCATGAATACATGACTTGAATACCGATCTGGTTATATACATCATCATCGTTATTTTGTATATGCGAGGATTCAGCGAGGAGGAGCGAGAACGAATCCGAGAAGACCTGATCCGAACCGGTCGAGAACAGTTCCTCAGGTATGGACCGGAGCGAACTCGGGTGAAAGACCTCACCGAACCAGTCGGGATCGCCAAGCCAACGTTCTACCAATTCTTCGATTCGAAAGGCGAACTGTACCTCGAAATCATCGCCCGCGAAACAGAGGCGTTCTCCGAACAACTACGCTCCGACCTCGCTGATGTCGAAGACCCCTACGAGGGGCTAAAGCGTGTCTTCACGAGTTACGTCGAATTTTTCGAGAACAAACCGGACCTCATAGAGGTATTCTCGGAGAATCACCCGCGAGAACTCTTTCGTAACGTCCCGCAGGAGCGAATTGATGAAGTGAAACAGCAGTGGTACAGCGTTACCCTCCCAATTATCGAAGACCTGCAGGAACGAAGTGACGGGAGACTTGCAGAGCATGACCCGGGTGCAGTCTTGAGTCTCCTCCGACCGATTGGTCTCATGCAACTGTACAAGGAGCAAGGAACGACTCGAAGCGAAGCGGACTTCGAACGAATACAGGACTTCCACATCGAAACAATAGTCCGCGGATTAGTTCTCGACGATGAGACTGGAGGGGCGTAAATGCCGTCATTGTGCCAGCTCGTAAACTACCCTACCCACTTCGCTCGGTCTGACGACCTCGCTCGTTGAGGGGAGGGCTTTCGCGTGGACTCCCGTTCAATGCCATCCCCAGATTCTCCGGATCTGGCGGGCTGCGCAAGACTACGTCTTGCGAACACCGTCGGTGGTAGCAGGGGGGACGTACTCCCCACTCACGTTCAGCGTCCCGCGATTCAAGCGCACGTCTACAGGTGCGCCTCCGTCGGCTGCGTTTTGCCGCCGACGGAGATACCGATAACCGATGTTCTTCGCCGCGTTGTAATCCGCGTGGTTCTGATACCCGCATTTCAGGCACTCGAAGTGCTCGCCATCGCGGTTATCCTCATGAGTACAGCCGCACGTCGAACAGCGTTGAGACGTGTGGTTCGGGGGGACTTGCACGGATTCGACGCCGTGTTCTGCCGCCTTGTACTCGACGTATCGGAACAACCGTCGGAACGCCCAGACGTGTTGCCACGTCGCCTGCGGGATGTTCTCGCGGATATGCGCTAGGTCTTCGAAGACGATGTGCGAACAACCGTATTCGACGGCCTCCTCGATGAGTTCGTTCGCTACGCCGTGGAGGTATATCCCGAAGCGTCCGTACTCCTTGCGACCGACGCCTTCGATGGCTCCGTGTGCGGCTCGCGTCCCACACTGTTGTAGCGAGCCACGACGCTTTTCGTACTCTCGACGCCAGTGGTTGAACTCATCGGCGGACCAGAACGTGCCGGTGGACGAAACGGCGATATTGTTCACCCCGAGGTCCACACCAAGGACTGTTCTGTGCTCGGTGTCGGGTTCGGGGTCGTCGGCTTCGACCTTCCGCATTGATGCATGAAGGAACCACTCGCCGTCTCGACGCTGTAGATTCGCCATGCGGAACTCGTAGTCTTCATCATCGAGGTACGTCCGTGGATGGCGGTCGGAGTCGTCGGGGAGGATGTAGTCACATTCGACGCGTCCGTTAACGGTCGAAAGCGAAACGTAGTCGCGGTGGAACGTCGCGCTTCGCTTGTCGTAGACCGCGCTATCGGCGGAGAAGTAGGGTTGCGACGTTCGTTCGCCACGTTTCAGTCGTGCTACACCACTTTTGACGGCTTCGACTGCCCTCCGAATCCCCTTCTGAACAAGGTTTGCGGTAAGGTCGGTTTCGTCCCGCAGTTGGTCGTACAAGGTACGTTCGGCTTTGGCCTTCGAGGTAACGTGGTATCCGTCGTCACCATGCCAACACCATTCGCTCGCGGTGTTCGCGCAGTGTTTGAATTGCTCCATCGTCTCGCGGAGGGACGCATCGGCGTCCTGAGGCACGTCGAGCTTGATTACGGCGGTACGACGGTATTCCACGATATTTCACATAATATGGAGATGTTACTTAAACGTTTGGGGCTAGGCCAGTCGGAGGACGTGGTCCGTTGCGGTATTGTCGTCTCCTCCCCTCTCTACTCTGTTCGCTTCGGTCACTCCGTCGAGGAAGGGGCCTCCGCCTCGCAATTTAGGTGAATCGTTCGAACACTACTGTGAGGAGTGTCGTGATTTTCTATGAGATCTGGGACAGTCGTGAACTGCCTCGGGGTCAAGCCCCGAGGCTTCTTCCTGCGGCTTAGCGTAACACTCCCGCGACACTCTCGGTCTGATGACCTCGAACGAGTGAAGGGGTCGCAGTCGGGCGGTCCACACGCCCCGATGCCTCCCGTCGCACCCGCTGAAAACCCGGCAGGGTCTTGAGAGGAGGCACATTTCTATCGTACTCATACATCCACTTCTTTGCGACGCTGATTCCAGCACCGCGATCCGCATGGTCCTGACATCCGCACTCCATGCACTTGAACCGCTTCCCACGCCGGTTTGTTCGAGCCCGATGCTCGCACTCCGTGCGAGGACACTCCTGTGAGGTATACTCAGGATTCACATCGTCCGATGGAATCCCCACCCATGCTGCCTTGTACGTCACATACTCTCGGAGTTTGGCGAAGGGTAACGAGTGCAACCGGCGGTTCATCCGCGTCCCGAAATCCGCATCCTCACGGATGTTCGTCAAATTCTCGAAGACGATAACCGGGTCTTCGAACTGGGTAACCCACTCACCTACGTCGTGAGATACCTTGTGCAGCTGGTCATGAACGTACCGCTTCTCGCGATCTCGCAGCACATTCTCGAACGCGTTTTGTCCGTTTTTCTGCATGCGCTTCCGCATCGTGAAGAACTCGTGACGACGCTTTTTGATGCTCGCGTAATCAATGACAACCGAGTCGATGATGTCGTCTTCGGTCAACGCAGTGAGAGCGATGCAATCTTCGTTAATATCAACACCGACGATCGTCTGTGAGTCTTCTTTATCCCGGACTTCCGCATTCTTCCGAGTGACGTTGACGTGAAGTTCGTGGCCGTTGTCTACTGGAACGACCTCTGCGGTACCAACACGCCACTTATCGTCTTCGTCTTGGAGTGCGGTTCGCAGTTGTTCCACATGATCTGGACTGCCCTTGAGGGTGCCGCGCACGTACTTGTATTTGAGTGCGCTGATTCTGAAGTGGATGTGTTCCGTGTCCTCGTCGAGAGATAGGTCGTATCCCTCTTGGTAGTTCATTCGAATGGGGAACGGTTCGCGGACATTGTGGTTTGGGCGTCCGTATTCGTCGTCTTCATCACCGTAGTATTCTTCGAGTGCGGTGATAGCTTTGGCAACGAGTCGTTGTGTGGTGTTTTTCACGTGGATGCTGCGGTTTCCGACGGCTTCTTCGATGTCGTTCCAGTCCCAACCTTCTTTGTCGAGGCGGAAGACTTCGTTGACGACTCTGCGGGCTTCGAGGGTGCCGTCGGTCAGGAGAGATGGACTTTCCTCTCGAATGTCTAGTTGGAAGTCGAGAGTGTAGGTGAGTCCATCCTCGTCCATGGTAAGTAGTTCGACGCGTTTGATTGTAAATACTTCGACTGCAGTGGATTTGTTGATATCAGGATAACATCACTATCGAGGTCAAGCCCCGAGGGCACTCGGCCTGCTCTACCTGTAGAAGTAGAAGCCGTAGAGAGTAAGGGGCTGAAAGACAATCGGTATTTCAAAAAACAAGGACTCTGGAACCTGCTAGATCAGAATCCAGATAGAGAAGTAAAAGAAGCAAGTGACGTCACGTTCGTCGAATTAGAAGCCATTGAGGCGATCGAGCGGGATGCTGGAATCAACTTGCAACGTGGAGCACATCGACGTAACATCTCAACTGAAGGAGTCCCATTGAACCATCTCGTCGGGGAAGAATTCACCGTCGGAGAGGTAGTGTGTAGAGGGGAAATGCTGTGTGAACCTTGCGGCTATATGCAATCTCTGGTCGGTGAAGAGGGCCTCAGCAAGTCACTCGTTCATCGCGGGGGACTCAATGCAACTGTGGTCAAGTCTGGCAAAATATCGATAAACGATCAAATCTCGTGGTAACGATGGGTCAAGTGGAACTCAAAATCAACGAATCTGTGACCGTTGTCGTTGAAATAGGAACGGAGAAAGCGTACTCATATACAGTGATTTTTGAAGGCGAAGAGGTTGTCACGTACGAAACGAGTGCGGATATTCGAAACGCCGCAGGACAAATCGGTGTTCGGAATATTGTTTTCCGAAATGAGGATGATTGGTCAAAAGAAGAGGCTGAAAAGTCCATACAGGAGGAGTTGGCCCGCAATGAGGGGGATTTAAGCAACTTGTTGTAATCGGTACTCGCTCCGGTCATTGGTTGAAGAACGCGGAGATAGACGCAGTTACCGTCTCTTGAGCCTCTGGCGAGAGGATATGCTTCTCTCCGTCCAATATCTCCGTCCTCGAGACGTTTGGTAGTTGAGAACGAGCCCGGGGGACAATCGATTCAGATGGGAAGAATGGGTCGCTTTCAGCAGCGAACAACGCAACCGGGGCCGTGAATCCATCAAGTTCGTCGGCAGTAGCAGTGGGGAACTCTCGTTCGAGAGTTACATACCGGAGTGACGCAGCAATCGTCTCTCGAACGATTGGGTCTGGATCGGAGCGCGTGACCATCGCTTTCAGAACTCGCTCCAACAGCAATTCGAAGCCGAGAAAGCGATACAGTATCGACGGAAGTCCGACTTTCATCATCGGGATAAGTGACCCAGTTCCGAATCCTGCTGGCACAACCAGTGCAGCGCTGGTGATTCTCTCTGGTGCGGTCGCAGCCGTCCTGAGGATGATACCACTACCGTAGGAGGTACCAATCATCGGCGCAGACTTGATATCAAATGCGTCGAGGATATCGATTACCCACTCACCGTACCCATCTCCGTTGGGGGCAACTCGTGTTTCGGCGCTGTATCCAGGATGTCCAATTGTATCCGGTGCGATCAGTTGATACTCATCAGCCAGATCGCTGTACCAGTCCAGCGTCATCGGATTTGTGGCGTTACCGCCCTGAAAGACGATTACGGGTGCTCCATTCTCCGGTCCCGCGACGAGGACGTGGGTTTCACCATGTCGCGTCTCAACGTACCGTTCATCGACTTCGACATCGAGGTTTTCGACAGCCAAATCGTACATTTCCTCCAGTACTCGTCTCCCTGTTGATGAACGATAGATGGACATTAGACGATTTGAAGAATACCCGGATCACCTAAGTATATATCGACGAGACGATTCTCGGACATGCCAAATCAGCTGGAAACGGTACTCATCACTCCTGTTTGGCGTCCCGCCGGAGTACCGACTCGTAGTAGGTGCCAAGCCGGTGACTTCCAGTCTCGGGCGCTACGACGTCAGCCGTCATGACGTTCGCGAAGGCGTTACCTAGACCGTAGTAACGGGAGTGGATCGGGCGAACTGCCGCCAGCGCCATCCTCGTGAGACGCTCTGGGAGGTGGATCACCCTTTTCGATTTTTCCAGCGCGTCGAATGCGACCGTTGCGACCTCGTCGTAAGACATCGTCTCAGGCCCGCCGGCGTGAATCGTTTCTTTGTCACTGTCTATCGCATCAACGCACACGGTTGCGAGGTCACTGCCGTGGATCGGGTTCACCCGCGCACGTCCGTCACCAAGAAGGACGACCACCCCTCGCTCGGCCATCCGAAGCACCGCCGTCATGTCTGAAAAATAGCCCGTCGGACGGATGATCACGTGGTCGATCGACTCCGCTTCCAGTTCCGCAACGAGGCGCTCTCGAGGCTCTATCAACTCCCCCCACAGTTTCGGTTCCGCGACAGAAACGAAGATGAATCGGTCTGCGCCAGCGTCCATCGCGAGATCGAGTATTGTGCGGTTGGCCTCGTAGTCGACTGCCCACCGACTGGCGGATTGACGGGTCACCCCGAGCGAGGAGATCACGACGTCGATATCGTCACAGAGTCCCGCGAGCGATCGGGGTTCGGTGGCCGAACCGACAAATAGGTCGTCCACATACGCGTCAACGGCTGGCTCAAGGTGCATGCCAGTGGACGACAGTTTTTCGACCGAACCGGGCCGCGATAGTGCCCGCACCCAGTGACCGCGGTTCGCACATACTTCAACGATATGATGTCCGAGATACCCGGTCGCTCCCGCGACGAGCACGCGTGTCACGGTCAACTCACCACCGTTTGGCCTGACGATACGGGCGTAGCACCGGACCGTGTGAGACGTTTAGGAGATGGACCCGTTCGCGTTAAATGAACGGGATTTGGACTCCTTCGACTGAAAATCATTGTTCTTGTTGCAGGTGAGACCTTGGAACCTGCTGCGAGAGAACAGCCAAACAGCAGAGAGTCACCGTCGCCGAGATCGTCCTGACCAGATTGGCCCAAGTCCACCGGTCGTATGTTGCTTGCCACGTCTCCGGCGGTGCCGCCGGATCCCACATCGCCACAGTCTCGTTCAGCGGGACATTTATTATTCCCGTGACTCCGAAAACCCCAACGAGGTAGACTGCTGCTGCAAGACAGGCGAGCGCCGCGAGCCGTCGCGGCCACCGCAGGATTCCGACGAGTGCCACGAGCGAAACGAGCGCGACCGCTCCGAAGAACGCGACCCCGAACACCGGATTCCGTACGGCGACGTTGATCTGTTGAAACGACTCGACGAACGTTTCCGGGCTCGTCGCCGCGAACGCGGGCATCACGTCGACGGAGAAGGCGAAGAAGAACCCTGCCATGAGCCCGGTCCAGACTGTCGCACACCCGAGGAGCAGATTCTCGAAGGGATTCGACCGAGACGGCGTCTTCTCGCTCACGAATTTCCACCACCCCTGAGGAGGCCAGTGTCATCAGTTCTGGAACCAGCGTTCGAGCCGATTCCGGGCGGTGCAGAATCAAGAAATCGGACGGTCTGAAACACGCTTGACTGTTAGCGGCCACCAGGGGAAGCCGTTGATACTGCTCGTGCAACATTTTATATAGTCTCCTCGTCGAGTGCCGCGGCCGCCAGTCGCTCGACTGCTCGTCGGAGAAGATCGGAATACGCCTGGTGGCTGATTTCGAGTTCGGCCGCCAGCTCGGCCGAACTCGCCTCTCGTGGTGAGGAAAAATACCCACGGTCGTGGGCGAGTGTGACTGCCTCAAGCTGTCTATCGGTGAGTCCGACTCGACCGATCGGTTTGGCATCGTCCTCACGATACAACTTCTCGAGGCGAAACGGGATCTGCCGTTTGGCGCACTTAGCCCGGTACTCCTTCAGCACGGTTCGAGAGGGAACCCGGGCCGTAATGTGGACGGTGTCAACCGCCGTCTCGACCGTCAGGTAAACGATGTCGTATGCCGAGGCGATCGGGTAGGTCAGCGATTGCGTTCCGTCCTCCGAGAGCTGGACACTGTAGTACCTTCGACCCGGCAGTTCCGCCAGGCGAGTGAATCGATCGGCAGTTGGTTCGTCCTCGAGTTCGGCCTCGAATCGATCGTGAGCGTCACCGATCGCCCAGACGAGGAACTTCGACGTTGCGTCCGTCTGCAGGTAGTACTCGTCGAGCTGAAAGCGCATCTGGGGAACTGCCCTTGTCGCGCGGGTCAGTACCTGGGCCTCCTGGGTAAATTCCGCTACGAGGCTCATCGTTTGACTTCTTCGTGCACGGAGGTACCGCTACCGTCCTTTGATTCCCACTCCCATCTATCTTCAACACGTATTCGTCCGTCAGGTAGGATCTCTGCTGTTCCAACAGAATGGCCAGTGGCAGTTTCGCCGGCCGTCGTAATCTGAACGTAGCGAATATTCCATTCTTGCCCATCAAACGTTCCAACTAAATGTCCGTCTACGATCTGCCCGCCACAGTAATGGGCGTAGATATGTTCTCCGGTCTGTTCAAAATGAAAGACGGTGTCCGCGCTTACCTCTCCTTCATCGTTTTCGACTCCGACTAGCTTTTTTCCGTCTAAATTAATGCGTTCTGGCATGATTTAAGTGGATGCGATAGGGTGTTCTGACAATTCCGTTTCGATAGACAGCGTTCCAACACTTGGATTGTGACGTACAAACATAAATTCGCGTCAGTTATCTCCAATTAGATGGTCAACCAAGAGTTTGAGATACAGCACCGTGCCGAACCACTCCAGTCCAGCTGGTGTGATTGTCCAGTATGACGCAAATAGGATCCAGCCCGCGAAGAGGGCGAGAGCTGTTCCTCTTCGAAGATACGAATCCACGCTCAGGATTATCACCGCACTGAATATAAGCCCCAAATAGAGAATTGCGGCTGCTTGCAATGAGAACGCTGGAAAGAGCGCGGCGAAAACGAACGGATGGATATGGACTGCGATGAACTTGAAATGATCCCAGTCCGTCTTGCTCGCTCTATGCCACCACCGGCGCCCGTTGACGGTAGCGTTTGCGGTAACTCCTCCAGCAACGTCGAATGTGATAATCGCAACGGCGACCAGTTGAAGCAGTGACCAGCCAAGATCTGCCCACAAAGCATACCCACAGACGACGACGGTGTAGACTGTCGCAACGGTCAGAGTTAGTGTTTGCTCGGCTGGAGTAGCAGTTGGTCCGACTAATCGGTCCCAATATCCTAATACTCCCGAACGCGGTTCTAGCTGTGAAACAGCATCTCTGGGCTGGTTCTGCCCAGTACCAAACGATTTTCTGTTCATCATATTTTTTGGATTCATTGACCGCAATGGTCGAGCAGCAAATCTGTGCTAAATTCGCTACGTTCGCAATGTAGCGAATATAGGCAATAAGCATTTCGGAAGAGGTGTCGCTGTACTCTATTCGGATAATGTCATAAAAGTCGATCCAGTGCCCCCAGTAGCTGTGACTATTACCTATAATCTTCGATATTTGTCAAATTGGCTTTTGCCTATTCTCTATATGACGTATATTCGATTCATAGAATATATGCCTATTCGCACCAGAGGGAACCATGTGTTCAGTGAACGATCGGATACCGAATTACTATGACCAACAACAGATCTGAAGAATTCGAACAGGTGCAAAGCGAGCTAGCAACCGCTATGGGGAAAGTGACTCAAGTATATGGTTTAAATCAGAGTTATGGACAGATTTTCGGTGTACTCTATTTAGCGCCAGAACCGTATTCACTCGACGAATTAGCCGAGAAAAGCGGATATGCGAAATCAACGGTCAGTTCAGCTATGAAGGTTTTTGAACGATACTATTTGGTATCGCGGCATTCAAAACCTGGTGAAGGCAAGAGGGTGTATTTTTCGGCGCAAACTGATTTTTGGACCGCAATTCGGGAAGTTATTCTCAATGAGGGGAGACGGGAATACCAAATCATGGTTCAAGCAGTTAATTCGGCAGAGGAAACGCTCGAATCAGCGCCTGAAAACGAACGGACAAAGCATGCGCAAAAACGGCTTCAGGAACTTCAACGACTCCTGCAACAAATTGAACATGTGATTTCAATAGTACAGCGTAAGCCTCTGGACCAGTTAGTGCAGAGACTAGAGTGATTTGGCTCTGACTGGCCCTTTGCAAGAATATGAATAATTGGGAAAACAGCCCAGATAGATGTATATTCGGATCATTCACTCGGCTCAGGAGACATCAAATCAGATCTTAGAATGGATTACGCACGATTGCTGCTCACAGGTGAAGCGTGTCATAGAATCCGTTTCTACCCACTATCCGGCGACTTTTCTAGTCTCTGTTTCGCGTATACTCCAATATCTTTGCTCCTCAATTATATAGTCTTAATCAAGATTTGAGGAATCTGATAGTCCTATCCAAAATACAAAGCCCATTGCTACACCGATGGCAACTCCCATTGGTCCCCAAAGTAGAACATCATTAAAGAAGAAGCCAAAAGAAAAGCCGAAGGACATTCCGATTCCGGCACCAAAGGCCATACAAACGCCGAGTAATTCAGTATCGCTTAACTCTTCAGTAAATTCAACCATATCTCTAATTGAGACACAATGGTAATGTTTCTATCTGTTAGCACCTTTTATTCGGGAATAATTTAATAGATACAAAACAACACCATTTCTGACTATTCTTGATGTAAACTGCCCTACCCTACCCTACTTCGCTCACCCCATACGGGGTTCGCTCGTTGAGGGTAGGGCTTTGATGTGGACTCCCAGCAATCAGTCGCCAGCAATAGGCTGGTGACTCTTGCCGTTCAACGTCCCACCATTTACACGCACGTCTACTGGTGCGTCTCCATTCCCCGACTTGGGCGAGGAACGGAGTCTGTGTTTCCGATTTCGGGCATAGCGTAGCCCGATATTCTTCGCTGCATTGTAGTCTGCGTTGACCTCGTAGCCACACTTCTGGCAATGGAAGTGTTCGCCGTCACGGTTCGATTCGTGCGTGAACCCACAGTCCGTTCGAGAACAGCGTTGGGACGTGTGGTTCGGCTCAACTTGCTTCAGGGAGACGCCCTGTTCGGGCGCTTTGTACTCGACATACTCAAACAGGCATCGAAACGCCCAGATGTGGTGCCACTTCGCCTGTGGAAGTCGCTCGCGGATGTCGGTCAAGTTCTCGAACGCGATTACATCGCATCCGTTCTCGGCGGCTTCCGTGACGATCTCGTTGGCAACGGTGTGGATGTACTGTTTCCGCCACGCTTCTTCACGATTTCCGAGGCGAAGAACCGCGTTGTGCGCGGCTTGCGTCCCGCGCTGTTGCATCTCACCACGTCGCTTCTCGAACTCGCGGCACCAGTGATCGTATTCGTCGCCCTGCCAGAACGTGCCGGTCGAAGCTACTGCGAGGCTGTTGACGCCGAGGTCGATACCAAGAACTGTTTGGTGCTGGGCATCTTCCGAAACCTCGGATTCGTCGGTATCGTACTTCCGCGTCGTGATGTGAAAGTAGAACTCGTCAGTCGCCTTGTCGTATTGCAGTGTGCTCGCCCGGAACTCGTAGTCCTCCGAGAGAACGTACCGCTCGTAGGGAGTCGGGCTATCCGCCGGAAGTTCAAACTCGCACTCGACGCGCCCGTTGACGGTCGAGAGGGACACACGGCCGCGGTAGAACGTCGCGCTTCGCTTGTCGTAGACCATGCTCCACGAGGTGAACTCCGGCTGGTTCACGCGCTTGCCCTGTTTCCACCGTTCGACGCACCCTTTCGTCGCTTGGACGGCGCGTCGGATGGCCTCTTGAACGAGGTTCGCAGTGAGATCAGTTTCCTCTCGAAGTTGTCCGTAGAGCGCGTCCCGTGCGGTCGAGTTCGCCGTAACGCAGTTCGTGTAGGAGTCGTCGTCCCAACAAGAACTCGGCGGCACGATTCGCACAGTGAAGGAACTGTCGCGCGGATTCGTGGAGGTCGTCGCGCCGCTCATCGGGAACAACAAGTTTGACCGGCGCGGTTCGACGCACCTCCATGTTTCAGATTACTACCCGATGGTACTTATACACTTGGGAGTCAGGTAGCTACCGTCGTGCGGTTGCGTCGTCCGTTGTCGGTTTCCTCTCCGACCTACTCGCTCGCTGCTCTCGCTCCTTGAGGTCGGAGGCTCCACCTCGATTCATGCTGAATCGACTCTTGTCTACATGTTCATCTGAATCTTGAACCGAGATTGAGTGCTAACACTCATCGATGAATCGACATACCAATCGAAGCGCCAAGCACACGACTGATAAGCCACCGAGGCTCTCAGAGCAGAAAGCACTAATCGTCGGTTGTGGGGTCGCAGGACCGGTGCTTGCAATGTTTCTCCGGCGAATTGGGGTTACACCAATTATTTACGAGGGTAGACCTCAACCACGAGACGAAGCGGGTTTTTTCCTCAATCTGGCGGCGAACGGGACCGACGTACTCGAAACTCTCGGGATTGAAGAACAGGTTCTCGAACACGGCCACCGATCGGAGAAACTAATCTTCCAGAATCACGCGAACAAACAACTTGGTGAAAATCAACAGGAAACCGTACTCATCAAGCGCGGGCACCTCACGAAGGTGCTCCGAGAAGCAGCGCTCGAACGTGCAATTACCATCGAGTTCGGAAAGCGACTCACCGATGTCGAGATCCCACACGAGGACATGGCTATCGCATACTTTGACGATGGAACGGAAGCTCACGGTGATTTTCTCGTCGGTTGTGACGGCATCCACTCCCAAACGCGGAAGTCGACCTTCCCAGACGCACCCGAACCGGAATACACCGGGATAATTGACTCCGGTGCGTTCACGCGAAACGAGTCGGTTCCTCCATCCGACGGAATCATGCGAATGACGTTCGGTCTGAACGGTTTTTTCGGCTACCAGAAAGTCCCGACGGGAGAGATCTACTGGTTCGAGAACCACGAACGATCGCAGGCACCGAGGCGTAGGGAGCTGGACGAAATCTCTCGGATTCAGTGGAAAGACAAACTGCTCAGACTACACGAGCGAGATCACGAGCCAATCGCCAAAATCATTCGCTCGACTGACGGCGACATCGGCAAGTGGCCGGTATACGACCTGCCGTCGCTTCCAGCGTGGCATCGAGACACGGTCTGTTTGATTGGCGACGCGGCTCACGCGACATCTCCACACGTTGGTCAAGGAGCGTCACTGGCGATGGAAGACGCAATTGTACTGGCAAAGTGTCTTCGAGACGTTGGGGGTGTGTCTGATGCCTTCACAGCGTTCGAAGAACTTCGGAGAGAACGAGTGGAAGCGATCGTCGAAATGTCTCGTGAGACGGGAAACCAGAAGGCACCATCGAGCGTGATAACTCGAAAATTCCGTGATCTCATCCTTCCGTTTTTGCTCAAACGGGGAGTCGAACGCTTCGAGCGGATCTACTCGTATCGAGTCGATTGGGACGGTCCGATGGAAGTGGTGAACCAAAACTGAAGTATTCGGCCGCGAGTACGGCAACATGTTCACCCACATCCCCAATAGGGCATCCTTCCAAGGGTGCGTATGCCTCGAGTCCGTCTGAAAGTTGGACCAATGCCGGATATGATGACACTATCCGAGGAGTTTCCGGATATCTCTCTCCGGTTTTTAGCGAACTATCCGAAAGGTGAGGACGTTTGTAGCGTACTGGAAGTTCGAACGGATGAAACAGACCGATTCAAAGACACGATGGAGTACTGGGATACGGAGACCGTAGAGATATTGCACAGTGACGACGAGACGGTAGTCGTCATGTTAGAAGGGGAACCACCCGAGGGATATTTTGTTTCCGAAGACATCGGATATCATCCGACGTCTCCCGTCGTCGCCCGTGACGGCTACCTGTTCATCGAGTTCGTTATGCCAGAATCGAAGATGGGTGACTTGTGGCAGTCTCTGGATGAGCGAAACGTCGATTATGACGTGTTATCGATAACGGAAGGGTACGACGTTGTCGATTCACTCACAGCCCGCCAGCGCGAAATTGTGACCGTTGCTATCGAACGAGGGTATTACGATAACCCGCGTCAGTGTTCGCTCACCGATCTCGCTGATGAACTCGATGTGAATAAATCAGTCATCAGCGGCGTCCTCCACCGAGCGGAAGGGGAGATCATCAAGGACGCAATCGGAGATCCACGAGATTCTGAAATAGCACCTCAAACATGAGCTACGACGCTTTCGGATTTTGTTCACAGGAAGTAGTCCGCGTTTCGTATTCGACCGAAGAGACAAAATGAACGACCGTACCGAGACAGCAATAACCGCAACTGATCGGACTCAACTACTGAACGAATGGCAACTGACCCGCCGCGTAGCCGGTCACTGGCTACTGATATCGACGGGAAGTTTCTTTGTCGCCATCTATGCGTTCGGTTGGATCTTTCACTATTTCACAGGGTATCAACCGGATGTAACCTTCTCTATTGGGAGCGGCCTGGATGGATTACTGACCTTCGGGGCGTTCGCTGCATTGTTGCTCGCGGTAGTCATTCCACACGAACTGATTCACGGTGCAGCAATGACCAGATATGGTGGCACGCCTCGATACGGTACGGGTGTCGCCTATTTTGTTCTCCCGTACGCATATGCAACGAGCGACGAAACGTATACGCGCAACCAGCTGTTGGTTATTCTCCTCTCTCCCCTCGTTCTCATCTCACTCGTGGGTCTCGTGCTGTTGCTTGTCGTTCCGTCGAGTTGGTTACTCATCCCGCTCGCTGCAAACGCGGCTGGTTCTGTCGGCGATATCTGGATAGCGATCTTGTTACTCGATTACTCCCCGAACGTTCGTGTCAAGGAGACGGCCAACGGAGTCGGAATCGGAATCTACGGCTCTGAAACCGATCGACGGACGTATTCGTACGCTTTGCTCCTCTGGAACGCCGTTCTGGGATCGATCGTAGTGTTCGGAACACTCATGGGTGGTATTCTTCTCGCGCTCCTCGGTGCGCTCGTGTTTGGGCTCGATTCACTGACAATCGGTGACCCCGACACGTGGTGGCATATGCTCGATTACCACCGCGATCCTGGTGGAAGCGGTGCAAGCTTCGGAGTCGGGATTCAATTACTCGGTGCTCTTAGCCTAATCGGCGGCGGAAGCTATGCACTGCTGACCACTGTTCGTGAGCGCTATCGAAAACGAATCCGTTAACCGATATTGGTCGGAAACTACTTCCGTCACATACTGCCTGCAACTTCCTATTTGAGAAGGATCGATATACCGGTTTATTTCCCTCCGAATGGTAAATAGAAAAATTTGCAGGACTTTCGTTTCAACCCTCTTCTCGTGAATTGTCCGGTAAGTAGATGTGCTTAGTGAACGCAGGCCGGTTTATCAAGAGTCATAGATATTCGGATTTCCGGTCAAGCATCTAATATCACTCAACTGAGATTGATGACGATCCGGGAGTCTATCACAGTGAGTGAGTATACCTATGGGTTCTGACTGCCGCCTGAAGTGACGGCCGGCTGCGTTTTGAGGGTCGGGTGCGGGAGATCATCCCTTCTTGACAGGGTTTTCACACCATAGATTATGGCGACGAGTACGACGAAGGCCCACAGGGTACCGGCGTAGAATAATATATCTGTCCGGAGTGTTCCCTCGAAGGTCTGCAGGGTGAAGTTAGTCCAAGAGTGTAGCAGGATGCTTGCAAGGATACTCCCTCCGGTGCCGTTGTGTATCCAAGTGAATGCGACGGAGAGTGCGACGACGCCGACCATGAACAGCCAGAATTCTATTGTCAAGAATCCAACAGCGTCGTGCTGGTTTGTCCCTTCAATAAGAAAGAGTGGGAGGTGCCAGGCAGCCCAGAACACTCCCAGAACCAGCCCGGCAGCTAACGCGGTCCGTGTTCGTTGGAGTTGATCCAGTGCATAGCCACGCCAGCCTAACTCTTCGAGAACCGGTGGTAATGTCGAAAAGAGCAGTGTTGGGAGAAATGCAGCTGGATTAGATGTCAGCTGTGATACCCAATCGGCCACAAAGTAGCCAGTACCGCCCAGCAGTATATCGATACCTGCTGCAATGGCGAATAGTATCGGCGCGTATAAGAAGACCGCAAGATACCACTGAATGCCGATCCGGCGGATATTCGTGACACGGTCCCAGAAGTCCTTCTGGGCGCTTTCGGTATACAGCAACTTCATGAGTGCAACACCAGTGATGCCTGGCCCGAGGAGCCCCAGGAGGAGGAGCAGGAGCCCGAGAGCGTTATCAAACGCGAGGTCTAAGATAATCGCTGGTATCCAGAACGCCCATGTGAAAGCGAACGTAATTGCAAAGAATATCCAGGGATTCGACAATCGAATATTAGTGTTCCCAATCGTCCGCTCAACGGTTTTTTCCATCAGCGACTTTTTAGCATGAGCGCACTTAACTTAGTGGAAAAGGTAATCAATTCACTGGTTGCTGTCACAAATAGGTTGTTACATAGAGCGGCCATATCCGCACGTCGATGATGAATGTGGGAGACGAGTAATGAGTAGGAAGATGGCGTATATCGCCTTCGTACGGTTAGTACCGACCCAGAGACTCATCTCTGTAAAATACTACTCGCTTACTATCACCGGAGCTAGCATCGCACCGAGAACTCCAGCGGCGATCGTGACCACGAACCGAACTCCCATCATCAGATCGAGTGCACCGAAGGTGAGTCCGATTATGGCGACGAGTAGACCAACGGCGAATCCGTGAACAATGGCTACTTTACGTTCAGTTTTGTTGGCGACCCACGCCGCGGCTGGTATCGTCAGCAGAATCGTCACGAGGGGGAATAGCTGCGTTCCGACTACCGTGTTGAATTGGTCCAGTGATCCTTGGTCGGGTTCGCCACCAGTCCCGAACGCAAGGAGGAACGTATAGGCGACGATCGCCACGATCAACAGGCCTAGTGAGAGAACGTGGGGTACGGTGCCGCCGATTACGATCCGTCTCCACTGCATGTCTGATAATTCCGTCATCAGATAGGTAACGGTCGCGCTGACGGTTGAGAATTGACGACCACATGTTCACTTCGGAGCTGTGAGCCGTTGCTGGACAAGGGTTGGGGATCTTCTACAGGCGGAGCAGGCCGAATGCCTCGGGGCTTGACCCCGAGGCGGTTCACGTAACAAGCACGTCCTGCTCCCCACGATTGGATAGTTTCGAAGACACCTATATGAGAATCCACGCCGCCAGTAACGTGGCAGTCATGATGATACCGTTTACGATATTGTGGGCAACGATTGGCGCAACTAGGCTCTCCGTCTCGTAGTATGCGATCGCGTAGTAGATTCCGAGGACGAACGCGAGCGCGAGCTGTGGGATCTGTAGGTGATAGATTCCCAGTGGAAACACCGTGAACCCGACGTGAGCGACGGTGAAAATCACTGCCGCGATGAGCCCTGATAGTGGGAGTACGTGGCCGAATACGGTGAACGTTCGATCGAAATACTGGGTCAGGTACGTTTGAATAAATCCTCGGAACAGGATTTCCTCGGAGACGCCCGAAACGACTCCCATGAAGACCAGTATCCCGACTACGTTCACGACGGTAAGTTCGTACTCGAATTCCGGCGGTGTATCAGTCAGCACGGGGACAAGCAACTCACCGAGAAACAGGAACAGGACCAGAACCGGAAAGAAGCCCTGAGTAAGCAGCTGCTTCGACTCGCCCAGATTCTTCGTGTTCAGGCCCCACGACCGCCAGTCACGGCCGCTGAGATACCAGAGACAACCGAGTGCGAAACACAGTTGCACGACGTGGTGGTCAATCGCGCCGATCCACTGAACCATCCTCAGATCGCTACCGAGCGGTAGGTACGCTCGGAGTCGTACCACGTCCGTGAGCCACTGGCTGAGATAGTAGAGAGAAACCGCGACGACGACGGCGAGCAGTTGTGAGCTCCGAAGTGGAAGGCGCGGACGAGTCGTGGACATTCAGGTACCCTCGGCATCGACTTCACGTTCGACCCGTTCGTACAGGTAATAAGAGTACACAACCGTCACGACCGCGGTCAGGAGCGCCGGAACGAGCAAGAAGTAGATCGCCCACTCACCGAACAAAAGCCCGACGAGCGCCAGGATCGCCGTGAATTTGAACAGCCGTCCGCCGAGTTTGTTGGTTCGGTCCCACACTTCGTCGCTACTGAGCGTCCACGGAGTTCGAATCCCGATGAACCAGTTCCGTTTGGCTTTTGTCAGAATGACTCCGGTATAGTAGAACAGGAGCGCTACTCCGGCGATCAACAGGTGTACGAAGGGAAACTCGTACCCGAGGTTGAAAGCGAGAATCCCCGCGTGAACGAGAAAGAGGTAGGCGGTGAGGACGACGACGAACCAGTCGTAATACCGGCGGAAAATAGCAATGTTCTCTCGGAGCGGGTCGATCCGCGGAAGCACGGCGAATAGTCCGATAAGGACAGCCATGAACGCAGGCGGAAGCCACAGCGCCTGTTCTTTCGGCATGGTACCACTCGGCTCGCCGGCGGCGTCCCAGTTCGTAACGAGTTGTTCGGGTACCGAGTCCCCGACAAGAGAACTCAAGAGTACTGCGAGTACTGCTATTCCACCTGCTATTGCGAGCCTGTGCACTGTCTTCATACGCCAGCGTTCTCACTACAGCGTATCAATGTTCACCACTTCTCAATTCACATGAGCCGGAGGACCACACTCCCAATGACGGTGATGTGACCAAAGACACGGAAGAATATGCGAACGGTCCTTGGAGTCAGTCACCCGGATCCGCGCAGATAATCGTTTTTCCTATCAGCAGTTAGTAGTATCATTTCTTTATTTAGAGTTAGCCGTGAAACTCACGTTCAGTATAGACAGTGCACTTATCACTTGACAACTGTACTGCCAATTATGGAAATCTCCTCTGACCGCCGCCTCTTTGCAATGTGTCTCCTTGCTGCCGTCTCAGGATTCCTTATTTGGATTTTTGCTTTTCAAGATTCAGGTGGCTTTTCGATGATTGGTATCGCAGTACTCATATTCGTTGTTCTGATGTTCATTGATGGCTATCAAAGTTCTACATAAGCACCTGTTGTTATCGCCTAGTACAAGATGGACACCTACTGTTCAACAGAGGTCTGTTTGGGTTCGAAGTATTGGCTTATGCCTCCGAAAATGATACCCATCACCGCTCCGATTTGAATCCCCCTGTTCAGATTTCCATCAGTGAGCAAACTCAAGAGAATCGGAACACTGAATGCGACAACAAAGAACATACCTGCTCTGGTAAACTTGTTTTCAAGCATAAGAATAGCCCTACCATCAGTTGTTAAATGCCTTTTGAAATTTTCTCTATTCTGTAGTATAATCCACTCTGTACACACTTGTAGTTACTGTTCAGTAATGAGGGCACAGATGTCAAGACCATGTGTCCGAAAACAGTGCAGTCAGGACAACAGACGTGCCCACAGCACCGAATAATAATCCCACAAGCGGATACGGAAAGACTCCTTCAAAGAATACTACGAGAAATAATCCGACGAGCGTCAACTGCACACCAAGAAGTTCTACCTCCGACTTCTCCATACCGGCGCTTCTCTATCGTCCGACAAAACAGTTCGCACTATACGCATCCGTAGTTACCGAATCTCCCGATTCATTTTCAGGAGAAGTTCTGAATAAATAAAACGTGCTACTATGTACTGCTATAGTAACAACTGAAACGATTTACATACTGATCGCCAATTCATCTGGTGATCAGGTGTACAACGACGTGCAGTGGCTACTATATCTGATGTTCAGAGCTGAGTTCTATGGCTACATGTTCACCACAATGGTGAGACTCATTGGTGAGCGACCTTCTCTTGTGTATCCCAATCCAACCACTGTACGATGGACGCACCAAGTCGGTGCATTCACGCAACGGTATCTTCGGAGCCTCTCCCGGAGCAAACTCATACTCGCTCTCGCAATCGCCTGGCCAGTTGCGTGGTACCTCCTCACGATGGAGTTTTTCATTCCACCGGAAGAACAGGTCGGGGCAATCAAGGCAAACAACGCGATTTCGTTCGGTCTCTTTGGCGCGTTTACCGTCACCGTCGCGGTCTTTGCGGGGGCGTTCGCGGGAGATCTCGAATCCGGTCGCTTCCGCATGTTTCGATCGCTTCCAATCTCGCCGACTGCGGATCTGACCGGTCGATTTCTCGCTGGACTGGCGATCGCGGTCCCGTCATTTCTCGTGACGATCGGTGCGGGATACGTCCACGGCGCAACCTACAGTCCTCGCGGAATTCTTGCGATTCCAGTCGCATTCCTGACGCTCCTCGTGTTCTGTCTCATTGCGATGGCGCTTTCGATGGGACTTGCACTGCTCATCACGAAGCCGGAGTACATCACGACGCTCGCGGTCGTCATCGTCATCATGTCTTTCTTCCTCACGGGATTCAACGGTGTCCAGCCGGCGATGCTGTCCGAAAATCAAGCGCTCGTCAACTACGTACCGAACGCGCTCGCGGCTCGCGTTCAGATTTTCTACCTGACCGACGCTGACTTCGCTCACTGGGGGTTGACACCACCAACGATGCCTGATGGAATCGAACATTTAGGACTGCTTGTCGGATACGGCCTTGTACTGCTCGTCGCGTCCGTCGTCGTTATTCAGCGGGTTGCCTATCGGAGGGAGTGAAAATGACTGTACTCGAAGCCACAAACGTACACAAGCGATTCGGTGATGAACAGGTTCTCCGGGGAGTCGATATGCTCGTCGAAGAGGGAGAAATTGTCCTCCTAATGGGCCCGAACGGCGTCGGAAAGTCGGTCTTCATGTCTTGTCTCGCGGGGAGTTCCCGGATAACGGATGGGCGTATCACGCTGTTCGACTCGTACGATCCCGTCGAAGCGCAGTCAATGATGAGCGTGATGAAACAGGGTGAAATGACCGATCCGGATCTCACCGGTCGTGAGAACATCGAGTTCTACCGTCGCCTCCATCCGCGCGGGACCGGTGACGTCGAACGTATACTCGAACGACTCGAAATGGAAGACGACGCCGATCGCCTCGTTCGGACGTACTCCGGCGGGATGAAACGGAAGATCGAAGTCGCGATCGCGCTGTCGGTGGACGTTCCGTTGTATCTTCTCGACGAACCTGTCGCAGAACTCGATCTATCGATGATTCGGGTGTTGCATGACATGATTCTCGAACGTCGAGAGGCCGGAGCGACATTCCTCATCACCAGCCACACGCCACTCGATGCGCAGATCGCCGATCGTATCGCCTTCGTTCAGAACGGACGCATTGTCAAAAGTAGCGCACCCGACGCGCTACTCGAAACGCTTCCATCCGTCCTTCGGGTTCGCGGTGGCGTGCCACCCGAAGAGTTACTCGTTGGTGGACGTGCGTTCCACCGCGGTGACGAAGTTCGTGGGTTCCTCCCGGAGGGAACCTCGCTCAATGACGCGAAGAACGCACTGGACGCGAGTTACGAGCACGCACTCGTTGAAATCGATCGACCATCCTATACAGATATGTTCAACTATTACACCTACCTCGAATCGTCGACAGCGGAGGGCATTCCGTCCGTCGTCGAACAATAGCTGGCTGCCACTCGCAGAGCCAACCGCCGCGAACCCACACCGGGTTCCGTTTTCTGGTCAAGAGCAACATGTTCACCAGCATCTTGAACGGAATCTGAGTCCAGATCCGAGTATCGCATGGAATTCACCCGTAGACGGTTGACGAAGCTCGGATTGACGGCTGGGGCAGGAGTCGTCCTCCCAGTCGGTGCCCTCTCGCGTCCCGTTGCACGCCTTCTTGAAGCGAGTCGAGTTGCAAGTCCTGAAATCGAACGATTCGAGGTATCACTTCCCGTGCCACCGACGGCGGAACCGGTCCGTTCCGATGAAACGACCGACTATTACGAAATCACACAGCGGGAGGAAACGGTCGAAATTCTCCCCGGATACGAAACGACGATCTGGGGGTATGACGGACTCTTTCCCGGTCCAACGATCGAAGCACGAAGCGGACGCGAGGTCGTGATCGAACAACAAAACGAGTTACCCGTTCCAGTCGCTGTCCACCTCCACGGGGGTGTCACACCTCCTGAGAGCGATGGATACCCGACGGACCTTCTCTTTCCGCCGGACCTCGATCATGATGAACTGCCCGGTCATCACACTGCCGGAACCGTTGACGGGGTTTCTCACGGAACTAAAGAGTACACGTACCCGAACGAACAGCGGGCAGCGACGCTCTGGTACCACGACCACCGGATGGATTTCACCGGACCACAGGTGTACAAGGGCCTCGCAGGCTTCTACATCATCCGCGACGAAATCGAAGACGACCTTCCGCTCCCGTCGGGTGAAAAAGAGATTCCACTCCTGATTTGTGATCGAACCTTCCGAGAGGACGGCGAACTGTATTATCCCTCGCTCGACCCGTCGCTTCTCGGCGAGCACGGAGTCCTGCCAACTGCGAGTGACGGCTGGTACGGCGATACGATACTCGTAAATGGGGCACCGTGGCCGAAACTAGAAGTCTCGAACACGAAGTACCGTTTCCGAATGCTCAACGGATCGAACGCGCGGGTGTACGACCTCGAACTCGATCCAGCACCAGCCGATGGCAGTGCGTTCGTACAGATCGGAAGCGATGGTGGTCTGCTTGAGACATCGCTCTCACACGATCGGATTCGTATTTCACCAGCAGAGCGATTCGACGTCGTCATCGATTTCTCGAACTATTCGATCGGGACAGAAGTGACACTCACGAACCGGCGCGGGTCGGGAAAGACGGCCGATGTCATGCAGTTCGAGGTGACCCACGAGGAATCCGATGAAAGTGAAATCCCATCGACGCTTACCCCTCCACTAGAGTTCCCTGATCCCGACGATGCTGTTGAAACTCGACGGTTCAATTTCCTCGCCGGGATGGAGGGAGGAATGTCGACGATCAACCTCCAGTCGTTCGACCCGGAGCGGATCGACGCTAACCCGAAACTCGACACGGTAGAAATCTGGGAGCTCGATAGCGACCCTGCCCATCCTGTTCATCTGCATCTGGTTCACTTCAAAGTCCTCTCGCGGAATGGCGGCCCACCGGGGCTGTACGATGCGGGGTGGAAAGATACGGTGTTTTTAGATGGAGATACCGTCGAGGTCGTCGCCCGATTTGGTCCGTATCGTGGAAAGTACGTCTTCCACTGTCACAACCTCGAACATGAGGACATGATGATGATGGCGAACTTCGAGGTGGTCTGACGTGAGTCTGGATCCCCAATCGAAGTCGGAGAGATCACTGTTTGACTCTCTTATTGGTGAGTCGGTTACTCATCTGCAATATCTCACGGCTGGTCTTGCATTCGTGGTAGAACTGCTCTATCTCTGGGTAGCAGCGGAGGCGCTGTTATTCTGGCCAGTGCACGGGGCGTTCTTTGCGGCACTTGCTATTGGACAGGGACTGTTGGGTGTCAGCCTCTTATTCGACCCTGGCCGGTGGACTTTCAGACTGGGAGTTCTACTCAACGCCGGACTTCTCGTGTTCTGGATAACAATCCGCGTTGTTGAGACTGTGTTCCCAGTATGGATTATTGCTGTCCGAACCCCTATTGATGGGCTCGAATACATTGTAATGACATTAGTATTTACATTGTTATTGTCCTTAATGTGGATGTGGAGAAGGGCCAGATAACCTGATGCAGATAGCCTCTCTTTATCGATCGGGTCCGGTAAAAACCAGTCGAGTCGATCGGCCTTTCCACGTCGTATAACAGTACTTGCTATCGATTTGTTAATTTCAATCGAATCGGTCAACTCTGCCAGCGTACACTCTCGAGTCCCTGAGCTTCAGGAGTTTTAGCCAACTTTTTGCGGATCCACTCTCGGACTTGTTGGTTAAACCAGTTGACCCTTTTGTAGGACTGCAGAACCTCAGAAGGGTCGTGGACGAGCACGCGCTTTTCAGCGATTGGGATGACGATACCCGCGTCGACGAGCTCATTGACCAGGTTATGGGACTCCGAATCGTCCATGTCCGCCGTCCCAACGCGGGCAGCGTCTTGATCTTGGGCGGGGAGTTCGGCCTCGAACTGTTCGTAGTCGGCACTCGTGTCGTCGTGAGGATTGGAATCAGGCAGAGTTGAGTTACGTCGCGCACGTTATCGCGCGCTGCACGCCTTTTGGCGCGGACAAACCTCACGCGAGACCGCGGTCCCTACTCGCTCCACAGGGCGGTGATTCGGTCTTCGATCTCGTCGAGGACGAGCGCAACGACGTCACGATGGTCGTCTGGCCACGATACGTCCTCGCCGGGCGTCGGGGCGGTGGGCGGGGGATGGAAGTGGTCCCGTGTATTGTGCGGATTCGGGTGCCGGTCCCACTGGCACTCCCAGGCGTGGTCCGAGTACTGCTCTCGATAGTGGAGTTTGAAGTCGTCGTTCGTGTACCAACGGACCGTCAACTGCACCTCGTCGACGGCTGCTGGGTAGTATGACGGGGCAAAGACGACGTGGAGTTCCAGATGACCGCTGGCGTCCGTGATGGTCGCTCGGGAGACCTGCCTCGTCGCTTGGAGCCGCGTCTGGAGGAACTCGAGGATGGGACGATCGATGGGGACAGGGCTCCCGCCATCGCCTGTCGGTGGCACCATCGAGCGGGTTACCCGGACGCCCGTTCGCGCTCGCCACCCGTGCGTTGCTGGCGCGCACGTTCGTAGCGGTCACGCTCCTCGCAGGCGGTCGCCCAGTCGGTGAGGTCGCTGTACACGTCGTCGATGGTTCGCTCGTCGCTGTCCTCCACGGCGGCGATGGCGTCGACGGCGGCCGGTGACGCGGCGTCGTACGTCGCCTCGTACTCGGTGATGCGCGTCGTCAGCTCACGAACGCGATCCTGCAGGTCCTCGACGGAATGGTCGGCTGCGAGCTGGTTGATGCGTCGCCACTCAAAATACGCGTCATTCCGTTCGTAGGTGGCCGGATGGCCATCGTGTCGAGTGACGATACCCAAATCGTCGAACCAGCCGAGGTACTTCCGAGCGGTCTTGGGATCACAGTCGACGCTGTCGGCGATAGCGCTCGCCGTCGCTGGTTCCCGGGTCTGGAGGATGGTTCCATAGATACGCTGTTCGACGTCGTCCCCACTAAACGGGTCATCGAAAGAGGGGGGACCGTCCGTGGACACTGTGTCGGGCATACGTGTTCTTGTGAGGCTACGGATATAGTTCTTACTCAGAGGAATAATTTCCTGACCAAAGTGGTGCACTGGGTGCCTGCTGGTTGGCTTCGAGAGGAGTACTACATTAACCAACAACAGGCCCGGACTCGGGTATTTGTTGGTTAACTTACGTCGCTCCTATTCAAAAGCGAGGAACGCCCCCGTAGTTACGGTGAACGGCGTGATATCTGCAGAATATGTCCCTGTCACAGCCGGCGCTTGGACGGATGCTTTGCCAGCTCGTCGATTTCGGCGTGATCAAACTTGGGACCGAGCCGCTCGATGCAAACATCGAGCGGCGACTCAAGAAGTTTTGGGAGCAAACAACCTGTCCGAGCTGTGATCATCCGAGCATCCAAACGTGGGAGTCGTCCGATCGCGTAGTTTGTCGAAGCTGCGGTTTCAAGCCGGTCTATACCTATGGAACGCCATTTCACGAGAAGCACCTCACCGGAGGAGAGGTGCTTCTCGCGTTCGTTCTCTATGCAGACACGTTGCTGCGTATTTCACAGATCGCCGTCTTGCTTGATCGAGCGTACGGAACCGTCTGCTACGCGATTCGAGAGGTGGAAACCGCAATACACAACGGGTTTCCAACCGTGTGGGAACGCTTTCAGCACGGAATCGACGGGTCAACTCAAGTCGACGAATCGAGTTCAGTTTGTTCAGGCTACGAAGGACAAGATCCGCCGCGTGACAGCTGTCATCGCGACGGATCGTCCCGGACAGGCAGATCTCGCTGGAAAGGACGTCACGGCGATCAACTAACGCTCGTCGCGGCCTGCCGCGACGTGTTACGAGTTATTCGCGGCCAGCTTGGCATTCAATATGAGACGGACTTAGAACCGGTAATGCTGGAGGTTGAAGACCTCTCCTAGCCGCTGGGAGAGGTCTGGACTGACGGTCTTCAAGCGTACCGATGAATGGAGTTCGACCACAAAATCGTCGTTCACGATGAGACGTACATTTCGCCCGAGGGTGCCCATATTAACCAGATTGGGTGTCTGTTTTCGTTGGTCAAACCGTGGCTGCGAAAGTTTCGCGGCCTGTCCAAGCAGGGCTTGGAACAGGCTGCTCATACCTTCGGTATCGTTCGATCATTCAACCTCGTCGGCGCACCCCTCGAAATTCTCGTCGACAGCCTCGCTATGGGGTCATTCCTGAGCTTTGAATAAGAGCGTAATGGTTCGTATCACCGTGTGTCGGCTTCATCTTCGGGGTCAGGCCCCGGAGTATTCGCCTTGGCCGCTGATAAACTATTTTGCCTCATTCAATGCCTATCGTTATCTTGACATCTATTTCGAGTCACAGAGGCACTCATGGCTCTGGGATGAACGTCCAACAACGAAAGCATGAATCTCAGTCGCGAGTAAGAGCATTTGTTCAGCACGGTTCGCCGTAGCGAGTCCATCCTGATAGTACGTCTTTGCCCGATGATCACGCCAGAGATCTGTAAGGTCCTCGGCAGTGGTTTCAGAAAAGATTCCGACGGAAGCTGCTTCCCGATACACACCAGGATGCGTTCCGGGTAAGTCCACAGGTCGCATTGTCCCCCGTCCCAAGAGCCGAAACTCGACAGTCCGTTCGATTGCAACAAATGATGCCTCAATGACGAGGGTGTAGTAGCCTTCTTCTTGGAGGGTCTCTGCACCAGCTAGCAACCGGCATGCTTTACGAAGTTGGAGAAGTGCAGCGTCTTCGACATCAAGGCCGAGTTCAATCTCGGTTGGCCGACGGTCAAATGCTGCTTGTGCTTCGTTGATCAGTTGATCAATTCGCGTACTACTCATCGGCGAACACCGCCTTACGTATTGACTGAATTCGATCGCCGCCATACACTGTGATTCCTTCTTGAAAAATTCCCCGTAATTTCTCTCCGGCACGTTGTGCACTCTCTTCAGATTCGACGTAAGGCTCAAACTCAAACCGATCTCCATCAAAACGGCGCTCACTAAGATCACTGACAACGTCGGTTACAAGACGGCGTGCAGTCGTTCGGTCACCGTCAACAACGATGAACAGATCGATATCACTCTGCCTGTCGGCTTCGCCACGAGCGACGCTTCCGAAGACGACAATTCCGAGAAGATCATTAATGTTGTCGTCGTCAGCCAGAGTCACGCGAGTCTGTTCAACAAATGTGCGTATCGGGGCATGGAATTCTGTCTGTTCGATTGTCAGTAATGGATTATCTTTCTGCAACCGTCGAGGATCGATAGATATATAATTTCTCTGAGGAGTTTCGCGAACACGGACTACACCGATTCCGTCAAGTAACTCGACTGCTCTCCACACTGTAGACCGAGTAACACGGGTCGCATTAACGAGTTCAGGTATCGTGAACTCTGTCTCGTGAGCATCGGCCAACAGACGAAGAATGTCGTCGGCTGCAGTGATTCGAAAAATATCGATATCGTCAGCCGGATTGATATCCATACACACAGTTACATCTTGTTTCGTCATTTCAGACACTGTCTGATTTTGTGCAACGAGGTATAAATATGTAATGGGACCAATAGTTACCTCGATCGGAAACAAGACGTACGACTCGATCGCGTCAGGGGTCGTAGTGGTAGATGTAGGGATGGTCTTCCCGTCCATCGGGCATGATTGCCTCGAGTGTCTCCCGAAGTTTCGCTTCCGTCGGTGCGGTGGCAACGACTTGTTCGTCGTAGATCGCGACGTACGCTTCTTCCAGTTCCCGGAACGTGCGTCCGAGACTGCGGGCTCGAGCTTTTCCCAACTGTTGATGGTAGATCCGAGCGAGTTCTTCGCTCCGGTCTTTGAGTTTGGCGATTTTGTCGGCGTATCGCTCGCGGTTACGTTTGTTCTTGATAAAAAACCGGAGCTGTTCGGCATCGGATTTCTCGGATTCGTCGGCCGGTGGGAGCGACTCGACGATCCCGAAGCGGTGTTTAGCTTCCTCGTACACTGCATCGATGTCGGTTCCCGTTTCCTGCCAGACCATCGATCCCATCAGATCGTGTCTGAGCCAGCCATCACTGACGATCACGTCGTCGAAGGGCAGCAAGGCGACATCTGCAACGGGGAGTGGAAGCTCTTCCTCCGGCAGGTACTCCGAAAACGCGAAGTGAAGCGATTTCACCCCGAACGCTCGAGGCACCTCCGGGTCCAGAAACACCGTGTCCGCCTCGCGATGTTCGACGCCGGCGAAATCGCCGTGTTCGTAATCGGCCCACTCCTTGACGTGTGCCAGTTCCGAATCCGAGAGATCGGCGGGATTCTCCTTGACGAACGCCGAGATGATCGCTTCGGTGTCTTCTACGTATAGCGCATAAAGGTCCTTGACACGTCGTTTCTAATCGACTATCAAATTCGTGTTCGTTTTGCAGCCCTTATAAACGGGTGCAAGCAGGCCTGACAGCTTTCACCGTCCTTATCATAATATCCTCTGGATGAGTGCCTACGAAATTACGTTAATTGTCATTGCCATTTCCGTATTGGGGGCAGTCATTCTTCCGCGTTTTTTAGCGGACAAACCGCTCTCATTGCCAATGATCTACGTCGGGTTCGGCATACTCTTGTTTTCTGTCGTTCCTGGGATGCCATCCGTAGATCCAGTCGCCAGGTCCGGTCTCACCGAGCGGATCACTGAACTCGTCGTGATTATCGCATTGATGGGCGCTGGGCTGAAAATCGATCGTCCGTTCAACGTACAGACCTGGATATCAACTTGGCGACTTTTAGCGATTGCTATGCCACTGACTATCGCTGCCACGGCCCTGTTAAGCTGGTATTTTGTTGGACTTTTGCTTCCGACCGCCATTCTCTTGGGGGCGGTCCTGGCCCCGACCGATCCAGTATTAGCCTCAGATGTCGAGGCAGACGCTCCGCTCACCGAAATCGAAGAGGAAAATTCAATCGAACAGAGATGGGGATCCATTCGCTTCGCGCTCACATCGGAAGGAGGACTCAATGATGGGCTAGCGTTTCCATTCACGTACCTTGCAATCGCTGCAGCTGCTGCGAACGCTTCGGGTTACGTTTGGTTGGTTAACTGGGTACTGGTTGACGTGCTGTACAAAATCGGTGCCGGACTCGTAGTCGGATACGTCGTAGGACACGTGATGGCTCGTGTTATTTTCCACGCTCCAACGCTCTCCTATCGATCGGAAGTCATGGTTGGAGCGGAGGCATTAGCCACGACATTGCTTGCCTACGGAGTAGCCGAACTATTCGGCGGGTATGGCTTTATCGCGGTCTTCGTCGCCGCGCTCGGACTTCGACGCTTCGAGTGGGAACATGACTACCATCGGCAACTCCATGACTTCGCCGCAATCGTCGAACGACTCCTCATGGCCACGGTACTCGTGTTATTCGGCGGTGCGATTGCAGGCGGCCTCCTGGGACCGTTGACCTGGGCCGGAGGGTTACTTGGTCTCACTTTTTTGTTTCTACTGCGTCCTGTCGCCGGTATTATTGCATTTCTCGGCTCTGACGCTCCGTGGATCGACCGTGCTGTCATCTCGTTTTTCGGAATTCGCGGCATCGGATCGTTCTATTATCTATCTCACGCATTAGCTCACGCATCATTCGAAGAAATGGAACTGATCGTCGCCGCAGAGTGGCTCTGGGCCTTCGTCGGGTTCGTGGTTCTACTGTCGATTTTCGTTCACGGACTTACTGCCAGCCAAGTTATGAATGCGGTAGACCGTCATCGTCTTCCCAGACAGGAATGACGAATAGGTCTGAAGAGTGAAGCTAATATTTCCTCCTATATGAAAAATACGAAAATAACACATTCGATTTTGGGCACTGTCTAGATGAGAGTTTGAGGAACGAACAGGTGGTGGCGAGAAATGCTCATGCAACTCGCCAACCTTCTCAGAGAGAGCTTAGACGTGGATTGTGATGATTTAGGAGAACGAGCGCATCCCGACACCGCCAGGGTGTTCGGGGTGCGTCTGCATTCAATGGGATTGTCGGTTCGGGAAGTCGTCTCAGTGCTCGAATTACTCGGCGTTGACCGGTCTCACGGCATGACTTGGAACTGGACACATACATTGTCGGAGGCATAGAGCGACCCGCCGACAGCGACGCGGTCGCGGTCAATGAGAAATAGATCGAGGTAGATGGCGAAAAAAAGTGGCTATACGCTGCAATCGACACAGTATCAAAGCTGCTGCTGGAAATCGATGTCTTTGGCCGCCCCCAGAACGAGAAGCGTTCTGGTGTGCGAACGAGACGCTGTGCGTCTCGTCAACGCCGCGGAACCGATCCAGCGGCGGCCTTCCTCTCGCGACTTGAGGAGAAATACGATTTCGACGATACAGCATTTCTCATTGATGCTGGTGGTTATCTGACTGTCCTCGCTCGCCACGAATTGAGCGGTCACCTCAACTACAGCTACCGAAACCACGTCGAAAAGTGGTTTCAGACCGTCTCAATGCGGATCGACCGCTTTCACTCCTTCTGGCGGGGCAGTCCGGCCAGCGCACGCCGCTGGCTCAGACGCTTTAGACACTACTATAACCACAATCGACCGAATCAAGCGCTCGATGGTCGAACGCCAGTTGAGGAGGTTATCAACTAAACAATGCCCTTGGTAGTTATGAGATGACCCACCGAACTGTTTTTTATAGCCTTTTAGAACCTATTATGAGATAAAACATGACAATTGTCGAGTCTAAGGACTTATTCTGCTAGAGATCATCTCATAACACACGAGGTAATCGCGATACAAAGATAAACCCGCATGAACAACAAGGATGAAAACGAGCGGGAAGACAGTAAACGGGATACATCCGAGCGTAATCACCAACAAACCGACCCCTCCCTTGCAACAGCTATTGAGAGTTCACTTCAAGCAGGGTTGCGATCGTTATCAGAGGGGTTAGGAAACCTGGTTGGAGAAGACGCAAAGCGCTCCTCAAGAGGCCCCCCTCGATCACGCCCACCTACTCAGAGACCTCGGATGGATCAAAAGCAACGTACAGACAGTACTGACCAAAAACAAGCACGCAAATCGGAGTCTACAGAATGCTTAATCGATACTCGTCTTCACAATGACGAGTTCGTTGTTGTCGCTGACCTTCCTGGAGCGAACAAAGATGATCTCACAGCTGGAATCAATCCAAGAACGAACGAACTCGTTATCAAGAAAACGGGCACTACTGTTGGACGGGTGGAGCTTCCCTGGACGTCGCCTGAAATACGAAAAGCGTGGTTCAAGAACGGTATCCTCGAAGTCTATATGCGATCAAACGACACCGAACAATCTGAGAAATCGACTCTATAACGGATCAATTTCTCACCTAAGGGTGTATTCGAGCCTACCGTTTGGCGAATATACGAACTGGAGCTACGAATTGGATTTCCGATATAGCAAGGAACGAGAATTGAGTCACTGGCACATGGAAGTAATACCTCTTACTCAGTGCTCATTGAAATCCAAAAGCAAGTCGAGGAGGCGACGGCGGGCGACGAGGACGAGGCGGACGAAGTGAAAGACATCGACGAGGAAAACGACGATGACGACGAAGACGATAACGAACTCTTCGGGCTGGGAAACGGCGGACTCGGCTCAAGTGATTCCTCTCGTCTCTCGACAGTGGCGCCGCCGCCGTCCGAACGAGCCGACATCCATGCAGTCAAGCGCTACTCGACGATGCCGAAGCGAAACAAATAGCGATACTGTCCGGCCTCATACGGATTCGTGTCCGTAGTTACCGCCGATCGGCGAACCGTCTGGCCGATCAGCGGTAATTGATGACACTAATCCGTATCAGACAAGGACCGTCACAACCGATGGCCGGGCTCGATTTGCAGGCTAGGGCACGCCGAAGCCTTATTCGAACAGTCGTGGCTGGTTCTGTATGTTGACGCACGTGAGCGAAACGCAGGTACGAGAGTGGTTAGATGATACGGCGATTTCTAACGTGACCCCACACACCGACGAGGAGACCGCGTTCAACTACCAAGTTGAGCTCTCGCGACTTCCGGTACACGTCATCAAGGAGACCGAATTCGGTCCGATACGGCTCGTCGGTCAGAGCGGGTTCGACACGGCCGCGGCCAAAACGATGCTCCGGGACGATCAGCGTCGCGGTGAGTTGCTCAAGCATGTCGGACCAATGCTCGCCTCGACGCCAGGGTTCTACACGTTTCTCGACGGAGAGAGAGCGTCTTGCGAGCTACGGAACGCAGAAACGATTCAGATTGAGTACCGCATCTATCCGGACGGAGCGAGCCAGCAAGCGTTGATGGACGGGATCATGGCGATCGCGACGAGCATGCGGTACATCCAAAATGTCACCGAGGCGGTATCGGCACAGAATCCAGTTTCAAATGGGTGACTCGCGCGAACCGGCGTAGCGCGGAGCATGATTACTCGGAGGTGGACTGTGGCGAGGATTCGGGTCGCTCCTCGATCTCGAGTTCTTCGAGGTCCCCCTCCGCCGTCGCCTGTTCGAGTTTCGCGATCTCCTCTGCGTAATGGAGGAAGGTGTCGACAGAGGCGACGACGACCCGCGCTTCGATCGTCAGCAGTTCAATTCCAACCACCGAGATGCGCGCCCAGACGTCAATGACGACGCCCTTGTCGAGGACGCGGTCCAGCACTTCCGCGAGGCTCGAGGAGTCGGGTCTTTGTTGGGGTGGCATAGCATTCTACACTTGACCATTGACGCGTAACACGGCTGTCGCTGCTAATGCAAGCCTGCCGTTATAAGGTGCCGACGCTGCCACTGCAAGCACTACCGTAACGCTCGAAGCTGACCAATCACCACTAACGAGTCATTCGGCTCGCCAACTCTCGTCTCAACCCCTATGATATTGACACGCAACCCGTTTGGAAGAGAAGTACGGTCACGCCCACGGACGGTGATCGACCCGTGAGTCACAAGTACGTCTACGGCATCGTCGAAGCCGACGATAATATCGAGTTCGAAACCGATGCCGTCGCCGGTGCCGATCGCGTTTATACCGTGCCCAACGGCCGGTTCGCGGCGATCGTCTCCGACATCGATACGACCGATCCGGAACGGACCGACGAGGACGCCCAGCGCCACGACGATGTCCTTAGGAAGGTCATGGCATACGACGGCGGTCGGACGATCGTTCCGATGCAGTTCGGAATGGCGTTCAAAGGCGATCCGGAGCTAAAAAACGTCCTTCGCGGCGCACAGCCGGCGTTCAGACGCGCCATGCAGGATATTGAAGGACGGACCGAACTCGGCCTCAAAGTCGTTCGCGAGGAGGACGCCGACATCGACCGGAGTGCGATCACCACGGCCGTCGCCGAGGAACTCGAGCCGATCGCCGCGCAGTCGGTCCCGGATGACCTGTTCAGCGACCGGCTCGTGCTCAACCGCTCGTACCTCGTCGAGGAAGACGATCAGGAGACGTTCGACGAGGCAATCGGAAGCCTCGAGGAGAAGTACGGTGACGGACTCCTGTTCCAGTACACCGGGCCGTTCGCGCCGTACAGCTTCGTCAACGTCAAAATCGGAACGCAGGGATAACCCATGTTTGTCCTCGACGACATCTTGTTTCGACCGTTCGTCGGTATTGTCGACGCTCTCCACTCACTCGCAATCGACGAACTGTACGACTCGGATGCTCCCGAGGACCAGGCCAAAGAGAACCAGCTGCTGTACGAACTCAGCGGACGTCCCGAAGAGGAGTATCGGCGTCGGAAGGGAGAACTTGAGGAAGAGATCGAGATCGCTCGCGAGGTTCACGAACAGTTCTCGAGCGGCCGCGTAGGGGTGAAACGATAATGAACAACGATAACAACGAACAATCGGACGCACCGGAGGACGAACACTGGCTGTCGGCGCTGCTGTCGGCGCTCGAGTCGCTCGAGCAGAACGACGAACGGCTATCGGGACGCCGACACGGCGGTCGCACGACGGTCGATTACAACGTCTCCGTCGACACTGGCCTCGATCGTTCGATCGGCACCGAATTCGATTCGATCCGGTCCGGCGAGACAGACGGCGTCGCCGACCGGCCGCGGAAACGACATCGCCGGGCACCGTCGGACGCGCACCACTCCGCGACGTACGTCTACGACGACGAACTGGTAGTCGCGGCTGACGTCGGCGGGGCCGACCCGGAAGACGTCACCGTTGGGTTCGATGACTCGACGCTCATCGTCGCCGTCTCCGGGAGCGAGCTCGAGCGGGTTGACGTTCCCTGGCACGACAGGACGGTCGACACGACGATCAAGAACGGCGTGCTCACCGTGACGATCGAACCCGAGGTCGAACGCGAACGACGAAAGAAAGAACAATGAACGACTTCACGCACGACCGGCGACAGAATCAAGTAACGACCGCTTCGAGCACATTGATCGGGCCCGCCCGAACGGCGAGTGCAAGCATCCCGGGATCGACTCGGCCGAAGCGAGAAACCGGTGAGACGAACCGAGGTGAGTGCCGTGGCGCATGATTTCCAGCCCAGTCGACAGAAGGCCGACCTCGCTGAGGTCGTCGAGATGTTGCTCGACAAAGGGATCGTTATCAACGCGGACATCGCCGTCTCGATCGGCGACACGCAGCTCCTCGGTATCCAGATCCGAGCTGCCATCGCTTCGTTCGAGACGGCCGCAAAGTACGGCCTCGAGTTCCCCGAGGGAACGGACATGCGACGGCTTGCCAAGGCCGTCGGAGACCCCGAAATTGCGGAGATGGACCGACCGAATCCGGTGATCGATCCGACGCGCGGCGTCAACGTCACACCGGATCCCGAGGCGGAGGACGACGAAACCGACGAGGATGTAGCCGACGAAGAGGACAAGGAGACGGCCGAAGCCAAAGCGAAGGAGGACTGATCGTGACGGCGATCGACATCGGCTCCGGTGACGACGCGCGAGACGGGCTCATGACCCTCATCGTTAGCATCGTCGAAATCCTCCTCGAGACCCTTGAGCGCGAGGCCATCCGTCGGATGGAGTCAGGCAACCTCACAGACGAGGAGATCGATCGCCTCGGTCGCCAGCTGGCGACCATCGAGGCGGAGATCGACCAGATCAAGCGCGACGAGGGGATTGAAGACAGCGTCGACGACCTCCGAGGGGACCTGGACGGGCTCGTTACCGACGCGATCGAACGGCTGGATGCGGATCCGGCCAAACACCGAAAACCCGGCTACTCGGTGCTCGGAGGTGAGGACAAATGACCGCCGACTCCGGCGGTCCCGGATCCGGCCTCGAGGATCTCGACGTGCTCGATGAGCCGGACGAGGCCGAGTTACCGGATATCGGTGAGGGACGGTACCTCTACTGCGTCGTCCGGGTCGGTGACGATCCCGACTTCGAGACGAGTGGCGTCGACGACGAACCCGTCTCGGTCGTCGATGCCGACGGTATCGGTGCGGTCGCCCATGCTTGCGACGGAATCTACGACTCGGCCGACCTCACCGAGGTCAGGCGATGGCTCGTTCGACACCAGACCGTCGTCGACGAAGCCGGCGACACCTTCGGCACGCCGATCCCCTTCCAGTTCGACACAATCCTTCGTGGCAATGACGACGACGTTCACGAATGGCTTCGTGAGGAGTCTCCGACGCTTGAGCGAGCGCTGACGGAACTAATGGACCACTGGGAGTACCGAGTTGAAGTCGTCGAAACCGAGCCGATCGACGAGGAGACGCTGCTCGAGCGGGATGAGCGATTGCGCGAACTCGACGAAAAGATCGCCGATGCCGGAGAAGGGCAAAAGTTCCTCCTCGAGAAGCAGTACGAACAGCGCACGACTGACCTTCGACGAGCACGCCGGCAGTCGCTCGCCGACGATCTCCATGAGCGGCTCGCGGACGTCGTCCGCGAGGTACACGCGCTCGACCGGTCACCGACCGCCGCCGTCGAAGGGTTCGTCTCGGAGGTAGCCGACGACGGTGAAACGCTCTGTCGGCTCACGCTGCTCGCTCACAAGGACGACGAGACGGCGGTCGGCTCGGTACTGGACGACATCGCGGCGACACCCGGAGTCGAGGTTCGGTTCAGCGGGCCGTGGCCACCGTATACGTTCGCGCCAGAACTAGGAAACAAAGATACGTGACATGAAACCGGAAAAAAACGAGGATACGTTCGTCGACGTTCTCGACGTCCTGCTCCGCGACGGAGCAATCGTCCGCGCGGACGTGATCGTTTCCGTCGCGGAAATTCCGCTCATCGGGATCAAACTCACCGCAGCGATCGCGGGCATGGAGACGATGACCGACTACGGCCTCTTCGAGGAGTGGGACACCGACCGGCGAGCCCGGGCGGTCGAACGGCGGCGATACGATAGACGGAATCGGTGACGATCGCGACGAAGAGCAGCAGATACGAAATGAGACTCTCAATTTCATTCTGAATGCCAGATGATACGGTTAAATTCGCTGTAACCAACGCTGTTATCGGCCGATTCGAGCGTTATGACCGCTGTTCACTGTTGTGAGTCATCGACGCTTCGGGGTTCGAAGACCGGTCTGTGGAGCCCCGTTCAGCGAGGACGGCGTTGATCGTCGCGCCGAGGAGGACGAGAACGCCCGCAAAGTACAGCCATGTGAGGAACAGGAGCACAGCTCCGAGCAACCCGTATGCTTGATAGTCTCCTGCGTTCGTAGCGTACAGCTGGAACCCTGCCTGGAGGACGACCCAGCCGACGACCGTGAACAGCGTTCCGGGGACGACCTCTCGCAGACTCACTGCGACCGGTGGCATCACGTAGAACAGCGGCAGAAACACCACGAACAGTCCGACGATCAGACCAATCCACCCTAAGAGATCGATTCCGGGGAGTCCGAGCAGTCCGGCCCGTCGGATCACCGTTCCGAGACCGATCATGATACCCACCGCGAGGCCGACCAACCCGAGAACGATTACCCCGTCGACAGCCTGACGCAGTAATGAGGAATCCTCGCCTATCTCATACACCTGGTCGAAGGCGACATCGACCGTCCGAAATACTTTGAGGCCACCCCAAAGTAGGCCGATAATGCCGACTACTGATGCGCCGCCTCGACCAGCGGAACTGGTAAGTGCCTGTTCAACCACCGTCTGCCCTTGCGATGACAACTGCGTTCCGATGAGTCCAACAATCCGATCGGCAAACGCCTGCCCGCCGAGGAACGACCCGAGTGCCAAAACAAGTAGCAAGAGCGGAATAATCGAGAAGAACGCGTAGTAGGCAATGCTCGCCGCGAGAAGGCTGATTTGTTCGTCTCGAGCCCGGCTGACTACTGACTTGGTTGTCGATACAGCTTCCATGCGGTAGATAGGCGGTCGCTACAATCAACCGTCTCCTTGCATGGGCAACGCGGACAATTTCGATCCCATGATTTGAGTTCGAGTTTGCTCACTACACCAACGGAGCGCCAGAATGGTGGTCGGTGCATCGTTGCATTTTGATGGTGACCCGGATTTCTCGACGAAATCCTGGGAATCTGGAGTGGAGCCACGGAATTCCACTTTCACTCTTTGGCGGCCTCCGCCTCGCGTTGAATTCACGAACAACGCGTTCGTCTATCACGTTTCGGATCTCTTTCAGTGGTTTCCGCGAACGTCCGAAACACCGATATCCAGAGACTGACGGCGGTCTGATTCGAATCGTGCCCCTGCGACTGCCACACCAAGGATCACGTTCCTGCCTCGGGTCCGTATCGACCCATGACGCCCCGTTGGTGGGATTCCGATCGGTCCGCGTTCTTTCTGAGTCTGCTGGCCGTGACCCTCTTCGTGGTTACCGCGCTGCTCGTTCTCCCGTTCATCCAGTGGATCTTAGCAGCCGTCCTGCTAGCGTACATCCTCCGGCCGATCGAGGCCCGTTTCTCAAGTCATCTCAGCTCTGGCCTTTCTGCAGCGGCGACGATGCTCGTCGGGATTCTGGTGGTGCTGGCACCCATCGCGCTCCTGCTCGGCGTCGCGGCGGTGCAGGCGCGCGACCTGGCTGGCCAGTTCGATCCGGGAGACATCGGTCAACTCGACGACGCGATCCAGCGCCGAACCGGGCTCGCCGTCGACTTCGCCTCGCTCAAAGAGTCGTTCTCTGCGGCCGGAACGACCGGTGGCCGAGGCCTCGCGGGAAACGTCCTCAGCATTGTCGGCGGAATTCCGGAACTGGTCATCGGACTCATTGTCCTTGCGTTCGTGCTGTTCTACCTGCTCAAAGACGGCGACCGCGTCGCGACGTGGCTCCGGACCGTACTCCCGCTTGAAACGCGGATCCTCGAGGAACTACTCAGCGAAATCGATCGCCTGCTCTGGTCCGTTCTCGCCGGCGCGGCAGTCGTCGCGGTCGCTCAGTCGCTGCTCATTGGGCTGGCCTTCCTGATCATCGGCATCTCGGGCGTCGTCTTCTGGATCGTCGTCACCTTCGTTGCATCGCTCATCCCCGCGGTCGGCGCGACGATCATTTGGCTGCCCAGCGGGCTCTACCTGCTCGCGACCGGCCGTCCCGTCGCCGGCGTCGGCCTCCTGCTCTATGGGGCACTCGTCGTCAGCACGATCGACAATCTCCTCAGACCGCTCGTCGTCCAGCATGGCTCGGAGCTGAACCCTGCGCTCGTGATCGTCGGCATCTTCGGTGGGATTGTCCTGTTGGGGCCTGTCGGACTGTTCATCGGCCCCATCCTCCTCGGGATCACGAAGGTCGTCGTCGAGGTGATCACCCGAGAGTATCCAGAAGCGACCCGTCCTGACGACTGATCCGATACCCTAATCCCGACGGAAAGACCTGGTCGTCCCTCACGAAAAACGAGCTGTGACTGACTACGACAATTGTCCTCGAGTTCAACTGGCAGAAACGCGGGGACGACAACCAACGAGGCCGGTACGACGCGTGCTGGGTGGCGCTCGATATCCGACAGCATTAGGCTGATATCTGGCCGGAGCGCGACGGTCGGTACCCGAAACCGTTACTGGAAGCCGAGCATCGAGTCGTCGGCATCGCTGGTTGTATCGCCGCCGAGGCGATCGACCAAGGAGTCGTAAAACTCCTGCGCGTCGTCAGAGACTGACCGAGTGATCCTGTTCAGCGCGCGGTCGAGGTGCGCGCGAGTTACGGTCACGTCGTCAGCGGCGGCCGAAATGTCGTCAGCTGTGTCGGTCTCGAGCGTTGCAACCACCTCGTCCATGGCGAGTATGCTCGCCTCGCGAATGATCGCCTCGATGTCGCTGCCGGTGTATCCGTCGGTCTCGTCAGCCAGTTCGTCGAGGTTGACATCATTGGCGAGCGGGACGCCATTGGTGTGAATGCGAAAAATCTCGCGTCGGGCGCTACGGTCCGGCGTCGGAACATAGATGTTTTTTTCGAGACGACCCGGGCGCAACAGCGCGCGGTCGACGATATCTGGGCGATTAGTCGCCCCGAGGACGAACACGCCTTGTAGGTCCTCGACGCCGTCGAGTTCCGTTAGAAGTTGTGAGACGACACGTTCGGTGACGCGTGAGTCAAACGACTCACCCCGCTCCGGCGCGATCGCGTCGATCTCATCCAAGAATACAATCGTCGGCGCGTTCTGTCGTGCCCGCTGGAACACGTCCCTGACAGCGCGTTCGCTTTCACCAACGAACTTGTCGAGGAGTTCCGGCCCCTTTACTGAGATGAAATTGACCTGGCTCGCGTTGGCGACCGCCCGGGCGAGCAGCGTCTTTCCGGTTCCCGGTGGGCCGTACAGGAGGACGCCACGCGGCGGGCGGGTGTGCAGCGTCTCGAACAGCTGCGGGTACGCGAGCGGCCACTCGACGGCTCGTACTAGCTCGTGTTTCACCGGTTCGAGGCCGCCCACGTTGTCGTAGGTGACGTCTGGGATTTCTACGAAGACCTCTCGCATCGCACTGGGCTCGACGTATCGGAGCGCCCGTTCAAAATCGTCCCCCGTGACCGAGATCCGATCGAGAACCTCGGATGAGATGACCTCGACGTCGAGATCGATGTCGACCTGCACCCGGCGGAGAGCATGCATGGCGGCTTCTTTGGTCAGTGACGCGAGATCGGCACCCGTGAATCCATACGTTCTGTCGGCGAAGTCCTCAAGGGCCACGTCCTCGGCGAGGGGCATCCCCCGGGTGTGAATCTGAAGGATCTCAATCCGGCCGTCCCGCGAGGGGGTTCCGATCTCTATCTCACGGTCAAACCGACCGCCCCGACGGAGTGCGGAATCGATAGCGTCGACACGGTTAGTCGCCGCGATCACAACCACGTCGCCGCGCTCGTTCAAGCCATCCATGAGACTGAGCAGTTGCGCGACCACTCTGCGTTCGACGTCGCCCGTCACTGTGTCTCGACTGGGTGCGATGGAGTCGATCTCGTCGATGAAGATGATCGCGGGAGCGTTCTCCTGAGCGTTGTCGAAGATATCGCGGAGGTGTTGTTCGCTCTCACCATAGTACTTCGACATGATCTCCGGCCCGGAGATTGTCTCGAAGTGGGCATCGATTTCGTTCGCGACCGCCTTCGACAGTAGCGTCTTTCCGGTTCCCGGCGGACCATATAGCAAGACCCCTTTCGGCGGAGCGATGCCGAGGCGCCGGAACAGTTCGGGATGGCGCATTGGCAGTTCGATCATCTCGCGGATCTGTTCCAGTTCGCGCTCTAAGCCGCCGATATCCTCGTAGGTCACATCCGGGATTTCGGTCCGCTCGCCGCGGAGGTCCTCCTCAGTGATTGGCGCGTCGCGGATGGTGACCGTCGTTCGGTCCGTGATCGTGACCGGACCCGATGGGGCTGTTCGTGTGACGAGAAAAACAATCGGTTGACCTAAGAGGTGCATGTGGACGGAATCTCCCCTCACGAGGGGGCGATCGACGAGATGGCGCTTGAGGAACGGTTCCGCGCCGCGGAGCATCACGTATTGTGGCAGTGCGACCGTGATCGACTTCGCAGGGTTCGCGTCCGCTTTCACTACCTCGACACGATCGTTGATTCCGACGTTCGCGTTTGCGCGCAGGTTCCCATCCATCCGGATGACATCGTCCGGGTCGTCCGCATAGCCAAGGACCGCCTTTGCGACCGTCCGCCGTCGACCGGTGATCTGTACGATATCGCCCGCAGTAAGCTCAAGTGTCTTCATGACGGTTCGGCTCAATCGGACGATTCCTTTTCCCGCGTCGCGCGCTGTCAATTCCTGCACTCGTAGCTCTTCAACCATACAATCGCCTACCGCAATTCTCGATAGCGAGGCCGATATAACCGTCTTAACCGCCGCGCTGAACTATCGTCCCGTCGGTTACTCACCGCGAGTGTTATACAACTTCGCAGCTGGTTCTCTCTGAACCGGCCACCCGAAGACACCGTGTTTGTGGAGGGTCTGGTGTCGGATGAACGTAAAGAAAACGACCCCGGCACCGTCTAGTTAGCGCAGTTTGAGGAACGAGCAGGTCGTAGAGTTAGTTTGGATCAATGCTCGCAGACCTGCTCAGCGAGAGGTACGCGGCGGAATTTGATGAATGTTGGGAGCGTGAGCGGACGGCGACGCCCGTCAGGGTGTTCGCTGTCCAGCTCCACGCGACTGGTTGTTCGCTTCGAGAGATACAAGCGATTCTTCGCTCACTCGGCGTTGAACGCTCTCATCAAGCAATCTGGCACTGGGTACATCGGCTGGCTGACAGCGTGCCAGACCCGCCGACGGCTTCGCCGTCGCGGGTCGCGGTAGATGAAACCGTTGTCAGGATTAACGGCGACCGATCTTGGATGTACGCTGCAATAGACCCCGACACGAAACTCATTCTCGACGTCGCTCTCTTTGGACGGCGAGGGACCGATCCAGCTGCTGCGTTTCTGCATGGACTCACCGAGAAACACGATCTCTCCGACGCTGAGTTTCTCGTCGATGGTGCTGGCTATCTGACTGCCCTCTCCCGATTGGGATTGAGCGGTCACCTCGATTACGTTGATCGAAACCACATCGAAAAGTGGTTTCACACGCTCAAAATGCGGATCGACCACTTCCATAATTCGTGGGTCGGCAGTCGGGCGAGCGTCAGAGAATGGCTTGAACAGTTCGTACACTACTACAACACACAGCGACCACACCAGTCACTCAACGGACAGACGCCAGCGGAGGTGCTAAACTAGACAGTGCCATCTAACTCGATTTTCCCGTTGGGGAATATTGAGAATATTTCAGAGAGCGGGAAATCGTCTGACGCGGCAATGAACGATGCTTCAATGGCCATACGCGGGTTACGTCGGTATAGGTAAAACCCTCTCGAACCCGTAGTTCTCAGCTCACACTAACTCATGTCCGCGAGCGACCAAACAGGATTTCTCTGGACCGATGCCAATACACTGTTCACAAGTCTATTGTTCAACTGAAATAGCACTACTCTATTGGTAGAAACAGGCTTGATTTGCTGTATACATCCTCTATATTCAGCACCCGAATCCTATCAGCCATTGAGGGTTTCAACAGAGCCAACGACTCGCATGGCATTTTTCACCCGGTTCGGACTGAACTACCCGTTCACTATACCTGCGTATTGACCGCAAAGAGTTCTATAATTCCAGTAATGCTTTGTGATCTCCCGCTGAAATTTCTGCAATGAGTGAACAAGAACTCGATCCAGTCGAACAACTTCGACGGGTTGGGATCGGCCTGATACTGGGTGGGCTCGCCTTCGGTGGGCTGTCATTCGGTGTTGATGCGGTTGTGAGTGGTATCGTGCTGCTGGGTGCTGGTATCATCGTCTGGTGGGGCGAATATCGAAGCGAGTTGACTGTCGGGATCGGGCTCGGAATCGGGGTGGCTGGACTGGTCGCTCTCATGGAGATATGGACCGACGCCGGCTTCAGCGGACTCCGACTGGCGGGATTGATCGTCGTGCTCGGTGTAGCGGATTATGTGCTTGCACCTGCCTACGGTAAAATCCAAAACGCCGGTGAACGAGCCAGCGGAAGGTAGGTACTCTGTACTTGCCGTTTGTCAGGTAGCCACGGGGCGGTATGCGAACTGTTCTGTGACACCCTGCTTCTGTCATTGAACGAAGGTCCCATCTGGTGCGGGAACGAATCCAGTTCGAATTCCGAGGTCAGTACGCCGGAGATGCTTGCAACCACCGTCTGGCTGGCGCTTCTCGAAATCAGGGCAGGTACACGCCTCCTCTTCGACATCGACTAGGTACGTTGCACCACTCTGGCTGAGGACGTCGTAGATTGGTCCTCTCTCGACGAACGTCACCTCCATCTCTTCGGTGAGTGCACGACGGGTTCGTGGCTCGTCGATCGAGTACCCGCCTGCCTCGAGTGCAGTGGGCGGCTGTGGATCATCACAGGGAGTGGCGAACTCGGCTCGACCGTTGCGTTCTTGTCCGCATTTCCTGCAGCGCCAGTACCGGGTGCGGTACTCGTAGCTGCCGGTGAGATCGATCTCGTATGGTGTTGGGGCTTTCCCTGGCAGCCACTCGTCGATCGCGACGAGTTCGTGTCCGTTCAGGTTGGCGATGTCACCTGAATAGCTGCGATCTCGATCGATCGTGTGCTTCTGTTTGGTTCGGTGTTCTCGCTGCGGCTCGCTCTGAGGTGGATGATCTGTACTCATCAGTAACCTCGAGACACACTGGTTGCGCCTCACGCCTGTCGGCGCACAAAAAACGACTTGCGGCGTCTGCTGTCACAGTCCAGTCTCGAAAAGAGCGGAGCTTTTCCGGGCGAGCCACAGGGTTACCCCATGGCCTCGACTATTGAGACGGGTGGGGTAACTACCCAAAGCCACTGCTGAATTAGTTCAAGAACGGTAACTGGGTGGTGTTTGGGTCGACTCTGAACCAGTCTACCGGATTACTCTCCCTGCCTTTTCAGTAACGTGGAAAGCTTCTTCCGTGAGATCGGTTCGATCTCGACTCGATCGTCTGTCACTGTATAGTATATCGAGGCACTCACAGTTCGATCGGCAAACCAGTCGTCGAGCGCATGATAGTACACGCTGAGCTGTGTTCGATACTCCGATTCTGCGTGCCGTCCACGGTCGGTTTTGTAGTCGATGATCTCGACACGATCGGGCGTCACATGGACGAGGTCGACAACGCCTGCGATCGTTACTCGATCACCGTCGACTGCAAGTGAGAGATAGGCCTGTTCTTCAACTCTGACGGTCCCTTCGAGGGAATCGAGAAGTGCTTTGAGGTTCCGTTCGTCCGGCTCGTCAGTTCGGGGAGTCACGTCCTCTCCGAGGGCGTACCGCTCGGCGAACTCGTGGACTGACGAACCGAAATCCATTCCCCTGCCATCAGCTACGTCCTCGTAGACGTCGTCACTCATCAGTGAGTGCGGTGAGTAGCCGTCAGGTCCGTCCGGCTGTGGAATCGACACGGAGAGTTGAGACTGGACGGTATCGCTGGCACGATCTGGCTCAACTGCTGGCTCGATCGATTCCAGCTCGACGGGTAACTCCTCGATGAACGCATTCGGTTCCTCTCCCGCCGAAAACAGCAGGTGATCTTTCGCTCGTGTCATCGCGACGTAGAGCAATCTACGCTCTTCGTCGGACCCAGTCGGTTGACACCGTCTCAGGACATCACATCGCCAGTTGTCGTAGAGATGGGGGTCACCGTGTACCGCTGCGTAGCACGTTCGCTGACGAACTCCTGTGAGTTCGGAGTACGTAATCGTCCCTCCACGGCCTCCTGCGGGAGGGAACTTCCCGCTGTTCATATTCCCGAGAATCACGATCGGGTGCTCGAGGCCTTTCACCGAGTGGATCGTCTGGACGGTGACCGCGTTAGTTCCAGCAGCAGTGTTCACCTCCTGGGTGTATCCGGACTCGATCCCCTGTTCGATGACGCGAATCAGATCACCGAGCGTCATCGTCGTCGCGCTGTGAACCGACTGGATCGTCGTGAGAATGACGTCTGCTGTCGAGCCGTCGTACCCGTAGCGATCGAATACGCGCCGTGCGATGGCGTTCGTCGTTTCGAGTTCCGAAAGCTCTGTCCGGAATATAGCGATGTTGTCGGGATATGCGTCGTTCTCGAGGATGTGCGCAATTTCGTCGAGCGTATAGCCAGCACGTTCGAGAACAACCGCCCAGCCTCTGTCCGCATCGGTTTCGAGGATACGAAGCCAGGCGAGCAGGAGTTTCGCCTGATCAGTACGGAAGAGTTCGATGCCACCCTCGTAGGCCATCGGCAGATCGTATTCTTCGACAACAGAAAGCAAGTTTCGACCGAAATCACGTGTTCGGGTCAACACCGCGATATCGCCGTACTCCGGCGTGCGGAGTTCACCATCGTCTTCGACCAGGTAGTCATCGTTGCCGACGATCGACTGGGCTTTCGTCAGGATTGCCTCGTGTTCGTTGTCGTGCTGGAACGCTTCGATTCGTGAGTGTTCGTGCTCGGTGTTCGAAAACAGCGAGACGATTCGATCGAGAATCGACTCTCGATCGATCGATTCGCGGCTACTCGCCGGCGTCACGAGTGCATGTTCGGCGAAATCGAGAATCTCCTGGGTCGATCGATAGTTTTGCTCGAGTTCGATCGTTCTGACGGGGGAGACCGGGAATCCAACGCGTTCTGCATCGTCGTTCAATTCGGCTGCGAACCGTTCGAGACGCGATTCGAATTCGGTGATGTTCTCGATGGCTGCATACTGGAACGAGTAGATGCTCTGTTTCCAGTCCCCGACGACACAGATATTGTCCGTTCCAGCGAGCAACAGCGCGAGTTTGAACTGGATCTCACTCGAGTCCTGGAACTCGTCGATCGTCACGTACTCGAACGCCAGTGACTGTCGGAGTTCGTCGTCCTCACAGAGAAGGACGAACGCGAACAACTGGAGAAACGAGAAGTTCAGATAGTTTCGCCGAAGTGCAAACTCGAGGTACTCGATGTAGACGTCGTGGACGAATTCGATGAGGTGCTCGCGATCTTCATCGAATACGCGTTCGGCTACCTCTGCAGGAACTGCCTTCGTGCCACGGTCTCCTCGCACCGCCGATCGATCGGGGGCCGCCGGAAGATAACACTTATTTTTGCCGTATCGTCCGAGTTTCGATCGCAGCTTCGACTGTTTACTGCCGCCGTTTCGAGGCTGATTCAGCTCGTCAAACACCGCTTTGAACGCAGCAAAGTCGCCTTCGAGATATCGTTCACAATCGCGATACCAGCCATCGGCAGTCGGAAAGACGCCTTTCGATGCGAGATTCTTGATGAGATCGAGCAGTTCGGCCGGATCCGAAACACACCTGAACAGGTCGTCGTATTCCGAATGCGCATCGCTGAACTGGGCGATAAATTCCCGGAAGTACTCGCGCTCGATCGTCTCGTTTTCGAGGATCTGTGTCGAGCCGGTGATCGCATCGTCGATACCCAGGTGAGTCGGCGCATCGAAGCCATGTTCCTCGAGGATATCGTTACAGAGGCTGTGGAACGTCTGAATTGGTGCGTCCTTCAGCGCTCGCATGCTGTACTCACAGTTGGCGACGATGCGGTCTTTCATTTCCGTCGCTGCGTTCCGGGTGAACGTGATCAGAAGGACGTCGTCCGGCTCGATGTCGTCTTGGGCGACGATTTCGGCGTAGCGACGCGTGACGGTGAACGTTTTTCCGGTTCCAGCGCCAGCATCGACGAGGTATAGCCCGTCGGTGCCGTCGATGAGTTCTCGCTGTTTCGAATTCGGCGATGTCATCGGCTCACCTCCGTGGTGTCTTCCTGTTTGTCGACTGCACGCCTTTCGGTTAGAATCATGTCACGGTTGTTCACGTACCGGTAGTTCGGCTCACCGGCTCGTCCCTCGACGGGGAAGCGGTCTTCACCACGCCGGTATCGGTTCAGTTCCTCGAGTTGCTCGTCGAGAAAGCGCTCGAACTCGTCGAGGTCCTCGACGAAGAACCCGTCTTTCCGGTAGCCACATAGGTGTCTGAACGCCTGCATACAGCCGTTCGTGACGTACTTGTAGTCCCCAACGTCTGCGACCATTCGTTCACGGAGTGCGTCCCCGAACGAAGACTCAGCCATTTCGTCTGCATCTCGCGTTCTCGGAACCTCGTGAGCGTCAAGAACAGCGTGATACTCCTCGTAGCTCGTCTTGGAGAACGTCTTGTTGCAATCGTTCGCCGCGTCTTCACAGAGTTCGTCGAAGATGTCCCGTGACCCAACGAATTCGTCGAACGCGATCGGATGGTACGTAACCGTGGTCAGGCAATCGTCGAGCGTTCCGTTCCCAGTAACAACATCGTCGAGGGTCTCGAGGAAATGGAAGAAGGTGAACTCGAGACGTTCGTCCGGCTGCTGACTTCGATAGTAGGTTAGATACAACAACGCCTGGAAGTTCGGTTGATCGCTGGGTGGATCGATCGCTGCGTGTTTCGTGATCTGTGTAGACGACTTCTTGCGTCCGCTTTTGAAATCGACGAGCTGTGTCGGTGACTGCACGAGGTCGATTTTCCCCTTGACGCCGAGAGCCTCGTCATCGAACCAGCGCTCAGTCGCTGGAGAGTCGACTGGTCGATCGAAATAGTCCTCGAAGAAATTGTCACTCCAGCCACTCGCGGGCGTAAGAAAGTCGGTCTCCGAGGGCGCATTCTCTTCGAGATACTCGACAATCGTCTCGAGTCCGACACGGTACGTCGTTTTGCGTATGGGACGATCGACGGTGCGATGGAACGGTCGCGTTTCTTCGAGCATAACGTCGACGACGTCCTCGATAACGTCCTCGTCGACGAACGCTGGATGGTTGACGACGAACTCCGCGAAGTCGTGGAACAGATTCCCTTCGACGAAGTAATCCTTCTCGGGGTTGTCTACCAGCCGTCCAAAGAAATAATCTCGTGGGCTGTTTGCATACGAGTTGAGACTCGACTGGCTCACCGTCGTTTCCTGTTTAGCGTCGATACCGATCGGTTCCGCCTCGAATCCATCGCCGGTCGATCGGAACGTCCGTGAGTATCGAATCGACTCCAGATCACTGAATCGCTCGACTTCTCTCTCGAGGAGATCCTCGAAGTACAAACAGGGTGTAACGGCTGTTCCACCAGCAGTGTCTTGGACGAGGTAGTACTGTTCGCCGCCGCTCTGGAGAAGTGACTGGAACTGGTCTCTGTTCCGGTCGAACGCGTCGTCCTGATCGACCCAGGGCCGCTGTGGTGAGTCGTGCGTCCAGCCTTCGTCGAGTCCGAGGTAGAAAATCACCGGCCGATCGACGAACGAGGCCGATTTCGCATCTGCGAGCAGGACCCCCTCGTTCTCCCGATCGATCGGGACGTCGTAGGTCTCGAGGTAGAACGTGAGTCGATCGATGACGCCCTCGGTGATCGGCTCGTCGAGAAGTCCGATCAACTCGAGTTCGTCACGGAACGTCTCGAGCGAGCACTGTGCTCGCTCTTCGTATGCATCCAGCGCATCCCCGATCGTCAGCGTCGACGCTCGATCACAGAAGTCACAGAGCCAGTCGAGTTCGGGATCTTCGACCTCGAAGAGACGCTTTTCGTCGTGATCGATAGCGACTGTTGCACCCAGGCACGTGAGGAGTGGTTTCACGGTCCCGACGCGGGTATCTGACCCCGCAACAGTACATCGGAGGAGCTGAATGAAGCCCCGATGGTCCCGTTCGTCGATGAACGCTGGCCCGCCATAATACGGGATATCCGCAGCTTCGAACGCTGATTCGACGAGGGGTGAATACTCGCTACTCGCATCGAGAACGATCGCAATATCCTCGGCGTTCCCCGGTGTAACCGTATCGAGCACTGCGTCGACGATCGCCCCAGGAGAGTCGAAGATTCGAACCGGTGGAAGGTCGAACCCGTCACTACAGAACCGATCGACTGTGTCGTACTCTTCGGGGAGAATCGATCGCTCGAGATTCGTCAGTTGTCGCTCGCCAATGACGGCGACCGACTCGTCGTCCTCGCGGGCGATCCGATAGTCGGTGAGTTTTCGCGATGTCGTCTCTAGCGGTGCAATACAGTTCACGACGGACCGTGTCACTGGTGTATCGAACCCATCATACTCGAGAACGGCGTCCGGACGTCCCTCGTACTCCCAGCACTGCAACACGTTTCCGATCGCCTCGGATGCGTGCTTCCAGCTGAGCGTCGTTTGCTCGATTACCTCGAGAAAGGCGAGTCGGTCTTCTGCCGTTTCTCGACGACGTGCGGCGAGTCGACGTGGTGTGATTGCGAACGGGCCAAAGTGAGAACGCTCGAGCCGGCGATTGAGCGCACTCGCTAACGGTGCGTCTGGAACGACGACGAGATCGTACCCTGCCACCTCCCTGTAGAGTCGATCGATCGGTTTCGATCGGTTAATTGACACAGGACAGAGGTTACGTTATCGTACAATAAGTCTGTGTGTCGTGATGAGCAGATATTCACTGCTGATGGTGGGTTGGCGTCGTTGATACGGCTCGCTCTGATTTAGGCGGCGCGACGGTCCCACTCGCCAACTTCCACAACCAGTCCTGCCTGACGAAGCCTGTCAGCAAGCGGATCACCGATGCCTGATGCCGGTGTGAGGATGCCGCCCTCGAGTGGTGAATCGATCTGGTCGCGCACGAGACACATCGAAGCTTCGCTGAGCATCTTCGCGGTCGCGCCGTACCCTGGGTCCTGGTCGGCGCTGATTCGACTCTCCACTACGAACGGGCCATCGGTGGCGGTCCCGCGGCCGAGTACGCGGATCGTGAAATACCCGTTTTCGATCGCTTCTCTCGTCGGTCCCTCACCCGGATCGGGGAACACGAACCGACGGAGCCCTTCCCGCGTCGGACCGAAGGCCATTCCTGCAGTAGCTAGCCCGAGTCCGGCTGAGACGGCGCCTGCACCCATCATACCGATGAGACCCGGTCCGGTGGGGACGACCTCCGTGCACTCGAATTCGCGGCCCCACGGATACCCGAGCAAGGCGTTGCTTCTTCGAATAACTCGCTCGTTCACGATCGCCATCGGTGACGGAGCCGTCCACTCCCCCCGCAGTGGGTCTTTTCTCGGGACGGGCTGTGCGCCGCGGTCGACGCCGTGACGCTCGCCGGGCGGTGCCAATGAGTACGGATTTCGAAGGGTCTGCCGGGCTATTGGGTCGGTAGACGCAGCCTGAAACACTTCGATTATGCTGGCCAACGTCCCACCACTCACCCCTCCGCGGCCGTCTTCCAGATAGACTCGAACCAGGTCACACGGTGTACCGAACTCGTCGATGGCAAACGACTGCACGAGCTTCGTGCCGAGATCCGCGGGGATCGAATCGAAGCCGCAACTGTGGACGATACGAGTGCCCGCATCGATCGCGTCGTCGTGGTATCGATCGATCATCTCCCGCACCCAGTTTACCTCTCCAGTCAGGTCGCAGTAGTCCGTTCCGGCCGCGATGCATGCTTCGACAAGGGGCGTTCCGTATCTCGTGTACGGACCGACAGTCGTGCAAATGACACGGGTGCTTTCGGCGATCGTGTGCAGGCTATCGGGTTCGGTCGCATCACCGATTACGATCGGGATGTTCTCCCACTCAGCGCGCCGCTGTACGAGTGTCGATTCCAATTCGCGGAGTCGGGTCTCGTTGCGTCCACCGATCGCGAGCGAGAGTGTCTCCGGTGTGTACTGTTCAGTGAGGTACTCGGAGACGAGGCGGCCAGCGACGCCGGTTGCACCCCAGACGACGAGTTCGTGCTTCCGGTCAGTGTTCGACACAGGTATCGATCGTAATTAGCGGCCCACGGCCTCAACTGTTCGGTGTCCGGCAACGTGTCGGTTCGAATTGCCTGGCCAGATTCTCAGCGATGCTTGAATTTGACCGAATCATCGGTCAGAGGGTCACCGATCGCGTCGCTGTAACTCGTGTCCGCGGCGTTCGTATCCGTTATCCGCGGATTGATTGGTTCTCCGCCCAATCTAACGGTATGTCGACCGGAACTGATCGCGCCTACGAACTCGGGTTTCGAACGGTCGAGACAGAGTACGCCGACCGCCGGCTCCCAGTCGAGGGAACCGTCCCGGCGTGGCTTTCCGGGGCGGTAATCCGGAACGGACCGGGACGGTTCGAGTTCGGCGGCGAGCGTGCGACCCACTGGTTCGACGGGCTTGCGATGCTCCGTCGCTATGGGTTCGAGGACGGAGCCGTTAGGTATACGAACCGATTTTTGCGGACCGACGCGCGTGCGGCCGCTGACGCCGGACACGGTACGTCGGAGTTCGCAACCGGAGGAAACTCGCTCCGCCGGACGTTACGATGGCTTCGGTCGCTCGGACCGCCCGAACCCACGGACAACGCAAACGTCCACGTCGCCCGGATTGGCGAGTACTTCGTCGCGCTCACCGAGGCACCGCGACGGATCGCGTTCGATCCAGCGACGCTCGAGACTGTCGGCGAGTTCCGGTGGCGCGACGACATCCCGGAGCATCTGGCAACGGCTCACCTCCGAGTCGATCCGAACCGCAAGGAAACGATCGGCTACAGCACGGAGCTCGGTCTCACGCCGAAGTATCACTTCTATCGGATTCCCTGGGGGCGTGCCGATCGAAAGCACATCGCTACCGTTCCGGCCGCCGGGCCCGGATACGTTCACGACTGTTCGGTCACCGACTCCTACGTTGTCATCGTGGAAACGCCGCTTCGGATTGCAGTCGCGAAGGCACTGATGCCGTGGAACGAAGGATTTCTCGATCTCCTCGAGTACGATGAGGGGGCCGCAAGCCGGTTCATCGTCGTCGACCGCGACGCGGAGACGGTCGTTGCAACGCCCGAAACGTCGCCGTTCTTTACGTTTCACCACGTCAACGCCTACGAGGACGACGGCGAACTGGTAGTCGATCTCGTTGCATTCGAAGATGACGAGATCGTCCGAGCGCTCACCTTCGACGCCCTCTCGGAAGATGCCTTCGCCGCGGCTCCGGACGGACGGTTCGTCAGATGCCGATTCTCTCCTGGTGACGAACGAGTTCGAAGCGCCGAGCGATACGACGGCGGGTTGGAGTTGCCGACTGTGCCAGAACGGGTCCGGGGCCGCCGGTATCGATACGCGTACGCGCAGGCAACCGACAGGCGGGGAGCAAACGGGCTGGTCAAACTCGACGTCGGGCGCGGCACCGCAACGGAGTGGTGGGAACGCGGCGTCTACGTCGAAGAGCCGCGGATGGTTCAACGCCCGGGCACGTCGGCGGAGGACGACGGCGTCGTGATCGCACCAGCGCTAGATACCCGACGGGAGCGGTCCATATTGCTCGTGTTTGATGCGGAAACACTTGTCGAGAAAGCGCGTGCGCCGCTGCCGCATGCCATCCCGTTCGGGTTTCACGGCCGGTTCTTTTCTAGCGTGTAACAAAAACTAAGGTACTGTCTGTCGGCTCTCGAGTTGAATTTCGATCCGACGATGTCTGAGCGAGTCTCGATCGACTCGAGGAGCTAGACCTTGCAACACAGGATTCACGTAGTCGAAAAAAGCGTCGTGAGGTCTTCGAGATCGAAGAGCGACCAGCTATCGCTGAGGTCACTTTCAAGTCCATCAACGAACCCGCTTTTCGAAAAGAGGGCGAACTGTTCGTCTCGATTTCCTGGTCCCCACCGAACGTTTTCAGCCTTCGTTCGAAGGCTTTCGACGAGTGTATGCCCAACAGGATCTGCGGTCCACTTGCACTCCGCAAGCAGGATGCGATCGTCCTCTGGAGCGAGACCGACGACATCGACCTCTTCTTTACCATACCACCATCGACCGACCTCCGAGTATGGCTCCATGATGCCGCGTCGGATCGCCTCCCAGATGGCTTCCTGACAGATATCCTCGAATGTAGTTGCGACGTGTGTGGGAAGATCAGGCTCGATCGTCCCACTGAATACGACCGCCGGCGCTTCTTCAATGCTCGAACGGTTTGGCTCGACGTATCGGAACCAGAATCGAAGGAACTCATCGGCAACACGATATCGGGAGCGTTTGGATTTCTGTCCGGAGGCGGTAACTGGCACGTCGCGATCGATGAGTCGTAGTTGCCGGAGTGTCTGGAGGTACTTCGATAGCGGGCCCGGATCGACTCCCGTTGCACCCGAAATCTCGTTTGGCGTCGTATGGCCTAACGCAATTGCCTCGAGGATGCTCATATACCGAGCGGGATTTCGCAACTCGGTCCGCAACAGGAACTCCGGTTCGTTGTAGAGGACAGCTGTCGGTGAAAGGATCTGTGACTGAATGTTTTCGGCGAGAGACTCGTCGTAGTCGAAGAGAGTGAGATACATCGGTGTGCCGCCCGTGATCGAATACGATCGAATCGCGTCTTCGAGACCGTACGAGATAACCTCGCGGGCCTGGTAGAACGAAAACGGTTGCAGATCGATCTGGCCTGTTCGACGACCATATAACGGACTTTTGTGACCGAGCACTTCGGACTCCATGGTGCTCACACTCGACCCACAGAGTACGAGCACGGAGTCTGTGTGTTGGAGCTGCTCGTCGACGAACGCCTGCATGTACGACGGCACCGAGTCGTTTTCTCCAACCAAATAGGGAAACTCATCGATGACGACGACACGTTGCTCCGATGCGAGCTTTTCACCGAGATACTCGAATGCGTCATCCCAGCCATCGATGCGCGGGACTCGGTCGCCAAACGTACTGGCAACCTGTTCAACGAACTTCTCACGCTGGCGGTGTTCGGCCTCCTGAGCTGCAAGGAAGTAGATATGTGGTCGATCGGTACAGAACGCTTTGAGGAGCTCTGTTTTCCCGACACGACGCCGTCCGTAGACGACATAGAACTCGTAGTCGGGAGAATCGAACGCAGCCTCCAATATATCGAGTTCGTCGTCCCGATCGTAAAAGGTCATACTCTATCTAATGATTAGCACGATAATGACTTGTACGTTTTGCCGCATCAATCGCCCAGACTAGTCGTCGTAATCTTTGTCGACGATCGACCCACACGCTTGACACCGTGTTTCTCGGTTCGCTACGACGAGTGTCCCACTGCACCCTAGGCACGATGTTGCCGACTGCGTTTTTGGCGTTACATCTCGAGCGAAGCGACTGCTGTATGTTCTTTTTGAAGCCTTCACTAACTTCGACGGGGTCACTATCGAATCGGCGAAACAAGGTCGGAAATGGCACCTCACTTTATAGGTTGAAGACTACTGATTCGGGATACTGCATCTGTATTCATCTGAATATCGCATACGGACGTGGGTTTATAACAATAGCCGCAGCGAACGACAGTGATGTCTTCGCGACCACTCGCAGACGCCGAATCGTCATTCAGGCACTGCTCGAGTACAGCCACGATCGCCACGAGATCGACCCTGACATCGCCCCCCGGTCCGCCTCCGCCACCTCGAGTCAATCACTCTGACGGAGCATTGATGTCCTCGCCGACCGCCGCAAGCGGTTCATCGATGTCGAGGAGGGTTGCACTTTGTTCCCAAAGACGGCGTGCAGCGTCGTCGTTCCGAGCCGCACGCGAAGGGGTTCTGGTCGACTGGTTCGCAAAATACTGGCCAGTGGCATCCGCGGCTTCGGATGAGAGAGCAACGTACAGCAGTTCTGCAGCGCCGTCGACAACCGATGTGATACCGGGAACCATATCGAGTGTCGAGATGAGCGCTGGAAGCGGTCGTGGCAGGAACCGGGCGAAGTTGCTTCCCGGAATGGCTCCTGGATGGAGGCTATTCGATCTGATCGAGTGGTCCGTAGCTTCGACCCGGTGCGCGAGTTCCCGGGAAAAGAGGATATTCGCGAGTTTCGAGTGGCTGTAAGCCCACATCGAGGAATATGACTCGAAAGTTTCGACACGATCCAGTTCCAGTGAGACACCGCGATGTGCTGCCGAAGATGTCGTTACGACGCAGGCATCGTCGGTGAGGTGGTCGAGCAGGGCCGTGGTCAACTGATACGGTGCGACGTGATTAATGTGAAACGTGTACTCGACACCCAGGTCCGTGAGTCGACCTGTCCGGAAATACCCGCCGGCGTTGTTGAACAGGTAATCGAGACTATCAGTTTCCGACCGAACTGTCCTGGCGAGTTCTCGAACGGCGTCGATATCTGTAAAGTCAGCCGGAATGAACGTCGCCTTGACACCGATCGTCTCCAGTTCGTTGACGACGGACTTACCAGCGTTCACATCTCGTCCGTGCACGATTACATTAGCGCCGAGTCGGCCAAGCGCAAGGGCAGCAGCACGCCCGATGCCACTCGTCGAACCTGTAATCAGCGCGGTTTGCCCGCGGCAGGTCATGTGGCTCACGCCTGCGAGTTCCTCCGGACGATTTCTCATACTTCGGTAACGAGTTCCGTTTACAAAACGACGCTCCCTTACGTTGTTATCCAGTGGCGATCGAGACTGCAAGCACTCTGGAGACGATCCGGGGACACCAGGGGCCGTTGTACTGGCCGACGAATTTCAGAGGGTGGGGTGAGACGATCGTGGGTCCCTGTTTTCTCTTCTGCCCACTAGCCGTCGGAAACCCCATTGGAGGTTCTTCGGACTGTCCCCTGGAGTCATGTCAGGAATGAAGTGGAATCTGGCAGTGCCGAAATCGATATCTAGACCGTTAGTATTCGTCGAACTGGCCATCGGGCTCGATAGCCACTCCGAATCGAGGATGCAACGGTCGTGACGGCACCGACACAGTAGTAGCGAGCGACAGACTCGAGACACACATTGGGTGTCCGCTACCGGATCGGATACGCATTTATGACAACGCCGGTAAACACCGGTACAGCATGTTCAGACGCGCTCGAGAGATCGGCCCGGCCGGGCTGGTCCCGCTGGCCTGGACGTTCGTGATGGCCGCCCACCTTGAGGTCGTCACCGAGCACACGCTCTTTATCGCCCACGTAGTGATGGGAACCCTGCTGATTGGCTTTGCGGCAACCGGTTACGCCGATATGCGCGATGGTGTCCTGCGGACGTGGTGGCTGATCATCGCCGTTGGGTCGGTCGCCACACTCTGTGGGGTCGTCGGGCTCTGGCTCGAGCCGGTGAATCCGACGCTCGCAGCCGCCGCCCTCTTCGGCTGGATGCTGTTGCCGGCGGCCGGTTTCGTCGAGACCGGGCGGCGGGTCAGCGAGGGAACCCTGATCTACGCAGCCGGTACTGTGGGCTGTCTGCTCGGTGCAGCGCTCTACGCTGCCGCCCTGATCTGGAACGTCCAGATGACCGCGCTCGTCGGACTCGCGCTCGTTGGCGTCGGTCAAACGGCCGGCATCTTCGACGCGGCAATTCGCTACTGAGTACGCGTTCGTTCCCGTTGGCCTCGTGTTTTTGTCGCTCCAACGCCTGGGCGGATACCGCGACCCTCGCGTCTCACTTCGTAATCGATCCTCATCCTTTGGTTCTCCTTGCTCTCGACGTGGTCGACGCTCTCGATCGCGAGTCCGTGAGGCTCATTGAGTCCAGCAGCCACGTACAGGAGATCACGCTGAAACCCGGTCAGGTCGTACATGGCCGATTCTATGGGAGGTCGTCAAGTAAATTTACGGAATTGTGACTGATGTGCTCTGTTGAAATCATTGATCTGTGACGTATTTTAGGAGTCTTGCCGAATAGACCGCGCGAATGCATCACGAACCGAGGACGATCAATCCAAGAGGCTGTACGCTCAGTACAGGAGAACGATGTCAAATGACGTCTGCGCCAGAGGTTCAGCTACTTGAGTCCGCCTCGACGTCGCGCAACTGTTCGGCGTCGGTGAAGGCGTACTTCCCGATCAACAGGCTGCTAGTCATACTCGTCAACCCGCCGGCGGCGAAAATCATTGCCATAATGACGAACTGATAAAGCGCCGCGTAGATCGGATTCTCGCCGGCGAGGATCATCCCAGCCATGATTCCTGGGATCCAGACCCAGCCCAGGCTCTTCAGCGAGTCAATCACCGGGATGAGAGACGCTTGGACTCCCGTCTCGACGTGCCGAGAGATCACGGCCGTCGGCGACGCTCCGAGCGCCAGTCCTGCTTCAATCTCCGCCCGGTTCGATGCGATTTCGCTCTTGAACCGGTCTAGTGCGAGCGAGTTGATCTGCATAGCGTTCGCGATTATCATACTTCCAACGGGGACGAGGTTCCGAACCGTCGCCTCGATCGCGCCGGCGAGCGTCATCGTGACAATCACAAGCCCCGACCCGAAGACGATCGCAAAGAACGAAACCCGGACGACACCTGGCAATCCCTCGCCGCGGTCCTTCGAGATCCATGTCGCTCCGAGCATCATACCCAGCAGGATGACGCCGCTCCAGACGAAGTTCACTGTCAGCAACACGCCGACGATCGATCCCATCGCGACGATCTGGACCAGCCCCCTGACGAGGGCAACGCCGAGTTCGCGCTCGAGCGTCAGCCCTCGAAGATGTGAGAGTCCAACTACGAGCGCGGCGAGGACGGCCGCGACGGCGACCTGTGCGAGCCCCGTGAGGAGAACTGGACCGGCGAATTGCTCGAGGAACTCCTCGAGTACGGCGTCCATCAAGCCAACACCTCTTCGGCCGGACCGACGCGGTCGACGTGGCCGTCCCGAAGAACCAGTACATGGTCACCGATTCGTCGCGCCTGATCCTCGTCGTGGGTAACCATTACGACGGTGAGATCGAGCTCACGGATGAGATCGACGAGAAGCGCCTCCACGCGCTCTTCTGCTTCTGAATCGAGGTGGGAGGTCGGCTCGTCGAGCAGGAGGACGTCGGGTTCGTTCAGCAGAGTACGAGCGATCGCGACGCGCTGTTTCTCGCCGCCCGAAAGCACCTCGACGTCGCGGTCCTCGTAGCCGGTGAGTCCAAGGCGCTCGAGCAATTCCGCGAGGTGCGTCTCGTCGATCGGCTCGTCTCGGAGGAGCGGGCCACGAGCGACGTTATCGAAGACGGATCCGGGGACGAGCGCGGGATCCTGTGGAACGAGTCCGACGCGTCGACGGAGGTCTCTCGGGGGCAGGTCCTGGTAATTCTCGCCATCGAGCAGGACCGTCCCCTCGGTAGGCTCGTCGAGGCGGTTGAGTAGTCTGAGGAACGACGATTTCCCCGCTCCTGACGGACCGACGACGACGAGGACGGTCGATTCGGGGATCGACACTGAGACCTCTTCGAGGAGACGGTCGCCGTCGACGACCCGTCCAAGATTTCGCGTCTGGAATTTTGGAGTCGGAGTCATTGTCGATACAGACTCTGGCTCGCTCGAGCGGGAAGTGGGGATCGGTCGGTTACACGCGCAGAGGGAGACCGATCGTGCGAGCGCAGACAGGCAACCGCATGAGTCCGGGGACACGCCCGATCATGCAAGCAACACGAGATGATAGAACAAACCGGCGGCCATCGCTATACCGAGTGTTCGGAGCATTCCCTGTTTGAACCGGAAGATCATTACGAACGAGCCAACAACGATCACCAGCGCGGCAACGTCGAGCGTCTCGAAGAAGGGGACGAGGAGGTCCATCCCGTACCCGTCGTATGTCCAATGATCCTCGAAGAGGACGTGGAGGCCGAACCAGACGGCGAGGTTAAGAATAATACCGACGACGGCGGCGGTGATCCCCGAAAGGGCTGCCGTCAGAGATTCTTTTCCGCGGAGGTACTCGATGTACGGCGCACCGAGGAAGATGAAGAGGAAACAGGGAACGAACGTCACCCAGGTGACGACGACCGAACCCAGGATACCGGCGACGAGCGGATCGAGCATTCCCGGATTTCTGTAGGCACCCATAAAGCCGACGAACTGGACGACCTGCACGAGCGGGCCGGGCGTCGTCTCAGCCATCCCCAGGCCGTCGATCATCTCGCCCGGCTGGAGCCAGCCGTAGGTTGCGACAGCCTCCTGAGCGATGTAGGCGAGTACGGCGTACGCGCCGCCAAAGGTGACGACCGCCACCTGGCTGAAGAAGATCCCTTCCTGAGTAAAGATGTGGCCGGCGCCCAGAACGAGGTAGAGACCCAATAGCGGGCCGAACCAGAGCGCCCCCCAGAGGGCGGTGACGCGAGCGGCCCGCCACGTTGACGGTCGTTCATGGTCTGCAACGAGCTCGTCCGAGATGACGGCCGCAGTTTCGCTCTCATCGCTTGCTATCTGTTCGCCTTGATCGTCAAGGATCGATTCATCCTCACTTTTGAACGTTTCAGCCTCCTTGTCTTCGTCACTCTCATCGACACCGTGACCCGTGATGACGGTAAATACTTCCGGTGCGTATCGATGGCCGAAGAAGCCGACGAGCCCCGCGGCGAGAATGATTATCGGAAACAAGATGTCGAAGACAAAGATACCGATGAATGCCCCCGCTGCGATGGCGACCATGGCCGCGTTTGCCAGCGCTCGAGAGCCAATTCTGATCAGGGCCTCGACGACGATTGCGAGGACGGCAGCCTGCAGACCGAAGAAGATCGCCTCGACGGTCGTCACCTCCCTGAACTCCGCGTAGAGGATGCTAAGTACGAGGATCGAGACGAATCCGGGGAGGATAAACAGCGTTCCAGCGACGATCCCGCCTTTCGTTTGGTGCAACAGCCAGCCGATGTACGTCGCGAGTTGTTGTGCCTCCGGTCCCGGTAGCAACATCGTGTAATTCATCGCGTGGAGGAAGCGACGTTCGCTAATCCAGCGCTTCTGTGAGACGAGCAGTTTGTGCATCACGCCGATCTGTCCGGCGGGACCGCCGAAGCTGTAGGCGGCGACCTGCACCCAGATCCAGAACGCCTCGCGGAACGAAACGTCGTGATCCGGACCCGAGACAGCGTCCTCGGTCGGAGGTATCGTGTCGGTCGATTCGTTCGAGCGAACCGAATCGTCTGTCATTGACAGGTAATCGGTTACGGACCGGATTATAGGTCCAGTCCCCCGTCCCACAGTCGGTTCGGCAGCCAACAGCCGCTTCGATCCGCCAAAGCGAAGGGTAGAAAACAGGTATACTCCCGGCCGCTCTTAGTCAGTTTATGGACTCTACTGGATGTGGTTGTGGCTGTGACGAGCCGGAAATCACCTACTACGAGCCGCTCATCGGTACGCTCGATCTCCTTGCCAACAAGTACGCTCTCGAGACGATCAGCGTCATCGACTCCCACGGCCCGATGCGTTTTGTGACACTCGAAGCGCACCTCCCGAAAGCAAGCAGTTCGACGCTCTCAAACAGGTTGCATGAACTCGTCGACGATGGACTGGCGACGAGAACGCAGTATAACGAGGTGCCCCAACGCGTCGAATACGAGCTGACCGACCGCGGTCACGAACTCCAGGCTGCCTTGGAACCGATGCTCAAGTGGGCGTCGGCCTACGAGATCCCAGCACAGTCCCACGAGAGTTGATCCAGTTGAGATATCGGCCCGGTCAATACGCAGTCGTACCTAACGGCTGTTTCAGCCGATCCAGACTGAATCGAACATAGTTGGCGTGCTGCATCCAACCTCTGTATCTTGCACGCACTTTCTACCAGTTTCTGAATGGGTTGTGCGAGGCGTGCGAGATACACAGCGCGAATGTCGTACGAGATCGGGTCCGGTTTGCGAAGGTGGTGATCGCTCAGTACAGGTAGTGTAGGAATCGGTCAGTACAGAGAAAGTGGTTAATGGAAACTCTCCTCCGTCCGTTATACGCTTGGGACTCGTGTACGTTAAGTCCTCCATCACCAACATCGGGTGCTCGAACTGGTTGGCGCCTCGACGGCCTGTTGAGACGTCATCCCCACGAAGTGAGGACAAGAATAATGTCACAGGTTTCGCTACACCTCCACGATTTCACGTCTTGCAGTTTCACTTATCTAGACAGTGTGGTCATAACCAATCCAAAGTAGACAGTTATCGCAGTCACTGCCTTTCATTCGGGCTGAATTCGGCACAATTTGGTATTTATCATTTGCGTAGTGATCGATCATCGGTGGCTAATACAAATTGTTCGTGCATACAATTGCGAGCTATCTTCTTTTGAGAAGGTAGAATCTGACCTTAGTGTGGCAACGAAACTGACTTTCGAGTGTCCTGTGTGCCATGACGAGCTCGAGTATGGCGAACAACTCGAGGAACACTTGCTCCGCAACCATCCTAAGGAAAAGTGAGCCAAGCTCGTCCCACTGAGGCGGTTGCCCTGGAATAAGACATCTCGAAGTGAGTTGGTCCTGCTTTGTGGTATACACAGACTTCTTAGCCGTCGCTACCACGCTCCGTTTCCGCTTCTCCACTCCATCTCCGTCTACATAAATATGCTTAGGCGAGAAAACGATATCGAGTTCCTCAGTAAAGAGGTTCGACGAACGTCAAAAACTACTCTTAATTTCTATCAAGCGTGGTCACTACCTCGATCGCGTTCTGTGATCTTGGCCTCTCCAACCTTCCCTACAGATATCCACTCATCTTCTTCAACATCGTGCTTGTATCTTCGGACTTGAGGACGTTCCCATTCACCGTCGACGTACATCGCGCTGATCTCGTATCGAGTCGTGTCTGTCTCATCTTCTTTTTTGATCTCGATTCGGAGGTGATCTTCAGGCACGTAGTCAACAGGTCCGGCTCTACCTTCAACTGAGGTACCGTTGAGGAGCACCACTCGAAGTTCGTCATGGACGTCGACTTCTGTTAGCTTATTCATCGGGTCCGTCATAAGCGTCTGAATAGGGTCTCTTGAGAGTATAAGCTTAGACGGTGCAATAGCATGGAACCACTCACATCCGGACCACAGGATGAGTGGTCTTGGTATGTCCGTGGACATCTATGATTCAGCGAGGGAACGAATCCGATCAATCGTAGACCTCGCCGAAGCGTTCGCGGGATCCGAACCACGTACCGAGTGTTACTCCGTAAATCGCATGTCCAACGTGAAATACGAGCACCTCATCGTCCTCCAGCTCCTGGTTGAGAATATACCGAAAGATGACACGATGGCCAAAGATCGATAACGCGAGGCCGTACACGAGTCCGGTAACGAGGCCTAATCGCTCTCGATCGAGACGTGTCCGGCGATCGAGGACGGCAAAGACCGGGCCAAAGATCACTCCGCCACCGGCGCCGTAGAGAAAGTGGAGAACTAACCCCTGAACGAGATACTGATCAGCTTCTCCGTCTCCGACAAATTGGGCCCAAAACTCGGCTGTCGGTGGAAGGGCGCGAAAAATCGGCCACCGATACAGCGTCATGACGGCTGTTGCGATGAGCCCCCCCTTTCAATCCTCGAACCAAAACTCGAGAGACGATCGAGGAGGTCGGGAGTAGCTGCTTCTTTTCTCGATCAGAAGCACGTCGTTTGGCATTATTTGTAGCTCTCACACGGTCTGGTTTTCCTGTAGGGCGGTTAACCGTAGTGCTGGTACTTTCACGGTATTCGGTCTTGCGAAGGCGAACCGAAGAAAGTCTTTATAAGCGAACTAGGAGAACGCCCCGTAGATTAACCCCAAGGTGATTCACGTCGGCTGTTACTTGAGAACCGCGAGATCACTTCAGCAGGGGTGTGTTTAGACGCGAAAATTCGAGGGTGCTGTCTTTCCGCAGTCGGTCGGTTCGATCAAGTGAAATAGTTGCTCGGCCTCGAGCCAGCCGGTGATTCGGTCGCGCAGCGACACGACGATGTCCTCCGGAAGATCATGGCATACGACGGCGGTCGGACGATCATCCCGATGCAGTTCGGAATGGTATTCAAAGGCGATCCAGAGCTGAGAAACGTCCTTCGCGGCGCACAGACGGCGTTCAGACGCGCCATGCAGGATATTGAAGGACGAATCGAACTCGGCCTAAAAGTCGTTCGCGAGGAGGACGCCGACATCGACCGGGGTACGATCACCACGACCGTCGCCGAGGAACTCGAACCGATCGGGGGATCGAAACGTACTGGACCGCCGTTCATGGCGACGTCGTACTCACGACTGACGGGAGCGATGTCGAGCTCGAGACGGAACACGAATTCTCGACAGATGCTGCGGATCTTCTTGAGGAGAAACCAGCAGACGATGACGACACACAGGCCTCGTTCACCCACTGGATTGACTCGCCTACAGCACTACTAGTCGGCTAATGACCGAAACCTACACCGCGACGATCATCGGATCGTCGAGGGACAGACAGCGGTGCTCTTGCTCGAAGAGGACGACGAGACCGTCGACCAACTCGACGTCGACGTAACGACGTTGCCACCAGGGGCTCAGCACGAAGAGGCAGTTCTCGAGATCGCTGTTGAAGCAAGCGAACTCTGCGAAGCCGAATACATTCCTGAAGTCACACAGTCTCGCAAGGAGTCTGCACAGGAGCGCCTCGATCGGTTGTCGATGAGATTGTCCGATCGAGACTGACCAAAGACCGAAATAGCGTCAACGCGAATGTCAACGCAAGATGGGAACGGCTGATGAGCAGATCCGTGTGAGTAATACGGTGAAACGCGAACTGGAGAAACGGAAGCGCGAAGGCGAGAGTTACAACGATGTCCTTGAGCGTGTGCTTGGCGAGAAGGTCGTGGGCGACTTCTACGACGGATTTGGTCGCTGGTCTGACGAGGAAGCACAGAGCGTCCGCGAGGCGCGCCAGAAAGCCAAAGAGAAGCGGAAAAAGCGGATGCGACGACGAGCCGAGAACAGCGCATGAAGGTCCTTGATGCGTCGTTTCTGATCGACTATTTGGATGGTCTTGGGGAGACCCGCGATTTCTATGAATCCGCAGGTGGTGCTGATGTCCGCTGGGTAATGCCTGTCCCAGCGTACGCAGAGGTCCTTGTTGGCGAAGGGAATCTCCCGAACGGCGATGTCGACGGTGCACGTGCAGACCTCTCTTGGGCCGAAGTCTACACTGTTGATGAGCGAACGGCGACAATGGCTGGCGAAATTGCAGACGAAATCGCGCCTGGAGGTCCCTACCTCGATGGGCCAGACGCGCTGATTGCAGCCGTAGGTCGCGAGCTGGACGCGCCTGTCGTCTCTGGAGACGGTGATCTCACTCACACAGAGACCAGAAAAGTCATTCAGGTCGAAGAGTACAAAAACTGACTCATCACTCTCTTTCAGACCACTTTCGTTTCTACCCACAGGAATTGAGTACGAAAGAACTGACAGGGCCGTTAGTAAGCTACCACGCCCTGAAGGGCGTGGCATTCAGCATGGACTCCCGTTCTAACCCGTAATCGGGGTAGGCGAATACTCGCCGTTCACGTTCAGCGTCCCGCTGTTCAAACGCACGCCATCAGCATCTCATTCATCGTACTGTTATAGTCAATACGCGGAACAGTTGAGTAGAGCGATCAATGGTTTTGACTTGAAACAACCGAACCCGTCGTGCTGCATCCATGCTCTATATTCAGCAGTCAGTATTTATCATTTTCTGAGGGGTTTAACAAACCTAGCTGATGTAATTTTGGACGTATTTGCGAAAGCCCGGCAGCAAAACGGTTGTAGGCCGTGAGCTGCCCGGAACGTGGAGGTGGGTGGGGTGGCGGGTAGTGGGTGATCGGGCACTAAAAAAAGACCTCTTCCAGTTACTTCAACCATTGGCCGCGCTCTGGGAACACGATTTCCGACCATCGAATTAGCGCGATCGAACACCGGCCATTGTACCAGTTCTTCGCAGCCGCCCTGAACCGAACCAGCTCACCTTCCTGCACGATCGTTTGCCTGCTCGCCTTCCAGATCGTGAACTTCGCTCGTCCCGTCCCGTCTTCGAGCAATCCAACCTGCTGCATGCTTGGACATGAGGGCTCCCACAGTTCGAGTACACGACCTTCTACACTGACCTCGCCTCTCCTGATCGATTCAAGTCTCCCGATCGGCACGATTGTCCCGGCCTCGTGTTGCAGCTCTTCTTTGGTATCCATCACTGCCTCGAACATGTCCGTGCCCTCGAGAACCCGACTCGCGATCCGCTTCCCGATCACCGATCGTGTGTACCCACCGTTGACGTTCTCTGACAACCGCTGTGCCTGCCGATTGACTTGTCCCAACTCCGCTCGTCCGAGTTCCTCTCGAGGATCGACTTCTTTGACCGGCCGCTGATCACGTTGTGCCTGTTCAATCACGGCTCTCGTTCGCTCTGCCCGTCGCTCCTGTCGACGATCCCGTCTGGGTGGTTCGCATCGACCTTCGCCTGAATCTCCATCTCCACAGTTGCCCGGAACTCTGGAGTCTCATCGACGACGTCCTCGTGTTCCGCTCGACCCGCTTCCTGCTCGTACGCCTGTTCATCGACCGAAACGACCTTACTAACGGACTTCTTACTAGACATTGGATACCTATCCAAAGGCGCTCACTCGGCGTCTTTCCGACACCACGACTCTCCAGCCCTGGCTCTCTCACTGTCCAACTCATCCATCACACGCGTCTCGCTCGCGCCCGTCAGGGCGCTTACGAAGGCGCAAGCGAGACGCGCCGATGACAGATCCAACCAGTAACGCGCGGCGCTTCAATCGGAGCGAGCGGCCAGTTTTAAGCCGTTTTCGCGTCTGAGCGCGAGCGATGACCGAAAGCGCGCTTAATACTGGCATCCGAAGAGCGAGAGTGAGTGGAGGTCAGAAGCGGCGAGCGGAACGTGCCGTCTCTGAGGAGGGAACAACCAACCTCTACAGCCAACTGATTGGTCCACGTGGGTGGGGCCGAAAGGGGCTGGCGCGCTCGGGGAACCCCGACGACGCAAGCACTGAACTGTGTGAGGAGCGCAGCGAGATCTTCGTGAGTAAAACGAGCGAAGGCCAGCGAGACGCGTGCGTCTCGCCAGGCGCGGGACTCGAATGCGTCAGGGGCTTTCAGTCTTCACAGGGTAGCACCAGATGGGAACACGAACAGGTCTATCCTCACACCATGAGTGAGTGACTTCTACGTATGTCCGCTCCATCTAAGGTGAAAGCTGAACTTCATACAACTGTGAATTGAAGTTATCCTCCACGTATGCGTGTCTCCTATCAACATGCGAACGTCCACAGCGGCAACGAGTCGACGCTCCTGCGCTTCACCACCGACGATGGCACGCCTGCGTGCGTTCTTGTCGATGCTGGTGATGGTGTCGATGTCGAATCCATGCTCGAAGACGACGAGTATCTGAACGCCATTTTGCTTACCCACGCCCACATCGATCACTACCGAACACTCGCGGGAAACGTTCACCACAGTGCCCCCATTTACACCTCGCCCGCGACGGCGGCGATTCTCGAACAGGCGTTACCTGAAGCCCAGAAGGATAACGACCTTGGCAACATCTCAACTGCGCTCGAGGCCCTCGAACCGATCGACGAGTGGACGTCGATCCTATCTACACTTGAGGTTCGACCGATTTCGGCCGGGCACACACCTGGTGCAGCTGGATTTATACTTAGATTTCGTGACGAGAACTCGAGTGACGGCCCCCTCAGTGGTGAGCAACACCTCCTCGTCACCGGTGATTTCACGACGCGACCGTGTGCCGGTTTTTCAGGGCTCGAGACCTCCTACCCGTTCGATATCGACTGTGTGTTGCTGAACGTCTCGAGCGATGATTCGTACACGACCGCGCTCAACGAGTCACTCGAGACGGTGCTCGAGCGTGCGTTTGCCGGCTCACGGGTCGTGGTCGCAACGAGTTCGCTCACTGGCGTCCACTACGCGACGGTACTCGCCCGCGTTGTGACGGAACTCGAGCGCGAGTTGCCGATCACCATCGTCGGACAGGCTGCCAAAGTGTACAGTGCACTTGGATATGATCTGCCAGCGGTCACTCCCCACGAAGTGTTCGAGCGACCTGATGAGGTGCTCGAAGATGGAAGCGTGACGATCACAAGGCCAGAGTCGCCAACGACCGGAAGCTCTCGTCGACTTCTCGAGGCCATCGACGACGATCCAGGGGCACTGTTCATCCAGCTCGCGACAGACAATGGTGACGGCATCTCGAACACCCAATGTACGACACAGTCGATCCGACTGTCCAACCACCCAACACTCGGGACCATCGACGACGTCGTCCACTCACTCGCCCCGATAGAGGTCGTGATCAAACACGCGAGAGGCGATACACTCAACCGATTTCAGCGCCGTTTCGATCGGTGTTTTACTTGGGGAACAAACGACCAGGACGTCCACCGACTCTACGAAGATGGGCGCTGGAACGCTCCCGGGTGGATCGCGGAAGCAACTGCGAGACGGATTCGCAGACGCCACTGGGAGGCAGTACAAGAACAGTCTCTTGAGGCTGATGCCTCGCTGGATGTCAACCGGTGCGAATCGATCGATCTCGAGGCCGAGGGCATCAACCTCGACGCCCTCGAGGAAACGTTTGCACGGACTGCGGCAGATCCATATGCGTCGACGAACTCCGATGCTATGGCATCTGACACTGAGACGCTTCCTGCAGAAACGGAATCACTCGAAGAACAGTCTCTTGAGGCAGAACTCCTGGCTCGACTCGATGCAATTGACACGAAACTCGAGCGTTCCGAGGAGACAGTTAGGGCTCGTGTGTTGAGCGGAACAGAAGGAGATCAATTTCTCCAGCTTCTAGATCCGGTAGAACTCGAACCTGGAGAGATTGTCGAAATAACGGTCAGAGAAGATTCACGCAACGCGTAGGTCGACACTCGAGTCATGCGTTCGCTTCGTCTCGAGCCACGTCCGGAGCGCGCAGCGGGAGATCCACCTCGAGGGAGTCGTACCAAACCGTCGGCCGCTTGCGTCGCCCGTCCTCTTCGAAGTGAATTAGATGGAGCGATTCGAGTTCCTCAAGGTTCGTGTGGACCTGGCGGACGTCCCGATCGACAAGTCGCGCTGCCTCGCGAATACTCTCTGGCTCATGTTGTACAATCGTTCGGAGTAGTTCCAGGTTCTTTGGACGGGTGACGCGGTGGATATCGTCTGGATCGTCGAAGATCACCTCAAAATGAGGCTCAGGTGTCTCACCGCGATCAAGCGCGCGAAGGGCATCTCGTAGCCCATCTTCATCGCCGCTCTGGAATCGGATGTACATTGTTCGGTCGCCGTCAGTTGGGTTACCAGTGTTCTCCATGATCACGTACCTCCTGTTTGAATCGGTCGTAGAGTGCTTCGAGACCGCTGAACTCGATGTCCTCGATTTCACCGTTTGACAGGTGTTTGTGGTGGGGTGCTGCCCCGGGGTGGTCCGGGAAGTTGTCGTACCGGATGATGGTTCTACCGTCGGTGGTGCCATACTGCATTGAGTATTTTATGCCGTCGGGATACCGGTCAGATGGCGGAACTGCCCACGCCTGCACTTCGGCATACGTCTCGCCGAAATCCTTCGTCACTTCGATGAGTTGGTTAGCACCCTCATCATCGTCTGCCATCGGTCGTTGTTACGTCCCACAACACAATAAGTGATGTGGTTGGAAACAACATAGAGTGCTTGATTTTGTGGCGTCGTTCGAGTCAACGCAACATGCCTGACGCGGTCAGCAGCGTCCATCTCCGCTGGCCACGAACGTGATTGATTGCTCATTGGACGCTCTAAAGTCGCCTTGGACCAATAGTTTGGTATGCCTCCAAATTATTTCGTATTCTCCCGCTGAGGAAGTTGTCTGATCGGTTTGAGCACGAAACGGTCACACCGACACAGTGCATCGAGATCCGGATCTGATGTCTCTGGACGAGATCGTTCCAATCTGTTCACGAGCTCTGTTCGAAGTTCCTCCCGATCGAGTGTCTCGGTATGCCAACCAACTCGAGCATCGTAGTGCTGTTTTGAGAAGACCTCTCCTCGAGGATTCTCTGCGGTATACTGTGTGCGTCTAGTGTCCCAGAGATGTGACGACCGATACTCGGCAGCGAGGCCTTCATGTGTGAGTTCGATCAGAATCCACTCCACGTACGAGACGATCGAGACTCTGCTACGGTCGTTTGGAACAGGAAGGTGTCGACGAGACTCCCGTGACGTGGCCGTTATCTCTCGAGGCGTCTTGTAGCCGACCCCCAGTTTCGGTGTTGGTGGTTCAGAACTCATAGTCAGTGAGGGGAGTCTATATTCCCCTCACCCCTCCGGGGATGAGAAACCGTTCTGGTAAGTAGCGAAATTGCTTGAGGAGTTCGGAAGCGGGACGTATGAGAGCGTGAATCGATTATATTAGGTAGAAAATTCTGACATTTGTCAGTTTCAGGGGGAATTGTTCACTGGGTCGTAAAGCAGCCGCCGATAGCTAAGGAGGCGCTGAGAATCCTGGTGAGTTACTCGTCTTCGAGCGCTGCGTAGATGTCTGCGTGGCGGCGTCCGTCAAGCTTCCCCATCTCGAGGGCGATCCCGTGACGTTCGTCGTCGCTCTCGGCCGCCTGATACCGCTCGTACAGTCGGCGGACTTCTTCGTCGACCGTCGCCGAGGAATCGGTGCTGGACGCCATCTCTGTATTGAACGTACTCATTGTGTCCCTTTATCAGTTGCGACGAGCACACGCTCGGAAGTAAATCATTGCGGTTTCAGTGTCGACGGCGGCTTCATCGGTCGCAAAGCGGTGCAGTAAGGCCCGAATTTCGTCGCCGTAGTCGAACGTGTGTCCGTTCAGCATGTAGAAGACAACCACCGTTCGGAGTGCAGTCCGCTTGTTCCCGTCGACGAAGGGATGATCTGCAACGAGAAGACGCATCAGATGCACCGCTTTTTCATGCAGTGTCTGTGGAACCTCCCCAAAGTATCCTTCAGAGACGTACTGCACTGCAGATTCGATTGCGTCCTCCGATCGAATTCCGGGTTCTGTGGCGTCACCTTCTTCAACGATCTGCTCGTGGAGACCGAGAATGAGCTCGACCGAAGGATACGCGACGTCATCAGTCACATTCTGAGACTCTCGCGCGCTAGCCAATAGTCGTTTCTTCCTTACAGCGTCACTCGCCGTACGTCATATTTCTTGGCGGTCGGTACTGGCGTGTTGTTGGCGGACACGTTCGTAGCGTGCTCTTCCTCGCGGGGAGTCGCCCAATCGGCAAGATCACTGTAGACGTCGTCGAGTGTCCAGTCGTCGCTTGTTTCGCCATCGTCACCGCGAAACGCGTCCTCCACCACATGAGCGACAGTCCGACTCCGATTCGCGCTCTTCGATTTCTCTGCTTCCATACCTCACTTGTCTAGTACGGAGGTCGCGGTCTCGTTTTTCCTCGAGGGCGGTATCTACACCGGGCAGTGCCTCTCCGAGCGGCCGATGCTCTTCGTAGGCCGCGTTCTCCTACTTAAACTCAAGCCGGGACCGATCAACGAATGGCTGAGGCGTTTGTCTAGCTGTCACTACGAGTTACCCCACGGCGCGTTCTCTTTCGACCTTATGGGGTAACTACTTCCGATCGTCGAGGAGTTCGAGCAGGCGATCGCGGTGGGCTCGGATTGTTGTTGGCGACGTACCGGCCACGTCAGCGAGTTCTCGTTGTGTGAGCCAGTGCCCCAGTTCTTGGCCTGCTCTGTACAGACAGGCTGCAGCGAATCCGTGTGGATGGCACCCGATCGTGATCTCTACCTCCTCTGCGACTATCGCGAGCGTGAGTGCTCGATGTTGAACTGCGTCTGGTACCGCGAGTTCGGTCGTGAGCCGCGGGAGGACGGTCTGTGGGCGTGGAATTGATGCTGGCAATTCGAGTTCGGTGTTCATCGCCGCGTAGGAACACTCGACCTGCGCTCGCGAACACTGCCCATACTGACTGATCTCGTCGATCGTGCGTCCAAGGCCGTTGCACCGACAGACTGCGTAGACGCTCGCAGCAGCGACACCCTCGATCGATCGACCCGGACAGAGGTCCCGATCGTGAGCCTGTCGGAACAACAGACAGGCCTGCTCGCAAATCGAGTCTGTGAGTTCGAGTACACTCACGAGCCGACGAACTTCGCCGAGTCCGTGTGCAAGGTTTCGCTCGCGCTTCGATCGCCATCGAGCGCGTCGGTGTTCACGACGAAGCCGATTAAGTTGGCGTCGTTTTCGACCAGGGAGGACGTTTCCGTGTCCATCAGTGTGCCAGCCAATTTCGGCCGACAACCCTCGATCGTGACGTCCTCCTGTAAGTGGTGCGCCTGTCCGAAGTCGGTTCGTGTTTTCGGACGTTGTGAACCACTCTGGCCCGTGATCGATCTGGTACTCGTCGACGATCAACCCACACTCGTGACACCGTGTCTCGCGGTTTTCGGTAATGAGCGCACCGCCGCACTCGGAACACGATGTCTGATTGGTATCTGTTTCTCGATCGAAGCTGTTGCTGGACGTGTTTGTTGTGGCCATGAATTGCTCCGACGAGGCAATTGGTTGATTTCCCCGTCGCCCCTTCTGGGGGTTACAAACCCGCTGGAACGATCGGTTGGGTTGGCATTCTGAGGGTGTCATAGGACGATTCGTATGGCATTCTTTTCGCCCAATTCGGACTGAACTACCCGTTCACTACACGTGCGAAGTGAGCACTGGAGTTTCTGCCAGGTTCAGATTACGCCCAACGAATCGTGTTAAATACAGCACGCGAGTGTGTCGCTGGTGCCCGATCGAGTGGAGAAAAATTGCTCACTGTAAGGGAAGCAGGGAACAGAGCAGCGATCGAATTAACTGAATATCGCCAAAATGATAGTTCATAAACATGAAGTGGTTGTTGCCAATTCCCAGGGTTTAATGTAAGTATAGAAGTCAAATAAGTATACGTGAATGAAAACATCAAATAAATTACTTAAAAGGACTGGCCTTAATTTGAACCGTCGTCAAATCCTAAAGATATCTGTAAACCTTGGTATAATGTCCAGTGCCGGTAGCATGATTTCCGGAATTGCCGAGGCGGATAGCGGCGAAAGATTGTGGAATTTCAGAACTGACGGTTCGGTGCGCTCATCGCCAACAGTGGTTGATGATACCGTCTACGTTGGAAGTAACGACAATAGCCTCTATGCATTAGATGCAACAACTGGTGACAGGCGATGGGTATTCGAAACTGGCGAAAGGGTGAGTTCATCGCCAACAGTTGTTGATGGGACTGTCTATGTAGGAAGTGTCGATAACAACGTATATGCGCTGGATGCGGCAACCGGAGACCAGCAGTGGGCCTTCGAAACTGGCGCTAATGTAAATTCATCGCCAACAGTCCTTAATGGTACTGTTTATGTTAGTAGTTTTGATGGCAACCTCTACGCGTTGGATGCAGCAGACGGGACTCAACAATGGACGTTTGAGGTTTGGGCGATGCATTCATCGCCGTCGGTGGTAGATGGTACTGTGTACATCGGAAGTGCGACGGGGGCTGTCTACGCATTGGATACGGCAACTGGTGATCAACGGTGGATCTTCGAAACAGCTGGTGAGGTGAATTCGTCCCCGACGGTGGCCAATCAGACTGTCTATGTGGGAAATGATGAAGGTAATGTCTATGCAGTCGATAGAGCTACCGGTGATCAAGAGTGGGTCTTCGAGACCGACGCCACTTGGGTAAGGTCGTCGCCGACAGTAATGGATGGAACCGTATTCATTGGAACTGATTATCCCGATGGCGCTATGTATGCCTTGGACGCGAGTTCTGGTGCCCAACAGTGGCGCGTCAAGCTGGGTGAATTGAGTTCCTCCTCGCCAACGGTGGCGGGTGACACCGTCTATATTGGGGCCTTGAATTGGAATCTGTATGCGCTAGATGCAAATACAGGCGACCAACGGTGGGTTCAACATCTCGGAGATTCAATACGGTCATCGCCGACAGTAGTGGATGGGGTTGTTTATGTCGGGAGTGACAACAACGCAATATACGCGCTGGATACGGGCCTTGCGGGCACCAGCGAGGACTCACGAGTTCAACTTGGAACGCTCGGACATCATCACGAGTGGTCTGGCGAAGATCTATCAGGTGATGGATCACGGGACGACACCTCTGATGAGGAATCGCCCGGCACCTCTGATGAGGAATCGCCCGGCACCTCTGATGAGGAATCGAATAGTGAGACGGACAATGACGACATGCCCGGTTTCGGCTTCGGCAGCGCTCTCGGTGTACTCGGGGGTGTAGGCTACTTCCTGAAATACCGGCTCACCGACAACGAGACCTCATCTGAATAAGAAACTCGCGCTCTGTATGCAGCACGGCGATATTGACAGCTATTGGTGAGATTTGTAGCCGCTCCGGTAACGCCTTCGTCTGTACTTACCGTTTGTCAGGTAGCCATGGGGCGGTATGCGAACTGTCTATGGCATCCTGCAACTGTTATCGAACGAAGGTCCCATCTGGTGCAGGAACGAGTCCAGTTCGAATTTCGAGGTCAGTACGCCGGTGATGTTTGCAACCACCATCTAGCTGGTGCTGTTCGAAATCGGGGCAGGTGTACGTCTACTCTTCGACATCGACCAGGTACGTTGCACCACTCTGGCTGATGACGTCGTAGAGAGGTTGCATGGTAGAATCGAATACCTCTTTCATTTATAATATAAATATCATAATGGCCTTCACTATGTGAAAAGAATAATAAGTGACTGATAAGACATTTTAACCAAGTTGGCTCTGGTGAATCGCCAGACTACGTCGAGTTGATCCGTCAGAACTAGGGAGTTGAAGCGGGAAACCGCGGATGCTCTATGTCCAAAATCTCCCGCTTCATCGGGAAGGTCGTGACGTTGGCTAAAAATGCTGTTGGTGGTCGAGGCGAATCCGCCGCCCCGCAGGGTGGCGGCGGATTCGCCGACTACACCGTCGTTTCGCTGCATTGTCTGCGGATTTACTTGGAGAAGTCCTACCGCGAAGCGCTCGATCTCTTGAGTGAGATGCCACAAATACTGGCGGAGATCGGCCTTCTCAAGGCCGATCTTCCTGATCACTCGACGCTAGTGGAAGCATTTGACAGGATCAAGATGGCGGTCTGGCGAGTGCTGCTGCGCCTGTCGGCGCAGCTGCACGAGCCATCTGGTCACGCTGCGATGGACGCGACGTTTTTCGACCGCGAAAACGCGAGCAAACACTACTGTCGTCGGACGAATTATCGTGATCAGACGCTCAAAACAACCGCTCTCGTCGATACAGCGTCACAAGCTGTCCTCGACGTTCACTGCACGACCGAGAAACGTCACGACACGCAGATCGGCTGGCAACTCGCCCGCCGCAACGCGGGCAAGTTGCACAGCCTCGCCGCTGACAAAGGCTACGACTGGCAACGGTTACGTGATAAGCTCCGGGAAGAGGACGTAAGACCGCTGATCAAACATCGAGAGTTCCGTCCCATCGATCACGCGCATAACGCGCGGATCCATGAGACTCTCTACGGCCAGAGAGCGTTGTCTGAGACCGTCTTCTCGGTGATCAAGCGCAGGCTCGGCAACGCCGTGCGTGCGCGAAGCTGGTATCGTGAGTTCCGTGAAATCGTCCTGATGTGTGTCGTCTACAACATCAAGCGTGCCGTCAACTAGCGAAATCAAGAGCCGGATGGCGATTCACCACGGCCAAATCGATGGTGTAGGGACAAATATAATCGAGAATCTCAGTGAGAACGGCTACCAGTCAATAGCTGATATCAAAAGTGCTCCTGTATCAGATCTAACTGAGGTTGATAGGATAGGCAAGAAGATCGCTACAAGGATGTCGGAACAAACGCGTAGAGAGTCCTAAATGATATTTTGGAACTACTCGGAAGACATTTCAGCGAGCTTTTCTGGTAGGCTTTGTAGACGAGTTTCGACGACTGATAATGGATGCGCATCCAGAAACACAGCCTCTTCTCGATCCACTGAACCATCCGGATAATCGATCTGAAAGTGGCAGTGGCCTAAGTCCATGTGAGTATTGTCCTGATGCCATCCGCAGGAAAAGCCACGTTCTGGTTCGACCCACTGAATCCAATAGTGGTTCCAGTCTTGACGGAATACGAATTCGATTTTGACTCGAGCAGTTGTCGATCGATACGAGTGATCAAGAAACCGTTCAACGTCAACAACGGCATGAATCTCGCGAGGGCGGTTTCGAGAGGGAAGATACTGGACATCGGAAAACTCCGGCTGTGTGCTCAGCCGCTGGTGAATCCGCTGATAGACACGTCGCTTGTCGTACGGGTTTCCACCGGTGGTGAACCGTCCCATCTTAATCGGCGTGCTGAGGATGACTGGGATTTGAACCGGAATCCTGTGCTGAAAGATCGTCGTATAGCCCAAGTGCGTTAGTGAGTAGCTGCCGATGGTGCTTGTTTTCCTCCCAATAGGTGATCACCTTTCGTCGATCCCGGACCTCCTCTGGAAAGAGCTCTTCCCCAAGTGATGCCTCGAGTTCTTGGAGTGAATTGACGCCGTATTCGCGCTTCCACGTTGCAATCTCCGATGCGATCGCTTCGAGCTCGTCTCGAAGCTCGTCTTTCGTATTTTCGACGACGAGCTCTTGGATATGGTCGAGGTACGCTCGCATCGGATCGATCTTGTAGCGCGTATCGCCGTCTATTTCGGCGGTCGTAAGCTGCCCTGCATCAGTGAGATACTCGAGTTGGGATTTTGTCGTTTCCCAGGATCCAACCTCTGCTTGCTCTTTGATCCAGTTGACTGATTGAGGCTCACGAAGCGTGAGAGCAACGGCTTCGATCCGGTCCCGAGCAGTCATCGTTTCAGTCCAGTCATCCATGGTCTTGGGAGTGGATATGGGACCCATGCACTTATAGATTGAGAGCGGTTCGTAATATCCGAGAGGTAAAGGTTACCGAATGAACGTCCCATCTGGTGCAGGAACGAGTCCAGTTCGAATTTCGAGGTCAGTACGCCGGAGGTGTTTGCAACCACCGTCTGGTTGGCGCTGCTCGAAATCAGGGCAGGTACACGTCTCCTCCTCGACATCGACCAGGTACGTTGCGCCACTCTGGCTGAGGACGTCGTAGATGGGTCCCACTTCGACGAACGTGGTCTCCATGTCTTCAGTGAGTGCACGCCGGGTTCGTGGCTCGTCGATCGAGTACCCGCCTGCCTCGAGGGCAGTGGGCGGCTGTGGATCATCACAGGGAGTGGCGAACTCGGCGCGACCGTTGCGTTCTTGTCCGCATTTCTTGCAACGCCAGTACCGGGTGCGGTACTCGTAGCTGTCGGTGAGTTCGATATCGTATGGTGTCGGGGCTTTCCCTGGCAGCCACTCGTCGATCGCGACGAGTTCGTGTCCGTTCAGGTAGGCGATGTCACCAGGATAGCTCCGGTCCCGATCGATCGACTACGAAGACGCGATCGCCGTGCTGGACACCAACCCTGAATTAGAACTCGAACGAGAGGATGCCGAGTATGCACTTACGCGGTTGCTCGACCGGGGCTACTTCTATGAGGTCGACAACCAACTTCGGGTGACCTCCTCGGAAGAGCAGTGTTAAACAACGACGTGCTGCGAAACGCTACTCAACGAATCACTGACTCCGTTCGTCACGAACTCCGGCAACGTCAGACGATCGGCCTTGGGTCCCTGTAGCACACCGCAACGCAAACGGCTGCTACTGGGGAACTGGGATGAACTCCGGTTCAACTTGTTGCAGCCTCCCGGTATTCTCCAGAAACGAGTAGAGGTCGTCGTACAGGTCGACATCGTTATTGCCGGGCTCCGATCGCAACGTGTACCAGTCACCGACAATCGCACAGAACCGTTGGGCGCGAGTCATTGCGACGTTCAATCGTCGTGGGCCGTCAAGTGGTCTCCCGAGGAAGCCTGTATGCCCCTCTGCATTGCTTCGAACCATCGAGATTACGATCGCGACCTTCTCACTCCCCTGGAAGGAATCGATCGTATCAACCGCAACGTCGTGTCCGTTATCCAGATGTCTCCCCAAGTTCGATCGAATCGCATTTCTCTGAGCCGTATATGGTGTAATGACACCAATCTCAGACGGAATAAGATCTGCATCGGAGAGCAGTTCATCGACGACATGAGTAACAAGTCGCACTTCTGCATCGTTGCGTTTGGAGTGATCCACTGTTTCTTCACTGCCGCCGATATCGTACCCCACGAACGCTGATCGATCCTCGAGTGCCGGTACATCACGCCCCTGGCGAAGCGCTCGATCGTAGAAGCGACGATTCGGGAACCACGAGATATCGCGATGCATGCGATACTGTGTCCGAAGCTGGACACCGACGCCCTCGTAGATCCCACCGTCGGCGTAGAGATGCTCGAACAGAGACATCCCGGCCGCGGACTCCGGCGGCTCCTCCGTCGCACTGAACGGTGGCAGTTGCTTGTGATCGCCCGCTAGAATCACCTTGTTCGATCGAGAGAGTGGGATACACGAAGCAGTACACGTCGCCTGCGTTGCCTCGTCGAGTACGAGGACGTCGAACTCGCGATCGAGGGTCGCTGCACTGCTGTTCGTCGTCGCAACGACATCGGCCCGGCCGTCACAGGTCGCGTATTGCGTGCTGATGACGTCATTTGACGAGTTGTGGGCTTTCACCCGCCGGAGAACAAACTCGTCCGCACCGTGTTGTGCGTAGGCATGAAGCGATCGGTCGTCGACTTCATCAACCGTACTCGAACCGGCAACGAGGTTGTCGACTGCCTGGTTCGAGTCTGCACAGACGAGGACGTCGTCGCCGGCCTCAACTGACCGCCTGACGACCTCGACGAGTGTTCGTGTCTTGCCTGTTCCCGGCGGACCGTGGATACAGAACAGCTGATCGGCGAGAAGAGCACAGGATACTGCGAGCTCCTGTTCTTGATTCAGTTCGACGTCTTGTTGGCTACTCTTGACACCTGCCGTATCTCCAAACGTGACCGCTGTCTCTCCCGTGAGGAGATCACGCTGGTCGTTACGACTTTGAACGCGATCGATCGCGTTGAGTTCGCGCTGGTACGGGACTGGATTCAACAGCAGCGTTACCGCAAATCCACGGCGCTTCTGTCGGAGGAATCCACCGACAGTCGATCGGTCATTGATTTCGTACCAGTCGATCGCGAGACTGATGGTTCGTCCGTCGATCGAATCGACGGTCGCCGGGATCGGAAACGCGTCTGGCGAACGGTCCTCGTTCGGTGGGTGAAGGAGGACCTCGTTCCCTTCGAAGATACTGAACTCGCTTTGGACGACGCTGTGTTTATTGTGATGTCGATCGGAGTCCCTGTCGTCGACCCTGAACCGATAGCTCCCGTCTTTCGGTCGACCGAGTGACGAAAGCGATGGAATCGAACCGAACCCCTCTGCACAGAGTGATTGGGGAGTCGATGCAGTCGCTTTCTCTCTGTTCTCCTCACGCTGGGCGTCCATCTCCGCCCGAACAAACGACTCGAGTTCGTCGAAGAATGCATCCGTATCGTCTTCCGAGAGTGGATTCCGAGGTGGTTCACGTTCTTCGATCGGCGAGTCAAAATATGATGGGGGATTTTCGGGTGCGTAGTCCGAGTGCCAGAAGCGCACGCGCTCGGCCAGCGACGACTTGGCGAACACGTCACGATCGATCGACGCATAATCGTCGCCGTCGTCGTAGACGAATATTTCACCGTGCAATGCGTGTTCGGTGAAGGCAATGTACTCGCCTGACAGTTCTGCGTTATCGTGTTTGTGGAGTGGAACGGCAACCCAGTCGTCCTTTTTCGGGTGTGCGAGTCGATCGTGGTAGCTCGCGTACTCAACGATTCCATCGATCGGAATCGGATCGTCTTGTTCTGGCTCAAGGATGTCGGCTGTCGGTGAAGAGAGCGTCGCATTCGAGAGGTCGAAGTCGGCGATCGCACTCTCGAAGAGGAGAGACATGTCAAGTAAGTCTGGGTACTGTCTCCTAAATCTTCTCGTTCAGGTTTGCAACCAGCATTCGAGGATCGTTAGTTTAGAAGCAGTTCTGGAAAGAGACTTCTATCACTCATTCTTCAATCGCTCCGTCGACGACGTCAATGACTTTCTGAGCAGTCGAACAAATCCGATCGAGCCGATCGAGAATGGCCTCCGAATCATCTCCCTCCCACGCAGCAAGATAGAACGCAGAGCCGCTCGTATCCAGTCCGAAGTACCGACCGACGATGTAGCCCACAGCTTCAGCTTCGAGTTCTCGCTTCGATCGTTCGGTCTCATCCACGGCACCGTGCAAGAGTGCGTGAGCATACTCGTGAACGATCGTCACAGCGAGATCAGCGTGGTTTTCCCGATCGAGGACTTCGACGACTGGGCGATCGTCTGGATGGTACTGGCAGACGCCCTTTGCATTCCCATGAGCCCATTCTTCAGGTGACATGGTCGATACGTCTACTCCGATCGAAGACGCTGCTTGGAGGAGCACAGGGACCAACTCGTCGTCTCCAAATGCCTCGGTATCGAGTTCGGGCAATGGTTCTCCTTCTGTCTGCGAAACGTCGAACACTGGTGCAGGTCGAAAGGCCACGAGACCCTTCGACCACTCGTCTGGTGGCGTCTCATCGTACCCACAGTCACTCCGCTCATGATACGACGGTGAGTTCCCACATTTGGGGCACTTCTTCGCGATGATCGGTGCCCAGATCCAGATTGCTTTCTCGCCTTCGCTCACACACCGATCGAACTCGTTTTGCCACGTTCGGTAGCCGGCGACCTGGGTCGCATGCGGACACTGGAGCTTGATCAGCAGTGTATTTCGAGGAGAGTAGTCGTGGAACTCGCTCTGAACGTCGAGCCACTCTTTGAACTGCTCGCTCGAGACGGCGTCGTCGACCTCACAGACGAGGTCTGCGAGCCACGTTTCGATCGTGCTGTGCATCTCATCTTTTCGGGAGTCCGAATCGTCGAACGTTTCGCGGGTGCTGTTGCTCGTAGCCATGTTCACTTCAGGTCTCTCGAGTCGAACTCGAGAAGACCGCTGGCCATCAGCGGGTCTCAAAAATACCACCGTGCGGTCAGCGTCGAGACGGTGGACGAGTTAGGAAAAAGGCTCAGCAGCCTTGGGGAACGGACTCCGCCCAAATTACAGCGTATCGTCGACGTACTGGTCTTCCCACCGTCGTCGATCTTCGATCTCTCGATGTCCTCGACGGGTCACAGAATAGACGTTCGTCCGACGGTCGGCTTCACCTTTCTCGATCAGTCCTTTCTCGACGAGGGTGTCAAGGTTCGGGTAGAGACGGCCGTGGTGGATCTCTTTCTCGTAGTAGTCCTCGAGTTCGTCTTTGATCGCGAGTCCGTGAGGCTCATTGAGTCCAGCAGCCACGTACAGGAGATCACGCTGAAAACCGGTCAGGTCGTACATGGCCGGTTCTATGGGAGGTCGTCAAGTAAATTTACGGAATTGTGACTGATGCGCTCTGTTGAAATCCTTGATCTGTGATGTATTTTAGGAGTCTTGCTGAATAGACAGCGCGAATACAGTATCGGACCAACTTTCAATTCGGGTCAGTCAAATCGGTCAGTACAGAAAATGAAGACGACGAACAATACATATTCGTACAATACGGCTGATTTAGGTCGAACGAAGGAGAAGTCGATCCGATATTCTGTCACTCGTAGGCCTCGTACGGCTCGACAAACGTCAGGATATCACGTTCCAGTTTATCGCCAACAAACTGGACGTGCCCCGTTTCAGCCCCGTAGTCGATGACCCGGGCCTCTTCCATTTTTGGGAGATGGGTATGGTGAAGTGCGATTTGGAGGCGTTGTCGTTGTTCGTCGGACACCCGGTCCGTGTCTTCGTACCCAACCCGTTCTGCAACGCGCTCTACGAGTGCATCGTATGCCAGTGTCTTATCGGGTGCGTTGTCCAACGCGTTGAGGATGGCACGTCGGTGTTCGTTCGCTACTACCGACAGAATTGTATCAGGGGAGATTGGTCTTTCATGCCCCGAAGAACCGGAAACCTCATCAATTGACTGGATATCACGTGTCCCTAGCTCTCGACTCTCATCCATACACACATAACGTACGCTCAACTCCCTGGCTCTGTCCCATGATGTATAATGGAAACAGTCAGTCCATTTCCGCTGCTGACTCAGGCGTGAGAAGTGCGTACCTCCCGAACGTCCCAATGGCACGACGCAGTCGCTCCGTCACTGCTTGATCGGAAATTCCGAGTTCGTCAGCCAACTCCGCGGTCGTACAGCCGCGTGGAATGTCGTAGTATCCCATTCGGATGGCAAGCGAAAACGCTTCTCGTTGGGGCTCACTCAAGCCGTACCACGGACCAGCATCGGGGTCCGTCGGATTGTATATACGGGTTAATTCCAGGGAGATGTGCGCATCCTCACAACAAGTCTGGCATTGACTAAACGCTTCGCGGTCTGAGAACCGTATCTCGAAATTCCATCCTTCCGACGATCCAGTCGCACCCAGTATCTGCCCGTCGTGTTCCAAGATACACTGAAAAAGGTGGTCCTGGCTCGCATCCCAGTCAAGCCTGATTAGCGTCCTGTCGTCGAATACGTCCACCTCCGTGACGTTATTAACCGTTGGATAGCGCTCGACCGTATCGAGAAAGCCGTTTCCGACCGGTTCGTAGACCCAGAAGAGCGGCACGGTGACGTCCCCACTCGGGACGAGCGTTTCGAGTTCGATTGCCGACGTATCCTCGAGACTGAGGATTTGCCCGAGTTCAAAAGCATCGGATGGGATGCGAATCTCCGTTATTACACTCATGCTCGCTTGTGCGACTAGATTGCCCGGTCGTACAAAAGGAGATGACATGGTGTACCATGGCTTTCCGGGTATCAAACGGACTCCCCGCTCGCAGCATACACTATCCCGGCCAACAACTGTGCGTTGGCTCGTCTCGAAGCCATGATACACCACCCATGCCGGTTATTTGTCTGCTAGACGAAGGGTTCCGCATGGCGACTGTGATGGAGTTTACGAGTCTGACAGAGGAGTTCCCACTGGGGAGTGTGTTCAAAAACTTGCCGGGTGTGACGGTCGAACTGGAGCGGCTGATTCCACACCAGACGCTGATTATCCCCTACTTCTGGGTACGCGATGTGGAAACGGAGGACATCGAAGCTGAGTTCGAACAACACGCCGGCGTGAGCAACATCCGAATGGTCGATAGCATCGAAGACGAGTATCTCATGCGTGCCGAGTGGGAACAAGAGTACTTCGGCATCCTGAGCGCGCTGGCCAAGGCCAACGTCGTCGTGCTCTCCGGAATCGGTACGAAAAACGAGTGGCGATTCGAGGTGCGCGGCGAGAGTCAGGAGACAATCGGCGAGTTTCGAGAGTACTGCCAGGAAAACGACATTCCGATAACAATCACCGCCGTCCACGCAATGCTTCCGATCCAGGGCGAGGGCTACGAGTTAACCGAGACCCAACGTGAGGCGCTGGTGTTAGCCTACGAGCGGGGCTACTTCGACACCCCACGCGAGGTGTCGCTCGAAGATATCGCTGACGAGCTCGACATCACCCAGCAATCGCTCTCCTCACGCCTTCGACGCGGGCATCCACGCCTCATTGGAGCGACATTCAGTAGTTCGGTGTGATCGTTCGGATAGGTCCTTTGTATTAAACCCTCTGTATAATCAGTATACCTATTGAACCGACTCAGACGGCTAGAATCGGGCGAGATGGACGCAACGGTATCTGGGGTTGGAGTCGAAGCGGTCGAGTACTCTCAGGAATCTGGGACTGTTCGCACGCAGTTTGATCAGGAGAAGACACCAGCGAGCATGGCTGTTGTCGCAACGCTGGCGGACGTAATGGAGACTGATCCTGTAGAACTCGACCCGCTCCATTCCACTGTTGACGCCGACGAATTAGATGCGCTCGTTCGCGTTCGCAACGGGACAAACGGGGATACCCACGTTGCATTCACGCACGAGGGGCACGCAATAACCGTACACAGCTACGGTGTGATTACTATCACACCAGAACACGAACTCACAGTGGAGAAATACGAAAGGGGTGCGGGGAGATGACGTCTGAAGAGACAGCGCTTACGTCGACGGAGGAATTGAACGCGGAGCTGAAAGCCCTCCTTCGCAGGGCCTACGAGAGTGGAATCGATGTGGAAGGCGGATTCGAATGTCGGAATGGGGTCGAACATCCTGACTGGGACGTGATCGTCACCGAAGTCGAAAAGAACGAGCATTCGGAGTGAACGACTACGAGCGTGGCCGGATCGGTAGCAACTACTTGACCTGTGAGTGACGAACGCTGTAACCAAGATTGCATCAAACGGGTACTCTCAGCGCAACAACGGCGAGTATTACGTGCGCTCCTCGACGAGAGTTCGATATCTGCTGACCCGATTCTTCGTGAGGGAGAGACTCTCAACTCCGGGGAGTACCTCACGATTTGTTACGAACTCCATCACGTCCTACTTCCCGAATTATCGGATGAGGGGTTCGTCGAGTTCGACAGGTTCGAAGACAAGGTACGGCGAGGAATGAAATTCGACGAGGTATGTCGGTTTCATGAACAGATCGATGACGACCATGACGAGTAACCTGGTCCTGTAATCGATTTGCTGCTGAATGCGCACTTTGGGTTTGCACGACTACTTGAACAACTATCAGAATTGGCAGAACCCTCAGCGATCGATACGCACTCTCTACTGAACGGCTGATTCATTGACTTCGATGCGAAACAAACGAAGCCGTCGTGCTGAACCCATGCTCTCTATGCAGCAGTCAGCACCTATCATCTTCTGAGGGGTTCAATAAACCCAGCTGATGTGATTTTAGACATATTTGCGAAAGCCCGGCAGCGAGACGGCTTCCAGCCGTGAGCTGCCCGGAACGTGGAGGTGGGAGGGGAGGTGGGTAGTGGGTGATCGGGCACTAAGAAAAAGAGAGTTCGTTCGGCTACTCCCACCAGCGGCCGCGCTCTGGGAAGACGATTTCCGACCAGTGAGTCAGCGCGATCGAACACCGCCCATTGTACCAGTTCTTCGCCGCCGCCCGGAACCGCACTCGCTCACCCTCCTGTACCATCGTTTGTCGACTCTTCGCCCAGATCGTGAACTTCGTCCGACCAGTCTCGTCTTCGAGCAATCCAACCTGTTGGATACTCGGACTCGAGGGTTCCCACAGTTCGAGCACACGACCTTCCACAGTGACCTCGCCTCGCCTGATCTCCTCGAGGGCCCCGATCGGCACGATCGTCCCTGCCCTGTGTTGCATCTCTTCTTTCGTATCCATCACTGCCTCGAACATGTCCGCGCCCTCGAGAACCCGACTGACGATCCGCTTCGCGATGACCGCTCGCGTGTACCCACCGGTGACGTTCTCTGACAACCGCTGTGCCTGCCGATTGACCTGGCCCAGCTTCGCTCGTTCAAGTTTCTCTCGAGGATCGACTTCCTTGGCTGGCCGCTGATCACGTCGTGCCTGTTCAACCACCGCTCTCGTTCGCTCCGCTCGTCCCTCCTGTCGACCGAATGCCGCCTGTGCACTGATTCGCTCGATTTCTTCCTCTCTGGCCCGAATGCGCTCTTCCTGGGACAGGGTCACGCCGTAGATCCGGTCTTCGTTCGTGTCAACGATCCCGTCTGGGTGGTTTGCATCGACTTTCGCCTGAATTTCCATCTCCACCGTGGCCTGGAACTCTGGAGTCTCGTCGACGACGTCCTCGTGCTCTGCTCGACCCACTTCCTGCTCGTACGCCTGTTCATCGACCGAAACGACCTTACTAACCGACTTCTTACTAGACATTGGAATTAATTGATTCCAAAGGCGCTCACTCGGCGTCTTTTCCCAACACCACGACTCTCCAGCCCTGGCTCTCATCGCTGTCCAACTCATCCATCACACGCGTCTCGCTCGCGCCTTCGTAAGCGCCCGTCAGGGCGCGAGCGAGACGCGCCGATAACCGCCCTAACCAGTAACGCGCGACGCTTCAATCGGAGCGATCGGCCAGTTTTAAGCCGTTTACGAGTCTGAGCGACAGCGAAGACCGAAAGCGCGCTTAATACTGGCACCCGAAGAGCGGGAGTGAGCGGAGACCGGAAGCGGCGAGCGGGACGTGCCGCCACTCAGACGGAACCAACCACTACCGCCAACTTGCCGATCGGTCCACGTAGGTGGGATCGAAAGGGGCTGGCGCGATCGAGGAACCCCGGCGACGCAAGCACCACAGCCTGCGAGGAGCGTGGTTCGAAAGACGCGAGCGTCTTTCGTCATCACGAGAGAGCGCCGCCCTCTCGAACGACAGCAAGCCGCGGGACTCGATCGCGTCAGGGGCTTTCAATCTCTACGTAGAGGGAGAGTCCGGAGAGAATTAATCGTCCTTGAGAGTTGCATAGATCTCAGCGTGCCGGCATCCGTCAAGTTTCCCCGTTCCGAGGGCAATCTCGTGATGTTCTTCGTCACTCTTGGCGAACCTCTTCGTCGACTTTTCCTGCAAAATCACCATTGGACGTCACCGATGTGTTGAACAGTTCACTCTAACAGAGTGAGAAGCTGGGTCACATAGGGACTGTTTTCCCAGCTTCGATGCGGACTGATCGACTCGATAAGCGTTCGTGCCTCTTCGTGGCTCATGTGGCCATTGCGGGCGTAGTCGCAGATGAGTCTCGGTGTTGGGATGATCCGTGGACCGGTAAGCACGGCATGTATGAGCGCGAAGTTCGTTCCGCCGAACTCGTCGGTCAGGAACCCATCAGCCCCGATCGCGTTTGCAAGGACAATACCGTCTGTTTCGCCATCGTCGAGTCCAAACGTCGGACGCGGTTCAGTTGTGTTCGATCGTTCGTACGGATCCTCGACACCGTAATAGTCTTGAGCGGCGAGAACGTTCGTCGCTGCCGCTCCGTGGATATCGTGATACTGAGTGAGATCATGGAGTTCTGCAACGACTTCGGGTGGAACGAAGACCTCACACGAGGTAAGCAAATACTGGAGTGGATCCGGTGACGCATCTGTATTGTATCGTTCATCGGCACGAGGTACGGCCAGACTCACCAATGCACTCGTGTCGGCGACTATTGTTCGAAGCTGCAACTCGCTACTCATTGCTCGCCGGACGTATCAGACGCGTTCGTAGGCTCGACCATTGTGGTCTCACCAGTATAGATGTCGACGTCGTCCGGAGGTGTAAGATCGAATGGCTCACTCTCCAGATCTGCTTTGAGGAGGCGAAGTCGCTGTGCGGTTTCTGTACCGACTAGCTGCTTGACCATCTCGAACTCAAGTTGGTCGTTATAGTACCGTTCAGCAACCAAGTCCTGGAACGTTTCACTCTCCGCTGTGTCCTCTAGATACTCTCGAATGGCTTCTACGAGTAGATCAGTTCGGTCCTTATCGAAGAGGCTGGCGACAGCATCGAGTCGCTCAACGAGATACTCCGGGGACTGGAAATGGACACGTCGAGGATCGTCACTTGCACTCATTATATGTGCAAGTTCTGCACACAGGTCAATAACGTTTTCGCAGTATGCACATAGCTTGTGCATAGACGGAAACAGGTAGTAGAACTCGATCGCGTCAGGGGCTTTCAATGGCCGATTCAGCTGTTCTTGTCTGCGTTTAGCTCTTCAAGGAACCAGCCAGCTGTCGTTCCAATTCGAACGCCATCGATGTTATTCATCTCGAGGTCGACGGTGGCAGTACGAAACGGATAGTGTTCGACGAGAATACGGTGGATCACAGTTCGGACTGGCTCCTCTCCGTATCTGTCGATGATTGTCGCCATCGCTTGGTCCATGTGAGCGTCTTGGTGATCTTCCCGTGGGTTCTGTGCTCGGCTGAGTATGAGTTCGATCACATCATCCACCGATGCATGCTCGGGATTTCCTGTGTGTTCGCGAACAGCGTAGAGGGCATCGATATCACTCATCGATAGTCACTCCGTCATGCCGTCTTCCGTGTTATCTGTGGATGGTTCCAACCGTCGCTGCCGTCGGACCTCAGCGAGCGTGTCTTCGAGTGTAGCGAGGCGCTCGATCGCCTCGAGCTCATTGGTGATCTCCTCGATAAGAGATGATCGCTTCACAGCGACCTCGTCCCCGTCGGTCGTATCGATTGATTCGACGCGAATCTGTCGCACCTCGTGCCAGCCACAATCCCAACAGTTCCGTGAGACATCGATGCACTCGTCTTCATCAGCCGCGAGGAGGGCGTCAGTAAGTGATGTCGAAAGTGACTGGTCTGGCCCGACTTCGAGCGTAACCGGACCACTACACGCAGGACAGTCCATACCTGTCTCAAGAGTCGCGCCAGTATTGAAAGTAGATGAACGACGGGACAGTCTCACAGACGGTTCCACCGGGGTTGAGTCAGGGCTCCTCAAGCAATGAGCGGGCTCGCTGCACGTAGCTGTTCGAGTCCCAGCTGCGAGCGTCGCTGATTCCATCAAGGAGCATCTGAGCATCGGAAGCTGACAGCTGCTCAGTTCGAACGAGGACTGAGAGCAAGGTCGGAGTCGTCACGAGCCGGGTATCAGCGAGCGACGCATGAATCAAGCCGAGTTGGTTGAACTCATCACAAAGAAATAGTGTAGCATTGAGTTCGTTCGCGAGGGTGACAGCGGCGTTCTCACCGTCATCGAGTGGAAACTCAGCATCAAGGTCGATCGATCGTATCTCAAGCGTATCAGTTCGGTTAAGTACGGTAGTCGCGGCACGGCCGTGCACGTCATCGTACGAGGCGATCTCCCGGAGTTCTTCGATGACCGCTGCTGGGACGACGACCTCGTATTGGGTCAGACAGATCGAGAGTGGATTGGGATTGTCGTCAGCAACGATCCCGAGACTGACGAGGGCGGAGGAGTCTGCAACAAGCTGCGACATCTATGCGTCGACGACCTCGTCGATGAAGTCCTTCTCTAGTTGCTGTTTCAACACCCGGAGATTCGCCGCCTCTTCAGCGCCGACGAGTGCTTTGAGCTGCTCAAAGGAAATCTCGTCGTCGTAGTAGGCGGCCGCGATTTCTTGGGTGAGCGCGTCGTCGTGAGCGGCTTCCTGGAGGTACTCCCGGAGCGCAGTCACGAGGATATCTGTCCGATCCTCCCCGAGGACGTCCGCGAGTGCATCGGTTCGATCGATGAGCCGGTGCGGCGCTCGGAACTGGACGCGCTTTTTATCACTACTCATTATGTGTACATTGTGAGCCAGCTTACTTAGCCCTTTTCGTGTGTACGATGTGAGCTGCCCTAGGATTGTGTCGATGAACACCCAACCCGACGGCCTACCAGACAATAGCAAAGCAGATGACTCGATCGCATCAGGGGCTTTCAGTGTCTGTATCTCGGTTCCACTCCATGGAAATCCGAACGATCATGTAGCGGTAACCGAGTCACGAAGGTAATGTAACGACTTCTCTTGATTGCTCTTGTCGCGGCGATGCTCGTCCTTGCTGGCTGTGTTGATGGAACTGGGACAGGGAGTGATGAGCCGACAGTTGACGCAGATGATGACCTCGAAGAGATCGATTCGATCGGTGCTGAAGACGATACCACAGCCGATGGGGACGAAACTGATCCAGAAGAAACCGACGAAAGCGAAGCTGATGATCCCGACCCAGGTGATGATCCCGATGTTGACGGTGACCTCGAGATCCAGCACATCGACGTTGGCCAGGCCGACGCCACGCTCCTGATCGAACCCTCCGGTGAGACGATGCTTATCGACTCCGGAGACTGGCGTCAAGGAGGTTCGGACGTGATTGAGTACCTCGAGGATCAGGATGTCGATCGAGTCGATCATCTCGTCGCAACACACGGGCATGCCGCCCACATCGGCGGCCACGATGCGATCATCGAGCATTACGAAACCGAACGGAACGGCATTGGCGAAGCCTACGACTCTGGCGTTGCTCACACGAGCCAGACGTACGATCGATATCTCGACGCCATCGAAGACCACGACATCGAACTTCTGGTCGTCGAAGACGGCAATCACTTCGAGTTCGGCAACGCGAACGTCGACGTGCTCAACCCACCCGAAGGAGATTCGGGTTCGGACCTTCACGATAACGGCACGGGATCGCGTCTTCGTGGGAAGATGGCGACCCGAAGGAGATTCGGGTTCGGACCTTCACGATAACAGTGTGGCACTCTCCATCGAGTTCGGAGAGTTCTCCTATCTCATCACCGGCGATGCGGAAGCCGACGCTGAAGAGCGGATGGTCGACGAACACGGAGAGCAACTCGATGTCGACGTAACGACGCTACCACCGGAGGCTCAGCACGAAGGGGCAGTTCTCGAGATCGCCGTTGAAGCGAACGAACTCCGCGAAGTCGAATATCTCCCTGAAGTCACACAGTCTCGCAAGGAGTCTGCACAGGAGCGCCTCGATCGTCTCTCGAAGCGGTTGTCGGACCGAGAGTAACCAAGTTCAGTCCGTGATTGTCTCTTCAAGCTTTGCAGGGAGTCGCTGTAGGCAGGTCTCCAAGAAACTCAGTGGCGCTTCCGCCTTGAGGTGTCCAGGTTCGTGGAATAGTTCCTCATCAGTCTCGATCTGGAAGTGAGTTGTCCCAAGATCTTCGTGGTCGTCATCTTTGTGCCATCCCAGACTGACTGCATCGTCGGCCCACTGCACACGCTGGACATCAGTTCCAGCACGGGGACGCCAGGCAACCTCAAAAGTAGCCTGCTGCCGCGGGAATTTTCTCTCAAGGAACATCTCCGTATCAACGTCGGCAACAACAGATCGAGGACGGAGTCGTGATGGTCGATACTGGATGTTGGAGAAACCAGGTTCTTTCTCGAGGCGTTCTTTGATCCGACGAAGTCCTTCGCGCCGAGTGAACCCTCGGCCACCAGCAAGAAACAGTACCATCAGTTTGTTAGCCTTCTTGCGGGAGCGTCCCTGTGCCAATCACCCCGATACGCGGATCTGCGTCAAGCTTCGTCAGTGAACTCTGCAGGCTGATGGCAAGCTGAAGCGCTTCCCGTACCTGGATGTTGTACTCCCATTCCTCGATAGTCTCGAGGCGCTCACGTCGATCGCTGGACGACAGATCCTCACGTCCAATACTCCGGCGAAGTTCTTCGAGTGACTCGACATCGTACACTGCTTTCCACGAGTCGATTTCGTCACCAATTGCACGCAATTCGTTGGTGAGTTCGTCTACAGACTGTTCTTCAGCGAGAGTGCGGACTTCGCGCAGGAATTGCGTGATGTCGTCTGGCTTGTAGCACGTGCCGTCAGCTGTTTCGACGACCTCGAGCTCGCCCTGATCGGTCATGCGATCGAGATATTTAACGGCTGTATCCCTCGAGACATCTGCCTCTTCAGCAATCCAGCCAGCATTTTGCGGCGACGTTCGAGTCAACGCAACATGCCTGATGCGGTCAGCAGCGTCCATCTCCGCTGGCCACGCACGTGATTGATCGCTCATTGGTCTCTGTAGAGTCGCTTTGGACTAATAGTTTGGCATGCTTCCGAATTATTTCGTATCTTCTCGCTGAGAACAGTGACGGAGGGGTTTGAGAACAAAGCGGTCACATCGACACGCCACCTCACGGCTCGGATCAGATGTCTCTGGACGAAATCTTGATAGCCGGTTCGCCAACTCCGTTCGAAGTTCATCACGCGAAAGTGTCTCTTCATGCCAGCCGAGCCGATCGTCATAATGGTGTTTTGCGAACAACTCACCGTACGCATCAACCGCGACGTAGTGTGTCCGCTTGTGACCCCAAAGATGCGATGATCGGTATTCAGCGCCAAGAGGTTCGTGTGTGAGTTCGACGAGAACCCAGTCGACGTATGAGACGATCGAGACACCGCTGCGGTTGTTTGGGATCAAGAGTTCTCGATGATTCTCTCGTGGCTCGATCAGCGTCTCTAGTTGTATGTCGGTGCCGCTGCCCAGTCGATGTTTCGATCGTTCAGAACTCATGGTTAGCGAGCGGAATTCACTGATTTCCCCTCACCCCTTTGGGGAGGACAAACCGTTCTGTTGAGCCACGAAACTACGTGAGCGATCGGTGAGATTTTGTTGGTCTGTTCTTTGAGTAGAAGTTACCTCACACTGCACCTACAGTTCTTATATATGAAGAGACAGTCTTGAAAAGACTCTCAGTGACACAGCGCACACCGTATGTGCGAACCTAATGCGGCTACTCCTGTTAGTTATCAGTTGTTTTAGTAGAGTCTTGCTGAATATACAGCGCAAACGTGACATACAGATACGGTGGACACTGGGTTGAGTCGGATCGATCGGTAGTACAGCACATGACCGAATGGTTCAAGCCACTCTTTAACAGTGGTGAATACCTTCCCCAGAGTTGGCAGAATAGAACTGTGTAGGGACACATATGCTAAAACTCTGGACAAAGGGCCTCCAGGGACTGCAGAGGCTTAAAACGATCCGGTGTAGGAAGATCGACCAGGAGTGAAACGCTCTCGGCGAGGAAAAGTACAGCTGACAGTATCAGTCGTCGGTGGTTTTCCTCTCGATCTGTTCGTGTCTGTGCAGCAGCCCCATCCGGTCTTTGAGGTTCTCGCCCTTCTTATCGTATGCGCGGATGCGATAGAAGTACGCTACCGTCACGAGAGCCAGCCACGCCAAGAAGAACAATAGCGCCGTCGGGGCGCTCGAGACGATGAAGATGATGAACACGAACGAGACGAGGACGTTCCCGACCGCGACGGCGCGGAGCAGCGGCATCGGGAGCTTGTAAATCGAGTACTCGTAGCGCTGCGGGAATACCTTCGGCAGGTTCCACAGCGCGATACCGCCGATCATGAAGAGCATGAGGATGCCGACGATGACTACGACCACGAGCCAATCGAGGAACTCTACGGGTGTGATTGCGTCGAAGAGGTCGACGAACGGCGCAGCTACGAGCGGCGGGATCGCGAGGAGGATGATCGCGCGGTTCGGCGTGTTGAATCGGTCGTGGACCGCCGCAAGGTAGTCGGGAATGATCTCGTCGCGGGCTGCCCGCATCACGGTCCGGGAGTACGAGGTGAATAGTGCGTTGATGGTCGTCGCACCGGCGACCAGTGCACCGAGCGCGATCAGCAGCGACGCGCCATCGGGGAGCGTGCTGACGGCGAAGAAGCCGCCCTCAACGGGCTTTCCGTCGACGATGGCCTCCTGCCACGGCACCGCGCCGGCTAGCACAATGACGACCGCCATCGAAATCGCCGCCACGATCCCCATCCCGATGGCGAGTACCCGGGGGATGTTCTTGACCGGGTCCTCGATCTCCTCCCCCATCTCGATTATCATCCCGAAGCCCTGGAACGGGGTGTACAGCGTCACGATCGCCAGAAGCAGCGGCGCCATGCTGCCGACGAACAGTTCGTCGGGGAAGATCGGAGTGAAGTTGCTCGCCTCAACAGAGGGTGCCATCCCGAGCGTGAACGTCAGCAGCGCCGCGAGGAAGAACAGCACCATTGCGATCTGTACCTTTGCAACGATCCTGATGCCGACATAGTTGAGCGCGAGGAACGCCCCGATGATCGCCCAGATGATTAGCATCGCCGGCGCTTCCGTACCGGCAACCTCTCCCAGAATGCCGTTGAGATACTGTGTAAATCCGAGCGCGGCGAAAAGCAGGTACGACCACACGGCCAGTACAGGGACGGCAACGCCGATTATTCCCCAGTAAGGCCCGATGAGCCGCGAACCGTACACGTAAATTCCGCCAGCAACCGGTAGTGCGCCGCCGAGCTGCAACAACATCAGTACGCCAAGCACCATCGGTAAGATGGCGAAGACGACGGCGATAGTGATACTTGGACCGGCCTGTGCTAGCATCTGCGTCGGGACAATAAAGATGCTCATTCCCATGGCGGTGCCGACGAGCAGCGCGACAGCGCCCCAGAAACCTACCTGTTCATTGATTAATTTGTGATTATCGATCGACATCGTACTATGTTGAGAGGTCGTATCTCTCGATTAGACCTTGGCGGTCGATCTTCCCGAGTGGTGTAGTCGGGAGTTTGTCACTGATCGTGTACTTCACGGGCCGCTTATAGTCCGCAAGTTCCTTGCTGGCGTACTCCTCGAGATCCGAAACGTCCAGGTCCGAATCAGGATCCGGAACGATGAACGCGTGGCCTGCCTCACCCCACTTCTCGTGTTCGATGCCGACTACTTGTGCCAGGTTGACCGCCGGATGCGACGTCAGAACGTCTTGGATTTCGTCGGGATACACGTTGTAACCGCCGGAGATGTACATGTTGTGAGCCCGACCGCGCAGCCGGACGTACCCGTGTTCGTCGACGAAGCCCATGTCTCCGGTCCGGATCCACTCCCCGTCGATCGTCTCGGCGGCCGTCTGTTCGTCGTCGAGGTAACCGACCATGACACCGTCACCGCGAACCACGAGCTCTCCGGTTTCGCCTTCCGGGAGGGTGGCGCCACTCTCATCGACCGCCTTCACGTCGAATCTGGGATACGGTTTTCCGACGGTCTCCGTGAGTACGTCCCAGGAGGCCTCGAGCTCGGTCAGGGTGACGAACCCACCGGTCTCCGTAAGCCCCCAGCCGGTCACGGGCGTCCCGATTGCGGCCATTCCATCGAGGCAGTTCTCCGACGGCGCTTGGCCGGCCACGACAGCCGTCTTTACGCTCTCCATCGCGTCCTCGTGGTCGGGCACCGCAAAGAGCATCTCCCACATCGCAGGGACGTTCCCGACGACGGTGATCGATTCTGTCGCGATTCTGTCCAGGGCCTCGCCAGGATCGAACGCGTCGAGCAGTACCGCTTCGCCGCCGGAGACGAACACCGTCCCGAGGAGTTCAGTTGAGCCACCGACGTGGCTCGGTGGGAGATGAACGAGTGTGGTATCCGAGTGATCGATCGCCCAGGTATCAGACATCGCCGTTCCCTGGAAGACTGCGTTTCGATGGCTCAATAGCGCTCCTTTCGGACTGCCCGTCGTTCCGCTCGTGAACACGACGAGAAACGGCGTATCTGGGTCGTGGTTTCCCACGGCATCAGCCGAGTTCCGTGTCGATCCGTCCGAATCGACGACACTCCACTCGTACTCTCCCGGGTCGCCACCTGATACGAATCTCGCGTCGTCGAACCACTCCACTATCGGAACATCTGCAAGGAGGTCGTGTCCCATCAGCGCCTCTCGATACGATTCTCCGTGATACGCGTCGACACCGAGGAAGGCCGTCGGTCGCGTCTGCTCGAGGATGTACTTGATTTCGCGCGGCTCCGAACGCAAGTCGATCGGGACGAGCGTAGCCCCGAGTTTGGCGGCCGCGGCGTACGTTCTGAGATACTGTGGACACTGCGGGAACAGCGTGGCGATGTGGTCACCAGGCTCGACGCCCGCCTCCGAGAGACCGGCAGCGAGACGTGCCGCTTCCCGGTTTAACTCCTCCCACGTCCCGTCGATAGCGTCCCCATCCGCCATCGCGACCGGTTCGTAACTGTAAGCGCTCGCCATCGGCTGTTCTGCGGCCCATCGTTCGAGGTACCAATGAACGAGGCCGGTGTGCGGTTCTCCCGGGTCGTAAGGCGTGTCAGTCATGAGTTGGATCCTCCTGTTGTGTTCGTGCGACGAGGTACTGATTCTCGAACTCCGCGACCGTCTCTCCGCGTTGATTCTGGCAGCGAATCGCCGCCGTTACGATGCCATGGTCGTCATTACGAGGTGTCTTTTCGACGATTTCGGCGGTGTAGCGTACCGTATCATCGATGTAAACCGGCTGATGGAACGAGATCTCACCGATGCCGGCGTTGGCCCGGATGCTCGTCTCCCGATTTTGAAAGAGCAACCCTTCGGCAAGCCCGACGAGGAAGGTCCCCTGGACGATCCGATCGCCGAACATCGTCGATGCGGCGAACTCCTTGTCCGTATGTATGGGGAACCAACACCCCGTTACGTTTGCGTAGTTCACCACGTCGGACTCGGTGAGCGTTCGCCCGATCGTCTCCGTGGTGTCGCCCACCGACATATCCTCGAAACTGTCCCTGAAGAGTCCCTCGCTCACTCGAGACACCCCGTTCCCCGATCCGATGCCTGATTGCGTGGCATAGTCTCACATTATCGTTCATGTTGGGTAAGCGATTAGCCGCAAATATGCGGGAGAAACACCCACCACCATCACCCGACAGACCAGTCAGGGGACAAGACGGGGCAACAACTTTGCCTCACACTTTCGCAGGTGTTCGCCGACCGTCCCGACTGCACAGCCGAGTTCGTCGGCAATATCCTCGTACGTTGCTGCGCGCGGATCGCGATAATAGCCGCATTCGATGGCCGTTTTGAGCGTTTCTTGTTGCTTTGGGGTGAGAAGCGAGAATAGCGATTTGTGGTACGGTTCGTAGGTTCCGGTCCGGTGTAGAACGAACGAGACGTCGGCATCGACTTTTTCAATCGCCTCGGCGACGATCTTCTTGTTCCCCACGATGGTTATTTCCAAAGCGCCCTCGTCGGTGTAAATCATCGGTGGGTCCATAACGATTTCGTGGCGATCGAACATCCGCAAGAGCGCGTAAATCGTCTCGTTGGGTCGAAAGTGGGCGTAAACGAAGACGCTATGATCCTTGACGATCAGTTGGTATTCGAGGGCGAGAAAGTGCTCTTTGAGTAATGCCTCGATCCGATCGACGTCTCCGACGATTTCGAACAACACGACCGCAGTGCCGTCGTCTAAGAGATTCGTCTGGTGGATGAGTTCGTGAGTCACCGCGGGTTTGGCAGCCACCTGCTGGTGAACCGGCTCGAACCACTGCTGATCGGGTTGAAATCGAAGATGGCAGTATTGGACGACCGTCTCCATTGAGAAGCACACGAGCGGCGTAGTGAAGTACATTGGGAAAACGGACGCTGGACGACTGCTGAACGCATCCTCTGAGTGTTGCGCGCTGTTTTTACCAGTTTACGTATGCGTCATACTGTATTGCGATACATCATCCACCTGAGCTGAGCGGTGCAAATAATGAATCCACAGTTTTCGATAAGAACTCTATCTGGTCAGATCAGTCGCGAGACCACAACTGCCGAACCCGTACCCACAACGACGACGAGTCATCACCCATCTTATTCTCTTGATTGGTACATCGCTCGACCACGTTCTTTTGTTGTTCAACGATCGATCGGAGCTCTTGACGTTCCGCAGTGAGCTGCTCGATTTCGTTACGGCGATCGGCAAGCGTCTGTTCTAGTTCATCGATACGCTGTTCGAGGAGCCGGTTCTTCTCTGCAAGATAGGTCTGATCGGCCCCTATAGACTCCGAACGGCCGGACTCATTCTCCAAGTCAAAAGCCGTCTCAGAATCCAGTTGGGTATCCATGGCAGACTTCTTCGGCTCGTAGAAGTCGCCTGTCGTAGCAATCGCTCGCTCGATCGTCTTTTCGCCGTACGTCGATCCGTCCGCGTGATGGATGTCGTCCCATTTCCCCCGGATGAGTCTTGACCGTCGAAAGAGTCGATCCATCTGTAGTCGATCGCCACCCGTCCAGAACGCGAGCAAACAGCACAGTGCCATACCGGCTTCCGACTGGCTGTCGTATCCACTGGTGTTGCCTTGCCACAACCGATCGAACTTTGCGCCGTTACCTGCTGATCGGGCTTTCTTAAGCAGTTCCTCATCCTCGAGTTCGATCGGTTGGCGTTGGTTCGCGGTTTCGGTCCGATCGGTGTCGACGGCGTCGTTTTCAATATTATCCTCTTCAGCGACGAACTCCTCGTGGATCGCCTCGAGTTCCGCTTGCCGATCGTTGATCGACGTCGGCGTTCCGTCGACGTGCTCTGCTGTCACGGTGAAGAACCGAGATCGATCGTACATCTCGATTCCACCTCGACGGTTTCGCCCGGTTGGGAGCTCTCCCTGGAGGAGGACGTGATAGCCCGTTCCAGAGGGGGAAACTTCGGTGAACGAATCCAGTTGTTGGATGATCTCCTTCGCGTCTTTATCTGGTCGACCAGTCTCTGGATCACGGCACTTGTCCAGGTCGACCCCGACAATCGGGTCCGTGCTCGTAAAGACGAATCCGATTCCATCTGCGTTTGCAGAATCCACATACCTCAGTGCTGTTTCGAAGTCGCTCCAGGTCCGATCATCCGTCGACGACGCAACGTTGCCAGTCTTCGGGTCGATTGGAATCTTCGTTTGTTTTCCGTCCCGATGTTCCGATCGCCAGCAAAGCCACTGTGTTCTCTCAGTGAGTGTGCTGGGAAGTACATCGTCATCGATTTCACTGCTAATTGTGTTACTCATTTCTGCCCTCCATTTGTACTGACTCTCCGACTCTGGAGGAGTCAAATAAACTCAAATACCGATACCAGCCAACCCACTGACCGACGGGATAACCCCTGTCTATACTAGTCGGTTTCTGCCCCGACGCTACCCTGACATCCGACTCTGTCTTGCGGTTTTTACCCTGACGAGCCCGTCGAGGTAGCGTCGTCTCAGTCAGTATGCACTGACACGCTCGTTTGCAACTTATTGGACTCAGTCGGATTTCAGGGATAATCATAGTGTCATTCAGCAAGCTCTCGCCCCTGACTTGAGAGCGTGATACCAGTGTAACAGTTTACGCGCTGGCCATCACGCGTTGGACGACTCTCTCCATACGTAATGTGCTCGCCAAGCTTCCGAGAGAACCAGGGTTTCGAGTACTCCTTTTGATTATAGACAGCAGCCCACAGTTGGTGTACCTTGTAGAGGTCGTCTTTCGGGATTTCAGCGTCTTCATGTTCGATAATACACTCCTCGACGAAGGTACTGAAGTCGATATCCGCTGGATCAGATGGGAGTTCCTTCTCGCGATTCGTCTCTGAAGCGTTGCAATCGTCTGCTTGCACATCTATATCTTTACGATCGGGTACAGCCGGCGATGGCTCCTCAAATGCGGGCAAGCTTGTCGTTGCTTCATCCGAATCCGTCTCCCCGAGAACCGTCTGGAGAGGCAGGAATTCACTATCTCGATAGACGCGAACAGAATCTTCACCCGTATCGATCACCGCGATCGCTGGGCGAAGAGGTCACCAGAGGGTGCGATTAGGTTCAGTCGATCAATTGTGTCTCGCTCGAGTTCGATTACCAGCTCGAGTCCATCGACATCGACGCTCTGGATGAACTCTTCAGCAGCGTCAACGGACCCGTTGTCGCTGCGATCGCTCAAAGCTGAGCAGCCAGCGAGTCCGGCTGTCGCTCCAACAAGGAGGCTTCTTATAACGGTACGTCTGTATACTGTCTTCTGTTGGGTTGTCATAGCGTATCTTTCATTTTCAAGAAGGTGCCGATCCGCTTGGCAGCGTAGAGCACGACTACAAGCGGGAGCGCATACCGAACAACGTCTACTAATAGTGTGAACCAGCCAGTCGGTGTCGCCAGCGGATGCCACGTCTCGGTGGCTGTATCACCGAAATATGCTGGACTGTGTGAACGCCACGAACCAGGGTGATACTCCGCCGTATAGATTCCCGGCTGGTGGACTGTGACCTCAGCAGTACCAGCTGCGTTCGTTCGGACTCGCTGGTCACCGATCGTGATGTAGCCCTCCCGCGACTGGTGGCCGATCAGCGAAAACCGAGGATGGTCGAACGGGCTCTCGAGCATAATCGGCGCACCTGTCTCGGCATCACGAAGTTCGATCTGGAGAGTCGTTGCAGTCGCATTCGATTCGATGATCTCGACAGAGAGGTCACTCTCACGAATCTCTCGTTCCGAGCCACCGTCGGGCTCGACGATGTCTGCAGAGACACCTCGAACGATACCGTCGACGGCGATCGCATCTCGATCGATCTCGTCGTGGCGAAGAGCCAGTCCATCCGATCGGGTGTAGGTCTCCGAAACTACGTCGATATCGACGTTCTCGTGGATCCCGGACTCCGGCGAAGAACTCTTGGACCCCCATACTTCGAGGATTTCAGGGCCGTCACGGATCGGTTCTGCGCGCGGACCTAATTCGGATGGAAACGCATGAACGTATACCGGAAGGGCGTCAGAATTTACCCTCTCGCTGGAGGTCGCAGTTGCGTGCGTTAGTTCGTCCCAGCCGGTATCTCGAGCGGTGTAGTATCGCCACACGCCACGGACCTTCGCTTCGCCGTCGTCCGAAAGCGTGTATCCGTGCCACGGTTGGTCCTGATAGATCGCAACACCGCCGTCGCCATTGGGATATGATGCATGGTAGACCCAGGCCTGTGGATCGTATACCTCGATATCGAGATCCTGCGAAACGGTGACCCGATCGGTGAGGACCTCCGTCTCGTTGCTACGGTCTCGCTCAACTCGGGCGCTGATGTCCGCCTCGAGTGTGAGTGTTGCCGGGCCACCACGATCGAACGCATATTCGATAGTGGGTGTTTGCGTACCCGCTGTAGCCTCGACGAGCTCACCATCCCTGAGCAAGCGAACTTCATCGATGCCGTGATCGTCGATCGATGAGTTGCTATCGAGACGGATGCGATAATCAATAAGGCCAGTGAGTTTGCCTTCTGGCGCGATGTACTGACGCGTCTCGTTCGCGTTCAGGTGTGTTTTTGTCGATGGCTGGATCGCAAATGCTGTTGCGTGTGCATCGGCAATGAGGACAGAATCTGTGAGTTCTGCATGGATGGGGTGTATTGAGGTCTCTGTATCGCCACCCGCGAGTGATTCGTAATCATACGCTGTCCAGCGCTCGGCCGTATCTGGAGGTTCTTTGAACGTGATATCCGTACAGTTGGCAAGTTCCTGCATCGCCGTTCGCTGCTCATCGTATCGATCCTCGTACTCGTCATCACTGAGACACTCGTTCGGCGCTTTCGACCACAGTGTTGCCGTCTCGTTAGCGTCTAACCCACTATCGTCGGCTTCCGATCGTGGTGGGACGTCTGGACTACCAGCGACCACACCTGCGAACGCGATCGTACCGACAACGAGAGTGGCCACGGCAATCACGGCAGAGAGGTTCTGGTGCACGGGATTCAGTTAGTTTAGCAGGGACTCTGGGACTACCACGGGACGAGGTCGACACATTCGGCGAGCGGAAGACCAATAGCTGATCCAGCAACCGTGTATAGCGGTCCGAGGATCACGAGGATAACCGCAGACTTCATCGCCGTTCGCTTGTGCTGTTTGAGGTCCTTCTTTTGCTCGATGTTCATCGTAAACATCTCGACGAGCGAATCGGCCTGCCAGACGACGACCAGGCCCATGATCCCGAGGGCAGTCGTGATCTGGAAGAATCCCGAAATCATGTCTGGCAACCCTTCGGCTTCACAGACTACGCTATCCTGAGCAAGGACTGGGTCTACGGCGATGAGCAAGAGGACATCAACCGACAGGAACCCACTGCGTACAACTCGTCGAAGCCCAACCGAGTGAGAATCAGAAGTTAAATTCCGGCTCGTCATCGATGACCAGCGTCACTACTGAACAGAGAGGAAATTGAATTGCTGTACAGGAGAGTAACGGTACTGCTGTCTTTGGAAGGACGTAGGTGCAAACGCCTTCGAGGACTGTTGTGATCTTTGGTCGATGGGGGGGTCATAGAGTATCGAGCGTCGGTCTACGGAGATGGGATAAATATCTTCTGTATTTGTTAAATGTATGCTCGAAATGATTGTTTAAGCAAACGTATTTACAGCTGATCAGAACCTTAGTAAGAACTAATGAAAATCCCATTCACAAGTATATTTACTATATGATATAAGATGATGGTTCTGAAAATCGTGGGGTGATGATGAGCCCCAGGATCAAATATCTGGTTCGGGTTGAGTCCTGCATCTCATTTCCACTCAGGGGGATTTTTTGAGGAGACAATCGGATGTTGACTACGAGAATTGTATAGTTGAGAACTATAAATTCTATCTGATACTAAATCGGCTACGGACTACACTCGCTGCTGTCTTCCCGAGACAAGAGTCTAACGATCTCCCTCCCAAAACACACGAGAAGCTAACTATGGCTCTAAATCGCACATCTCTTTCGAGAACGCCAATTTCGGCAACCAATTTGGCGTATACAGCACTATAGAAGCCTATAGATGGCAAATTAGTTTTGGAAGCGGTTATACGATCGATTTGGACCATAAGTGTAAATAAGATGGTCTGATGAAGGAGTGATCCAACGAATAACATGATCTTGGTCCACGGTCGAATTTCTCGTGAGATGAATCGAGAGTCGATCGATACCGTCAGTTGGGTCGGATGGTGCCGAATAACTTGTGTATCAGGATCGGTGCTTCATCCGCGCGTCGACGGAGACCAGGCTCGAGAGTTCTTCGGACTTGAGGATCGCGAAGCTGGTGAAGATGATGGCGAATCCCACGGCAGTTTCGAGCGTCGGCTGGTCGCTCAGCACGGTCCACTCAAGGAGTGCCGCCGACAGCGGGGCGACGTAGGAGACGAGATTCACTTCGATTGCACCGAGGGCAGAGAGCAGGTGGAAGTAAATCAAGTAGCCGATGACGTAGACGCACCCGACAAGGTAGAGGATCGCCCAGAGGGCCGGCCCAACAACGACCGCCGAAATCGTGGTCGATTCACCCGAGAGCAGACCCAGCCCGAAGAGACCGATACAGCCGAGGAGCGAGCCCCAGGCAATGAGGAGGACATCCGGTTCGTCGGCAGCGAACCGCTGGATCAAAACCGCCGCGAGAGCCGTGCTCGCCGCCGCGAGCAAGATTAACAGCTCTCCCAAGGCACCGGCTGCGATGTTCGATGGTGACGGTTGCGCGATGGTCACGATGCCGACCAGTCCGACGACGATTCCGACGGCTCCCCGACGTCCGAGCCGTTCGTCCTCGAGCAACACCCTCGCGAATCCCGCGGCGAGAATCGGAACCAGACTGATGATTGTTGCACTGATGGCAGCCGTCGTGTATTGCTGCCCAGTAAAGAGCAACGCGTTGTAGAAGAATACCGTGAAGAGGGCAATCACCGCGACGGTAGCCCACCCGGCAGGCGTTCGGGGCCGTCGGTGCCGGTAGCGGGCCACAACGATCGGAAACAGCCCGACAGCCGTCAGGAAGAACGCGATCGCTGCGAACGAGAACGGGGGTAGATACTCCAGTCCGATCCTGAGTGCGATAAATCCAGATCCCCACAGAAACGCAAGTGCTAGAAACAGCCCAGTCCGTATTGCTCGAGTCATCTTCCGGAGGATTGATTCGTTCCACACATTATCAGCGTGAGGGTATAGGCAACCGACCGGTCATTGTTTTGTGTTTCCAGCGGTGGTTAGTGGTTAAGATAAGAACTGCAAGCGAGAGCCAAGGAAATCGTCGATCCATGCCTTCGCGAAACTCAACCGGTCGGTGAGTCGCGTAAAGAGATCATCGACGAGAGCGCGGAACCTGCCGCGCTCTCGACGATAAGTGGCGATGTGACCCATTTCAACTACTTCCAGACCTGCTCAATTGGATTGAGGTCAGGTGATCCTACCGGTAAGAACACGAGATCAATGCCGAGTTGGTGGGCACGCTTCCGCGTGTACTCGCACGTATGTGCGAAGTGGTTGCCCAAGACGAGCAGAATCCGCTTGCCGGGATTCTGCTCGCGTATCCCTTCGAGACAGTCACAGATCCGTGCTTTCGTCTGGTCCTCGGAGAAGCTTACTACATTCTCGCCGTTGAGCGCGTAGAACCCGACCGCTGGTTCGAACAGATGAACCAGCGGTCGGGTGATGTGTGGGTCATCGACACAGTACAGCCGCTGAGAGTTGTCCCACGGTTGGGGATGTGACGCATCGAAAAATCCGAGGACAGTTCTGCCGTCTGTACAGATATCGTCGTCGACAACTCAGCCTTCTTTGTCGTCATTCTCGCATTTATTGTGGGGCTTGGCATCTTCCTCATCGAACGCGTCAGCGACGCGTTCGTCGAGAATCTCTCCGGCGTTTTCGGGTCTAGAGGGACGCTTGGTCCGTGGAATGGCGTACGAGAGGCCAAGGTTGTCAAGAAACTTGCCGAGGTAGACTGGGTAATACTGCACGTCGAACTACTGATCGATGAGATGCTGTATCTCCTGTTTCTTCCAGGGCTGTCCTTCCCGGAGGAGTTCGAGCAACTCTTCCTGTTCGTCTTCGCCGAGCTTTGGGGGCCTGCCGGTCCCGAAGTTCGGCGTTAGTAGCCCGAGTCCTCCCTCATTCCAGCGCCGAGCCCAGCGACTGCCGGTTGATTCGGACTTACCAACACGGTCGGCCGCCTGCTCAAGCGTGTCGCCTTGATAGAGATTCTTGACAAAAATGAGCCGCTTGCTGATTTTCTCATCGTCTGTTTCAGCAAGGAGTCGGTCGAGATCGTCGTCACTGAGGTGACGGACGATCTCTTTGCGGCGATCTTCACTCATCGATTGTCATTCTCACACCATCCCCTAAACTTCCCTTACGTATTATCGACGCGAATCTCTTCGACAACCTCGCATCGTCGTCCAAGACAGCAATGTACGATTCGTCTTTGTAGATGTCAATTCCGAGGTAGTTCATGGTTTTCTCTGGAGCGATAGTGCATGGAGTAGAGCGACACCTATTCGAGGTCGTCGCCCGACTTCCTCCCGGGCAGTCGGGCTTGGCCTCATGATGTGGCTTCCTTGGCACGTCGGCCAATCAAGAGCACGCGCTTTGTTGCGCCTGTGAAGCATCGGCCTTTGCCACCCCAGTCTTACTCCATGCGCTGAGGTCTTAGCAGGCTTTCATCGCATCAAGAGCGTATATCGTATATTATCCATAGCTTCAAGATCGATGAGAAGTGACTGCCGACACAGCATTCGGTTACCGCGAGAGATGAATCGTGACCTGGTCCGCTACGTTCGGTACGTGATATCTCTGGTTACCCAGCGAGTCGACGTCAGTTTCCGTTCCTTCGACGTCGCCGTCCCACCAGAGAACGATCGTCTCAGGCGTCCGATCACGGCTCGGAAGGTCGAGTTCGAGTTGGTACTCGCCGTCTCCGGTAGCACTGAGGACGACGTCGATCGGACCATAGCGCGTCGGCGTCGCTTCCAGAACGAGCGGTTCGTTCTCGGCCGGCAACCACTCCGTCGGGAGTCCCCGAAACAGTTCGAGGTCGGCGTCGATCTCGACAACCAACAGATTCCTGATAAGTCGAATGAATTCCCCCGAGGCCCAGTTATGGGGCATATCTCCATAGAATTCCGTCGAATGGCCGTCGGTGAACGCCTGTTCTTCCCGCCAGACACGACTCGGTGCAGCATGGTTCGCGAAGGCGTAGAGGTAGTCGACGGCTTTCTCAGGGTCGCCGGCGTAAAGCCACACCTGCGCGTAGAACAGTCCTGAGTACGACCAGACGGCCTGGTCGTGGATCCAGCCCGTGTTCTCCGGGAGCCCCTGCGTATCGTCGATCGAATCGAGCAATTCGAGCAGATTCTTGACGAACGACGACTCGGGGTCGAACACTTCGCCCGGGTAAATCGCGTGTGCGAACGCCCAGGTTGCCGACTGTGGCCTGTTGTACTCGATGTCTTCCATGATCATCGGCAGGTAGGGGATACTGTCGTCAGTTTTGCGCATGTCGCGTTCGGCACACTGATGGAAACCCTCGAGGACCTCCTCGTAAAGCGAGTCGAATCGATCGTGGCCGTCGAGGCCGAGTCGATCGCCTGCGTCGGCCGCCGCACGGAGTCCGACGAGAACCCAAAGTGGCGTCGTGTAGTCGGGATAGGGGCCTTCGATTCCCCCGTCAACGAACGCCGGCGGGAACAGCGACTGGGCCGGATAGTCGGATCCCATCGCCTCGGCCCGTTCGCGCTGGCTTTCGAGGAATTCGAGGGCACGGCACATCAGCGGCCAGAGTTCGACCAGCCGCTCATCGTCGTCGGCCAGTTCACACTGGCGGACGAACGTTGCGAGTGCGATCCCAGTCTCCTTGTCATGTTTGGGCGACTCGAGCAGTGCTCCCGACGGTTTGACACGCCGGAGCAAGGCGAGCAGTCCTTGCTCGAACGCCGCCTCGCCCCGACCCATCATGTGGGCGGCTTCGAGAATGAAGTGGCCGTCAACGACCCACAGTCCCCGGTACTCGGTCGGCCCGACCTGGTACTCGGCCACGCCGTCGACAACCTCACGGGCTTGCAAGATGTTGCGCCCGCAAGAGTCGAGCATCGCCTGAACGTCCTCGTCGGGAATCTGTAACGTGTTCTGGAACGGTTCGACCGACTGCCAGTACTCGCGAGTTCGGTCGAGGGCGTCCTCGACCCACTCCATCGAGACAGCCGCCGGATCGAGGTCGCCGTCCAGCACGACGACGAACGCACCCACTCGGGTCTCGTCTCTACCGAGTCTCTCGTAGTCGAGGCCACGACGGACGGCGTACGGCGGCAGATCGAGCCGATCGCGATCGGCAGTTGGATCGGGCATCGGAACTTCGATCACATCTTGAAGCGCCGCGCCTTGGAGGTCGAGTTTGACCCGAGAGGGGGCCGGCCGAAAGTCCGCTGTCGTGGTCACCGTCCATCGAATCACGTCGGCCCGACAGTCGTCTGATTCGTAGGCGAAGACCGTCCACGAGAGGGTCGACTCGGCGTACCGTTCGGTCGTCGTGACGATCGCTTCCCTGGGGTCGCCGTAGGTCTGCTCCCGATCGATCAGTTCGTCGCGATGCGTGATTGTCGGCTTGATCGTCGTCGCGAACGACTGTAACGGATGGGAGTCGTATGGACTGGTAATACGGTCGTGGCCGAGCTGGTTCGGGTCGTAGTCGACGCCGGGTCCGAGTTCGTAGCCGTAGCAGAGTCGCCCATCTTCGCGGACGACCGTCTTGTAGTCGTCGTCGACGCGGCCGATACAGGTCTGGACGACTGGCGGTGCGTATCTGAAATCGATCGTTCGATCTGATTCTGTGTTCGAATCGATGGTCATGTGTGGGTTGACGCAGTCAGGCACTCTCCGGATCGGTGGACGCGTTCGAGACGGCTGCTGCGCTCGAATCGACGATACCGTGGTAAACCGCTTCACCGGACGCATCGAAGACGTGAACATTCGAGCGGTCGATCACCAACTCGAGTTCGTCGTCCGCCTCGAGTTGTGTGTCCGGATCGAGACTCACCAGCAGTTGGCTGTCGTTGATTCCCGCCTCGGTCTGCATGTTGGAGGGCGAGTCGTCGAGAACCGCGTAGACGAAGACTTCGTTCCCCATCGGTTCGAGCACGTCCGCGCGTGCAGTGACTGGCTCGGAGGGAGCGTCGAGTGTGTCCGCTGCCGTGGCGGGGTAGATGTCTTCAGGGCGGACACCGATCGTAACGGTCGTGCCGTCGGTGAGCGCGCTGGTATCTACGGCGGTCAGGGTCACGTTCTCGCTGACGAGTTCGTCTCCGTCGACGGTAGCCTCGATGAAGTTCATCGAGGGAGAGCCGATGAAACCGGCGACGAACTGGTTTGCTGGTCTGTTGTAACAGGTAAGCGGTGGGTCGATCTGCTGAAGTTGTCCGCCGTTGATGACGGCAACACGATCGGACATCGTCATCGCTTCGGCCTGATCGTGCGTGACGTAGATGATCGTCGTGTCGAGTTCCTTGTGTAACCGTTGTAGTTCCGTTCGCATGTGGACGCGGAGTTTGGCGTCGAGGTTCGCGAGCGGTTCGTCCATCAAGAACACGTCGGGCTCTCTAACGATCGCCCGAGCGATCGCGACCCGTTGGCGCTGGCCACCCGACATTTCGTCGGGCATCCGATCGAGCATTCCCTCAAGTTGAACGATCTCGGCGGCGCGTTCGACCCGGCGATCGATCTCGTCGTCGTCGAATTTCCTGAGCCGCAGGCCGAACGAAATGTTTTCGTAGACGTCCATGTGCGGGAACAACGCGATGTTCTGGAAGACCATCGAGACCCCACGATCTTTCGGCGGCAACTCGGTGACGTCGGTGTCACCGATGAGGATGGTTCCGTCGGACGGGGTCGTCAGCCCGGCGATCGTGTCCATCGTCGTCGACTTGCCACAGCCCGAGGGACCGACGAAGGTAACGAACTCGCCGTGTTCGATCTCGAGGTTCATGTCGTCGACTGCCGTTACGTCTGCGTACCGTTTCGTAATGTGTTCGAGTGTAACGTCTGCCATTGATTACTCCTTGAGTGCGCCCGCGGTGAGTCCGCTGACGATTTTCTCCTGGGCGACGACGACGAGAATCGCGACGGGAACAATCCCGACGATGCTCGCCGCGGCCATGAGGTTGTACATCTGGACGTACTGCGTCTGATAGCCGATGATCCCCCACAGCAGCGGCGCCCAGTTCTGGGCTTGTCCGTCGGTCATCAGGAACGAGAAGAAGAACTCGTTGTAGACCCCGATGAACGTGAGGATTCCAGCCGTCGCGATCCCCGGTGCCGAAAGAGGTGCAATAACGTGATACAGTGCGCCGATCCGCGTCGTCCCTTCGATCCGCGCAGCGTCTTCGAGGCCGTCCGGAATCTGGCTGTAGAAGTTGGTGAGGATGAAGATCGTCAGCGGAAGGAACAGCGCACTGAACGGGAGCACCATCGAACCGGGGGTGTTAAACAGGTCTGGACTCCGGAGGCCGAGTGCCGCAACGTTCCCCGTGAGGAAGCGAAACAGCGGGAGAATGTACGCCGCTGGCGGGAAGAAGGACACGACCAGGAGTACGACCAGAAGCGGTCGACGCCCTGGGAACTGCAAGCGGCCGAAGACGTATCCCGCGAAACTCCCGATGACGAGCACGATCGCCGTCGTCAGCGCCGCGATAACGAAGCTGTTGAGAATGTATCGGTGTAGCGGCAAGAGTTGGAAAATCTCGACGAACGAACTGAAGTACAGTTCGTTCGGGAAGAACCCGCCGCCCATCTGTCCTTGCGGCGTCAGCGCGAGCACGAACAGCCAGAAGAACGGGAACAGCGCGAAGATCGCGAAGAACACCAGTCCCACGTAGAAACAGGTCTGGTAGACCCGATCTCGGTTCACGATCATGAACTGGGCCCAGTTGGTATCGGTTCCCGCGGTCGTCTCGGTGTGCGTTCGGTCAGTCATGTTAGATCCCGTTCCGTAGTTGTGAGAGTTTCGCCAGGTAGATCCCGACGACCAGTGCGATCAGCATAGCTGTCACGAACGCGATGGCCGCCGACGTCCCGTACCGTTGCGACCGGAACGTCGTGACTACCAGACACGTCAGCGACGGCACGGTAGAGCAACTCGTCATCGTCTCGATCGAGCCGTAAATCCGCATCGCGTCCATCGTCCGGAACAGCAATGCAACGAGCAGGATGGGCAAGACGAGCGGGAACGTAATCAGCCGGAAAGCCTGCCATCGCGTGGCTCCGGCGACCTTGGCGACGTCGTAGAGCGATCGGTCGACGCTCTTCAGCCCGGCCAGGATCAGGATCGTCATGAACGAGGACGTCTTCCAGATGTCGCTCAAGATGACGATAATCGTCGCATCCCGGCTGTCCGAAAGCGGCACCGACGAACTCAGCAGTCCGAGATTCTGGAGCGGTTCCGTCGCGAAACCGGTCCCCGGAACGAACATCAGGTACCACATCATGCCGTGAATGGCGATGGGGACCGTCCAGGGCAGGATCACGATAACGACGATCCAGCGTCGGTATCTGAACTGCCGATCGATGACCAGTGCCTGTGCAAAGCCGATAACCGTCTCGGCAACGACGCTCACGACGACGATAATCAGGGTGACGGTGAGCGAACTCTCGAACGGGCGGCTGAGGTCGACGAACGGCCGCGTGAGGTACGAATTTGACGCCCCAGTCAGCAGGTCGACGTAGTTCCCGATACCGACGAACGAACCGAGCGTCTCGGTTCCGAGGAGACTATCGCCGTACAGCGACATTCGAAGCGTCTCCGCGAGGGGCCAGAACGCGAGGAGACCGACCGTCGCGAACGTCGGAACGAGCAGCAGGTACGCGAACCGTGTCTCGCTCATCTGCTCGATTCGGTTAGACAGATTTCGTCTGATAGTCATAGTATTCGGTACCAGAGACGATCAGGCAGATTGTTCGATATCCTCTAGCGTTTCCTTGAGACCGCTCATTGCCTCTTCGGGACTCCGGTTCTGCCGGTAGGCATCGTTCGCCGCCTGGGAGATTTGCGGTGACTGGTCGGACCAGACCGGCGTCGCCGGGCGGGGGATGAGACCACGGTCTGCCGCCGAGGCCAGCGTCTCGACGTACTCACCGACGACGGGAAGCGATCGCAGTTCCGGTGAGTCCAGCAGTTCGGGTTTGGGTGGGAAGAAGCCGGTGATCGGGTACAGTTCCTCGAGGAACGCGTCCGAGTAGAGAACCCGAACGAGTTCGAGCGCGTTTTCCGTATTGCCCGAATAGGCGTTAACGGCGTACTGCCAGCCACCCAGCGCCGACGCCGAGCCTCCCGTGCCGTCGTAGTTACCCTGCCCGTCCTCGACACCGTAGGGCATCGGCGTCAGGCCGTACTGATCCTCGTCCAGGGCCTCGGCGTTCAGCGGAATCGCGTACGTCCAGTTTCGGTGGGCAACGGCGTTTCCGTTAGCGAACGGTTCCCGGGACGTCTCTTCAGTCCAGCCGACGACGGCTTCCGGCGAGATATCGCCGGCGAAGTCCTCGAGCGCGTACTCGTCGTCGTGCCCGTTGATGAACGTCCGAACCATCCGGATCGAGTCGATCACGGGCTGTTCGTCGACCGTGACCGGTCTATCGCCGATCGGGCCGAACAGATTGTCGAGTCCACCGAAAAACGCGCCGCCCCAGGTGGTGATGAATTCGTTGAAGTTACAGCAGGCGAGCCCTTCGTAAACGTCTGCCTGGAACGTGTAGCCGTAGTCGACGTCGGCCTCATTGTAGGCGTCCTCGACGACGTGGGAGAACCGTTCCCAGGAGAGCGGTTCGGTTGCCCAGTTTTCGCCGTCCGGATCGTAGCCAGCGGCCTCGACGAGATCTTTGCGGTAGTGAACCGCGGGAATGTCGAGGAACATCGGAATCGCATACAAGTCATCGTCCATCCGCATCGTGTCGAGATGGTTCGGTACGAACTCGGATTCGATCGTGTCGACGTCGCTATCGTCAAGCGCCTCCGACAAGTTTAGCAGGTGGCCCCGCTCCATAAACGGAATTGCCCATCCGAAGTCGACCATCATCACATCCGGCTCCGATCGCTGGGCGTTGAACCACTGCTGAAGCTGATCGCGCATCTGGTCGGTCGCACCGCCCGTCACCGTAATCTCGACCGTGATATCTTCCGGGAGTCCAGCCGCATAGAGCGCGTCCAAAAACTCCTCTTCGTTGTCCCCGATTTGATCGATGGTATGGAAGCGGACAGTGTCACTATCGCCACCATTGCCACTACCGGTGCCATTGCCGTCGTCGAGACAACCGGCAAGCGAGATCGCACCCCCTGCACCAACTGCTTTCACGAAGCGGCGTCGATTAACTGGCCTACGCGGCGACAACGCGTGGTTGTCACCCTCAAGGTTCCGATTGGCATCTTCTCTCATAGTGCCTCGACTATACGATGAAACTAATATTATATATATTTTTGCTTCCGGGGATGCGGCGAGACCGGTGTGATACCGATCTGAGACGGTGAAAATCCAGAGTTCTGTTACAGCACCAAGAAAACCCGGGCCCGCGTCAGTTGACGGTCTGGGCGCGGCGCCTACCGTTCGAGGCGGAGTTCGACGTCAACGACGCCGTCGGAATCGATAATCCACTCGTCGGCCGCCCGCTGTTCGACACCCGTTCCGTCGACCGATCCATCCCATCGCAGGACGATCGTCTCGGGCGTCTTGTTCCCGGCATCGATCGAAAGGTCGAGCGTCAGATGGTCGTCTTCCTGCGAGAGTTCGAGATCGACCGGTCCGTAACGCGTCGGCGTCGCCTCCAGAATCAACGACTCCTCATCGGTCGGCATCCACTCTTCGGGGAGGCCGCGAAGCAGTTCGAGGTCGTCATCGATCTCGACAACGAGCAGGTGTCTAACGAGGCGGATGAACTCCGCCGAGCCCCAGTTGTGAGGCATATCTCCGCAGAACTCAGCGGAGTGGCTGTCGACGAGTGCCTGTTCCTCGCGCCAGACGCGACTCGGCGCGGCGTGGTTCGCGAAGGCGTAGAGATAATCGACCGCTTTCTCCGAGTAGCCAGCGTAGAGCCACACCTGTGCGTAGAACATTCCCGAATATGGCCAGACGGCCTGGTCGTGGATCCAGCCTGTGTTCTCCGGAAGACCTTGCGTATCGTCGACCGAATCGAGCAATTCCAGCAGGTTTTCCACGTACGACGAGTCGGCATCGAACACCTCGCCCGGGTAAATCGCGTGTGCGAACGCCCAGGTCGCCGACTGCGGTGTATTGTACTCGACGTCTTCCATGATCATGGGAAGGTAGGGAATGCCGTCGTCGGTTTCGCGCATGTCGCGTTCGGCACACTCGTGGAATCCAGCGAGTATTTCCTCGTAGAATTCGCCGAATCGTTCGTATTCGTCGAGATCGAGTCGTTTGCCGTTCTCGTAGGCTTCGGACAGGCCGACGAGAATCCACAGCGGCGTCGTGTAATCGGGGAAGGGGCCAGATATGCCGCCATCAAGGAATGCCGGCGGGAACAGCGACTGGGCCGGATACTCGGGCCCCATCTCGTTTGCGACCTCGTGTTGGTGTTCGAGGAAGTCGAGAGCACGGTGCATCAACGGCCAGAGCTCGGCCAACCGATCGTCATCGTCGGCCAGTTCGCACTGTCGCGCGAATGTTGCGAGTGCGATCCCCGTCTCCTTATCGTGGCCCGGAATGTCCTGAATCGCGCCCGACGGCTTCACCCGGCGAAGCAGTGCGAGCAATCCTTGCTCGAACGCTGACTCCCTTCGTCCCATCATGTGGGCGGCCTCGAGAAGGAAGTGACCGTCGACGACCCACAGCCCGCGATACTCGGTCGGTCCGACCTGGTACTCGGTAACACCGTCGATGACTTCACGGGCCTGCAAGATGTTTCGACCGCAGGAATCCAGCATCGCCTGAATGTCGTCGTCGGGGATCTGGAACGTGTTACGGAACGGTTCGAGCGACTGCCAGTACTCACGCGTTTGATCGAGGGCGTCGTCGGCCCACTCGACGGTGACGTCGTCCGGGTCGAGGTCACCCTCGAGGACGATGGCGAACGCCCCTTCTCGAGTCTCGCCTGACTCGAGGAACGCGTAGTGGTTCAATCCGGGTAGCTGCAAGCCGTCTTCCGTCCAGTAGGCAGTCGTTCCCTCGGTCTCGATAATCTCGGGGAGATCAGCTTCAGGACCGACGAGGTCGAGTTCGACTCGAGCTGGTGCACGACCGAACTCGTCGCTCGCAGTGAGTGACCACCGGATCACGTCGGCTCGAACATCGTCGGTTTCGTAGGCAAAGGCCGTCCACTCGAACGTCGTCTCCTCGTAGGTTTCGGTCGTCGTAACGATCGCCGCGGCCGGATCGCCGTAGCTCTGGCTCCGATCGACCAGATCGTCTCGATGCGTGAACGTCGGGGTCAGCCGATGGGTGAACTGGAAATTGTCACGCTGTGGAACGTGCTCCCGCGTGACGTAGTCGGCGTAGTTTTCCTGCCGATCGAGGTCGAAGTCGGACCTGACGTAGCCATAACAGAGGCTCCCGTCCTCCCTGACGAGCGTCTTGTGTTCATCGTCGACGCGCCCAATACAGGTCTGTACGATTTCCGGGGAATACCGAAAGTCAACACTTCGTGTCATGCTAGACATCGTATCGATCGGCCACAAGATACGATAAGTGTTTTCATACCAATCCCAACAGACGACAGCAGTCTTCCGGCCGACAAACCCGGCGAACAGAAGCTATATCTCGTTAACAGCAAAAGACGCAGGGGATGCCATCACGGGGAGTATTCACGGCCCTCTGCGGGCTCGTGTTCATGATCAGCCTGTCTCGAATCGTCTTTGCACCCCTGCTGGAACCGATCGGGAGCGAGTTCGACGTCGGCAACGATACGCTCGGATTCATCGCGTCGCTCGTCTGGCTCGGGAGCGCCGTTCCTCGGATTCCAGTCGGCTACGCGTTGACGTACGTGTCTCAGCAGAAAGTGGTGTTCTGGACGTCAATCGCCCTCGCTGGAGTCTCGATGCTAACGGCGAGTGCGACGTCAATCGAAATGCTCGCCGTCGGCGCCGTACTGATGGGGATTGCGGGCGGCGCCTACTTCGTCGCTGCGATCCCCCTTATCAGCGATCTCTATCCTCTCCGAACGGGCCGTGCACTCGGAATTCACGGTGTCTCCAGCCAACTCGCTGCCGTCACTGCTCCACTCCTGGTGATCGTCGTCCTGATCGTTGCGCCGTGGCGAACCACGTTCGTCGTCATCGCAGTCGCGACCCTCGTGAGTGGACTCGTATTTGCCGAACTGGCGAGAGATCAGACGTCGCTTCCCGACTACGACATTGGAGAGCGCAATTTCGTCGGTGCGCTCAAGCGGGGATATCCGGTCATTATCGCCGGAGTGGCGTTGTTCGGGGCGATCGGATTGGTCTGGAACGGAGTTTTCAATTTTTATCCCTCGTATCTCATCGCCGAGAAGTCGATCGATCCGACCCACGCTCGAATACTGCTTACCGTCTCGTTCGCCGCCGGTGTTCCCGCCTTCTGGGTGAGTGGCCACCTCGTGGACCGGCTTCCAAAGGTACCCTACCTCATCTCGATCATCGCCACGTTCGGCATCTGTCTCTACGGCCTTACGCTCGCAACGAGTATCGCCGCGATCGTCCTCGTGACGGTCATCATCGGATACGTTATTCACAGCCTGTTTCCAGCGATAGATGCGTTCATTATGGGAACTGCTGCAACGAAAGACCGCTCGAGCATCTACGGCGTATATACCGGTATCGTGGTCGTCGTCGAAGCGAGTGGCAGTTTCATTACGGGCTGGCTCACCGAAGCCGGATTGACGTTCGGCGCCGTCTACCAGTCTTTTGCCATCGGCCTCGGCGCGCTCTGTCTGTGTCTCGCAGCCGTCTACCTCCTCGGTGCGTTCCCCACTGATCAGCCGAGGGGCGCGTAGGCAGTTATGCGTCCGTACCGCTGACGGTTCCAGTGGAATTGATTCCTGTCACTGATTCGAGCCCGTGATAACATGTCGCCGCGAACGACGCCGAGACGGATTCTCCTGGGTCGATCGTTTTCATCGTCCCGTTCGCCCGCTGGGCGTCAGGAATTGATGCACCCGGATAGGCCGTCGTCGGTTCGAGGCCGACGTTGTAGTTTCGGCAGAAAAACGGCGAGTCGACGTAGCCGCCAAACGGTTGCCAGTAATGCAGACACTCGAAGGGGTCGAGCGGGAAGGTGATGCCAAAGCCGAGATTGACGTCAGGGTTCGTGAGCGCACACCAACCCTCCTCGAGGTCGGTCGCGAACGCCAGATCGTGTGTACCGGCATCTTTGGGCGGAATTTTCCGCAGGTCAACCGTCTCTCCGTCGACGCCGGGGGCAGACGGCCACTCGAACGGTTCGCCCTCGGCAAGTCTGGCGTTGGGGAATGATCCGTCATACTGCTCGACGACACCGCTGACCGCAGGGACGTCGAGTCGGGCGCCCGGGCCCAGTAACGGCGCACCGAGGGCGACGTGCTGTTGCCAGATGTACTCCAGCTCGACGCCGCCGCAGTTCGTGACTGTCTCGTCGATCTGAAGCGTCGATTCGCCCGCCTCCAGTGTGAGTATCCGTTCGACGTGGAACGGATACCGATTCAGTTCGGTCGATAATTTGAGAGCGACCGCTTCGGGGTCGTCCCTGACGACGGTCGCTTCCCACGGAATCAGTGCACTCTCGCCGTGGAGTCCGTATTTGTTCCCGTCGATTTCGCGCCCAAAACCGGCGATCGGCAGGTTGACCTGCCAGCCGCCGGGGTAGTGGTCCTGCCAGGTCGTCGGTGCCATCGACGGAATGTACCGATCGGCCGGCGGGAACCAGTTGTGATCGGCGTGCCAAAGGACGTCGATGTCCGTCTGTTTGTCCCGGAATTCGAGGATGTCTCCACCTTTCTCTGTGAGAATCATCACCCGCAGGTGTCGATTTTCGATAATGACCGTTTCGAGATCGCGGTACGTGTAGTTCGTCGAAATACGCGGGCCAGATCGCCATTCAGAATCCATACGGAGAGGTGAGGCGGCAAGTGTATATAAATATCGAGACGCAGGATTTCGCTGTCAACTACGTCGAGACGAGATCGAGCCATCACCGAGACGACGATCGAGTATCGACGCAGTGACGGCCCGTCCGTCCGATCGCCGAATCGGGCCAAAGAAACCCTTTTGAGCAAGGACTGTGAGGAGAGTGTGAATGCAGATCACCGAAATAGAGACGATACAGTTCGATCCGGATTCGCCGCTGACCGACACCGAACGTGACATCAAGATCACGATGGTTCGACTTCACACGGACGATGGCGTAATCGGTCTGGGCGAGACCTACCCACTCGGATCGGTGGAGGCCGCCGTTCTTCACGGACCGATCGCCAGAACTGTCCTCGGTCGCGATCCCCGCTCGATCGAGGCGATTCGAGACGACCTCCTCACGTACTTCAACTATTACGGCCATGCCGGTGCCGAAACTCGGGCGATGAGCGCACTCGACATCGCCCTGTGGGATATCGCCGGCAAACTGGCGGAGAAACCGATCTACGAACTGCTCGGGGGACCGTCTCGATCCGAGATACCAACGTACAATACGAGTTACGATACCACGTACGACTTCCGCGCCGAACCGGTCGCACTCGCCGAGTCGTTGCTCGACGAGGGCCTCTCGTTCATGAAGATCTGGCCGTTCGACGAGTTCGCTGACCGGACGCGCGGTCAACGCATCTCTCGCACGGACCTCCAGCGCGGACTCGAACCGCTCGAACGGATTCACGAGGCAGTCGGCGACGAAATGGATGTCGCCGTCGAACTGCACGGACTGTGGGCGGTAACGCCGGCATCGAAGATCATCCGAGCGGTATCGGCATACGACCCGATCTGGGTGGAAGATCCGATCAAAAAAGGAGATGTCGAGACCTACCGTCGGCTCCGCGGTCTTTCCGCGACCCCGCTGTGTCTTAGCGAACGACTGATCGGACGCCACGAGTTCTCTCGGGCGATGGAACACGGCGTCGTCGATATCGCGATGCCCGACGTTTGCTGGACAGGCGGTATCTCCGAAGTGAAAGCGATTGCCTCAGTCGCCGAGGCGCATCAGATTCCGGTCGCCCCCCACAACTGCGGCGGACCCATTCTCCATTTTGCAACCGCCCATCTTTGTACATCTATTCCAAATCTCTACCTCATGGAGACTGTCCGCGATCGATACGCCGGGTGGCATCAAAACCTGATCACGACAGCGCACGTTGTCGACGACGGCGTTCTCGGCCCGCCTCCGGGGCCCGGTCTCGGAACTGAACTCGACAGCGCGATTCTCGACGAACCCGGGACGAACGTCGAGCGGACCACACTCGAGTGAGTGTGAGGACATATCAGCAGGTCGGTCAAAACAAATAAATACACATCTTTCGATTCTCCGACCGATATGCAAGCGCTTGTCGTACGGAGAGGTGAGAGTGAGCCATCACTCATCGACATTCCTCGACCGTCTCCGTCCGCCGGAGAGGTACTGGTCAAAACTCATCGCGTTGGAATCGATGGAACCGATCACGAAGTCCTTCGGGGAGCACACGGTGGCTATCCCGATAGCGACGATTATCTAGTCCTCGGCCACGAAGCTGTCGGCATCGTTGCGGAGTCGAAGGCACCCGAATACGAAGTCGGCGATGCTGTCGTTCCGATCGTGCGGCGACCGCTACCGAACGATCCCGGCGGCTACCACGGCGACGATCAACTGGACATGGCACCCCCCGGAACGTACGTTGAACAGGGAATCGTCGGCGATCACGGCTACATGCAGGAATATTTCGTCTCACCTGCCGAGTTTCTGGTCAATATTCCGACTAGTCTCGCACCGTATGGCTTCCTACTAGAGCCGATCAGCGTCTCGGAAAAGGCGATCGAACACGCTCGACAGAGTCGTCAATCGTTCGAGTGGGAACCAGAAAGTGCGCTCGTTCTTGGAAACGGAAGCCTTGGACTCGTGACGCTACCACTGCTTTCGTCGTTCGACCGAGTGTATTGCCTGGGTCGTCGAGACCGGCCAGACCGATCGATCGACATCATTGAACGCTTCGGTGCGACGTACATCAATTCGACCGAGACGCCACTGCCTCGAGTGCCAGATGAGTATGAATCGATGGATCTCATCTACGAAGCTACCGGCCATGCCAAACATGCGTTCGAGTCAGTGGGGGCGCTCAGTCCAAACGGCGTGGCTGCTCTGCTCGGCGTTCCAGAAACCGGCTGGGAATTTTCAGTCGATGGAAGCACCATTCACCACGATATGGTCCTCAACAGCAAGGCACTGGTCGGCTCGGTAACCTCCCACCGCCGCCACTTCGAGTCGGCAATCGATCGACTTCGAGAGTTCCCGTCCTGGTTTCTCGACGAACTGACCGCTGCCATCTACGAACCGACAGAGCACGATGGTGCGTTTTCCGAGACGACATCGGTCACGAAGGCTGTCGTCGAATTTTAATTCCCCGACCGGCGGTATCGACGGGTTCCCCAAACATGACTGTATTCATACATAATCCACAACAATTATATTACTACAGAGTTACGGAGTTTGTATGGTTTGGAACGACAAACTGGTTCGAATCGACGGACAATGGCAATTTCACGATGAGCGAGAAGGTGAAGATCACGTTCGGAGGGTGAACTGAAATGACTGAAGAGGTACCGAAACAAAAATGGGATCGAACGCAGAGTGAAACGGGGGAGACAGCAGAGACCAAGCAGAAGGCCCAACAGCATGAAAGCGCTGAGCAACCGGGGAATATTAAACAGGATTGGAACGGGGTCTATATTTACGTTCCGGACGACCTCAAAGCAGATATCGAACTCGGATTCAAAAAATCGAGTATTCGCCTTCACGAAAGCACCGGGGACGGTATGAAAAAGATGCGGGACTACTACCCACTTCTTATAGAACTGGGTTTGGAACGGTTGGAACAGTTGGATGGTTCGGAAATAAACGATCGAATAGCGTGGGACACCGATCCGTAACGACTACATCATTACACCAGTACGCCTGTAATTAGATAACATCAACGGTGACTGGATTCGAGTATCCCCACATTGGAAGGATGGCAGCGTTGACGGACTCCGGCCGAGCTTCGGCCGCGGTCGGCCGCCGAAGCTCTCGCCCGAACAACTCGAGTAACTCTGTCTCCTCTTCGAAGACGGCCAACCGTGGATGGCTCGTTAGATTCACCCACTCATTGAATACCGCTACGGCGTTACGTACCGTTCGGTACATCTGTACCGGAAGCTACACGAATCCGACATGAGCTACGCTAAGCTCCGGCCAATCGATTCGCGTCGTCCCGACGATGCAGGCGATATTCTCGCTGGCGCCTCGATTAGGCGCTCGTCGAGGACGATTCTAAGACCGAGGTAGACGATCCTGGCGTGTTAGGAATCGTTCGATGAGGTGTGGTCACAGCCATTCGAGGACTCCAGCCGATGACTCTATTAGAGAATTATCTCGGTAGATTCTATTGAATCCACCGATAGCGTCGAGGTAAGTCATTAGAATGATTGAATTGAAGCGGAGAGGACAGTTGTAAAATTCATTCTTGACGTCACGATATTTGAACGACGAGTCACAGATCCGCTTTCGCTGTCTAAGAAACTGTTGCCGTGCTCCCGACGCGCTCCAGTACCTGTTCACCATGGACTGCAATTACACGCGTATGACTGTATTGACCAAATAGGTCATGCGCCACCCGTCCTTGCCAAGCCGGGATCCAGGTACTGTCTTTTCGCGGAATTGACCACATTTAAACGTACATGTTGGTTTTGCAAGGGTCATACGTGTTGGTGAGCACGACAGACAATGAGAGAGCAACAAAAGGCGATTTTCACGGAGATATAGTCTGGTTTTCCAGTGCCCACGGGAGATAGTGGTCAGCCATTCAATTGACAGTGTATGCACTATACATTGCCCTCGTTTTGAGAGCGACAATTACACCTTGTTTTCGACGCGGATCTCCAATTCGATCGCGTTCGCGACGGCGTTGATCCCGGCCGTCGTGCTCTCGGTGAGCGCGATCTCGTCCGGTTCGGCGCCGACAAACGATTCGACTGCCTCTCGAGTGCGGTCGAACGCTCGGAACGCGGTCTCGTAGGGATCGTCCGCGACCGGCGACTCGTACTCGTGTTCGCGGACGAACTCGTCGGCGGCGTCGACGACATACTTCGGACTAGGACCGTGAGCACCGAAGTTGAGGTAGGTACCCTCCTGCAGGGCGGGGATATCCGCCCGGAGTTCGATCGGCGTCATCGTTGGACTCGGTTGCATAGATCGACCTACGTAGGCAGTCGACAATAATCTTGGGACAATTGTGAAATATTGGGTGTCGAACGCCCCTGATGAGCGGCCTGGCAGCGAGTAACGGCGGTCGCGTCCGACCGGTACCGGTGGTCATCCGTCGACGTGTTCGAATAGGAGTGCGTAGTGATACGGCGGGAGTTCGACGCGCTCCTCGAGGGAGAAGGCCTCCCCGTCGATCACTACGGCGTTCGTCTCGTCGGGCGACAGTCGAAGGTCGGTCGGTGGCCCCCGCGGTTCGCCCGCGACGGTGGTCGTTTCACGCGGCCGGTCGTGCCAGTTCACGATTACGAACCGCCCGCCCGGTCGGAGCGACTCGGCCGCTTGTTCGACGAACGCCCGTTTGTCGTCGACCCCGTGGAACGTGTTCGCGACTAAGACGACGTCTACTCGCTCCGGGAGCAATTGGGCCATCCGTCGAGCGTCGCCGTGAACGGGGACGACGTTCTCGATCCCCTGGGACTCGGCGAGGCGAACACACTCCTCGAGCAGCGATTCCTCGAGATCGAGCGCGTAGACCGGTGCGGGATCTGTGATTCGGGCGGCGGGGAGCGCGAAGTAGCCGTTCCCACAGGCGACCTCCGCGAGCGACTGGCCAGGGACGATCCCGAGGCGACGGAGCGTCGCGCCGGGCGTCGGCCACAGCCTGCCCCACCAGTCCCAGTCGGGTTGTCCCGTATTCTGGAATCGTTCCGTATCCATGGTCGGGTTACACAGACGTATCGACGCCCAGGATACGGTACAGAAGACAGGTTTGAGTCAACGCCGTCCCGAGGAGGACACTCCCGATCAGCACCGCCACGGCACCCGCAGCCGTTCCGAAATCGAGTGCGCCCGCTAGCGTCGCGGCGCCGACGGCAGCCAATATCGCGCCGCCGAGCGCGCGGACGATCCGATCCGTCGATCCGATATTGTACTTCACACCCATAAATGGACATAACAGGGGTTAAGTGTTTCCCGAATACCGGGATCCTTGGCTCTACTTGGAAGCGTCGGTCCCGTCGACCGCGGCCGCCCACCGCTCGGGGAGACGCGCGTAGACCATTGCGTTCCCGACGAGCGCGTCGACGGTCGTGTACTCGTCGACGGCGTGGACGGTGTCCGTTCCGAGCGCGAATTCGACCGTCGGAATTCCGGTGTTTCGCAGTTTCTTCGCGTCGCCGCCGCCGGTCGCGCTCCGCCGATAGACACGCTCTCCGGTCGTCGCTTCGGCGATCGATGCGACGGCCTCGACAAGCGGGCTCCTGACTGGTTCAGCGGTGCCGACGCTCCAGGAGACGTCTGCGACCGTGATCCCGTCACAGTCGGTGACGCACTCCCGGATCTCCGAGAGGACGTCGTAGCCGCGCTCTTTCAGCGTCCCGGCGACGTACTCGCTCGAGCCCCCCTTCGCACAGAGAACCGTGATTTCGCGGCCATCGGGAATCTGTGCAAGGACGTCGTCGTCGATTTCGTCGTCCAAGAACTCGAAGTACGGGATGTTGATCGATTCGACGGTCTCTCCGTCGATCTTCCACTCGTTGTACTCCGATTCCATACGGGTATCGAGGAGCGTGACGTCCTCGCCCGCGTCGATTTGGTCCTTCAATTCGTCTGGACTGACCGATTCGATCTCGACGTCCGGCATTGGAAGATCCATATCGTCCATGTTGTACAGTTTCCAGTATCGGCTACTGGCACTTAAGGGTTTGTATAGTATTTCCTATTATGTGCAATACAGGGCCAGCCAAATACACCCTAATTGAGACTAAATGCCTGTATGCGGGCAAAACTAACTAGTTACTACCTTCCTCTGGACCAGGGGTGTTCGTGTATTGCACAATAACCGAAGGTCTTATAGGGGTACATCCAATATTTTGTAATAGCTCCAATACAGAGCATAGAACGAAATCATGAGTTCGGAATACCAGACCACGGAGACGCTGGACGTGAAAGGACAGTCCTGCCCGATGCCCATCGTGAAGACCAAGCAAGCGATCGACGACCTCGAGGCCGGCGACGTCCTCGAGGTCGTCGCGACTGACTCGGGCAGCATGAGCGACATTCAGGGGTGGGCCGACGGCACCAACGGCGTCGAACTCCTTGAGCAAGTCGAAGAGGACGACATCTACACCCACTACGTGAAGAAGACGGAATAATGAGCACGGACAATCAAACGACACCGATCGAAGACGGCGAGGCGGACGCCGAATCCGAATCCAACGCCGAGATTGACGCCGCCGAGTTGCAGGCCCTACGCGAGCGCGTCGAGGAGTTAGAGGAGTCGCTTGCAGAGGCGGACGCGGGCGACGACCAGAAGAAGATGACGATCGTGGCGACGCAGGGCAGCTTCGACATGGCGTATCCGCCGTTGATCCTTGCAAGCACGGCGGCCGCGTTCGGCTGGGAGGTCGTCGTCTTTCACACGTTCTGGGGACTCGATATCCTCCACGAGGAGAAGTCGACGGACCTCAAGCTGAGTGCCGTTGGCAACCCGAACATGCCGGTCCCGAACGCCATCGCCGCGCTCCCGGGCATGGACACGATGGCCACGAAAATGATGCAGAAGAAGATTGACGACAACGGCACCGCCACCATCGAGGAGTTGATCGACCTCTCGCTCGAGAGCGGCGTCGACCTGCAGGCCTGTCAGATGACGATCGAGCTGATGGACTACGACGAGGACGACTTCTACGACGGGGTCACCACCGGCGTCGGCGCGGCCACCGCGTTGCAGCACATGGCCGAATCCGACATCCAGCTCCTCGTCTGAGCCATGACCGACACCGAGTCCACGCGCTCGAAACCGAGCCTGCGCGTTCTCGAGGCGATTACCGACGCGGAAGGTGTCTCCCCGACTGCCCTTGAGCCACCGCTCAACGACGTTGTGGATCCTGCTGCGCTGGACCGATTGTTTGAACCGACCGCTGCTGACGACTCGGTCCGAGGCGGACACGTTTCGTTCCGGTACCGAGGGTATGACGTAACAATCTCTTCGGATGGGACCATCAAACTGTCGTAAGAAGAGTTTGGGATTCGATTCTACGACCCTCGGCTATTGTCATTTTCATCCACTACTACACCCTTCGGTTGAATCATGCGATGTAGAAGGTCTGGAATCGATTAGTTACTGAGCAACTCGTACTCTACTTGCTGTCAGTTTCTCTTCTGGCTAGGGGGAAACAAAGCCACGCATCAAAATCATCCTTCGAGGTTGTGTCAAATTGCTCCAATAATTCAATATCGCATTATACGATTTATGCTCTCGAGGCATATCCTTATCAGATTTGGCGTGGGTTCAGCTGACTCTCTCGATCAGCCATCCCACAAGCATAGCAGTCCAACTAACCGCGGACGTCGTCAATGCTATCCGAGACATCCTTCATTTGCACATCAGCGTAGGCCTCGTGAGTCGTTTCAATTGAGTTGTGCCGCAACGCTTCCTGGGCTTTCTCAGACAACCCGCTTGTATACAGATCACGCCCAAGCGCCCGCCGTGCACCGTGGAGCGTCAGATAGTCGTATTCGCCGTCCGGATCGATCCCCGCCTCGTCAGTAAGCCGTTTCATCAACCGACGAACGCCCTCCTTCGAGATCGACCGCGGCGGAACCTCGTACTCGCGATGCAGCCGCTCAAGCACCTCGGTCTTCCCAGCGCCACCCCTTTCCTCGAGCGCCGACGATACACGTTCCACGCCGAGTTCGGCCTCAAGAATGCGCTTTTTCGACCCGTAGTGGCCGGTCGGGAAGACAGGCCACACCTCAGTCGGTGGCTCTTGGACGCGGTGCCATCGCTCGAGGACGTCGTGGACGCTTGCGGGAAACGGAGCCTGTTCGTACTCACGCGATTTGCCGTACACTTCGATCATCCGCTCGTCGAAATCGACGTCTTCCCACCGAAGACCGTTGCGCTTCTTGTCTTTCGAATCAGCGAACAGCTCCGCACCTCGCGCCCCGGTTCCATCAAGCATGAAGACGATCGCCCGATCGCGCAAGGCCGTCTCCGCATCGATTCGGATCGTTCCCTCGAGGGCCATATCCACGCGCGTGGTGACGTACTCAAGCAGCGTCTCGCGGTCCTCGGCGCTCCAGTACTGGCGCTTGCGTCTCCCGTCGTCCTCTGGCAGCGGGTCCATCGCGGTGTTCGTGTTCGCCGGGTTCGACTCGAGGTGTTGTTCCCGAACTGACCACGAGAGAAAGGCCCGGACGTACGCGAAGTAGTTGTGAGCGGTTGAAGCCGCCAAGTCCTCGTCGATCACGACGCGATCGTAGAGGTGTTCGCTGTAACTGCGGACATCGTGGGGTGTGAGTTCGTCGACGATCTCGAGGTCACGCTCGTCTCGACAGTGGTCGGCGAACTCACGCAGTGGTGAGCGCATGGTCGTCTTCGAGCCGTCGGCGTTGATTTTGTACCGGAGGTAGCTCTCGATAGCTTCGTGGACAGTCGTCCCCCCGGAGGAAGCCCGTCGGTCCGTTGATCCAGACATTCGTATGCGGGATACAGTATCGACCTATGTAAAGTCACTTGGTTAAATGCTTCTTTAACCAAGTACATTAAATGTGTTCTGATTCGGCTGTTTTCGATCGTCTTGGGTATGCCACGCCGCTGTTCGGTAATATATAAATTACATGCCGCTATACAAAATTCGCATTTATTCACCTATAAACAAACTCGGCCGAAGGCGATCGTCTGATACGCTCTAGTACGGCAACAGGGAATAAAGGAGTTGAATCGGGGCCGATCGCAGCACGCGATTCTCTCCGGCCAACAGGAGTGGATCGGCACCGAGGACGTGCGGCCGAATCAATCACACCCACGCGAGGTGCTACTGGTCGATCTTGATCCAGCGTGCCACCTCGACCATTCGCACAACGACGGCAAAGACACCGAGCGCTGGCACGATATGGTCCCGATGCGGAAAGATGCTCACCCGTGTGCCAAGCGATCGATCGCCGGCTTCGACTCCGCGGCGTTTTGGAACAACCACTATACACTCGAGACTCGCGAGCTGAATCTCGACCCCACAAGCTGTGTCTGTCAGACGTGTCCGGTTATTCCGGGTGGATCTACTGTTAGGAGTGGGATGAGTGTGGGTAGTGCTCCGGTGCCGACGACCGGGTCGACAGCCCGGTCTGTGCGTATTACCATGTAATATCCGGACGGGGTTCCCCGTCTACTAATATTTTGGCGAGAAAAAGCCGATCGGTTCGAGTATCTGACTATGACTGTCGGCGTTCTTCAAGCACGATCTCTGCAACTCGCACCGGTCGCTCAGTCGCGAGTTTCAGAACGGCATTGTGAATCTCACGGGTTTCTTCGTCAACCACATCCCGATCTGCAAGGTACGGTGTGATTTCCATCCGGAGTGCCTTCTCGAAGGCCGTCCATTCGTCTGATTTCGCGTACAATGGCTTCTGGCGTACCTCGCTGTACTCGAATGCCGGGCCAGATACGGCCGGATCGATCGGTTCCGGTTCCGGTTCGGGCTCAGGCTCGGACACGGGTTCGGGTCTGGGTTCTATCTCTGGCTCGACGGTCGGCTCGTTGTCAGCGTCCGATTCGTCGTCGCCCTCGCTTTCGAGGTCGTCGAACGGGTTTGTCATCGATCGATCCCTCCGTTGGCGACGATCGCCGCAAGTTCCTCGTAGTGCTCGATCTGGTCGCTTTCCGGGTCGTAATCCTGTAGTGGTTTGTTTTCCTGTAGCGATCGAGAGAGTGCCGACCGGTGTCGAATTCCCGGTTTCGGTGCCTTGAGTTCTCCCGCGTCGATCTGGTCGAACTCGTCGGCCGTGATGCGTGCGAACGTCGGGACTGCGTCTTGCAACGACTGGCCGGGGTTGACCTCGTAGCTGGCCGTGTTCAGATTTTCGAGTAGCTCCCGGTCTTCGGTCTGTTGGTCAATCCGATCGGAGAGTTTGTTCGGCACGACGGCGAGCACGTCCACGTCGATATACTCCCGTGCCGGTTCGATGAGTCGTTCCATCGTGCGTTTGTAGCCACCGATCGCGCTCGAGCCGGGTTCGATCGGGACGATTACGTTCCTCGTCGCGACCAGCGCGTTGTTGTTCAGCATCCCTGGATAGGCTGGACAGTCGAACACGATGTACTCGTATTCGTCGCCGAGTAGCGGATCGACGATCTTCGACTTGACGCGTGCTGAGCCTTGCATTGCTCCGGCAAGGTCTTTCTCGACATCTTCGAGCGTGTTCGACGATGGGAGAAGGTCGAAGCCGTACTCGGTTGACTGGATGAGGTCGGCTGGCGTTGCATTGCCCTCGAGAATTACGTCGCCGAGATTTATGTCGCCCTGATAGGCGTCCTCGAATCCGAGTCCGTTCGTCGCATGGCCGTTCGGATCGAGGTCTGCAAACAGCGTCTCGCCGCGATTGGCGAGCTGTCGAGCGAGATTCATCGAGGTCGTTGACTTTCCGACACCGCCTTTCAGGATGACCACGCTAACGGCGCGTGGATCTGTTGCTGCCATCGTTGTGTGACTCCGCCCGCTGCAAGCGCAATAGGTTCCTATTGTGTATCGATCGCTTGTTTCAGCGGACAGTCGGACTATCCGACCGATCGTACTTAATTATACCGTAGGAAACTGCAGCAGGCAGTTCAGTTACAATAGGTAGTTCAAGCACAATAGGTGGTTCAGGTGCAGCAGGTAGCCCAGATACAATAGATAGTTCAGCTATTTCACCTATTGTAGCTATTGTATCTGTTGTATCTGTTGTATCTGTTGTAGGTGGTTACGGTGCGTATTCTAGCATAGCCACTTAAGTGGTGTAGGAGTCACAGGCGGCTGATGTGCCGCCCCAGAATGAATCTGGTATTTGGGTGGCCGAATGGTGTCGGCAATCGATCGTACGCGAGCGACCGGGATAGTGGTTGTGACTAGCCGGCGTTGATGTGTCAATGCGTGCGTGTGGGAAACTGCCGTCGCTTGTTATGGCCCGATCGGGTGGCAACGTTGTGGAAAGAGTCGGCCCGATCACGGCAGGTAACATATATGGCTCTCGGGTGCTCGCGAACAGGCGGCCTATCGACGAGGCACACACCGCGTTTCTGTTGAAAAGCAGGCTATGCATCAGTGTATCTCGATATATGTCAGCACCTCTCTACCCCGTCATCGATATGTGAAACCCCAGAGGGGGAAGGGGAACAGGAACAGCAAGAAGAGGATAGGAAGTTCTCATAGACGAGAGACCAAGAATTAACCGAAATAGATGATTTCATGAGCGCGAAAATCGAGAGGACGGTGTTTGAGCCAGTCTATTACAATATTACTTCAGGCACAATGGTGTGACCCATATTATACTGATTCACGAAAAGTCGGACAATACAGGCACCTCTTTGAGCTTGTCATCGGCACTGAGATATTGATTGACGGACTCGTGGGTGCCAACATCTTCGAGGACATCATCAAGAGCATTGAGGATGAGGTTGGCGTTCATATCGAGATTGTACTCTCGGTAGGTTCCCCCTCTTCGACCTTCGTTCCGCTCGGTTACAGAGATCAAGCCGAGCATCGCGAGCTCGGAGAGATGATCGCGCATTCGACGCGAGACGAGTGGATCGCGACCGGCTCGTTCCGCAAACCGGGTGTATCGTGGGCGGACATCTCGAGATCGAACCGGCGTATCATTCTCCAGGTCGAGTGTCAACAGGGCGTACAGCACGAGATGGCCGTGCTGGGTGAGCCTATTGATGCCTTCCTCGATCCGTCCGCGCTCGAGATCCCAACGACCATATTCGACATGCTTCTCGGTCACGATCTCGGTATCGCCGTCACGAGCGAGGTCACCGGCTTTCATTGACAGATCGATCGACTGACGAGCATCTCCTGCATCCTTGGCTCCGTATGCTGCACAGAGAGGAATGACAGCGTCGTCGAGAGCGCCGTTATAAAACGCGACATTTGCTCGCTCGGTGAGAATTTGCTGAAGATCACCTGCATCGTACGCGGGGAAATGGATTTCCTGTTCACAGAGCGAACTCTTCACCTTCGGTGCGAGACCGTCACCGAAGGAGAAGTCGTTAGAGATCCCGATGATTCCGGTTTTCGCCTCGGTAAGATTTTCGTTTGCCCGGGTACGTGGGAGTTGATAGAGAATGGAATCGTCTTTGATGTGGTCAATTTCGTCGAGGATGAAGAGGATCGTCCCGCCTACGTCGTCGAGTTCCTCCCACAGCATCTCGTAGACGCTCGACCGAGGGTATCCCGTCGTACTGATCTGATTTGCATCATCGCGAAGTTCGTTCACGAGTCGCGTAGCGATCTGATACGAAGAAGTAAGCCCGTCACAGTTGAAAAAGACGAGATCGAAATCGATGTCCTCGTACTGTTTGACATCTTTCTCGAGATGGGACAGTAGGTACTTCGTTGCCGCCGTTTTCCCTACGCCCGTCTTTCCGTAGAGAAAGATGTTGTTCGGTTGCTCGCCGTTGACCACTGGTTGCAACGCCGTTTGGTAAGCTCGGAGCTCGTCGTCGCGACCAACGAGTTCCTTCGGTTGGTAGTCCTCGCGAAGCGCATCGCGATCCTTGTAGATATCAGTATCCCGTTCAAACAGTCCTGTGGATGAGTTTCGACTACCTGACTTATTGGAGTCGCGTATAATAAAACCGCCGTGTCCGGAGTGTCCGCTGTTCTGTTCATCACACCTAGGGTAGGGTTCTCAATATATCAAGTAACCTATCAATAACGGAAAAGTTCATTTATCTGAGTCCTCTACTAGTCCGCAGTAAGTCGAACGAGTGTGAATGAATGTGGTGTACACCTCATTCACGAGAAACCCCGTTATTCTCGACTCAAATGGCGGAAGTTGAGTCCGTTCTCAGTCCGTCATGGGTTCCCGTCCAAGCGCGAGTCACGCTTTTTCCTAAGAACAGCGGACAGACTGGGGGAGGGTGTTCACACCGTCGTGGCAACCGTCTGAGCTTGGAAATCTCCGTATCACAGGTCCTCCCGGGCTTCTCCGCGGTGTTCTGGACTTCTTGCGTGTTTCCAGCTACCGGGTTGAACACCCCACCGTGTCCGCTGTTCTGGTGTTCATTTAGTATCGCTGCTCGAGAACTCCGGACATAGTGGGGTGTCTGATTACAATAAAACTGCGTGATAGCACCCGAATACACCACCGTTTCCGTAGCTACGCTGACGGTAATTCACCTACACACACCACAATGTCCGCTGTTCTTCACTGGTTTTGTCGGATGCTCATCGAGCACAACTCCGGACATGGTGGTGTGAGGCTCGTTTTTATCTGGCCGTTCCACAAGTCTCACCGACTCACGTAACGACTACAACAGCGGACATGTGGCATCAGTACACGCACTAACGGCTTTCTGTGGTAGTTACTCCGGACATAGTGGTGTGGTGTTTTTGATTTGATTTTGTCTCTTTCACGCCACCGCCAGTAATAATAGCGATTATCGTCGATCTCTTTCACTGTGATCGTCGCATTGTCCGGATAATTCGATAGATAGCCGCGTGCCGCGTGGTTTCCGCTCGACACGCGGCTCAACCTGGACAGATTTCTTGGTGTAGCCGATACAAATTACGGTGGCATCCATCTCCTGCCGTTTTTTGAGTTCCTCACGGAACGTTTATATCTCAGATTAACGAGTATCAGTAACGCCCTGTTTAAGCGACTCGACACTAACGAGTCGCTTAAACAGCTATAGAACGCTCGTCGCTGAACGTCGTACACTCGGCTAATTCGGTTTGTGCAACGCCATTTTGTACGCTATTGCCGCTAAGAGTCGTTGTGTCGACTTCTTCCCTCCACGTTGTCGAGGGTATCTTTCAATTTCTCGACACAGATGTTGTCGAGATTACTCATTTTATATATTACCTATTTTATTTGTCAATACTATTTGAATGAGAAGTTCTAACGGGGACCTATAGCGAACGCTTCGACGTGATCCGTTCCGAGATTGGCCATCAGATTCGCGTCTTTTGCCGAAAGACGCTCTCCGGGCGTGACGGAGTTGAATCGTTGGTGCCGCCGTCTGACTCGCCGCACACGGCCTGCCTGTCCGGGAGATCAAGCTCCTCGGGTTCAGTTATCAGGCGTTCGAGTAGATTATCAACCACGCCGCGCAACTTCACGCTCGCAGTTGCGGGCAGTATGGCTATCAGATGGTTGTTCAAACACCCTACGGTGGCGGCACTCGTGTGCTGCCAACGCGGATCGAAGACCGCATTCGCGAGGTCGCGACGTTCTGAAACTGCGCTCGACGAGTTTCCCGCTAGCGAACGGTCGATCGTCGATCGACCTCATACGAATCATTGTACCGTTCTACCGATGATCGCCCCACTGGGGCGGCGATCACCGATAGCAAATCACAACAAACCGTATCAGTCCAGCCAAAATTGAACGCGACATGCCGGATACCTGAGCGACAATCCTCGAAATAGGTAGTAGTATACGACGAAGCCCGGCCGATCGGTATGTCCCCGACTGAACCCCAGGGGTTAGCTACTGTGTTGTCCGACTGCCCGCACTGAGCGTCTCGAATCGCTCATCGACGCCACAGCCGTGCCAACTGCGAATTCACGCTGCATCAGGATACTGACTCCTCGTCAACGTAACGGACAACGCCTAGCGAAATCGATCGACCCACCGATCGCGAGTGACGGCGAATTCGTCCGCCTACGATTCGTCTCTTATCGCCCGCCAGATCTTCTGGGGCGTCAGCGGCGTATCCATTTCGGTGCTATCGAAACCGAGCGGCTCGAGTGCGTCGGCGACGGCATTGAGTGCCGCGGCGTTAGCGGCAATCGGGCCGGTTTCGCCGACGCCTTTGGCCCCGAGGGGGTTGTCCGGCGCAGGCGTCGAAACCTCGATCGTCTCGACCTCGGGCACGTGGAAGGACTTTGGCATGGCGTAGTCCTGGAGCGTGCTGGTGACCATGTTCCCGTTGTCGTCGTAGACGACGTCCTCAAACAGCGCCTGACTGATTCCCTGGGCGATACCGCCATGCAACTGTCCCTCGACGATATCCGGATTGACGCGGTTGCCGGCATCGTCGACGGAGACGTATCGTTCGAACTCGACCTCGCCGGTTTCGGGGTCGACCTCGACAACCGCGGCGTGGACGCCGGAGGTGATCGCCATCCTCTCGGGCAGGTAGTACGTTGTCGCCTCGAGTCCGGGTTCGTCTGGCACGTCCCACGCACGGTGGGCCTGAGAGGCGACCTCTTGGATCGTCATCGAGCGTTCGGGTACGCCCTTGACCCAGAACTCACCGTCCTCGAACTGAATATCCTCTTCGGCTGCTTCGAACTGGTGAGCGACGATCGAGTGACCCTTATCGATCACGTCGTCCGCACTCTCGGCCAGCGCCGAGCCGCCGACGACGAGCGAGCGGCTTGCGTGCGTACCGACACCGTCGTTGAGGTGTCTGGTGTCGCCTTCGATGATTTCGACGTCTTCAAGTGGGACACCGAGTTTGTCGGCAACGATCTGGGCGTAGGAGGTCTGATGGCCCATCCCAAAGTCCATCGTTCCGCAGTAGGCGGTGACTGTCCCTGACTGGTGGACGGTGATGCGTCCGCTCTCCCAGTGCGTCTTGAAGATACCGTACTCCTTACAGACGTCGGCTGGACCGACGCCGCTGACGTGGGTGTACGCCGAGAACCCGATGCCGAGGTACCGCCCTTCCTCGCGGAGCTCCGCCTGGCGTTCGCGCAGTTCGTCGTAGTCGAGCGCTTCCAGCGCCGTGTCAAGCGCCTGCTGGTAGTTGCCGCTATCGTATTCGGTTCCGGTGACCGTCTCGTAGGGGAACGCGTCCTCGGGGATCTGGTTCTGTCGGCGCAACTCGGCCGGGTCCATCCCTATTTCTTTGGCGGCCTCGTGCATCAGTCGCTCGATGAACGTGATCGCGGCCACTTCGTGAACACCTCGATAAGAGTCGAGGCAGGTCGCGTTGGTCAGCGCACCCCGGATCCGGGTGTAGAGGTTCGGCAGTTCGTACTGACCGTTGATCACCTCGATACAGAGCACTGTCGTCAGCATGTGAACGTGCGAGGAAACGTACCCTCCGAGATCGGCGAGACCCTCGGCCCGGACGCCCAGCAGGTTCCCGTCTTCGTCGAGGGCAATCTCTCCGTCGAGATTCAGGCCACGTCCGTGCGAGGACGTCTGGTGGATCTCACTGCGCCGCGCCTGCCACTTGACGGGGCGCTCGAGTTCGCGGGCGCACCACGGAACGAGCGATTCGACGTCGTAGTTGTGTATTTTTGCGCCGAATCCGCCCCCAACTCGGGGGACCTGAACGTGGATCTTGTTCTCCGGGTGGCGGATGATGCCCGCGATCGCGTGACGGTCTGAGTGGGGCGTTTGGGTGCTCATTCGGATGCTGAGATTGTTCGAGGCCGAGTCGTAGTCGGCGATCGCGGCCCGCGGCTCGAGCGGATCCGGAATCAGCCGCTGCTCGTCGACCGACGCGCTCGCGGTGTAAGCGGCCGTCTCGAACACCTCATCGAGTTCTTCTTTATCGCCGAACTCCCAATCGTAGGCGAGGTTATCGGGATAGTTCTCGAACAGCGTCGGTGCCTCGTCTTCGAGAGCCGCTTCGGGGTCGGTAACGGAGTCGAGGCGCTCGTAATTGACATCGATCAGACTGAGCGCGTCGTGGGCCGTATAGCGGTCCTCCGCGAGCGCAATCGCGAGCGGCTCACCCTGGTAACGGACGCGGTCGGAGGCGATGACCGGACGGAACAGTTCCGGTTTCACTTCGATGTAGTCTGTCGACATCGAGGGAATTTTTCGAGGAGCCGGCGTCTCCGCGTTTTGCATGTCCTCGGCTGTGAACACGGCAATCACGCCATCGAGTGCCTCTGCCTCGCTAGTGTCGATCCCGTTGATCTTCGCGTGGGCGTGCTGACTTCGCAGGACTGCGGCGTGTGCTGCTCGTGCCACGTCGATGTCGTCAGTGTACGTGGCGTTGCCGGTGACGAACTCGGCATCTTCCGTGCGATTCACCCGCGCTCCGATTTGCCCGCTCGTCGTATCTCCACTCATTGGTAATAGACACTCTGTCGTACAGTACCATGGGACGAACGGGGTTAAATATTTATGCAAAACATCGACCCACGTCGCGTTCGAAAGCGCATCTCCAGCCCTCATCAGAGGCGAAATCCGAACCGATCGTCTGGAACCCGGTCCTCACCTCGAGGTCGTCTCCGACTGAGCGATAACCGCTTCGATCGGGCGTGATCACCTGCTGAACGCCATCTCGTGCTGACCGCCGACGCCGGTCAACCGTCTCTCTCGTGCCAAATTGATCACCGGCCAACATGCGGCGGCCGAGGGCCGAGCCTCGATCAGTCGTCCGCCTCGAGTTCGATTCGATCGTGGGCCGGCGACGCGCGCTCGCGGAGGTGACCGGACTCGCAGCCGTTGTGGACCGTAAGGATCTCACCAACGATGCTTATGGCAATCTGGAACAGAGAGCCGCCGCCGAGAGACAGTCCCCGACGGCGTCCTCGGATGAGTCAATTTCCTCGCCGGTCAGCACGGTCCGATCTCCGACCGTGAGTCTCTCGTCGCCGGATAGCGCCGCCAACACGAGCTGGTCCGTTCCCTCCTGGTATCGTTCGACGATCGAGCGGAACTGTACGTCGAGGAGTTCCACAAGCACGTCGATGACCCCGTTACAGCCGACGCCGAGTCCCCAGACTTCGTCGTCGCCTGTCAGATCGAATCGCTCAAGCAGGGACAGGTCTCCTTCGAACGCAGACTCACCGAGGGCGATCACTTCGTTTTCGAGACAGCCCGCAGTGATGCTGCCGACGCCCCGGTCTCGTTCGATCACCATCTTCGCGCCCGGCCGCCTGTGTGCCCGGCCTCTACGTCGACAATCGTCGCCAGTGCGGCCGTTCGCTTGTTCTCAACGAGTTCGCCGATCGTGTCGAGAACCTGCGTTTCAAGAAATTTCAATTCTGTTGTCATATCCCGGAGGGACGTAGTCACGGGGCCTGATTTCGTCGATCCTCGCGATCGCGCCCCGTTACGCGTACGGAAGATTCTCGAGGCGACGACCAGCGTGTCGGCTGGCCAGTCACGTGTCGGCGGCCCGCTCGTATCCGAGTGGTTGCGTTCCGTCGTAACGCTTCAGTTGCCGGGCGATTTCGCGGAGATCGTCAGCCCCGGCGAACGCAAACAGCCCGTCGATGAACGGCAGCGCTGCGGTCATCCCCCGGCAGGACGGTTCGTACCCGGGCGACGTCGCGAGCGGATTCCACCAGAGGACGAGGCTCGAACGACGGGAAAGCCAGGCCAGTCCCTCCGTGAGGGCGTCGACGTTACCGGTCTCGAGACCATCGCTGATCACGACGACCGCCGTTCGGCGGTCGACGGCGTCTGGATGGTCGTCGCGGAGGTCGGTTATCGCGTCCCCGATCCGCGTTCCGCCGCCCCACTCCGCATCGAGTCGCTCGAGCGCGTCGTAGGCGTCTGCTGGCGTTCGCGCGTCGATGGCGGCGGTCACGTCCTGTAGCGACGTATCGAAAAAGAACGTCCGCATCGATCGACTATTGGTCCGAAAGGCTGCCAGACAGTGTACCAGGAAATCTCGGTCGATTACGTCGAGGACGGAGCGGCTCACATCGACGAAAAACAGGTACCGGGCCGCGGTCCGTTTCGGAGATTGCATCGGAACCGAAACGACGACCCCACCGGTCTGGAAGCTCTCGCGGAGCGCCCGGCGAACGTCGATGCGATCGCCGCGGCTCGCCGCGGTGTCTCCGCGTGCGGCCAATCTGGCCAGCGCGTCGCCAATTTGGGCGACTGGGACTTCCACTCCGCCGTGGATCGACGGGGCGATCCTTTCTGGGATGGCCGTCGACTCGCCGCTACGGCTGTATCCCGCGATCGTCTCGCCGTCGTCGCGTCGGCGCCCATCGTCTCGCTCCGAGGCAAGCCCCGTCATCAATCCGGCCGCCTCAAGGTCAGTCTCGGACGCATCCTCGTCCTCGAGCGCCGACGGATCCGCGTTCGGCAGATCGAGCACCTCGGGGTCGCGCTCTCGGTCGCGGGCGGATTCCGGTTCCGTTGCGTCCTCGATCGCCGCGACGAGGTGGCGCCAGAACGTGGCGAACAAGCGGTCGAACGTCGCGATATCTCCTGGATCGCTAACGAGGGTCGCTCGAAGCCCCGCCCTGGTACGTTCGCGATCGAGCGTGCCGAGTTCTGCGAGCGCCCGCGCGGCGTTCAGACTGTCGGCGGCTGACACTTCGACGTCCGCCCGTCGCAACGCTCGCGTGAATTCGACGAGTCGCCACCGAACGTGCGCCTCAGGTCCCGTCTCTGCGGAACCTTCGACGGGGAATTCACCAACGTCCAGGTCGTCTTCGTCGTCCGAGCCACTGCTCGGGACACCGCTCGAGTTGGGTCCCTCAGTCATCGTCGGCGTCCGTTTCGGCCCGTGACTCGCGGGCGCTCGAGGCGGCCGCCGAAAGGTCGTCAACGAGGTTGGCTAGCTGCTTGACATCTTCGACCTCCTTCAGGAGACAGCCGGCTGTCGCGCGGATCTCGTCCGGTCCGATCTCCTCGTCATCGATCCCCAGATCGACCAGCGCACGCGCCCAGTCGAGCGTCTCGGCAACGCCCGGTTGCTTGAGCAGCGGATGCTCGCGCAGCTCCTGGGTGACGCCGCAGACCTCCGCGGCGACGGTTTCCTCGAGTTCCGGGACCTTTCGGCGGACGATCTCGAGTTCCTTCTCGAGCGACGGCGGTTCGACGTGCAGGTAGAGACACCGCCGCTTGAGCGCGTCGCTCAATGCGCGCGTCCGGTTCGACGTGATGACGACCACCGGCGGCGTCTCGGTTGCGACCGTTCCGAGCTCGGGAATCGAGAGCTGAAAATCCGAGAGCAACTCGAGGAGGAGGGCTTCGAACTCCTCGTCGGCGCGGTCGACTTCGTCGATCAACAGCACACGCGGCGTCTCACCGTCGGTCTCGAGCGCGCGCAGAAGCGGTCGCTCTAGCAGGTACTCGTCGCTAAAGACAGACTCGTCGGTCGCGACGCCGCGCTCGCCCGACTGGACCGCGAGCAGCTGTTTCGTGTAGTTCCACTCGTAGAGGGCGTTTTCGGCAGCCAGCCCCTCGTAACACTGCAGCCGAACGAGCTCGGTCTCGAATCCGTTCGCCAGCACCTTCGCCAGTTCCGTCTTGCCGGCGCCCGGCTCGCCTTCGACGAGCAGCGGCTTTCCGAGTCGCAACGAGAGTAACACCGTCGTGATGAGGTCCGTCTCGGCGACGTACTCCATCTCCTCGAAGACGTCTCGCAGCCGCCGTTCGTCGAGGTCAGCGAACGCGCTCGTGATCGCGGCGCCCGCTCGGTCGGTTCCGGTCACGGACAAACACCTCCGGGTGAAGACGCTTCCGCTGGCGTCATTCGCGCTCGGTAACGGATCGGAGAGTCGTAGCGTGTCACCCGTAGACGTTGAACCTGCTCGCTTGTGAACGCATCGGTATTATCAACGGACCAGCGGAAGAATCGATACCGTCTCAGGCCGTTGCCGGCGCGTTGATCCGATCTGCGGCGGCTTCGAGCGCCCGTTTCGTAAATACCCGCAGCAACTGTGCACGGAACTCGGGTGACGCCTGAATGTCGTCCATTATCATGAACTCGTCGAGGCTGTCGTCGGCTAGTTTGGCTGCCTCCTCGAACGTTTCCTCATCAATGGTGGCGCCGATGAGCGCATCCTCGACCGGTTCAAGACGAACCGCTCGATCCACCACGCCGTTAGCGGCAACACGGGCTGATTCGATTTGATCATCGTCAGTCTCCATCGAGACGGCGACCCCCACGAGCGCGTACCCCGACGATGGGCTGGGTTTCTTTGTGTACGCACCGAGCGCATCGAGATTCCGGGGGGACTCGAGGCGAGTGACGATTTCGTCCGGTTCGATGTCGGTCGCGTACATACCGACAAAGAAGTCGTCGACATCGATCTCGCGCTCGCCGTCGGGTCCTTGCACGACGATCGTCGCGTCGGCTGCCAGCGCCGCCGCAGGGAGGTCCGAGGCTGGATCACCGTGGGCGATGTTCCCGCCGATCGTTCCGCGGTTTCGGACCTGAATGTCGCCGACCTGCTGGGCGGCTTCGGCGAGGACGGTGCAGTCGTCCCACAGTTCCTCGTCGTCAGCGATAGTCGAGTACGTCGTGAGCGCGCCGATCGAGACGGTGTCGCCGTTCCGATCGATGCCGGAGAGTTCATCGATCCCACCGATATCGACGAGCGCACCCGGGTTTGAGAGCCCGGACTTCATCATCGGAATCAGGCTGTGTCCCCCCGCGAGAACCTTCGCGTCGGGGTCGTCGGTGAGAATCTCGAGCGCCTCGTCGACGCGTTCGGGTCGGTGGTAGTCGAAGTTGGACGGGTACATCAGTCCTCACCCTCGACGGTCGCGGTGCCCATCTTCTTCGCCGCCGATTCGACGGCTTTGACGATGTTCTGGTAGCCGGTGCACCGACAGAGGTTCCCCTCGAGCGCCTCCCGGATCTCCTCTTCGTTCGGATCCGGATTACGCTCGAGGAGTTCGGACGTCGTCATGATCATCCCGGGCGTGCAGTACCCACACTGGAGACCGTGTTCCTCGGAGAAACTCTCCTGGATCGGGTGGAGCTTGTCGCGGTCGGCAAGCGCTTCGACGGTCGTGACCTCGGTGCCGTCCGCCTGGACCGCGAGGACGGTACAGGACTTGACCGCGTCGCCGTCGAGGTGGATCGTACAGGCCCCGCACATGCTGCTTTCACAGCCGACGTTCGGCCCAGTGTAGCCGAGTTCATCGCGAAGCGCGTGGACGAGCAGCGTCCGTGCGTCCACCGTCAGTTCGTGTTCTGTTCCGTTAACCGTGAGCGTGATGTCGTGTTCTGTCATGCTATGACGTCGGTTTCTTCGCCGCGTGCAACATGGGGCTTTCAATCGCCGAACCCTGATTCATAGAATTCCCCTGATACGTTCTCGAAGCCCCGGTTCCTCACTTACGTCCGAGAGCTGGTTCTCGACGTTGCTGAAGAACCGGTTGATAATCCGCTTGGCGACCGGGCTGATCACGCGCTGTCCCATCTGGGCGACCCGACCGAAGACGTCCGTTTCGGCCCACCATTCGACGGTGACGCCGTCGTCCGATTCTACGAGCGTCATGCCGGAATTCATCTCGAACGAGCTGTCCGACGCGCTCCCTTCGCCGGACGCGTCCATCTCGGGAAACTCCCGGCGGTCGATCGTCACGATCGTCTCGAAACGTGGGTTGACGCCTCCGACGTTCATCTGGACGAGCGCCGCGTACCGACCGCCCTCTTCGAACGCCCGTTCAGCGACGTCCTCCGGATCCGCTTCGGGAAGCGTCGGCAGATCCTCGTCGGTCGCGTTCGCCTCGAGTTCGTCAAAATCCGCCTCACCGTCGATTCGCGTGAGAAACTGACAGCCCGGCAATGCGTTCTTGATCATCACCGGGTCGGATAACGCGAGCCACAGCTCTTCGCTCGTCACGTCTTCCAGCGTAAATTCTCCGTTGAACTCCATACGTTATCCCTCCAGTAGTCGTCGATGGGAATTCGTCATACTCTATGCCTTGGGGTAACAAATGCAATACCACATTAAAAATCCTTGCACCGACCGGTTCGTTTCGTTCGGTGACAGCGGTCGGACGGTGCCGGCTCCCCGCATCGCTTCGCGACCGAGAGGAGACGTTGTGCCGACACCGAGCGCCACCACCCCCGTTCCGAGCCGCCATCGGAACAGTTAGCCGGCACCACCGCCACGCCCGAGAGCCGATATCGGTCCGTAAGGTGGTTCGAACATACCGTCGACACTCAGCCGAACAGCAGGGCTTTGGGATTCTCGCCCGCCATCGTCCGGAACTCAGCCGTCGATAGCCCCTCAGAGCGGAGCGTTTCGCCGAGGATCCGCAAACTCTCGGGCGAACTCGGATTTACCGGTTGGCCGACGTCACTCGAAAGCACGCACCGATCGACGCCGATTTCCCGGATGTTCCTGTAGAGTTCCTCGCTCGAGATCCACCGATATTTCGGACTGAGACCCATGAACGGGAAGTTCAAGTACGCACCCAGTTCGACGAGCGTCCGCTGTTGATCGATCGAGAGATCCGTAACGCCGTAGTTCGGGTGGTCCACGACGATGCGCTGGTGACCGGCGTTGGCAAGGTACTCGACGATCGCGACCGACTCCGCGTAGGAGAGGTGGCCGATGCAGAAGACGACGTCGTGGTCGATCACTTTGTCGAGACACAGCTGCGCGTCGTCGGTAAGGTCACCGTCCTCGAGCGCGGTCACGCCATCGCGGTCATCGTACTCGGGGCCGGCCCCGACGCCGAGAAACTCCCCGAGTGAGCCGGTCTGTCGCGCGTGGTGTCGCGCGTCGATCGTCGGTGCCCAGACGACGCCCGCGCCGTAAGCGATCGCGGATTCGACTGCAAACGGGTTGAAACCGCCATTGCAGTAGTTCAGGACCACGCTCCCGACGACCTCAACGTCGAGACCGTCGCGCTCGAGGAGCCGGTCGATGTACGATACCCCATAGGCGGTCGGCAGGTGGTGTTCTTTGAGAACGATCGCGTGCATTCCCGCCTGCGCCGCTTCGCGCGCCGCCTCGTAGCCGTCGGCCCGGCGGTCGAACGGCGATGGGCCGCAGTGCAAGTGCATGTCGACGAGATCGGTTACGTCGATCGGGTCGGTCATACCCCCCGTCCGTTCTCGGGGGTATTAAAATTCGGTGCGTCGCAATAGTCCTCGCAGGTTGTCGGTTTTGCGGGTCCTATCTCGCGACTGTGTCCTATAGCAGCTACCGAAAGTCAATGTACACCTGATCGCAAGATGGCGTTTCGATCAGTGTGTGAATCGTTTCAGTGGCTACTATAGTGTCGCCCGAATCTCTCCCGCTCGCGGCGTTCGATCGATCATGGTATCTCACTTCTCGAGGCGCTCACTCGTCAGCCGACGGCGCTCCTCAGAGTCGTACCGATCCCACCACCGATCCGTTTCGGCGACGAAGCCCGCCGAGCGGTCATTCTCGTCGGCGGCCTCGTTGATTCCCTCTTTGGCTGCCACGACGGCTTCGGAACCGCCCCTGCGGATCGCCGCGACGTTCTCCTCGAGAGCGTCGTCGAGCGCGTCGCTCGCAACGACGCGGTTGACCAGTCCGATCGAGCAGGCGCGCTCGGCGTCGATTCGCTCGCCAAGGAACACGAGTTCCTTCGCCGCTGCCTCACCGACGAGTTCGACCAAACGGTAGGTCAGTCCGCCGCCGGGAACCTGCCCCATCCGCGTCGTCGGGATTCCGAACTCGGCAGTGTCGGAAGCGATCCGAAGGTCGCAGTACGCAGCGAGCGTTAGCCCGCCGCCGAGACAGTACCCCTCGATGCGGGCGATCGTCGGGACGCTAACGTCTCGCGCCCGCTTCGACATCTCGTAGTGGCGCCGGGCGCGCTTCTCGTGGTAGCGGCGGTCGTCGACGCCGTACTCCGAAACATCGGCGCCACTCGAAAACGCCCGGTCGCCTGCGCCGGTGACGACGACGACATCGACGTCGGTTCGCGATTCCAGCTCAGCGAATGCTCTGTCGAGGTCGTGCACGGTCGCGACGTCGATCGCGTTCAATACGTCCGGCCGGTCGATCGTCACTGTCGCGATGCCGTCGTCGACGGCGACTGACAGACGGCGGTAGGGACCAAGTTCGCTCATTCTGATCCTCCGTCCCGGTCGTCGCGATCGATCGGACCGGACGTGCGCTCCTCGTCTACTGATCCGATCGCGCCCATCTCGGCGAACGCCACGATCTCATCGTCATCGTACCCTAGTTCGGTGAGTAGGTTGACGGTGTCCTCTCCAAGCGCCGGCGCGTGCCGGTCGAAGCCGCTCGAAAGGCGGTCGAAGCGCAACGGGTGTTCAACGACCGGAACCTCGCCCGCGGTCGTGTGGGCGCGCTCGACGACCAGTTCGCGTGCCTCGGTATGTTCGTTCTCGAGGGCGTCCGCAACATCGTTGATCGGGCCCACTGGGAGGCCGTGCTCGTCGGCCAACAGTTCGACCCACTCGTTGACTGAATGTTCCCGGAACGTCGCTTCTAACTCTGCAACGAGTTCGTCCATGTGCTCGACGCGGTCCGGGTTCGTCTCGAAGCGGTCGTCGGTGGCGAGATCCGGGCGACTGATCGCCTCGCAGAACTCGAGCCAGAGCTTCTGGCTCCCGATGGCGACGGTGAGACGACCGTCGGCCGCCTCGAACGTCTGGTACGGTGCGATGACCGGGTCTCTCGTTCCCATTCGGCTCGGTGACTCCCCCGCGAACACCTTTCCGGCGTGTTTGGTGAGGTACGGGAGCATCCCGTCGAACATCGCAAGTTCGATGCGATCGCCTTCGCCTGATCGTTCTCGTTCGTAGAGGCCTGCGAGAACGCCGTGGGTCACCCAGGTACCGGTGATGAGATCGGAGATAGGGATTCCGAATTTTACCGGCGGTCGGTCCCGCTCGCCGGTGACCGACATGAAACCCGACATACCCTGTATCAGTAGATCGTAGCCCGATCGTCCCGTCCACGGACCGTCCTCACCGAACGCCGAGACCGAGCAGTAAAGCAGGTTCTCGTTGACCGTGACGAGCGATTCGTAGTCGATGCCGAGTCGCTCAGCGGTTCCAGGCCGAAAGTTCTCGACGAAAACGTCAGCCTGTTCGACTAACTCCTCGAGGATCGACAGGCCTGGGTCGGTCTTGAGGTCGAGTTCGATGCTACGCTTCCCGTAGTTCACCGTCATGAAGTACGGCGATTCACCGCCGATAAACGGCGGTCCCGCCGTCCGAGCCGCGTCCCCGTCACCCGGTCGTTCGATCTTGATGACTTCGGCGCCGAGATTCGCGAGAATCAACGTGCCGAACGAGGCGCTGACGTAGGTCGAGACGTCGATGATGGTGACTCCATCGAGCGGTTTGTTCGGTGCCGTCATGGGTATTGCTGTGAAGTTGAACTGAACATAATGGGTGGTGATCAACCGCTACGCTGTTGTGAGCCAAGTTGCTTCTTGACCAACGGCCCGATCAGGACGAGACCGATGAGGGCGATCAGGAGGATCGAGAGTGGTCGCTCGAACAGGAAAGAGACTCCGCCCAGTTCCATCGTCCGGTAAAGGTTTTCCTCGGCGATCGGGCCAAGAACGATGCCGAGGACGAAGGCGATGATCGAGTAGTTGTACCGGACCATGTAGTAGCCGAGGATACCGAACGCGACTACGAATGCGAGGTCGAGCCAATTTTTCCGAATAGCGAACGATCCGACGACCGCGAGACAGATAACGAGAGGGATAATGTAATCGGTGTTGATGCGAGTGAACCAGTGGCCGGTCCGAGTGACTACGGCTATCCCGATCACGAAAATGATGGCGTTTCCGACGAGCAACGCAAGGAATGTCGTATAGGGAATGTACAGTTCGCTTCCGAAGAGTTCGGGACTCGGTCGGATACCGTGCATCAAGAGGCCACCGAGCAGAATCGCGGTTGCCCCGCTGCCGGGAATGCCGAACGAGAGCGTCGGTATCAGCGACCCGGCCACAGTGCCGTTGTTGGCGGCCTCGGAGGCGATGACGCCTTTCGGATTTCCCTCTCCGTAGCCGTCATCGCCGTCGCTTCTGACGGTCTCCCCGTAGGAAATGAAGTTCGAGACCGATGCGCCCGAACCAGGAACGGCGCCGATTCCCATTCCGATGAACGCCGACCTGAGCGTCGTCACGGGGTTTTTGAATACTTCCCAAAATCCGGAGCTGACGCTTCCGGCGAGATCGACGTCGGAATCCGCGATACTCCCCGGCTGGGAAGCGAGACGCATCATCTCCCCAATGGCGAAGACGCCGATGAGTGCGACGACGAACGAGATTCCGTCCTGTAGTTCGAGAATGCCGAAGGTGTAACGTCTTTCGAAGGTGGTGACGGGAATTCCGACGCTCGTAAGCAACAGGCCGAACGCGCCGGCTGTGATCCCCTTGACCATCGAGCCGCGAGTGACCACCGTGATCAGCACGAGTCCAAACATCGCGATGAGGAAGTACTCGGGCGAACCGAACAGCAACACCAGTTCGATCAGCAGCGGCGAGAGGAGGATCACGGTCAGAATCGTCAGTGTGCCCCCGAACGCCGACGCAGTTGCCGAGATGGCGAGCGCCGTCCGGGCCTGCCCGAGGCGGGTCATGGGATAGCCGTCGAAGGTGGTCGCCGCGGCGGCGGCGTTTCCAGGCGTGTTGATGAGGATCGCGGCGATGCTTCCGCCGTACATCGCCCCGCTGTAAATGCTGATCAGGAGGATGATCGCAGTGATCCCGTCTAACGACACGGTAAGCGGAAGGACGACTGCCATTCCGAGATTGGGACCGATACCCGGTAATGCACCAACGAAGATGCCGAACACCAGGCCGACCGTGAGCCAGACGAGCGTCGGTCCTGAAAAGACGATACTTACGGCGTGGAGGAAGTCGGATAGCATGGTTCAGATGGTCGTAGGTAGTAACGGCTCGTGTAAGTCGATGTTCAGTATCACCATGAAGCCGAACGTGATCGCGAACCCCGCAAGCGACAGGCCGATCCGGGCGGGCCAGCTGAGGCGGAACCATGAGGTGTACCCGAGGACGAAAACCGGCGTCACCCAGAGAAGTCCCACGACATAGGCGCCAATCACGTACGCAGCGAGGGAAATGACGGTGAACGTCGCGGCGGTGACCGGTCGTCCGCGAGTGTCATCTTCTTCGGTCGTCGCGGTTTCCTCGTCCGCATCCGCCATGTCGCCATACCCGCTCAGCATGTCGGTTGACTCGGCAACATACTCATAGAGCGGACTTGGGAGGTACTCGCGAACCAGCAAGAGCGTCGCACCCACGATAGTGACGGTGGCGGTAAATTGCGGAAAAAAGGCTGCGCTCCGTGGGAACTTGTACGATTCGACCAACATGTACACGGCAATTGCGAGCACGACGACGAGTAGCACGTGTTCGGCGGTCAGTGAGTGCTGGGGGCCGGCCGGTTCATCGGCGCTCATTCGTCTCTGAACTGCTCCAGGTCGACTTGCTCCTGAATGTTCTCGATCGCCTCCACCGTAAGGTCGTCGACGAACTCGGCTCCGCCCATGAATTCCAGATGAAGACCGCCCTCGTCGGCCCAGTCCTGAAGTTCGTCGCTCGTAATCGCCTCTTCCGCCGCGGATTCGAGCCAATCGATGTGTTCATCGGGTGTGTCCGGAGGTGCGTACGTGACCCTGGTGATCTTCCCGATGTAATCGAGGCTCGGGTAGCCGAAGTCGGTGACGTTACCTACGTCGGGGAAGGCGTTCATTTCTTCGTCGACGAGACCGACGACGACATCCAATCTGTCGGACATGTCCTGAGCGGTCGTGACAGTCGTAATGCCGACGGGAACTTCGCCGCCGGCCACCGCCTGTCCGATCCCGCCCGATCCGTCGTAGGGAATGTAGTCCTGCCACGGGACACCAAAGTCATCGTTCTCCTTGAGAATCGTCGCGACGACGTTGAATTGCGTTCCCGGTTGCATCCCGGCAAAAGCCTGAAACTCACCTTCGCGGTAGCGAGAAACCATGTCTTCGAAGTCTTCGACGTTCTCGTCCGGGTTGGCGATGATCACGAACGGCTCGACGGCGTGGCCCGCGATTCCGCGGAAGTTCTCGAAACTGAAGTCGACGTTCTGGATCAGCGACGGAATGATGTCTCCGGGCGCGTTGAACGGGGCGATCGTGTGCCCGCCCGAATCCGACGACGCGAACTCGCTCGCTCCCGTCATTCCACCGGCGCCCGGGACGTTGTCGAACTCGATCGAAGCGTCACGTTCTTTCGACACCTTTCCCCAGATCTGTCGAGCGTAGATATCGGTCCCACCGCCCTCACCAAAGGCGATGAGCGTCCTGATGTTTTCGCTCGGAAATTCCCCATCACCGCCACCGCCCGTGAAGTCACCCAGACACCCGGCCAAACCGACGGCCAGGCCGCTTCCGGCTGCCGCAATCGCTGCTCGTCGACCCATTCTCGCCTCGCCAGTGACACCATTGCTATCGTTCCACATGGCTACCCCCACCAATGATGACAATGTATATAATACTTCCCAAGCGAAAACTGTCCCACTCATCACTCTGTCGGGATTCGCCACAAATACGCTGGTTTCTTCTATTTCAATTCAGCCCACTCGATGTGGCCCTGGCTGGTTCGGAATCGATCGGTGTCAATGCGAGCACCTGTCCCCTTCGATCGACTCGAGTCGTCGATCAGACCGCGTTCTCGGACTCGAGTTCTTCGAGTTGCGATCGCTTGATTTTCCCGGTGACCGTGGTGGGGACGTCGTCGATAAATGCGATTTCTCGCGGGTACTCGTACTTCGCGAGGTTTTCCCTCACGTGACGTTTGATCGCCTCCTTGAGGCTTTCGTCGGCGGTGACCCCTTCGGTCGGTTCGACGTATGCCTTGATGGCTTCACCGCGATGGTCGTTCTCGACCCCGATGACCCCGACTTCAGCTACCGCCTCGAGTTCACGGATTGAGTCTTCGACCTCCGCCGGGCCGACGCGATAGCCGTTGGTGATGATGAGGTCGTCCGCGCGCGATTTGAACCAGAGCTGGCCGTTTTCGTCGACGCAACCGAGATCGTCCGTGTTCATCCACTCGCCGTCGGCGACGAACTTCCGCGCGGTCGCCAGTTCGTCGTTCCACAGTTCGACGAACATCGCCGGATCCGGCCGTTTTACGCCGATGATACCCGTCTCGCCCGGTTCGCACTCGACTCCATCGTCGTCGATGACGCGGACGTCGTGTCCCGGTGCCGGATAGCCGAGACTTCCCGGATCCGCGTCGAGCCACTGCGAACAGGAGGTGACGAGGTGCATCGCCTCGGTCTGGCCGTACATCTCGTTCAGGTTAGCGCCGAGGGTTTCCGTGACGTACTCGTGGAGCCGCTCAGAAACTGGCTCGGAGCCGGACATGACCACTTGGAGGGACTCCAGGTCGTACTGCGACGCGTCGAGATCGGCCATCGGTTTGAGCATCCCGGGTACCAAGACCGCACGCGTCGGGCCGTAGCGCTCGATGTTCTCAAACACTGTTTCGGGGTCGAATCCCGAGCGCGTGTCGTGGCGGAACACAGGGAATCCGTAGTGCCACGAGCCGAGTACGAGGTTGATGCCGCCGATCCACGCCAGATCCGGCGTCGCGTACAGCAGCGGGTCGACGTCGTGCCAGGGCAACTCGAAACACATCTGGAAGCTCGGTAGCCAGCCCGCGAGCGACTGGTGGTCTTGGAGGACGCCCTTCGGCCGGCCGGTCGTTCCGCTCGTGTAGAGGATGAACGCCGGGTCGTCGGCCGCCGTTTCGACCGCTTCGAAGCGCGTGGTTCCATCCAGGGCCGAGAACGCGACCGTTTCGGCACCGTCGATCTCGTCGGGCACCCCGTCCATTCCCACGACGCACTCGACGCTCTCGACAGTCTCGAGTGCATCCGCTACTGCCTCCGAGAGTTCGCAGTCGACGAAGACGGCGTTCGGTTCGCAGTCGCCAAGGCGGAACGCCAGGGCGTCGGGTCCGTAGAGCACTGAGAGAGGAACGCTGATCGCGCCGAGCTTCCAGGCCGCGAGGTGTGCGAGCATCACCCGATCGCTCTGCGAGCCGATGATCGCTACGCGGTCGCCACGCTCGACTCCCCGAGTCGCCAGCGCGTTCGCGATCCGGTTCGACTCTCGCTCGAGTTGCCAGAACGTATGTGTGCGGTCCTCCTCACCTTCGATGCGCTGGAACAGCGCTACGCGGCCTCGTCCATCCGCGTGCCGCGTCACGACGTCGGTGGCGATGTTGAACGTCTCTGGAATTTCCCACTCGAATGTCGCTCGAGCGGTTTCGTAACTGTCGTACTGTCCGAGGTTGGGAACCGGTTCGGATTCCCAGTCGATCGATATCGATCCGAACTGTTCGTTTCCAAGTGCCATGGGTCTAGTTCTCAATCACGTGTAGATTTTCGGCACTATGGATAAAGATTTGCGGTTCACCGTTCGAAGGTGTTTTTCTCTTTGAGAGGCCGACCGATCGAGCGGTCTCTTCGGTGGTTGCCATACCACGAGTCCCACCGCTATCGTAGCCACTGAACGTCACTGCACACCTGATCGCATGACGAGAGCGTGGTTCGGAGCGAACGGAGTGAGCGAGAACCACGGAGAGCGAACGGAGTGAGCGAGAACCACGGAGAGCGAACGGAGTGAGCGAGAACCACGGAGAGCGAACGGAGTGAGCGAGAACCACGGAGAGCGAACGGAGTGAGCGAGAACCACGGAGAGC
>NZ_JCAQID010000010.1:0-12006 GCF_059736405.1 Halosolutus sp. DAT137 | reverse complement strand
GCGAACGGGGAGCGAAGCGAGGCGCCAGGCGCCTCGAATAACGAGCGGTGACCAGCGGGAACCGCGAGCAGTGACCCGTGAGCGAGCGATGTACGCGAGAATCGCGGCCAGTGCGATCAGTGTATAACTCGTTTCAGTGGTTACTGTAGGATAATGAACGTGACCGTGCCAGCGACGAGCCGGTACGGTCGTGTCGCCCGATCGGCGTTCGAACGCGGACGCGCACCGTTCTATTCACAATCTATAATAACACACTGCTGTAAGTAGGCACATATGGAACGTAGCGATCGGTCAGCCGACCGGATAGCGCGCATTCTCGATCCGCAATCGATCGCCATCGCCGGCGCGTCAGCGGACGAAACCAAACGGGGATACATCGCGACTAAACGGTTGATAGAGTCGGACTATGACGGATCAGTGTATCCGGTGAACCCGTCTCACGAGGGGGAAATCCTCGGAAAGGAAGTCTACCCGTCGGTCTCGGCAATTCCCGAGCGAGTCGACCTGGTGTACGTCGTCACCCCCGCCGGGGCAGTCCCGACAGTCCTCGAGGATGCTGGAGAAGCGGGCGCCGGTGGTGCAGTGATCTTCTCGGCAGGTTTCAGCGAGGTCGGTAACGAAGACGTAGAGCGGGAACTCGTTCGGATTTCCGAGGAGCACGGAATCCGATTCCTTGGCCCGAACGTCATGGGAATGGTGAACGTCCCCGAGGACGCCTATCTGGGTATCGACGCAAACTACTCGCAGGGCGGGCTGTCGATGATCTCCCAGAGCGGGAATCTCGGCATGAACTTGGGCGTAATAGCGAATCAGGAGCGGAACACCGGTATCAGCCACTTCGTTTCGATCGGCAACGAGGCCGACCTGCAGTTCCACGAACTGTTGCCCTACTTCGCGGCCGACGACGAGACCAATGCCCTCGTACTGTACGTCGAGGGGATGTCCGACGGTCGGGCGTTTCTGGCGGAAGCCGGGCGGTTCACCGAGGAAAAGCCGCTCATCCTCCTGAAAGGCGGCCGAACCGGCGCTGGGAAGTCGTCCGCGGCGTCCCACACCGCTTCGCTGGCCGGAGACGCTGACGTCGGCGAGGACGTGTACTCGCAGGCGGGTATTGTTACCGTGGACAGTTTCGACGACATCGTTCCGGTCGCGCAAGCCCTGACAGGTCAGCCGACGCTCGCCGGGCGGAATATCGCGATTATGACCGAAGCAGGCGGCGTGGCGACGATCACCGCCGACTCCCTCGTTGAACACGGACTGTCCGTCCCGGAGTTGACTGAGGAGACTCAGGAGGCGCTTGCCGAGTTGTTCCCGTACTCGCCAAACCTCGCGAACCCGATCGACACGATGGTCAACGGGGACACGGCGTCGCTGCACGGCGATGCCGCAGAAATTCTCCTATCGGACCCGACCATCGACGGGCTGTTGATCTGCGGTGGCTACGGCGGCTACGGCGTCGGCGGTGCACAGGGGATCGAGCTCCCGACGGATGAACGGTCCGCAAAGGCGCAACTCGAGTCCGCTCACCGCATCGCGGAGCTGCCCGAAGCGTACGACAAACCGATCGTTGTCAAGAGCGCGTTCACGCCCGAGGAGTCAGAGGCGCTAGAGATCTGCCGCGACGCCGGTGTCCCGGTGTACGACTCGTTCAGAGAGTCGGCGCTCGCGTTCGAGGCGCTCGCGGATTACGGTAAGTACCTAGAGACGGCCGACGAGCGAACGAGTTTTACCGTCGGATCGGACGGCGATGCCCACGAGACGATCGAGGGGGCGGCCGACGGCGCGATCCTTGCGGAACACGAAGCCAAAGGCATGTTGACCGATTACGACATTCCTGTCGCCTCCTATCAGCTGGTCACGTCCCCCGAAGGGGCCGTCGATGCCGCAGAGCGGTTCGACGGCGAGGTGGCGATGAAGATCGTCTCCCCACAGATCCAGCACAAGACCGAAGCCGGCGGCGTCGCACTGGGCGTTTCCGGTGCGGACGCCGTGCGGGAGAGCTACAAGGAACTGCTTGCCAACGCAAAAGCGTACAACCCGGACGCGTCAATCGACGGGGTACTCGTCTCACCGATGCTCGAAGAGGGGGTCGAGGTGATCGTCGGGGCGATTCAGGACGAGGAGGTCGGCCCGGTCGTGATGTTCGGACTCGGTGGCATCTTCGTCGAAGTACTCGAGGACATCACGTTCGGGGCCGTCCCGCTGACGAAGGGCGACGCCCAGCGAATGATCGACGGGATCGACGGAACGGCCTTGCTGGACGGAGCCAGGGGCCACGCCGAGATCGACGACGATTCCCTCGCGGACCTGCTCGTGGCGGTCTCCAGGGTGGTTGCCGAGAATCCGAGAATCACCGAACTGGATCTCAATCCGGTATTCTGTTACGAGGATGGCGTGTCGGTCGTCGACGCTTCGATCACTCTGTAACGGCACCTCATTTTCACCGGTAGTGTCGTCCTCGCACCCTGACTGCTCGAGGGAGGGCGCTACCTGTCCATACGAGGGGGACTGGTTCGCTCGAGGGAGTTCGTTGGTGACGCGCATACCGAACCAAATTCCGGAGCCAAATCCGAAGCGGAACGTCGAACTCGGAGCCGACTAACTCGCCCGTCCTCACCTCGTCCAACTGCGTTCTCTCGCCGCCGCCTCCGCCGGGTGCGGACGATCGTACTCGGTGAGCACGAGCAGCACCCCATCGAACGGGGACGGGTGGTAGAACAGTTCCCGAAAGCCTTCGAGCCGCATTTCATCGATCGGATCGATCCCGCGATCGGACAACGCCTCGCGGGCCGCGTCGGCGTCGACTACTTCGAGTGATACCGCGTACACGCCTTGGCCACGCTCCCGGACGAACTCCGCGACGGCCGAATCGTCCTCACCCGAGACGAACTCGAGACCGATCCGGCTGGTTCGGTTCGCGATCGGGTCATCCGGCGGATCGACGGTCGCACCGAACTCCAAACCGAGCAGCGCCGAGAAGCGGTCAACGCTCTCTCCGAGGTCGTCCGTGGCCACGAGCACGCGGTCGATACCGAGGACCTGCGGGTTAGTTATCGTCGATCACCTCGAGAAGGGCGAGCATTCGGTCGTAGGCTTGGTCTCGCAGTTCGTCCGCGTCGACCTCGTCGCCGTACTCGTAGTAGCCCGCACCGGTCTTCGGACCGAGTTCGTTCGCTTCCATCTTCGCCGCTACGCTCTCGGGGTTCTCGAACCGCTCACCGAGTTCGTCCTCGAGGTACTCGTTGACGTAGTAGAGGATGTCGACGCCGCCGAGGTCGACGAACTGAAGCAGCCCCATCGCCGCCATCCGGAAGCCGACGCCGGTCCGAAGCGCGCGGTCGATCTCTGCGGGGGAGGCAACGCCGTCCTCGTAGGCTCGAACCGCCTCGTTCATCGCGGCGGCCTGGATGCGCGAGCCGAGGAAACCGGGACTGTCGAGGCAGGTAACGGGCTCCTTCCCGACGCGCTCGAGCAGCGCGACGGTCGCCTCGACGGCACCATGGTCGGTCCGGTCGTCGTGGGCGACTTCGACCAGCGGTACGATGAACGCTGGGTTGAGCCAGTGGGTGATGAGCAACCGCCCGGGATCCGGGACGGCATCGGCCAGTGAGCGGACGCTAATCGAGGATGTCGTCGTCGCGACGATCGCGCCCTCGAGGGCGCCGCCTGCGTCCGCGAAAAAGCCCCGCTTGATTTCGGGATCCTCCGGCAGCGCTTCGAACACCCAGTCGGCGTTCTCGAGGGCTGCGGGCCGATCACGGGTGACGTCGATCCGATCGAGGACGGCGGCAGCGTCGCCGTCGAAGTGACCCCTGGCCGCGAGTAACTCGAGATTCGAGTTGACGGTTTCACGGACCGTGTCGGCTTTCTCCGCGAACTCCTTCTCGGAGCGCGCTTTGACGTCGAGAAGTCGAACTGGCCGCTCGTTCGTCGCGAACACCTGCGCGATTCCGATCCCCATTCGCCCGGGACCGACGACGGTGATCGATCCCTCGTCGACGTCCACTCCCCTCACGCCTCGACACCTCGTTCAAGGACAATCTCGAACTCCTCGCGCGACAGGGAAGCGAGACCGAGCCGCTCGAGGGAGCGTCCTGTCTCACGGTAAGGTTCGTCCATGAGCGTCTCGGCGATGTGAACGATGCTATCGATCGTCGGCGTCTCGAGGTCGAGGTACTCCCCCACAGAGGCGAGCATGACCGTCGCGATGCTGATGTCCTCGTGGACGTACCGGTCGTCGAGCGACGGCGGATCTTCGCTGAACGTCTCGGCCCCCATCAGGGCCGCCCTCGCGTTCCGGCCGTAGAAGTGACCGCCCGGCGCCTGGTCCGACCGGTAGTACTCGTCCTGCGTGAAGTGAGGGTCACCGTAACCCAGTTCGTTACGGATACGCACGCGCTCGCCGTCGACGGCCATCAGTGCGTTGTAGACGCCGTTGCCGATCCCGTGGCGGTGGATGTTGAACGGCCCGATCTCGTCGCATTCGATGACGCCCGCGTTGAGCACCGTCGGCGTGGCGTTCACGCACGGGTTACTGTTGTTGAGCGCGCAGTCGAGGGCGTTCTCTGCGGGGATCGCCGCTCCGAAGAGTTGTTCGATAACCTCGAGCGCTCGATCAGTTTCCGAGCCCGGAAAGGCACCGATCGGTAACGAGACGGCGTCGAGGTTGATCGTCGCCTCGGCGTCGCCCGAGCGGCGTGTCACATACGGGAGCGTCGGCGTCTCGGCGACGGTGACGTTTTGCGGGGGAGCGTCGAGATCGTCGATCGCGTTTCGAAGCAAGAACGAGCCAAAGTTCCCCGGGCAGAGCAACACGACCTGATCGTCCTCGAGCGCCGGGACGAGTTCCTCGAACAAACTCTCCTGTGCCGTCGTGGGAAGCGGCGCTACGACGACGTCCGCCCCCGCGACTGCCCGTCCGAGGTCGGTCGTCACGTCCGAAAGCGAAAGCGTTCGCCGCTCGCCCGGTGTTCGTCGTCCCTCGTACCGCTCGGAAACCGCGAGCGCGATCGATTCGGACTCGAGGACAGCCGCGTGATTGTCAGGTGAGCGAACGTACCACTGAACCGCATACCCCTGGTCGGCGAAGTCCGCTGCGGCGGCGTACCCGCCGTTACTTCCGCCAATGACTGCGACAGTTTCCATGGACATTCCGTACGTGAAGCGTCCACATACGTAAATTGGTGGGTCGCTCGACCGAATCCGACCGACGATTCGCTCGGCCGGCGACGGGTCTGAACGCCGTCTACACCGTCGGCGTGATCAACCCCAACCCAGTCGTCGAGATCGACGACGACAGCTGGCAACACCGCTTCGAGGAGCAAGAAGAGGGCACAATCGTCGCGCTTGCCGCGTCGGATGACGACGTATAGTGGTGACAGCCCGCAAAGAGCGGCCTGATGACGATGATCGACGCCTCGAGATCGCTCACGAAAATCACGAATCGACCGTTCAGTCGGCCAACTCGTCGCGCCGCGCGGCGGTCGCGTCCGCGTCAACGCGCAACTCGTCGCTAGCGAATATCACGCCGTAGACGTCTCGGGCTTCTCCGCGGGTGATGTACCCCTTCTCGACGTCCCGACGGACCGCCTCCGGATCGCGATCGAGCGGATCGCCGTAGCCGCCCGCGCCGGACAGCTGGAAGCTCACCGTGTCGCCGTACTCGAGGTCGTAGGCACCCTTAGGGTGCAGCTCTTCGCCATCGTCTCCGGGGTTCAAGACCGTTCGACCTCGGTCACCAGGCTGCCCACCTTCCAGTCCCCACGGTTGGGACTCAGTGCGCTCGAGCAAGTTCGTGAACGAGACGTCTTCGGCGAGCAGGGTGAAGTCCTTTCGGAGACCGAGGCCGCCGCGGTGGCGGCCGGCGCCGCCGGAGTCAGGGATGAGCGCAAGGCAGTCGATCACGACCGGGTAACGCGTCTCGTGGAGTTCGACGGGAATGTTCGTCACGTTGAACGACGAGCAGATTCCTTCCTCGCCGTCCTTCCTCGCGGAGGCGCCGACGCCACCTATCATAAAGTCGTAAAGGATGAACCGCTCGCCGGTCTCGGGGTCAGTGCCGCCGAAGTTGGGGTTACCGAAGTGGCTGCTCGCGGCGATAACCTTGTCCGGAACAGCCTTCGCGATCGCGCCAAGGTTGAGTTCGACGATACGCTGGTTGATTATCGGCCTCGCATTGGCGGCGGCCGGCGGTTCGGGGTTGAGGAATGACCCCTCCGGCGCTCGGACTGTCATCGGCCGCATGATCCCCTCGTTCTGGGGGAGGTACTTCTCGGTGATCGCCTTCAGAACGAACGCCGAGTACGCCCGGGTGTAGTTGATGTAGCTGTTGATCGCACTCGGCGTCTGCGGGTCTGTACCCGAGTAATCGAAGATCATCTCGTCGCCGTCGATCTCGATCGTCACCGCGAGGTCGACCGGTCCGCTGTCGACGCGGACGTTATCCATCACGTCTTCGAAGGAATACTCGCCGTCGGGCATCTCGCGGATGTCGGCCCTGACGCGCCGTTCGGACTGGTCGATGATCTCGTCGATGCAGGTGTAAATCGTGTCGCGGCCGTACTCTTCGAACACCTCGCGGAACAGCTTCGCGCCGTGGTGGTTGGCGTTTTGCTGAGCTTTGAGGTCGCCGATCACCTTGTCCGGGATCCGGACGTTCGCCTCGATGAGGTCGACGAACCAGCGCTCGAGTTCGCCCTCTGAGATCACCTTGGTCGGGAACAGTCGGAGTCCCTCCTGGTAAATCTCGGTCGCATCGACGGCCTGCGAGCCGGGGGCCATGCCGCCGACGTCGATGTGGTGAGCGATCGTCACGGAGAAACCTTCGATCCGGTCGTCAACGAACACCGGCGTGACCAGAAACATATCCGGCAGGTGGCCCGAGCCCATGTACGAGTCGTTGAGGAGGATTCCGTCGCCGGGCTCGAGGTCGTCGTAGTCGTATCGCTCGCGAACGTGCTGGACCGCGTAGGGCATCGAGCCGAGGTGGCCCGGACTGAAGTTCCCCTGTGCGACCATCCGCCCGTCTCGATCGAACAGCCCTGTGGAAAAGTCCTGCCCGAGTGAGACGGCTTCGCTCTTGCCCGTGCGCTGGAGGACAGTTCCCATCTCGTTGCACATCGCGACCAGCCGGTCCCAGATGACCGTGAATGTGATCGGGTCGAGTTCCTCCGCTTCGATGCTCGATTCCGCCTCCGTCTCGGTGTCACTCATCGTCGTTCACCTCGTTGATATCGATGACGAGATTACCGTATTCGTCGACGGTCAGATCGTCCCCGGGCGGAACGACGGTCGTCGAGTTGACTTCCTCGATCACTGCGGGACCGGTGAGTTCGGCTCCAGGTGAGAGCTTCTCGCGATCATAGATCGCCGTCTCGGTGAAGCCGTCGGCTCGCTTGAAGTACGCCTCACGGGTTCCTTTTTTCGCGTCGCTTGCGCGGCCCGAGCCCTCGATGGTCTCGAGCGACACCGATTCGGTCGGGCTTCGGACGGTCACTTTCCAAGTGATACCCTCGATGTCTTCGTCCGGATCGCTGTAACCGTACGTTCGCTCGTAGGTGTCGTGGAAACGGCCCTCGATCGTCTCGAGATCATCCGCACCCAGTGCACCGGTCGGGAGTTCGACGCCGAGTTCGTGAGCCTGGCCGACGTACTTCATATCGGCTTCGCGCTCGACCTCGATGACGTCGACATCGCCGCCGGCTTCGCGAACGAGTTCGCGGCCCTGTCGCTCGAGGTCTGCGTAGATTTCGGTAATCTCCTCGAGTGCCGCAGCGTCCAGTTCGGTGATGTGCGTCTGATCGAGGTGGAACTCCACGTCGGCGACGAGGAGGCCACCGGCGCTCGCGACGCCCGCTCCCGGCGGAACGAACACCGTCGGAACGTTGAGTTCGCGGGCGATGAACGGCGCGTGCGACGGGCCGGCGCCGCCGAATGCGATCATTCCGAACTCTCGAGGGTCGATCCCGCGCTCAGATGCGTGGATCTGGCTGGCTCGCGTCATCGCGTTGTCGACGATCTCTTTGACTCCCCACGCCGCGTCGTGGGCGCCCATCTCGAGGGGGTCGGCGATATCGCGTTTGATTCCGTCAAGTGCATCGCCGACGTCGATCTCCATTCGACCGCCGAGGAAATAGTCTGGGTTCAGGTACCCGAGCGCGAGGTCAGCGTCGGTGACGGTCGGCTGGGTGCCGCCCCGTCCGTAGCAGATTGGGCCGGGCTCTGCGCCAGCGCTCTCCGGGCCGACCGTGATTCGCCCGGTCTCGCTCGCGCCCGCGATGCTACCGCCGCCGGCGCTGATCTCGATCATGTCGATCACGGTCAGGTTGATCGGGAGACCGCTACCCTCTTTCATCTCGGCCTCGTCGACCTCGAACACGTCCGTCCGCTTGGGCTGGCCGTCGATAATGAAGCAGATCTTCGCCGTCGTACCGCCCATGTCGAACGAGAAGACGTTCTCGAAGCCGACGTGATCGCCGATGTGTCCGGCGTTTAGCGCACCGGCAACCGGTCCGGACTCGATGATTTGCACCGGCGATTGCTGGATCATGGCCGGCGTCGCCACGCCGCCGCTCGATTTCATCATAAAGAACGATCCGTCGTAGCCTTGATCGTCGAGATCGTCCTCGATCTTCTGTAGGTACTGCTGAACGCGTGGTTTGATGTACGCGTCGACCGCGGCGGTGTTGGTCCGTTCGTACTCGCGGTACTGCTTCGAGATCTCGGAGGCTCGCGTCGTGTAGAGGTCCGGGGCGACCCCCTCGATGACATCCTGAGCGGCCCGCTCGTGCCGGTCGTCGTCGTAGGAGTGAAGGAAGCTGATCGCGACGGACGCGTAGTCGTCTTCGATGTCCTCGATCACCGAGGCGAGCGCGTCCTCGTCAAGCGGCGTTAGCACCCCCTCTCGCGGATGTATTCGCTCGCTCACCTCGTAGATGTCCTCCCGTTCGACGATAGGAGCGGGCTTCTCGATAAACAGGTCGTAGAGGTCGTACCGCTTTTGTCGTCCGAGGATCGGCACGTCTCTGAACCCCTCCGTCGTCAACAGGGCAGTCTCTGCTCCATCGCGCTCGAGCACCGTATTCGTCGCGAGCGTCGTCGCGTGGATCAACTGATCGATATCGTCGACCGCTGCATCGGTCTCGGCGAGAAACTCTTCAAGTCCCGTTAACACTCCCCGTGATGGATCGTCGACGGTCGTCGGATACTTGTACACGTCGAGTTCGTTGGTTCGTTCGTCTACTAGCACGAAGTCGGTGAACGTCCCACCGACGTCGAAGCCGATACGCTTCGCCATTGGTGGTATATGTCTTGGCATGTGTAATAAATTCCCACGCTTTGCCACCTATTAGCCGTCCCTCGGTTTGATTTTCTGGACTGATAACACTCAATGTGGCGACGGCCAGGTTATTCCCTGAGCATCACTACCCCTAATCATACCCCCAGATTTCGAGGGGTTAGACGAAGTCCATCACACCATTCTTTGGGCTCTGGCGCAAGATCCGCGGACACCGTACTCTGATATCGCCGAGCAACTCGAAGACGACGGGTGCTCGATGGACGTTCAGGTTCCATATCGGGTCGCACCATTTTATTCGCTCTCTTTTTGTTGGTCATCTCATGATTTATGTGTACACTTGGCACGATATCGCAAGTAGAACAGAGTGTTCGCGTGTGACTCCCACACAATGATTTTTAAAACCAATCCAGCAGCTGGCAAAATAACATGCTCAGTTCGTTAATATATGCGGTCGATCCCGGCGACATTCATAAGTGATCCGCAGTAACGGGACTCTCAATGGCTCACAGTAACGGAGAGTCGACGGAGAACTATTTTCGATATGACACAAGCTATATTATCGACGCAATTTTAGTAAGCGGATGTAATGACAGTAGACCTCGTGGTCAAAGACTGTACAATCGTGACTCCGGACGGACTAATTGGTCCGAACGCCGGAGTTGCGGTTGAAGACGGGAAGATTGTCGCTCTCGCAGCGGACGATCAACTCCCCGAAGCCGATCGCGTCGTCGATGCGAACGGGAACTATCTCGCTCCCGGCGTGATCGACTGTCACATCCACAACCGCACCCCTGGACTCGAATACAAAGAAGATTGGGAGACGGCGACGCAGGCTGCGGCGGCCGGCGGCGTCACGACCGTGATGGGTATGCCCAACACCGACCCGGTCATCGACCACCCGGAACACATCCAGACGAAAGCCGATCTCGGCGACGAGAACGCACTGGTCGACTTCCAGTTCTACGCCGTAATCACCTCCGACAACTACGATCAGGTCCACGACCTCGCTGAGGCGGGCGTCGTCGGGTACAAGGTATTCCTTGGCACTACCATCGGCGCGATCCCCCCGCCGAACGACGGCGAACTGCTCGAGGCGATGGAACAGGTCGCAGAGACGAATCGTCGACTGGGCTTCCACGAGGAGAACGACGAAATCCTCTCACACCTCGCCCAGAAGTTCCAGGCGGAGGGCAAAAACGACCCCATCTACCACACGTGGTCTCGACCACCAATTACGGAACGAGAAGCCATCAGCCGGACGATCCTCTTTGCCGAGGAAACCGGCGCGAAGATCCACATGTTCCATCTCTCCTGTGGCACGGGCGCTCGTCTCGTTTCCGAAGGAAAAGAAAAGGGCATCGACGTCACCGCCGAAACCATGCCCCACTACCTCTGGTTCACCGAGGACGTCATGCGCGAGAAGGGCAACGTTGCACGGATCCAGCCGCCGATCCGCGACGAAGAAGAGCGCGACATCCTCTGGGAGGAGGTGCTCGGTGACGGCATCGACTGTATCGCCACCGACCACTCCCCTCACACCGACGAAGAAAAGGGGATGGACGACCCGTTCAAGAACACCTGGGAAGTCATCTCCGGCTTCGTCGGTCTCGAGACGGAGGTTCCCGCCATGCTCACCTTCGTCAACGACGGCAAGATGAGTCTCGAACGGTGGATCGACATGCACTCGACCCAGCCCGCCAAAATCTGGGGCATGTACCCCGAGAAGGGGTCGCTCCAGATCGGCACCGACGCCGACTTCACGATCTTCGATCTCGACGCGGAGTGGACGCTCGAAGACCGCCACACGCTCCACTCGAAGAACACGGTTACGCCGTTCGAGGGCGAATCGTTCACCGGTAAGGTAGAGAAGACGATCGTCCGCGGGAACGTGGTCTACGAGGACGGCGAGGTCGTCGGCGACTCGGGATACGGACAGATGATCGACGTCGACGAGATCGACAACGACTACGGTAACTAACGATGGACGAATACGAATCCGGGCACCGAACCGGGCGACGACTGCGCGCGGCGATCGGCCACAACCTACGTGGGTTCTGGCTCGCCGTCGCTGACCGGGGAATCGACCGCGAGACGGTGGTCGACGAAGCGATCGCAAACCGCGACCGATTGTCAGACGCCACGCGCGATCGCATCCGGGGAATGGCGACGGCCGCCGACGTCCCGTACCGCGACCTGCTCGCGTTCAACCTGTTCGAGGAGACGCTCGTCACCGACGGCTGTACGACGGCTATCGCTGCCGGCGACGCCGCGGCCACCGGCGAGACGGTCTTCTTCAAGCAAAGCGATAAGAAAGGTGCCGACGAGTTCGAAGGCGAAAACTATCACCAGCACCAGCAGATCAACGTCGTCAGCATCGAGGATTCTGACGACACGAACAAGATCATCGGCGTCACGGCGGCCGGCTCGACGGCCGTCAAGATGGGGATGAACGATCAGGGAGTGGCGATCGGCAGTAACATCTCCCGGACGGTCACCTTCGACGAGGACGGCAAAGACTCGAAAGATTGGGCCGCCGCCTCGCGCGGTGAGTACATGCGTCAGGGACTGCTCCACGGCGACACGGCCGAGGAGGTAGCCGAGCACATCACGCCGATGCTCTTTGCAGATCCGATGTCCTCGCCCGGCAACATCCCGATCGCAGACGCAGAGAAAGCGATCATCCTCGAAGGCGAGTTCACCCACCTGGC
>NZ_JCAQID010000009.1:0-377411 GCF_059736405.1 Halosolutus sp. DAT137 | reverse complement strand
TCGAAGTACCGGTCACCGTTGTCGTCTTCCATGACAGTTGCGGTGGCGGTCGTCACGAAGTTACCGGACGAGCGAGCGCGGGTGGAGATCTCCGTACCGGGTGCGGCGTTGGAGTGACCCTTCACCGTAGCGCCATCAACGGCCGGGACTTCTGCAGCGCTGTCGTCCCACTCGATCGTTCGCTCTTCGATTCCGAAGGAGGTTTCAGCGGTTTCGTCCGCGTCTTCCTCAACGAACGGGCTGTCGTCGGTCAGCGTGAGCGAGAGTTCGAGTTCTTTGTCAACCGGGAGGTCCTCGGCGTTGTCGACGAGGATCGTCACGAGTCCGTCATCCTGCTCGGCGGTGATGACGGTAACGTTGAGCGGTCCGTCCGCATCGTCGTCATTGTGGTCGGTCGACCAGGTTTTAGCCTGCCGGTTCGCTTGTGCTTGTGCTTCAGTCGCTTCGATGACGATGTTGGAGTTGTTCAGGTCAGTCTCGTTGTCACCAGCACTGATGAGCGCGTAGACGCTGGAGGCTTCGAGGCTTGCGACGAGACCGTCACCTTCTGCGATCTGGCTGGTCTGGGTCAGCGTCGTCGCGTCCTGAACGTCTTCGACAGACTCGAGGTCGTCGACGGCGAGACCATCTGCGTCATCTGCTGGGATTGTCCAGGTTGCGAGTGCGTCCTCAGTGATGGCGTCACGGTCTTCGAGCACGAGCAGTGCGGTGTCCTGCTCGGTATCCGTGTTGGCGACGTTGCCATCAAGTTCGGTGAAGACACTCAGTTCGTAGTCGATCGCTGCGAGCGGTGGCTCGACAGTAGCAGCAGAGTCGTTGATGACTTCCAGGTCGTCGTCATCGTCGAGCGTGCTGTATGCGGTGTTTGCGTCCGCTTCGTTACCTGCTTCGGAGGTGTCCATCACGATCGTGACGTTGTCGCTGTCACTGTTGTCCTCGATTTTGAGGAGGACTTCGTAGCCGGACTCTTCCTCGTCACCGATCTGGACGTAGGCAGGGTTGTCGTAGTTCTCGATGTTGACGGTGATGTGAGCGTTGTTACCGAGTTTCTCTTCGAAGGCCGACTGATCGAATTCGATGTCTTCGTCAGGAGCATCGGAGACAACGACTTCGTCAGTCGTTGCGGTAATGCCCGTATCCTCGTGTTCGACTTCGACGGTGTACGTGCCTGCGTCGATGTCGTCAGCAGCGAAGGTCAGTTCGACTTCACCGTTGCCGTCGAGTTCACCCGTAACAGAGTCAACATCGTCGACTTCGTCGCCCTCTTCGTCGAGGAGCGTTGCGTTGACCGTGTCACCGTACGCATCACTGGTTGCGCTGACGTCGACGTCGAGGTCACCGAAGGCCTCTTCTGGTGCGTCAGCCTCGAGCTCGAGATCCAAGAGTTCGAGGAAGACACGGTCAGAGTCAGCGTTCGAGGTAGTACCGAACGTGACGTAGTACTCACCGGGTGCGAGATTGCCCGTGTTATAATTTGCTGCACTACCAGGGGCAGTGTTGAAACGGGCAACGCGGTTTTCGTGATCAGAGTCGGAGTAGATCCGAACGACCTTTTCGTCGAGGGCCTCGAAGGTTCCGACTTCACCGGCGAAAGCAGCCTCTTCGTCACCGGACATGTCTGCCGTTTCAGTGACATCAAAGGTACCGCGCTCGATGAGCCGGTAGTCATCAGATGCAGAGATGTCTTCCTCGTCAGTCACTTCGTGCGTGACTGCTCGGGTGGTCTCAGCGTCTTCGGTGTCCAGCGTCAGCGCAATTGTGAACGTCTGGCTCGCAGTATCATCAACAGTCAGGTTGAACGATTCGTCGCCTGCTTCAAACTCAGGTGCGTCAACGCCGGTTGCACCAGAGGTGTCGACACCAGTGACGTTTACACCGGCGTCATAACTCTCTGAGAGGTCAACCGTAAGGTTCCCTGTGTTTCCACCGGGAACTGCTTGACTGAGATCAATTGTTACGTCCTGGTCTACTGGGGCGTCACCTTCTTCGAAGATGATCGTGTCATCGTCGTTAGTGACATCGTCGATTTGAACGGGGTGGCTGTTCGCCGCCGCTGCGCCCGCAAACGATACGGACATGGCGACAACAGACAGCACCATAAGCGCGGCCAGGATCACTGCACGACCCTTTTCGCGATAGTTAGGTTCGCTTGTCATTTATTGTTGTATTGTTGTGTTTCGTGTTAATTAGCGCGCGATTCTCCTGGAGAGCGAGCCAACCACCGAAACTGCGATCGAGATGGTCTGCCCGCACCGGGTAGGGGTAGTAGGGACATTATCCAAGCCTGTAATAAGCTTTCTGTCTCACAGGTTGATTTTCTTAGAGTACGCAATTGAGTATTACCGCACGACGGCGGCGAGGTGATCGCCCATACCCCCACTTATTCTCCAATCGACGAACTCACACGATCGATCGACTATCGACATCGGATGAACGAATGTAATCACTCGTGACCAACAGTGGGGTCGCAGTAGCGTCGGATTACCCCCGGATCGAGTCACGCGCAGTGATGGACCAACAGACTGACCGATCACATTCGACCGCGAACTTTGTGATGCAGTGCGCGCTGTGGGAACGAATATCGAGTGAAATAGAGGCAGAACAAACGCGATCGAGACACTGGGGTGCTGAGTGTTTATGTGGCACGAGAGCATAGTATTGGCTAATGAGAACCTGTGAGGACGCAGCAATCGATACCTCCCTCCCCCTCGAGACGCTTCGAGAGGTGTTGCAGGAGCATTCGGTACAGCTGGCCATTCTCTTCGGTTCTCACGCACGCGGGGATGTCCACTCCCGGAGTGACATCGACATCGCAGTTGCGTTCGATACTGTTCGTCCGAACGATCCAGCCTACAATGAGGCCTTCTTCGGATTGAGCGCCGATCTCAGCGAGGCGCTGGAGACGGACGATATCGATCTTGTCGACATCCGGACAACGTCACCGGAACTGGCGGAGACCATCTTGAATCACGGCATCCTTCTCAGTGGCGACCCAGAACAGGTAGCCGATATCCGAAGCCAACTCACAGCAACTGAGACGAAGGCTCAGTCACCTCGCGAACGGTTTGATAGGGCAGTAGCCAGAATTGAGAGACATTAGTCTCGATACACGCGCGCATCGAGAAACGCGTCGATCTCCTCCCGAGCGTCCACCAGCCAGGCCGCCTCGTCGCTCGTCGATCGCCGGTACAACACCCCCGAGATCATCGTAAACAGCGTCGCCCCGATCGATTCGGGGTCACACTCCCGAAAGATGCCGTCCGAAACGCCGGCGCGGACGATCGCGGTTAGACGTTCCTGAAAGACGCGATCGCTCCGGGTGAAGTGGGCGCGGTACCCGGGATCGTGACTCGCCTGCGCGCGAAGTTCGACCAGCGTCCGGACGAACCGCCGGTACTCGTCGTCGGTCTCGACGGCGAGTGCGCCCTCGAGAAACTCCGCGAGCGCCGCCTCGGGGTCTGCAATCCCGTCGTCGGTGATCTCGGCTTCGAACCGATCGAGCATGAACTCGAGGCAGTCGAGCACGAGGTCGTCCTTGCCGTCGTAGTGGCGGTAGACCAGGGACGTGCTCTTTTCGAACTCCGCGCCGATCGTCTTGATCGTCAGGTCGGCGTAGCCGTGGGTCGTCAACGCGCGGTAGGTCGCCGCGAGAATCTCCTCGCGGGTATCCGCCGGGGAGTCGAAGACGTCGAGGCTCATCCGGCCACCGGGTCGATTCGTGGCGTCGAGGGACAGGCGCTCGATCGGCCCGCGAGAGTGGCCGACGACGATCGATCGGGACGCAGATTCCGTCCGCGATCGTGATAGGGGGCGGCGAGTCGCTGGGGAGACACCGTGGACATCGACTCAATGCACACGCCCGCAGGACATAAGCGGTGTGAATGAACGTTCAATCACAAGGATTATATTCGCCTGCTACTGGTTTCAATCAATGAACGACGACGGTCCGCGCACTCGGCCCTCCACGGCCAGCGACGGTGCCCCTCGACGCGACGGCGGCAGGAACCGCTGCGGTACTGCAGGTGGTCGACGGTGAGACGCCGCCCGATCGGTCTCGCTCTCCTCGCCGCAATCTCGCTGGTCGTCCTCGCGGCGCTCGCCGCCCCGGCGCTCGGGAACACCCTCGAACGCGGCGAACCGAATATCGAGGTCTACCTGCCCGACGACGAGGTCCAGCCGGGCAGCGAGACCGCCCTCGACCTCCAGCTTCAGAACGACGCCGAACGGCGCGCCGGCACCGGCCAGGAGGTGCTGACCGCCCGCGCGGTCACCGTCGAACTCGAAGACGAGGCCCCGTTCGAGGCGAAGTCGGGCGAGACGCCGATCGGGCCGATCGCGGACGGCGAAATCAGGAGCGTCTCACAGCGGATCGACGTTCCCGACGGTCTCGAACCCGGCGAGTACGACGTGACCGTCCGCGTCCGCTACGCCTACACGAGTCAGGTGTCCGAACGCGCCGGCGTCTCCCAGCGACTCACGAGAAGCGAGCGCCACACGGTCACCGTCGTCGTCCCTGACGAACCCCGCTTCGACGTGACCGACGTCACCACGGACGTCGAACCCGGAGCCAGCGGCGACGCCACGCTGGCGATCGAAAACACCGGCACCCAGATCGCAAACGAGACGCGGGCGACCGTCTCCGGCGGCACCGGGATCACGATCGACGGCGGCGCTGCCGAGGAGATACTCGGAGACCTCGCACCCGGCGAGTCGACCACGATGACCGTCGACGCGGCGATCGAGCAGTCGGTCAGCGACGGCGCGAAACCGATCGACGTCGCGTTCACGTACCGGGACGGCTCGGGCATCGAACGCTCGGCATCGAGCGCGACCGCGTCGCTCGCGCCGGCGGCCGAGCAGTCGTTCTCGATCGACGACCTCGCGGACACCCTCTCGGTGGGGTACGACGGACAGGTAACCGGGACGCTCGTAAACGACGGGCCGCGGGCGGTCGACGACGCCGTCCTGATCGTCCAGCCGCAGTCGGATTCGCTGTTCGTCGAGGACACCCGCTTTGCGCTCCCCGAACTGAAGCCGGGCGAGAAAACCGACTTCCGGTACCCGATCGACGTCAGCGGCCAGGCCGACCCCGGCCCGCGACAGCTCCAGTTCAGCGTCGAGTACACCGGCGGCGATCGAGCCACGCTGACCGACGGTCCGATCTCGAAGCGCGTCGTCATCGACGAGCGCCAGGACGAGTTTTCGATCACCGACGACGGCGCGTCGATCGTCCAGGGCGAGTCGAGCCAGATCGCTCTCACGATCACGAACCAGCGCGCGGAGACGCTGTCGAACATCGACGCGCGCCTCTACACCGACAGCCCGCTCGACGCCTCGAACGACGAGGCGTTCGTCCCCGAACTCGGTCCCGGCGAGTCCACGACGATCGCCTTCGAGATCTCGGCCGGCCAGGACGCCGCGACCGAGATCCACCCCGTCGAACTCGACTTCGAGTACCGAACCGAACGCGGCGACCGGAAACTCTCGGATACCTACCAGCATCCCATCACGGTCGAGCCAGCGACCGACGACGGCGGCGGCCCGTTCTCGATGGTCGTCCCCGCGCTGGTCGTGCTCTCGCTCGCCGCGGTCGGGATCGGGGTCTGGCTGCGCCGCGAGTAACCGATGCGACGGTTCGATCCCCGACGACTGTTCGGTGAGGACGCCGACGAGGGCGCAAGGAGTGGCGACGACGGCCGGAGCGGCGGTGGCGGAGAGAGCGACGACGGCGGTCGGAGCGACGGCGAGTGGTCGCCCGGCACGTCCGGACGTGCCGACGAGTCCGGCCGTGCAGGCCGTTCCGGCAGCGATCGCACGGCCGAGGACCCGACCCACGGCGACGATCCGCTAACCAGACGCATCAATCCCTGGATCAGGACCCGGCCGTGGACCGTCGTGGCGATCTTTCTCGTCGTTACCGTCCTCTTTGCGGGCGGGTTTCTCATCGAGACCGAGCAAGCGGCCGGCCAGGATCAGTTCACCGAGGATCTCGACGCGGTCGACGCCCAGGAGGAGATGGAAGACAACTTCGATCGGGCACAGCGGGAGACGGGCGGAACGACCGCCCAGCTGTTCATCGAGGACGATCGAAACGTCCTCTCGAAACCCAACTTGCTCAGGATGCTCGAGTATCAGGACGCCGTCGAGAACGCGGACGGTCTCCGCGTCGTCTCCTCGACGAGTCCGGCGTCGCTGATCGCCCAGCAGATCGATCCCGCGGCGAGGACGCCCGAACAGCAGTATCGCGTGATCGATCGGGCCTCCCAACGCCAACTCGATCGGGCGATCGCGGCGGCCGACGAGTCGGTCGGTCTCTCGGTGAGCCAGGACTTCACGCGGGAGTCGGCGCGTGCGAACGTGGCCCTGCTCGCGATGACGTTCGACACGCCGGCGAACGCGGACACGAGCGACTACGCCGACCTCCAGCTCGAGGCGGGGGCGATGGCCGACGAGATCGACGGTTTCGACAGGGACGAGAACGTCGTCCTCTTTGCCGACGCGGTGATCGAACAGGAAGTGTTCGATCTGCTGACCGACACCGCGACGGTGATCTTCCCCGCGACGATCGGGCTGATCCTGTTGTTCCTCGTGATCGCCTATCGGGACCCGATCGATCTCGCGCTCGGGCTCGCGGCGCTCGTGGTGACGTTCGTCTGGACGTTCGGGTTCATGGGCTACGCGCGGATTCCGTTCTCGGAGTCGATGGTGACGGTGTTGCCGCTGTTGCTCGCGGTCGGTATCGACTTCGGAATTCACATCATCAACCGGTATCGCGAGGAGCGGGCGGCGGGTGCGGCAATCGAGGAGGCGATGGGGATCACGACGGGGCAGCTGACGGCTGCGTTCATTATCGTCACGCTGACGACCGTCTTCAGCTTCCTCGCGAACCTCACGAGCGCGATCGACAGCACGCGCGATTTCGGACTCGTCGCGGCCGCGGGGATCGTCTTTACGTTCCTCATTTTCGGCATCTTCCTCCCAGCCGGAAAGGTCGGGCTTGATCGGTTCCGGGAGGGACGGCGCATTCCGACATTCGGCGCGAAGCCGCTGGGCGGCGAGAACTCGATTCTGGGCCGCGTGTTGCCGATTGGAACGCAGATTGCCAGATCGATTCCGGTGCTCATCCTCGTCTCGAGTCTCGTCCTGGGTGCCGGGGCGGGCGCGTACGGCTCCGGCGTCGAGACGGAGTTCTCACAGGAAATTTTCTTCCCCGATCAGGATCGCGTCGAGCAGTACCAGCGACTTCCCGAACCCTTCACCGGAAGCGAGTACACGTTCATGACCGTCCTCGACTACCTCGAGGAGGACTTCGGCCAGGGCTTCGTCGGCACCGTGACGGTGTACGTCGACGATCGAGCGGTCAGGGAGGACCGCTCGCTGCGGGAGATCGATCGCGCGACGACGGACCCGCCGGCGGCTTTCGTCGCCTCGGACCGTCGGGCCGAGAGTACGGACATTTTGCGAGTGATCGAGGACGAAGCCGAACGCAACCCCGAGTTCGCACGGACGGTCGAACAGGCCGACACGAACGGCGACGGCGTGCCCGACAGCGACGTCGATCGAGTCTACGCGGAGTTGCTCGAGACTGATTCGCGGGACGCGGCCCTGGGATCGATCACGAGCGATCGGTCCGCGACGCGGATCGTCTACGAGGTCGACGTCGACGCCGACCAGACGGACGCGACCGCGGCCGCACAGCAGGTTGCCGACGAGATGTCGATGAATGCCGCGCCGACGGGGCAACTGGTCGTCCAGAGCATCGTGATCGATCAGATCACCGACTCGGCTATCACCAGTCTGTTCGCCGCATTCGCACTGACGGCCGCGTTTCTCATGGTCACGTACCGGTGGCTCGAAGGGAGAGCGATCTACGGACTGATCAACCTCGTTCCGGTCGTCGTGACCGTCGGGTTGCTCGCGGGAACGATGCGGTGGCTCGACATCGCGCTGACGCCGATCAACGCGCCGATTCTCGCCGTCTCGATCGGTCTCGGGGTCGACTACACGGTCCACTTCATGCACCGGTTCGTCGACGAGTTCGAGGGCGGAGCGGACGTCCACGAGGCGCTGCTCGTGACGGTTCGCGGAACAGGCGGCGCGCTCACGGGGAGCATGCTGACGACCGTCTCCGGACTCGGCGTGCTCTACCTGGCGTTGATCCCCCTGATCATGGAGTTCGGTATCCTGCTCGCACTCGGGGTCTTCTACGCTTACCTCACGTCGATCCTGTTGTTGCCCTCGACGATCGTCGTTTGGGACCGACTCGAACGTCGCTTCGGCGTGGTCGATCGGCTGCCCTGAGCGGGCGCGAGATGCGGGCGGCGATCGAACCAGTCGGGGACCAACACCGACCGATATTACTATACGGCTGAGTTTTCAAACAGGGAACTCATGGACGTAAACCGCCGACAACTGCTCGAACTCGCCGGTGCGGGTGCGACGGTCTCGCTCGGCTCTCTCGCGGGCTGTCTCGACTCGGCCGGACTCGGTAGCGACGACGGCGACGGTGGCGACGGCAGCGCGCCGCCCGCCTACGCCAACTGGATTCCCTGGGACGCGGACACGGAGGGGACCTTCGTCGCGTACGTCGACTGGACCGCACTCGAGGAGTTCGACGACGTGGGTCCCGAGATGGAAGGGGAACCTGAAAGCGGTGACGATGACCCCACCGACTACGAGGACCCGATGCTCGGCATTCCCTTCGCGAGCGTGATGATCGTCGCCCTCGCCGGCGGATTCGGTCTCATCGGAACCGGCCTTTCGGGGCTGTTTTCGGGCGATACTGGCGAGGAGTCCGAGTTCGAGACCGCGATCGACGAGGTCCTCATCGTCGACGAGGCGTTCGTACTGGCCGGCGACGTCGATGTCGAGGAGATCGAGGGGATCCTCACGGAGCCGCCGGAAGACGAGTGGGCCATGCAGGCCGAGTACGAACGAACCGACGAGGCGGACGAGTTTGCCATCTACGAACCGGTAGCGCAGGAGGACGCCGGCGACGAGGACGACGGCTTCGAGATCAGCATGGGCGCGGGCCAGGGGAACGCGATCGCCGTCGGCGACGACGCGGTCATCGTGACCTACGACAGCGAGGACACCGGGGCGGTCGACGCCCTGACCGGCCCGATCGAGGCTTACGGCGGCAGCGGGCGGGCGATCGACGAGAACGACGATCTGCGGTGGCTCCTGGAGACGGCCGGCCACGGCCACGTCGCCTTCGGCGGCTACGGCGACCTCGACGAGACGGTCGACGACGCGGACGACGCCGGTAACGACCTCGGCGGCGAGGACGCCCTCGACGATCTCGACGGCGATGAGGATATCGACGATCTCGAAGAACTCGACGACGCGATCGGCGTCGTCTCCTCGCTGACGCTCGAAAGCGAGACGAGTTCGACCGGCGAGTTCGCAGCGATCTTCGACGAGTTGAGCGACGACACCGAGGCAGAGATCGAGGACACCCTCGGCTCGTCCGCCGACGAAGTGACACACGATATCAGTGACGGTCGGGTCACCGTCTCAGCGACCTGGAACGAAGACGTTGCCGAAAACGAGCTGTAACGGATCGGTTATCGATCGACTCGGAACATCATTCTCGTTGCTCGCTCGCGTTCTCCCGAGAGCGATCCGACTCAATACTCGAGGTCGAACGTCCAGTTCGCGACGAGTGCGAGGAACGTGATCGCGTACAGGCCGGCGAGAACGAGAAACGCCGCCCCCCAGCCGAACAGGTCGGCCAACAGGCCGACGCCGACCGACCCGGCTGCGCCGACCATCGTGTAAACCGTGCGGACGAGCCCGAAGCCGGCACCCCGTTCGACGTCGCCCAGCTGATCGAGAAATCGCGGATCGAGCGCCGAGAAGAAACTCGAGCCGAGACCTGCCAACAGTACGCCGACACTGATCGCCAGGAGACCCGATCCGGCCACCAGCGCGACCAGCCCGAGTGCCCCCGCGAGCATCGCAGCGCCGATCGCGAGGTCCCGGCCGTACCGATCGGAGAGATCGCCGAGCAGGAACTGCCCGACGGTTCGGACGATGAAGAACGCGGAGAAGGCCGAGCCTGCGATCGTTGCCGAGTACCGGTGGTACTCGATCAGAAACGTCGGGAAGAACGTGAGCAGCCCCTGGACGATGAACGTGCCGAGCATCGCGATCGCGAGCGTAAAGGCGACGGCCGGCCGCGAGACGAGTTCGAGCAAGGCACCGGGTTCGAACCGCTCGCGCATCGGCTGGGCGGGCCGTCGCGGCTCGGTCGGCCGCACCCACCAGGCGAACGCCGCGAAAATGGGAATACCGACGCCGATTGCGAGCGCGACCGCTGGCCGCCAGCCGTACCGGGTGCCGACCCAGGCCGCCGCGACGGGAGCCACCAGTCCGGCGAGCGGGGCGCCCATCGAATGGATACCCACCGCGCGTCCGATGTCGTCGTACGTCCGCGACAGGAGCGTCGTCGCGACGGCGTAGTGGAGTCCGGCGACCAGCCCGAGCACCACGGCGACGACGACGAACGCGGGGAACACCGGCGCGAACGCGAGCAACAGGCTCGCGATCGTCGTTCCGCCGACGGCGACGAGCACGACCGGCTTCTCCCCGAACCGATCGCTGAGAACGCCGCTCGGGAACTGCGCCAGGCCGTACGCGAGCCACATCCCCGACAGGGCGAGTCCGATTTGCGTGTTCGAGACGTCGAAGTCGGCCGCGATGAACGGGATCACCGGGCTGATCGCCATGCGGGCAAAGTAGGTGACGAAGAAGGCGAGCAGACAGAGGACGAGAACGGTCGTTCGGTACCGCCAGCGCATTGATGGACCTGTCAATCACGGCCGCGAAGGTACGTATACGTGTCGTCCTTTCGCTGGCGAGCAGCGACGAGACGACCCGATATGTACCGTCCGGAACTGTCCGATCGGGAGACGGACAGTCGCCTCACACTACCGATCGAGTCGAGTGCGGAATCACTTGCGACCTCACGTTCCCCACCCGGTACGGGAAGGGCGCGCCGATCGATCGACAGCGTGACACGCTATTACGGGGCGACCGCCGGCGATCGCAGGAACACAAGACACTTGCGACCCCTACCCTCACGAGGCGTACCGATGCAACCGCCATCCGGCCAGTTCGGCCGCGTTTTCGCCGGGGTACTCCTCGTCGGCCTTCTGGCTAGCTGTCTGGTCTGGGCCGGCGCGTCGCCCGGCGGGCCCCTCGAGCGCGACTACCCGGACGAGACCGACGTGCCGTCGGATCGCGAGGCGTACGTCGGCGAGCAGGTCGTCCTCGGCGGGCAGATCGTCGACGTCGAGCCGCTCGTGATCGCGACGCGGGCCAGCGGCTACGGACGGTTCACTCTCGTGAGCGCCGACGAGAACATCCAGAACGCCGACGGCCCACTCGAGCGTGGCGATCACGTAACCGTGTTCGGGACGCTCGAAGACGAGAACACGCTCGTCGTCGACCGGACCACGGTCCGCGAGCCTGCGGAGTCGCGGTATATGTACGCCGTCTCGTTGCTCGGCGGGCTCTGGGTGACCGGGCGATTCGTTCGAGGTTGGCGCTTCGATCGGGCCACGCTCGCGTTCGCCCCCAGGCAGCGCCCGCTCGGGTTCCGGGACGCGTTCGGTGGTTCCCCGAGGCCGGATCGCCAATCTCCTGCAGACGGAGGCGAGCGGCGTGGCTGACGTGCTCACGCACGTCCTGGTCGGCTACATCGTCGGGACGCTGCTCTCCGTTCGGTACGCCTGGATGCGACCGGCCCACGTCACGCTGGTCACGATCGGCGCACTCACCCCTGACTTCGTGAAGATCCAGTTGCTCGTTCCGGACGGCGTCGTCGCGTCGACGCTGGGCGTTCCGTTTTCCTGGGGACCGCTACACACGCTCGGCGGCAGCGTACTCGTGATCTGTCTCGGCTCACTCCTGCTCGCCCCTGGTCATCGGAAACCGGCGATCGCTCTGTTCGCGATCGGCGTCGCCTCTCACCACGTCCTCGATCTCCTCCTCCTCACGCCGACGGGCACCACGTACGCCGTCTTCTGGCCGGTCACCGAGTACCGACCTCCAGCGGGCGGGCTCTACCTCAGCAGCGATCGCTGGCCGGCGCTCGTGTCGGGATGTGTAGCAGTGATCGTCTGGGTGGTCGATCGATACTCCCGCGACGGCTCAGCGGGAGCGTCGTCACTCGAGTAAACCCCTCGCTATCTCTTGGTTCCGTCCGGTGGGATATCGGTCCAGCCAAATCGTATTCCCTGAGAAAACGGGAAAGCCGTACGGCGCACGCGTCGACGATGTCGCCGCCCTCGTTGATTCAGGACTGTAGCCGCGGCGTTTCGGGAGGATGTGAGGATCGATCCGACGATTACTGCGAAATTCCGTAGACATCACCGCTCCAGTCACGAGCGGGCGTGTCGTACACCGGGGCGTTGCGGTCGCGGTCGTCGAGACGCTCCCGATCGGCCTCGGACAGTTCCCAGTCGAACACGTCGACGTTGTCCCGGACGTGGTCCGGACTCGAGGACTTCGGGAGTGGAACTACGTCGTGCTCGATCGCCCACCGGAGGACGATCTGAGCGGGGGATCTGTCGTACTCCGCGGCGAGGTCCCGGACGACCTCGTCGTCGAATATCTCTGTTCTGGCCAGCGGGGCCGCGGCCTCGATGACCGTCTCCGTCTCGCGGCAGTACTCGAGGAGGTCGGGTCGCTGGAACCAGGGGTGGAACTCGATCTGGTTAACGGCGATCGGGACCTCAGAGACGTGGTGGGCCGCACTGAGCTGGTAAGCGCTGAAGTTCGAGACGCCGATGTTTCGCACCAGCCCCTCGTCGTGGAGCGTCGCCATCGCTTGCAGCGTCTCCCGCAGCGAGATCGCCGGATTCGGCCAGTGAATCAGGTAGAGATCGAGATAGTCGATTCCCAACCGCTCGAGTGACGCCTCACACGCCGAGCGGACCGACTCGTAGCCGAGATTCTTCGGGAGCACCTTGGAGGTGAGAAACAGGTCCTCGCGATCGTACTCGGCGAGAACGTCGCCGATCTCGGCTTCGTTCATGTACCCTTCGGCGGTGTCGATGTGAATGTACCCCGCGTCGAGTGCGGCCCGCAAGGACGCGGTCAGGTCGTCGCCGTCGACGTTCCACGTGCCGTAGCCAAGGACGGGCAGTTCGTCGCCACTCGGGAGCGTTGTCGTCGGAACTGTCATCCAGTGACGATGGTCGACGTGCGGTGATAGTCCTGTTGGCCGGAATTCCTCGCTCCTCGTACCACCGCCGCAAAAAAACGAGTTCGAGGGGCGCTCAGAATCGAGGGGCGCTCAGAACGGGAACAGCGACTCCGCGTCGGGGTCGCGCTCGAGCAGTTCGACCTCGTGGCCGTCCTGATCTCTCGTGAAGGCGTACATATTGTCGTTGCTCTCCGGATCGCGGTAGTCGTCGGCCTCGCGGACCATGAGCTGGTCCCAGTCCTCAGAGAGGTTGTCGACGCGGACACAGAGGTGGCCCCAGGCGTCGCCCATCTCGTAGCTGCGGCCGTCGTAGTTGTAGGTGAGTTCGATCGCCATCTCCTCGGGGGCTGCGCCTTCGGGCTTGAGGAAGTAGTTCGCGAAGGTGTCGGATTCCCAGCGACCCGTGTGCTCGTACTCGAACTTGCGGGTCCAGAAGCCGATCGCTTCGTCGGCGTCCTCGACGCGGATCATGGTGTGGTCGATCGACCAGAGCGCGCCCTGGTCGCGCTGGACGATCTCGATCTCGTGGCCGTCGGGGTCTTTGACGAAGGCGTACCGCCCGCCGCAGCTTTCCGGATCGCGGTAGTCCGCGACGCCTTCGTCCATCAACTGGTCGTAGTACGCTTCGAGTTCGCCCTCGGGAACTCGGACGGCGATGTGGCCCCAGGCGTCGCCCATTTCGAGGTCGTCCTCGCCCTCGTTGTGGGTCAGTTCGAGCATGGCACCGTCCTCGTGCATCTCCTCGGGACCGAGGTAAACGATCGTAAAGCCATCGCCCTCGTAGCGGTCTTTCTCCTCGTACGCGAGGTGGGTCTGGTACCACTCGAGTGACTCCTCCAGATTTGCGACGCGAAGCATGACGTGGTCGAGCGTTCCGTCCATACGCCACCCAACGCTGGCGGCGGCCAAAAACGTGGTGAACTCGGCGGTCTACTCGCTCCCGTCGGCGGGGGTCTCCGCGCCGCGATCGCCCCGCCGACCGATCCGCTCACCCTCGACGCGGGCGGCGATCGGATCGACTCCTTTCCTGTCGGCATCCAGCGTGGAGAGCCCGTAAACGAGGCCGACGAGCGCGAGGACGCCCAGCGGGAGGAAGACGGCGGGCGGTACCCCGAGGTAGCCGTAGGCGAGGTAACACCCGAGGACGACGAGGACCACGGTGACGGCGTAGTACGCCTGCGTGCGCACGTGATCGATCAGGTCGGCTCCGGTGAACGTCGACGAGAGAACGGTCGTATCGGAGATGGGCGACGTGTGGTCGCCAAAGATCGCACCGGAAAAGACCGCGCCGACGACGACCGGCGCGAGGCCGAAATCGCCGGTGAGTTCGAAGGCGATAGGGAGCGCGATCGGCGTGAGAATCCCCATCGTCGCCCACGACGACCCCATCGTAAACGAGATGAACGCCGCGGTCGCGAGGACGACGATCGGGAACAGTGCCGGCGAGAGCACTCCCTCCGCGACGCCGGCGACGTACTCCCCGGTGCCCATATCGGACGCGACGGCGCTGATCGACCACGCGAGGACGAGGATGGTCACCGCGGTCAGCATGAGCGAGAAGCCGTCGAGTACCGTCTCGACGCTGGCACCGAGATCGAAGAGACCGTATGCGAGACCGATCGCGATCGCGGTCAAGATCATCGCGAACGATCCCCAGACCAGCGCCGCGGCCCAGTCGGCCTCGCCCGCGACGTTCTCGGCGAACTCGGCAAGGGTCAGACCCAGCACCTCGCCGGGACCGGCGAGTTCGGCGGCCTGATAGCCGGTCCAGAACGCCCCGGCGACGGTGACGACGATCAGGACGACGATCGGGACGAAAAATGTCCGGAGCATCGGCCGCTCCATGATGGGGTCGCCGAGATCCGCCTCGACCTCCTGAAGCGGGACGGCACCGTCACGGTTGACCTTGCCCGTTTTCAGAGAGCGATGCTCGGCATCGAGCATCTCGCCGTAATCCCGCCGGCTGAGGACGACGATGCCGACCATCACGATCGCGAGCAGCGCGTAGGCGTTGTAGGGAATCGACTGGAGGTAGGTCGTGAAGACGCTCGGCGCGTCCGCCCCGTGGCTCTCCTCGATCGCGGCGAATCCCTCGTCGACCATCGAGAGCTGAAAGGCGACCCAGCTCGAGATGCCGACCGTCGCGACGGGGGCTGCCGTCGAGTCGACGATATACGAGAGCTTCTCGCGGGAAATCCGAAACCGATCGGAGATCTCCCGCATCGTCGAGCCGACGATCGCGGTGTTCGCGTAGTCGTCGAAAAAGAGGACGATGCCGAGTATCCAGGCCGTCGCGCCCGTCGTCCGCTGGCTCTCGAGGCGATTCACCGCCCAGTTGCGGACGGCGATCGCCCCGCCGAGTCGCCAAATGAGCGCGACGCCGGAGCCGAGAAAGAGCGTAAATACCAGAATCTGGGCGTGGAATCCGTCATCCGCGACGATCGCGCCGACGATCCAGTCGAAGGTCTGTGCGATCCCGAGGCTCCCTGAGACGATGATACCACCCGACCAGACGCCGAGAAACAGCGAGAGAATCGGCCGGCGAGTGACGATCGCCAATCCGATCGCCAAAAGCGGCGGCAGCAACGATAGTGCCCCGAACTCGGACATGTCTGATACCTCCATGAGCAGACGTATAACGGTCTGTGTGGCTGTCAGAGAGTATCACGAGGTACGAACTGTCCGATATCGAACTCGTCGAGTTGACCGAAGTTGCTGGCATTGTGACGACACGGTGGCGGCCCGCCGTGTCGATCTACCGGCGCAAAATAAGTTTCAGGACGTCTTCGTCTTCGAGCACGTGCTGGTCACCGACCTGCTGTTTGTCGTGGGTTGCACTCGGTCCCGAGACACGCGCAAAGCGGAATCGCTCTTGCATCTCGCCGCCGAGTTTGTCGACTGCTTCCTCGATCGTCGATCCCTGTTCGAGCATTAGCGGTTCCTCGTAGTCGACGCCGCGGCCGGGTTTGTCCATGTAGACTCGGATGAGATTCAGGTTCTCCCAGAGGCGGTCTTTGAGCGTCTCGAGGCCCTTTTCCTCTTCGGCGCTGATGAACGTCACCTCCTCGGGGTCGAGACCGCGCTCGCGAAGTTGCTCGTCGACCTCGGCCTTGTACTCGGGGTTGATCAGATCGACCTTGTTCACGCAGGTGATCGACGGGATGTACTCGCGGTTGTCCATCAGCCCGTCGATGAGCCGATCGATGTCGACGGTCTCCCCCAGGTTGACATCGGCGTTGACGTAGCCGTGTTCGCGGATGACCTGTTTGATCGTCTCTTCGTCCAGGTCCTGGTCGGCGCTCGAGGTGATTTTGATCCCGTCTTTGATTTTCGGGCGGACGGTCACTCGCGGCGGCTCCTTGTCGACGCGAATGTTGATGTAGTAGAGTTCGTCCTGGAGCCGATCGTACTGCTCGATCTCGAACACCGAGAGCACGAACAGAATGAGGTCGGCGTTTCGGACGACCGAGAGAACCTGCTTGCCGTCGCCTTTGCCGGTAGCTGCCCCCTTGATGAGACCCGGCACGTCGAGCAGTTGCATGTTCGCGCCGCGGTGTTTACACATGCCGGGATTGACGTCGAGCGTCGTGAACTCGTAGGAGCCGGTCTCGCTCTCGGCGTTGGTCAGCGAGTTCAGCAGCGAAGACTTGCCGACGCTCGGGAACCCGACGAGTGCGACGGTCGCGTCGCCAGTCTTTTCGACGTCGTAACCGGTGCCACCGCCCGCCGAGGACTGGTTCTGGAGCTTCTCTTTTTTCTCGGCGAGTTTCGACTTCAACCGACCGATGTGGGCCTCCGTCGACTTGTTGTAGGGCGTGCTGGCGATCTCTTCTTCGATCTCCTCGATCTCCTCCTCGAGCCCCATGTACCTAGCCCCAACCGTTCGCATCGAAAAACCCTTTCCATGCGACGCGGCGACCCGATCCGCGCCCGTCGGCGAGCCTCCGGTCCGGTAGCCGCTTTTCGGTCTGCCAGTCGACGTTCCGTCTATCAGCTGTCTTACATTATTCCAGTCACTGAGCGTGCGATCCGGATCACGATCGCCGCGGGACTCGATCGGTGCGAATCCTCAAGTGAGTGCAATTCCTCCGTTCTGATACGAATGCGAAATTACCGAATTGGAAGTGTCTGGGGAATACCGATACAGCTCAACATCTCGCTGCTGGTTTTCATGCCGATTCTCGTCTGGCTGATCGCCGGAACCGGTCAGATCGAAGTCTACACGTCGATCGTCGAGGGACTCACACCGGTCTCGATCGACGAAGCGGCTCTCGCGGAGGGCGCGACCCCGTGGCTGATCGGGATCGCGGCCGCAGTCGGGCTGTTTTTTAGCGTCGCCGTCCACGAACTCGGTCACGCCTACGCGGCCCGCCGGTACGACATCGGCACCCGATCGATCACGCTGTGGATCTTCGGCGGCCTGGCCGCGCTCGAATCGATGCCCCGCGAGTGGAACCGCGAGTTCTGGATCGCGATCGCCGGTCCCATCACGAGCGTGTTGCTCGCCGGGGCCTTTTTCGTCTTCCTGCAGGTCCTTCCCGCCGGCCTGCCGATCGTCGTCTTCGTCGTCGGCTGGCTGGCCGTCATCAACGTCACCCTCGCGGTCTTCAACATGCTCCCCGCGTTTCCGATGGACGGCGGGCGCATCCTGCGGGCGCTGCTCGCTCGCCGGCGAAGCTACGCCAGCGCGACGCGAACCGCCGCCCGCGTCGGCACGCTGTTCGCCCTCTTTTTCGCGATCTTCGGCGTGCTCTCGTGGAACCCCGTGTTGATCCTCATCGCCTTGTTCGTCTACGGGACGGCGACGACCGAATCCCGCACGACGATGCTCGACGAACTGCTCACCGGCGTCACCGCGAGCGACGTGATGGAGACGGGCGTCAGGTCCGTCGCCGTCGACGATTCGATCGCCACGTTCACCGATCGACTCGTCCGCGATCGGCGAACTGAGTACGTCGTGGTCGACGATGCGAACGACGAAGTCGTCGGCTACGTGACCCTCTCGGCGTTGAAACGGGTCCCTCGTGACGCTCACGAAACGACGACTGTCCGCGAAATCATGATTCCCGATGTCCCTACCGTGACGCCCGAAACGCCAGCCTTCGACGTTCTCGTCGCGATGGGGGGCGGCCCGCTGGTCGCGATCGTCGAGGACGGCGACCCGATCGGAACCGTCTCCCGGCAGGATCTCGGGCGACTGATGGAACTCCGGAAACAACTCGGGGCGAGTCAGCCGTTCGAGCGCGTTCCGATGTGAGCCATCGGGGCCGATTAGGCGAAGGTAACCGACGGGAAGCGAACCGACCGAAGCCCACCGCTACAGTCGATCAGGGACGGTCATAGAGGCTATCAGACCTCCAGTAGCACGGTCGATTCGCGACGGGCCGTACAGCAGTGTTATATGAATTGAGACGAACCTGGGTGGCATGACGATCGACAGGCCGGAGCCACGACCGTTCCGGTACGACGCGGCGGTCGACCCCGGAGAGACGCGACACATTCGATACGAAGTCGGCGAGACCTACATGGGCGACCCCGTCGAGATCCCGGTGACGATCGTCAACGGCGAACACGGCGGGCCGACGGTCTTTCTGACGGCTGCCATCCACGGCGACGAACTGAACGGCGTCAAAGTCGTCCAGGAGGTTGCCGACACCTATCGGCCGGCCGATCTCCACGGAACGATCGTCTGTCTGCACGTCTGTAACGTGCCGGCCTACCAGGCCCAACAGCGGTACATTCCGATCTACGATCAGGACATGAACCGGGAGTTTCCGGGCCGAGAGACGGGGAATACGGCCCAGCAGATGGCTCACCGAATCTACAGCCGGTTCATCGCAAACTGCGATCTCGGGATCGATCTGCACACGTCGACGCGAAACCGGACGACGATCTATCACGTCCGTGCCGATCTGACGAACCCCGAGGTCGAGCGGTTGGCGCGGGCATTCGGCGCGAACGTCGTCCTCTACGGCGGTGGCGACGGCGGCTCGTTGCGATCGGCGGCCACGGCGGACGGCATTCCGACGATCACCGTCGAGATGGGACGCGCCCACCGGTTCCAGCCGGCGCTCATCCAGAAGGCGCTCCAGGGCGTCGAGAGCGTCCTCGCGGAGTACGGCGTCTTGCCGGACGAACCGGTCCACTGGCCCGGGTGGTACCAGACGACGACCGCCGACAGCGAGAAACGCTGGCTCCGGGCACCGACCGGCGGTCTCGTCGAAATGGAGTGGGGACCGTACCCCCTCGTCTACGAGGACGAGCCGATCTGTACGATCACGAACCACTTCAAGACCGAATCCAAGACCGTGACCGCGCCGTTTACCGGCCTGATCGTCGGCGTCCTCGAAAACCCGGTTGCGGTTCCGGGTCACCCGCTCTGTCATCTCGTCCGCCTCGGCGGAGACACCCGCGACGAGATCGAACGCGAGATCGAACAGGGCGAGTTCGACGGTTATCGTGCCCGAAACGGGGAATGGGTCGTCGACAATTGATCCGCGGTGGACCGATCCGGTCGCTTCCCGTCCGGGATCGACGCTACCGCTCCGGATGCGTCGGTGCGTCGAACCCGCCGCGAACGAGGGGTTTCGCGATGTGCCGTCGGGCACACGGTGGCACCTCGTACCAGCCGGCTTCGAGGTTCCGATCGATCTCGATTTCCGCTTTCCCGTCCGCACTCGTTCCACAGTCTCGACACCGATAGCCCTGATTTCGTCCGGCGCTTTTCATCCGGCGCTCGCAGTCGGGACAGGTCGGCGTCACACGATCGGTCGTCACCAGCTCTCGAACGGCGAACTTCTCCAGTTTGAGCGTTCCCCGCGAGAGTTCGCCACAGACGGTGAGTCGATCGCCGACGCGAAGCGACCGGACCCGATCACGGAACCGCTTCGTCGGCTCGAAAGCAGTACATTCGAACCGGAGCGGTCCGTTTTCCGAGTCGGCATCGACCTCGCCACTCCCGTCGTGTTCGAGCCCAACGAAAACGTGGCCCCCGCGTCGTGTTTCAGGGGGCGACGCCACTCGCCCGTCGATGCGATAGGCGCGATCGTTCACGGCCGACTCGATCGATCCCTCCCGTACGTGAATATCGGTCCCCTGATTCGTGACGAACAGCTGACTCTCGTAGACGGGTTCGCTTTCGATTCGATCGGCGACCGCCCGGACGGTGTCGGGGTCGTCGCCGCGAATTCCGTGGAGGATCGGTCCCGGCGTGTGTGGCACACAGACCGTCTCGCCCTCGCCGCGATCGACGGTGTCCCAGACCGCGGGATACCCCCACTCCGCCGCGGCGAAGACGCTCTCACGATCGACCGCGCGATCGGTTCCCCACCGATCCGGCTCGCGGTAGGAGATGTACTCCCAGGTCCACGACTCGAGGGCGGCCCAGCTGCCGACGGCCGCAAGCGCACCGATTCGGCCGCGGCCGTTGCCGGCCCCCCACGATCGATAGCCGTGGCGATCGACGATCTCCATGGCTTTGGCGCGCGTGAGGTGATCCCGGATCGCCTGCCGCGTAAACTCGCGAACGTCGTCGGGTACGTCCTCGGGCCCGCCCGCGGCGACGACGAGCCCCGGATTAGTGCGTTCGTCGGCCGTCTCAGCGAGGGCCGCGAGTCGATCGCGGGCGACCTCGAACGCCAGGTCCGGCTCGCAGTCGGTATGGATCGCCAGCGCGGCGTTCCCCCGAGTTTTGTACTCGACGGCGGGATTGAGCCGGACCAGCAGGAGTCGCGACGCTGACTCGCCGTCGGCCTCCTCACACTTTCCAGTTCCGCCGGCTTCGCGGCGCAGTCGCTCCGCGATCCGTCTGGCAACGTACGTCGTACACATCCCTCGCTCCCGGGAGTCCGTATCGTCGATTCCGACGACGGTCATCGTCTCCGCTTGCAGTTGTGCGGAGTAACGCCTTTCGGGACGCCGCCGGAGTGCGTAATTCGGGATGAACAATCGTACACTATTACTTAAGTGTACTCCCGTGACGATCGGGAATCGCATGCCGGCGTCCCGGCAACAGCGGGGAAACCTTCTTATCCGAGGACTGGCTTACATCCCTGTATGTCCCGCTCGGCACTGGTCGGAAACGTGACCGCGATGTTAGAGGACGCGGGATTCGTGGTCAGTGACCGGTGTGCGATCCGACCGAAGAGCTTCGATATCGCAGCCAGACGCGGCGACGACCTGTTACTCGTCAAGATCCTCGGCAACATCGACGCGTTCAACGAGGCGACCGGCCACGAGATGCGTCGGCTGGGCAACTACCTCCACGCGACGCCGCTGGTGATCGGCCTTCGCAGCCGCGACGAAGACCTCAAACCCGACGTGATCTACTTCCGTCACGGCGTGCCGGTCTTCAGCCCCGACACCGCTTACAACCTGTTCATCGAGGGCGTGCCGCCGCTGATTTATGCCGCACCCGGCGGCCTGTACGTCAACATCGACGGCGACTTGCTTGCCGACGAACGCGAAGACCGCGACTGGAGTCTTGGTCGCCTCGCGAGCGAACTCGGCGTCTCCCGGCGCACCGTTTCCAAGTACGAAGACGGGATGAACGCCTCCGTTGAGGTCGCGATGGCGCTCGAAGAGATGTTCGACTCGGAACTGACGAGTCCCGTCGACGTCCTCGATGGTGCTGAAGACGTCCACGATCCGGAGTCGACCCCGGACGATCCGGAGGCCGACCCGGACGACGAAGGCGTCGTCGCCGTGCTCACGCGGGCCGGCTACCAGGTCCACCCGACAGTTCGATCGCCATTTAAAGCCGTCAGCGAGGACGAAGACGACAGCGACGTCGTCCTCACCGGCCACTCCAAATTCACGAAAGCCGCCGAAAAACGCGCCCGCATCATGAGTTCGATCGGTCGTGTCACCCGAACCCGATCGGTCTACGTCGTCGACCGAGCGAAACAGGACTCGATCGACGGCACCGCGCTCGTCGAACGCGAGGAACTCGAGAAGTTTCGGAACGCGGACGAACTCCGGGACGTCATCCGGGAGCGAGCGGAGCGGGAAGAAGCGGCCTGATCGCGGACGCGGAAACCGGCACCGAGAGTGCAACTCGGTGGCTGCTGGGACTGTTTTGATGGGGATCGATGAAACCGTCAGCTGTTCGCTGGCGAGTTTCCGTCAGTATCGAACACCGTCACCCCGTCCCCGGGGAGTTCGATCGCGACCGGCGTTTCGATCGGCGGCGGGGACCCCGACTGAGAAACCACGAGTTCGTCGCCGGTCTCGATCCGAACGGTCACGTCGTACCGGCGACCCACGTCCGCGACGCGGACGACCGTTCCCGGCAGCGACTGCGCCGGTGCCGTCTCGTCACCGTGGAGGGCTTGAAGCGAGATCTCGTCCGGTCGAACGTGACAGGTAACCGGTGACCCGGACGGAACGGCGGCGGCCCGGACGCTGGTCGACCGATCGTCCGAACTGTCCTCTGAATAGGTCCCCGAGGCCCCGTCGGTTCGAACCGCCGGTGACTCCTCGACCGTCAGTTCGCGATCGTCGATCGAGAGCGTCGGCGGGTCGCGCGCGACCAGCGTCGCCGTGAACGTGTTGGAGCGACCGAGAAACGAGGCTACGAACGGGTTCGGCGGCGATTCGTAGAGCGATCGGGGGTCCCCGACGGCGGAGACGCGGCCGTCGGCCAGCACGACGAGGCGGTCCGCGAGCGCCATCGCCGCCTCCTGATCGTGCGTGACGAACAGCGTCGTAACCCCCGTTTCGCGCTGGATGCGGGCGATTTCGTCCCGGAGTCGCTGTGCCAGGCCGCGATCGAGCGCCGACAGCGGTTCGTCGAGCACCAGCAGGTCCGGTTCGGGGGCGAGCGCTCGCGCCAGTTCGACCCGGCGTCGCTGGCCGCCGCTTAACGCGGAGGGGAACGCGTCACGCCGATCAGCGAGGGCAACCAGGTCGAGGTACTCCTCGACGATCGCCACTCGCTTTTCAGGACCCACATCCTGTGCAGCGAGCCCGTAGGCGACGTTTTCACCGACGGTCATGTGGGGAAACAGCGTCGATTCCTGGAAGACGACGCCGACGCGACGCGTCTCCGGCGGGGCCTCGGTCACGTCCTCGCCGCGAAGCCGTACCCGACCAGTCGTCGGTCGAACGTGGCCGGCGATCGCCTGCACGATCGTCGTCTTGCCACAGCCACTCGGTCCCAGCAGGCCGACTACGTCGCCAGAAGCGAGTCCGAAGGAGACGTCGTCGACGGCCAGTTCGCTGCCGTACCGCTTCGAGACGCCGTCGAGTTCGAGGATCATCGATCGATCACCGTCGGTACCCGTCCGAACCACTGAACTGCGGCGAGAACGAGAAGCGTGATTCCGAGGAGTGCGAGGGCAAGGGGGACGATCGCGTCGATGCCGCCGGCGATGAAGTCGACCCAGATTCTGGTCGGCATCGTCCGCGGGTTGTAGGCGACCATCATCGTCGCACCGAACTCCCCGATCGCCCGCGCGAAGGTCAACACGATTCCCGCGACGATCGCCCCGCGGGCAAGCGGCAGCGAGACGTTCCAGAACGTCGCGAGGGGGCCGTACCCGAGCGATCGCGACGCCTGTTCTAACCGCTCGTCGACCGCGGCGAACCCCGCCCGTGCAGTGATGACCACGAACGGCGCGGCGACGAACGTCTGGGCGAGCACGACGCCGATCAGGCTGTCGGTCAGCGAGATGCCGACGGCAGCGGCCCCGGCACCGATCGGTGTGAACCGGCCCACGGCCGTCAACAACATCGCGCCGCCGACCACCGGCGGGACGATCAGCGGCAGGATGACCAGCGCTTCGACGAGGCGCTTGCCGACGAACGACGTGCGTGCGAGGACGTACGCCAGCGGGACGCCGAAGACCGTTGCGATCGCCGTCGAGACGGGAGCGGTCACGAGCGAGTTCCGAATCGCAAGCTGGGAGGCCGGCGTCGAGAGTCCGGCGACGACGTTGCCAACGCCGGTACGGGCGACGAACGCGAGGAACGGAATCGCGAAGTAGACGAGCAAAACGCCGCCGAGAACGGCCGGAACGAGCAGTCCCGGCGTTCCGCTCGGTCCCCGGATCCGATCGCTGAGCCATCGCGTGTGGGTCGTGTGTCGATCGCCTCTGGGGCTTGGAGACCGATCGCCTCTGGGGCTCCGAGGTCGATCGCTTCCCGAGCGCCGAGGTCGGCGGTCTCCGGGAGTCATACGTCGATCGCCTCCGGTGGGGTTCCGTGCGGTCGTGGCAGGTGGTCACCGACCGTCAGTCCGGCATCGACCAGCAGGTCGGAATTGTCGACGAGAAACTGGACGAACTGGTGGCCGGCGTCCGGGTCGTCGGCCCCGGAAAGGACCGTCGCGTTGTACAGCACCGGCCGTCCTTCGGCGGTGTACCCCTCTTCGTCCGTCGTGAACTCGACCGTCGCGTACCAGTCGGCCCGGTCGGGCGCGCCGAAACTGTATTCCTCGGGAAACTCAAGAAACGGCAGGTCGTGATCGACTGCCATGTTACGATAGACGACCGCAGCGGCCCGAGATCCGCTTTCGACGCCCGCCATGAGCTGTGGCTCCTCGGGCTCCTCGTAGACGAGGTCCAGCATCCGATCGCGAAACCCGTCGAGACCGTGTGTCTTCTCTGCGAGTTCGAACGCCTGAACGGCCCGGTACCCCAGCGGGTCGAGGTTCGGATCGCTGATCGAGAGCGCGCCTGCGTCGGCGTCCACTGCGACCTCGTACCACGGCTCCCCGTCCGCGATTCGACGACCGAACGTCGTCTCCGGGTTGTATCCGAGTCCGACGCTGTTGGCCGCGAACTCGACGTCCCAGTCGGTAAACGTCCCGTAGAGACGATCGCGAAGCAGCGTCGCATCGGCGCTGACGACGACGTCGGGGTGTTTTGTCCGGTCGTCGATCATCCGCATGACCGCGTTGGTTCCGTAGTACTCCCCGTGGACCCGTCGGTCGGTTTCGTTTTCGAACGCCGGACCGACGTGATCCTCGATCGTCCGTGCGAGACTGCCGGCCGAAAGCACGTCCACCGCGGTCGAATCAGCGCCGACACAACCCGCAACGCCGGTCGCGACGAGACTACCCGCGGACGCGAGAACGCGCCGCCGAGACCGATCGCGTTCCCCCTGATCGCCAGCGAGCGTCATATAGAATAGTCTGTTCGTTGCCGAGTATATAACTACTTCCTATTCCCATACTGCTGGAACGTAATCAGATGTGGTTACTGGAGAGGGGAAGTGGGAGGAGAGGGACAACTCCACCCCGATCCGGACGGTCGCCAGGATCGACGGTCAGGCGTAGGTCTCTTCTAGATACGCTACGATGTCGTCGCTCTCGGCCATCCCCTCGATGTCCTGGGACTCGTCGCTAATGACCGGGACCCCGGTCTGTCCGCTGACCCGCTCGACTTCCGTCCGTTCGGCGTGTGAACGCGGCACTTCGATCGTGTCGTACTCCAGTTCGAGTTCTTCGAGTTTCGTCCGGACCTTCGCACAGAACGGACAGCCGGGCAGTTCGTAGAACGTAATGTTTGCCATAACTGCCCGTTGTAAGTTGACCCCTAAGAGATCACCGATCGCCCGCCAGGTTGCCGGAATCGCGGACGAGCGTTGCACGGTCACCGGTTACCCCGCGCCGTGACCGATCGAACCCGCCCGTGACCGATTAGAACGTCACGATGCCGGCCTGGACCGAGAAGTAGATAACAAAGTAGGCGACGAACGCAATCGCAAGCGCCCACTGGCCGAGCGAGACGTCGCGCTGTTCGCCCACCGCGGCTTTGACCAGCGGGTAGCTGATGATCCCGGCAGCGAGCCCGTTGGCGATCGAGGTCGTCAGCGGCATGATGGTAATCGTCATCCCGGCGGCGATCGCCCACGCGGGGTCTTGCCAGTCGATGTCAGCGACCCCGCGAAGCATGATGATCCCGACGACGACGAGTGCGAGGTACGTCGCGTACTGCGGAATCGCAGACATCAGCGGGACGACGAGCAAGGCGAGGAAGAACAACACGCCGACGATCAACGCGGTAAAGCCGGTTCGGCCGCCCTCTTCGACGCCCGTCGAGGATTCGATGTAGGTCGTCACGGTGGACGTGCCGATCATCGCACCGACGGTCGTTCCGACTGCGTCGGCCATCAGCGGCTTCTCGACGTCGGGAAGGTCACCTTCGCTGTCGAGGAAACCGGCGATCTGGGAGACGCCGATGAGCGTCCCGGCGGTATCGAAGAAGTCCACGAAGAAGAAGGTGAAGACGACCAGCACGAAGACCAGCGGATCGTCGGTGATCATGCCGAGGCCTTCGACGAAGCCCCAGAACAGCGGCGTGAAGTCGTACTGGACCGAGGTGAGCATCGAGACCAGGCCGTCGTTGGTCATCTGATCGTACGATCCCTCCGGCGTGAGCACGTCCGGCGCGACAACGCCGGCGAGGGTCAAGAGCCATCCGGCGACCGCCGTCGTCACGATCCCGATGACGATCGAGCCACGAACGCCGCGGGCGTACAGCAACAGCGTCAGCAGTAATCCGGCGAGCGAGAGCGCGGCGACTGGGCTCTGGAGGACGTTCCCGAGCGTGATCAGGGTCGCGTCGTAGGGAACGACGATCTGCATCTCCTGTAAGCCAAGAAAGAGCAGGAAGACGCCGATCCCGGCACCGACGGCGAACTTGACCGGTTCGGGGAACAGTTCGATGATGTACCGTCGCGCGCCGACGGCGGTCAGTGCGATGAAGATGAGTCCCTCGACGAAGACCGCGGCGAGTGCGAGTTGCCACGGGACGCCGAGAATCACGACGACCGTGAACGTAAAGAAGGCGTTCAGCCCCATCCCCGGAGCCAGTCCGAACGGTCGGTTCGCGTACAGGGCCATCACGAGAATTGCGGCGATCGAGGCGAGGATGGTGACCACGGCGAGCATCTGGGTGATCTCGACGGCCCCGTAGGTCGTCCCGTCGATCACGGCTTCGCCCTGGAACTCACCCGTCTCGTGGTTCCAGAGGATCGCGCCGCTCAGGATCGCCGGATTGACAACGATGATGTAGGCCATAGCGAGGAACGTCGTCAGCCCCGCGAGCGTTTCCGTTCTGAAATCGGTTCCGTACTCGTCGAACTCGAAGTAGTCCGCGATTGTGTCGGAAGCCCCCATATTGGACGTTCGGGCATACCCATACCGATTAGTTAAATGTTCCCGTCCGTGGTCGTCGCATTTGTATTCATGTTTGTGCATTCACACGGTCGGGGCGCTCGACTCGATCGCGATTACTGTCACTCGCAGTCGGCACCACCCCACAGTCACCGTCGACGCCACCTGGCCACCGCGATCGAGCGAACGTATTTGACCCCGGAGCGTGTATCTCGGTACCATGAGGTTTGTCATCGTGGGGTACGGACGAGTCGGGTCGCGAACGGCGCGCATTCTCGTCGAGGAAGGCCACGACGTCGTCGTCGTCGACAACGACCGCGATCGGATCGAGCGCGCCGAGAAGGCCGGCTTCGAGACGGTTCAGGGAGACGGGGCCGACGAAGCGACGCTCGTCGAGGCAGGAATCGAGCGATCCGACGCGATCGGCGCGTTCACGCCAGATTTGAACGTCAACTTCGCGGCGTGTATGGTCGGCACCCATCACGGCTGTCGGACGGTGCTCCGGATCGACGAGGACTACCGCGAGGACATCTACAAAAAGTACGCCGCGGACGTCGACGAGATCATTTACCCGGAACGGCTCGGAGCCGCCGGTGCCAAAACCGCCATGCTCGGCGGCGACTTCAACGTCGTTAGCGACCTCGCGGAGAACCTCCAGTTGACCGTCCTGGAGATTCGAGAGGGATCGCCCGCCGTCGGAAAACGCATCTCCGAAGTCGATCTGCCCGAGGCAGCGCGTATCTACGCCCACGGTCGCGAGCGCGAACCGCTGACGATTCCGCTTCCCGGAACGGAACTCGAAGCCGGCGACGAGGTGGCGATTATCGTCGAAACCGACCAGGCCGATCGCGTTCGATCGGCGTTGCTCCCGGCGACTGCCTGATACGGTTCGGTGTCCCGTTTCCCCGACGATCGCTTCCCGACCCTGTTGAGATTCGTAAGTAGTGTTTGGTATCAGCGACCGTGCTGCCGACAGGCCGCGTACCTCCTACAGTAGTACAGCCGTCGGAAGGGGCCGAGTGTTAGTAGCATCGTCTGTCACTGAGTTCTGTTTTGAGTTTCTTGTTCTGGTTTCTTGTCTCGAGGTTTGACTCGATGAGCTCACCGCACGCTTCGACGAATTCCGTGTTTTTCAGTCGTCCGGTGAAGACGTGGGACTCGCCGTCATCGGTTCTAACGTAGGTGACGATGATGTCGTAGTCTTCACCGTTGAAGTAGTTGTACGTGGTAGAGACCCCGCCCAGGACCAGGAAGCACATGAAGATGGTGATGGCGTTCAGATCGGGATCCGTGCCCTGGCCAGCGAAGAATCCCACGTAGGTGACAATGATCAGTAAGAGAGTTATGGCAGCAAAGAACCATCCGAGTATGTTGTTGTGCTGAAGCGTTGTGTCCCGTCTGAACGTAATGGTGGTGACCTCGTCCGTCGAGATAGACACCGGGGGCCCCGCATCCGGATCCTCCGGAGTGTACGTGATACGGGTGTCATCTCCGGCGAAGATTCCACTGTTTTCTCCATTGATGACGTATTCATCGATATACGCTTCAGTTTCAAAATACATTAAGTGTGATTTTGAGAGCACTTTCTTTTTAGACTTTTTGTCCTCCTGTCCAATCTACTGTTGGTGATCCGTTTTGCCAGTCGGTGATCCCCTGCATTCACCAGACCATTCGTATCCGCGGGTGAGGATATCGACATGGTCTGTTTCTCGTTCGAGCGATCATCGGTTACGAGGCGTAACGGACCGTATGGACCCGTCGAGGCGATTCGACGGAACCGAGTCCGTTTCCAACGCCGCCGCTCGGACCGGTTTCCGATCGCGAGTATGAGAACTAACGAGCCATCGCGCCGCTCGGGTGAGGGGGCACCGTCCCGTCCCACGCCTGCCCGGGACCGCTCTTTCGGGCGGTTCGAGGATTGAACCCGGGCGCGAATGGACGGGACTGGTTTGGGGATAGGCGCGCGGATGGGGTGATGGGGAGCCACACGACGCGCCTACTGTCGGAGTGGTCGTCCGGGAAGGTAAAACCCCGTCAGACGATCGACTGACGGCGGTCAGACGGGATGTTCGGAGCCTGTTCACTCGCCTCAGCGACTCGCATCGTCGAGTCGAAACACCAGCACGTTCTGGTGAACCATCGAGGGAACGAACGAGAACGGATAGCCGTAGACGTGGAGGTCCTTCGTCGGGTCGTACCAGATCAGCGTCGCGGCGAGGGAAAGCGGCGCGGTCGCTTCGATCGCTCGCGCGAGGTCGGCCGAGAGGAACTCGTAGGACTGATCGCGGTACATGTCGCCAATAAAGACGACGACGTGGCCGTCGGGGGCGACTGCGTCGGTAAATCGATCGAACTTCGCGGCCATGTCCGCGAGCCAGTCGGCTTTCGTTCGATCGCCTGCCGTCTCGGAGGGGCGTTCGGTCCCCGAGTTCGAGTCGGCCGCTGTCGATCCCTCGTCGCCGCTGTCGGGATGCTCGCTGGTATCGTCGCCGTCGAACGAACCGAGTTTGCTCTCCCTGGTTCGCCGTTCGTTTCGCGTCTGCTCGAGTTCGTCCATGTGCCAGTAGGGAACGTCGGTCAGGAGTAGATCGATCGAGTCGTCGGGGACGTCCTCGATCAGGTTGGCGCAGTCGCCGTGGCGGAGGTCCTGGGCGGCCAGTGGCGGGTCGCCACGAGCGCGTCGGTCCTCGTTTTCCCGGTCGAGTACCGTCTCGTAGATCGATATCCAGCGATCGTTTTGCTCGAACCCGATCGCCTCGCGGAGTCCGGTTCCCTCGTGTTCGCAGAAACTCGCGCCGAGGAGCGTTCCGCCGACGCCCGCGAACGGGTCGAGGACGGTGTCGCCAGCTTTGCTGAACCGGCCGATGAGGTCGGCACAGAGCCGCGGCGGTTTCTGGCCGCCGTGTTCGCTCCGGAGGTCGTGCTGGACTGCGGGTGGGTAGCCCTCTGCGATCACGGATTTCGTCGCGTACTTCCACTCTCTCCCTGTGAGATCGTTGACCCGGTTGCGCTCGTCGTAAATGCCCCTCCCCTCGACGTACTGCTGGTGGTCCGCGAGGTCGTCGGTGTCGATGACTTCCCCGTCTTCGACCGGGAGCGACTCGTCTCGCGATCGCTCGGCGTCGAATTCGCCGTCGTCGTCGGTAAAGAGCCGACTCTGTCGGTGCCGGTCCCCGTCGTCTGCCATACCGGAAGTGGGGACTGCGGTACCGTAAATACTGGCCGTTTTCACCTAATTCCGGAGCCGTCGGGACTGGGTGGGCGCGACTGCCCAGGTTTTTCACTCGGGTTCCCGAACTCGACATATCGAATGGGACTCGTCACGAATGCGATCCTGTTGCTCGTGGGAGTTCCCACGCTGTGGATCGGTGCCCGCTGGTTCGTGGCCGGAGCCGCCAAACTGGCCCGATCGATCGGGATTTCGACGCTCATCATCGGTCTCACGGTCATCGCCTTCGGCACGTCCGCGCCGGAACTCGTCGTCTCCGTGGGGGCGGCACTCGACGGTCGAGCAGATGTGGCAGCGGGAAACGTCGTCGGCTCGAACGTGTTCAACCTCGCGATCGTCCTCGGTCTCGTCGCCGTTATTCGGCCGTTTCGGATCAGACTGGCGCTGCTCCGGCGAGACGTGGTCGCGATGGCCGTCGCGACGGCGATCGGAAGCGCCGCCCTCGCGAACCGGTTCGTCTCGCGGCTCGAGGGTGCGATTCTCGTCGCGTTACTCGCGGCCTACTTTGGCTGGCTCTGGGTCGCGGCTACCCGACCGGCTTCGACTGGCGGCTCCGAATCGAACTCCGAAATCCCCGAGCCGAGCGGTACTCCCGAACCCCCCGAGCCGGCCGGCGAGACCACTGACTCGGCAACGAGCGGGCGTCAACCCTCGTCCAACCGCGGGTTCGATGCCGGTCGGTTGCTGGTGGGTCTCGTGCTCGTCGTCGTCGGCGGCCGACTCCTCGTCGACGGGGCCACGGGCCTCGCGCTGGCCGTCGGCGTCTCGGAGTGGGTCGTCGGCGTGACGATCGTCGCCGCCGGGACGTCGCTGCCGGAACTGGTCACGTCGATCGTCGCCACGCGTCGCGGGAACGTCGCCATCGCCGCCGGCAACGTCGTCGGCTCGAACGTGTTCAACCTGCTCGGCGTACTCGGACTCGCCGCCGTCGTCCGACCGCTGGAACTCGACCCCGCGGTACTCCCGGGGTTGGGCTGGCTCGCGTTCGTCACCGCGATCGCGACGATCGTGCTCGCGACCGGACGTCGACTGACCCGCGCCGAAGGCCTGCTCCTCGTCGCGGTCGGCGCGGGATACTGGGTGTGGAGCGCGATCGGATGAGATCGTCCGCAGCGTCCGATCGAAGCCCGCTTCGTCTCGGGCGATCGAACCGACACGCCCGGTAACACTGGCGTCAGGGAAAGGATACCCCTCTTGGCGTCCGACGTACTGGCATGGCACCCACGACACCCGGCCTGCACCACGTCACGGCGATCGCGGGCGATCCGCAGACGAACGCAGACTTCTACGCCGACACGCTCGGTCTGCGCTTCGTCAAGAAGACGGTCAACCACGACGATACCGGGACCTACCACTTCTACTTCGGGGACGAACGGGGGACGCCGGGGACGAACATCACCTTTTTCCCGTGGACCGAACGCGGTCGATCGGGCCAGTTCGGAGCGGGCCAGACGCGGGACACGGCGTACCTGATTCCGCCGGAGTCGGTTGACTACTGGGTGGACCGGCTCGAATCACGAGGAATCGAGGTCGATCGGTCCGAACGCTTTGGCGAGCCGGTGCTCGGCTTTGCGGATCCGGATGGGATCGGCCTCGAACTCATCGCAAGCGAGGACGCCGCCGAGAGCGACGCCGTCCAGTGGGCGGAGAGTCCGGTTCCTGCCGACCACCAGCTTCGAGGCTTTCACGGCGTCACGCTCGCCGTCAGCACCTTCGAGCCGACAGCCGGCGTACTGACCGACGTGCTCGGCTACGAACTCGAGGGCGTCGGCGAGAAGATCGACGGCGAGGAGGGTGATCGACGCCGGTTCCGGACGCCGGCAGGTGGTCCCGGATCGATCGTCGATCTGGTCGAGACCGACGCGGGACGCGGGCGGATGGGCGTCGGCACCGTCCATCACGTCGCGTTCGAGGCCGAAGATGTCGAGGAACAGGAGGCGTGGCGCGCCGCGTTCGAGGACCACGGCCGTACCGTAACGGAGGTCGTCGATCGAAAATACTTCCACTCGATCTACTCGCGAGAGCCCGGCGGCGTGCTCTTCGAGGTGGCGACCACGGGGCCGGGCTTTACCGTCGACGAGGATGTCGAGGAACTCGGCTCGACGCTCGCGCTACCGGCGTGGCTCGAGGACGAACGCGAGCAGATCGAGACCCGGTTGCCGGCGTTCGACGGCCCCAGCGTTTCGCGGAGTGGGGGTGACTCGTAGCGTGAGCCGAACCGACGGGTTTCGCTTCGAGTACGACCCCGGCGTGCTCCGCTTTGGCTCCGGTGCCGTCGACGACCTCGCGGACGAACTCGAGCGGCAGGGGTTCGGTCGGGCGCTGGTCGTCTGCGGGTCGACGGTCGGGACCACCCCCGACGTGATCGACCCCGTCAGGAGGGGCCTTGGTGATCGACTCACGGGCATCTTCGCGGAGACGACGCCCGAAAAGCGCCTCCGGACGGCCTTCGACGGCCGCGATGCGATGAGGGACCACGAGGCGGACGTGCTCGTCGCCCTCGGCGGCGGGAGCAGCCTCGACGTGGCGAAGGTCATGAGTGTGCTCGCCGCCGACGATCGATCGCCCGAGACCGTCGGGAGGGAGTTCGAAGAACGCAGAACGGTGACCGTTCCCGCGGAGCCGCTGACGCCGATCGTCGCGATTCCGACGACGCTGGCCGGGGCCGACCTCTCGACGGGGGCCGGCCTGACGGCCTCGCCAGAGTCCGGACTCGTCGACCGTGAAACCGGCGGCGGGGTGGGCGATCCGCGACTGATGCCCAGCGTGATCGTCTACGACCCGTCGCTCGTCGCGACCACGCCGAAACCGATTCTCGCGGCCTCAGCGATGAACGGGTTCGACAAGGGAATCGAGACGCTGTATGCGCACAACGCGACGCCGATAACGGACGCGACGGCGGTTCGCGGGCTCGAACTCCTGTGTGACGGGCTGCAGCAACTCGGCAACGAGGGGCCGACAGCGGCCGTGCTCGAACCGGTCCTCGAAGGGACGGTGCTCGTCCAGTACGGTATCGCCCGACCCGGGGAAACGACGCTATCGATTATCCACGCCTTCGGTCACGGCCTGACGCGATCGTACGATGTCCAGCAGGGCGCTGCCCACGGCGTCGTCGCCCCTCACGTATTACGATACCTGTTCGAGGAGGTCGACGGCCGTCGAGACCTCCTTGCGGACGCACTCGGCGTCGATAGGGCGGACGATCGGGCAGGGGCGATCGTCGAGGCCGTTGCGACGGTTCGCGACGCGCTCGGACTCCCCACGCGGCTCCGGGACGTCGACGGTCCCGAACCCGCAGAATTCCCCGCTGTTGCGGACGCGATCCTCGCGGATTCGTTTATGGCGAACGCGCCAGGGGGACTCGATCCGACCCGTGAGGCGATCGTCGGCGTGCTCGAAGAAGCGTACTGAGTCGGGAGCCCAGTCGTTCTGGACTCGGTTTCTCAGCCTCGTTCAGCTGGAAGCGATATCTCGTTGACGTACACTTCACCGTGCCGTTCGAGACGGAAGCCTCGAACACAGCCGTTGTATTAAATATATTACAGAAACTCCGTTCTCCATCAGTATTTATTTCCACCTGTTTTCCAGAGTGTATGGCTGTACAAGCAACACGGGGTTCGAGAACGGATCGAATCCGAACGGTAGGCGCGAGCGTCGGGCTCACAGTAGCCGCGCTGCTTTTGTCAACCATTTTTGGTTCGATCGTCGTACTGACGATGTTTATCGCCGGTCTCAGCGTCGAAAACACCGCTGTCTTCGTTTTGCTGGTCGGTACAGGACAACTGGGTTTCCTCCTCACGGGGTACGCGTACGTCCGGCGTTACGGGTTCTTCGTTCCAATTGCTCCGCCGTCACGTCGAGACTTGAAATACGCCGGTGTCGGTACCGTCGGCGCACTCGCGTTCGCGACCGGTGCCGGTGCAGTGCTCACCTGGGCCGGCCTTTCGCCGCAGGCAGTGCTCGGAGACGCTGTTCCGGTGAATCTGCTGAACGCGGTTGGATTGATACTGCTCTCCACCGTCCTCGTTGCTCCCGCAGAAGAGTATCTGTTTCGCGGCGTCATTCAAAGCAGGCTTCGAGACACGTTCAGCGCACCGACCGCAATTCTGCTGGCCAGCACACTGTTTGGCTCTCTCCACTTCGGGAATTACGCGGGGTCACTCGGTGCAGTTACTGGATGGGTTCTCCTCATTATCGGCGTCGGAGTGATCATGGGACTCATTTACGAGCGAACGAACAACCTCGTCGTGCCGATCGCTGCCCATGCCGTGTACAACGGCGTGTTGTTTTCGGTCGGCTACATTCTGGCTTGAACCGTCCCATCACAGACTCGGAACGAATTTCGGATCGTCTGCTGATCGATCGAGTGTAGAAACCGGTTTAGACGCTGCTACACCGTTCGATACCTCTCTCGGTTGTCGAGGAAGGAAAGCGCCGGCGATGCGGGGATAGATCGGGAGGTACATTGATATGAGGAGAAGAGAGTTCCAACTCATGCCCGATCCAGAGGCTGACTTCGTCGGGGATTCGGACGCGGCGTTCGCAGCCGTGGCCGATCCGACACGAATCGCGATCCTTCGAGCGTTTGCCGAATATGTTCGCGAGACTGATGAGTCGATCTGTCGGTTCTCGGAACTCCGCAAACGTGCGGGCGTCGACGACGCTGGTCGGTTTCGTTATCATCTGAACAAGTTACGCGGGCATTTCATCGAAAAAGGAGACCAGGGATATCTCCTCACGGACGCCGGCGGTGAAATGGTGGCGGCGATCCTCGCAGGACGGTATATCGACCACGAACGGCTCGGACCGACGCCACTCGACAGTTCCTGTAGTCTCTGCGGTGCGGCCGTCGTCGGCACCTATGAGGACGGACGTATCGAGGTCGAATGCGAGGAGGGACACCCGTTACTGAGTTGGTCACTACCACCGAACGCAGCCGTGAATGCGGGCGTCAGTGACCTAGGTCGTCTTGCGACGAGTCTCATCATTCACGCGATCGACCTGACGTTACAGGGCGTCTGCTCACAGTGTTACGGTCCTGTCAGGTCACGAATTGATCCTGCCGGGGCTGACGAGACAGCGATGCCGAGATTTCGAGCACGGTGTGAAACCTGTACCGGCACCGTGGTCGGGCCGGTGTGGTTTTGCTTGCTCGTTCATCCGGCTGTCGAGGCGTTCTATCACGATCACGGTCTCTCGGTTCGTGAGGCGTTTCTGTGGGAACTGGACTACTTCGAGTACGACCCCACTTCAACTGCTGATGGAGACGTTCGATTGGCGATCTCGTTCGACGATGACGTGATGTATGCGACCGTATCAGAGACTGAAACGACACTTCGGGCTCGAGTTGGATCTACTCCGGAGTGAGGTCGCGGAAACGGGCCGCTGTCTCTCGTGAACCCGTGGGGACGTACTCGAAGTGAATCGGTTTCCCCTCGGAACCGCATCTTTCATCGAGACGCCGTGTATCTCGGCCCATCGTCGTCTGCATACAGATCGTCACCTGTCGTGCTCGCGTTTGGCATTTCCAACAGATGGTTCGCAAACGTCATCTGGGAGAGCCTATCTGTCAGATGTTGAATAGAAGGTTACTTCGCCAAAGTCTCTTATTCGATGCTGGTCTTTCGATCGATATGGTCCTACTCTCTATCGCTGACGCTTCGTCGAACGACGGGCAGCCCCCCTCCGAATCAGGGACCGATCCGGATCACGCGAGACGGATTCCCGACCTGACGAACCTCTTGTTTCTGGGTCTTCTCTCGATCCCCGGTTTTTTCGTCGGGGACCTCTCCCAACTCCGCGTGTTCGCCGTCTTTTTCTTCTTCGGCTTTTGGCCCTTCGTGACGATGTTCTTTCCATCCGGTACCTCGCCATCGTCGTGGATTCAGACCGGAGACCGGTGGTCTTCAGTCCGATTCGTTCTCTCGATGCTCGCATTGCAGGTGAACCCGTCCGTCCAACTCCAGTCGGTTCAACAGCTGGTCGGTCACGGAGCAATCTATCTTCGATATCGATTCGATCTTCCCGATCCGGATTCGTACGAACAGGAGACACCCTATCGACTGCCCGTCGACGGGGAATGGACCGTCGTGAATGGGAGCCACGAAAAAGAGTTATCCCACTCGTGGAGTATCCTGCCTCAACGGTACGCGTACGATCTCGTCAAGACAGACACCGAGGGAAGAACCCACTCGGGTGACGGGTCCGATCGATCGGACTACTACTGCTGGGAGGAACCGATTCTCGCACCAGCCGACGGCATCGTCGTCGCAGCCAGCGACGGACATCGTGATGCGCCCCGAACCGGTGGATGGCTCGATCTCAGACAGCGAGACATACGCGGCAACTACGTCCTCATCCAACACTCCACCGAAGAGTACAGCGTTCTGGCTCACCTGCGAGAGGGCAGTGTCTCGGTCAACGAGGGCGATCGTGTCGTCAGCGGGCAACAGGTGGGGCAATGCGGCCACTCTGGAAATTCGACGGAACCCCACCTCCACTTCCACGTCCAACGTGGCGAGTCGTTCTACCGCAGCGTGGGACTCCCTATCACCGTTTCTAACGTGGACGTGGCAAACGGCCCTGCGGAATCGTTCGAGTCACGGGATGAGACGTCGCTCACCGCTGGCCAGCGCGTGAGACAGCGGTCGTGTCCCACGATCGAGATGCGCTCACCACAGCGTTGAAACGACACCTGAGACCCGGGGCGATTTACACTGCGTTCTTTTTTGTTGTTCCTCTCTACAGATACCGACGCAATCTGCGAGCGGCCATCTGGAAGGGGGACTGCTGTGACCTACCCTGGGAGGGTGGATGCCGTGACCGATCTCGGCCTCGCTGGTAACACGAGTGTTAGCGAGCACACTTTTCTCTCCGACCCCTACGTCTGGACATGAACATGCTCGTCGACGGCGAGTGGCGAACCGACGCCTACGAATCGAACACCGAAGAGGGGGCGTTCAATCGCCAGGAGACCACGTTCCGGAACTGGATTCGTGACGATCCGGACGCCGAGTTCCAGCCCGAAGCGGGGCGGTACCACCTCTACGTCTCTTACGCCTGCCCGTGGGCCCACCGCACCCTCATCACGCGTGCGCTGAAGGGACTCGAGGACGCGATTTCGGTGTCGATCGTTGACCCCTACCGCGACGAAGACGGTTGGCAGTTCACTCCCGAGAAGGCTGGCTGTACCCGCGATCGCATCCGCGACGCGGATTACCTCCGAGAACTCTACGTCGAGGCGGACCCCGACGCCACCTGTCGCGTCACCGTCCCGGTCCTCTGGGACACAGAGACGGAGACGGTCGTCAACAACGAGTCCAAGGAGATCATGCGGATGCTCGACACGGAGTTCGACGGCGTCAGTTCCACCGGCGTCGACCTCTACCCGGACGGCTACCAGGAGGAGGTCGATCGAATCATCGAGGAGATCTACGAACCGATCAACAACGGCGTCTACCGGGCCGGGTTTGCAACTGCCCAGGAGCCCTACGACGAGGCGATCGACGACCTCTTTTCGGCGCTCGATCGCTGGGACGACGTGCTCGCGGATCAGCGCTATCTGGCGGGCGATCGACTGACCGAAGCGGATATCGCGATGTTCACGACGCTCGTCCGCTTCGACAACGTCTATCACACCCACTTCATGTGTAACGTCCAGTATATCCGGGAGTACGAGAACCTCTGGCCGTATCTCCGCGATCTCTACCAGACGAGCGTCGTCGACAATGGGGGGAAGACGCCGAACGAGCGACCGGAGAGCGAACCGACCCGTGACCACGGCGTCGCGGAGACGGTAAACATGGACCACATCAAAGAGCACTACTATACGACCCATCCCGACGTTACCCCCCACCGGATCATCGCCCGCGGACCGGACCTCGACTTCGAGGCCCCCCACGATCGGGATGCACTCCCAGGCAGTCCGCCGGCCGCGCTCGACACGGCGCGTGCCGACGACTGATACGGATTGGTGTCCGTAGGTACCGCCGATCGGCGATCGTCTTGACCGACCGACGGTAATTGATGACACGAATCCGTATGAGGGGAGAACCGGTCACCGCTTCCGGCGACAACCGAATCGGTCGCGTTTGCGAACGACTCGTGCTTACGACCCGCTCGGCGGGCGCTTTGCGTTCTCGCGCCAGGTCCTGAAACTCGTCTCAACGTCTTCGTCCGATCGGAAGACGCGCCAGATGAGCCACGCAACCACAAAGACGGGGAGCAGCGGGAGCATCACGATGACGAGAACCGCGGCCATGATGTAGCCAAACGCTGACATCTGGATGTTCCCGGTGTATCCCGTCGACTCGGACACCTTGGTTGACATGCGCGGAGATAGAGCCGTTCCGATATTCGGTCTTTCGGTCTCGAAAGTGATGACTCAGGTCATCGAGATGCTGTCTCGGCCGGTCCCCTCGCCGTCGATCACCTCGGTTGCGTCGTCCTGTGGCCGGTAGCCGAGTTCGAGCATCGTCTCGGATAGCGAGAGGAATCGCTCCGAGTTCCGAGAGATGCCGTGGGCAACCGTTGGCGTCGAACTGAGCGATGCCTTCGTCGCAGCACGAATTACGCGCTGGCAGTCTTCCGGGCTTAGCCACATCGCGCGGGCGTAGCGCTCCCCCGACGCGTCGCGGTTTGCGATTTCCTCGCGGAGTTCCTCGCGACTGAGCAGCCACCCGATTCGCAGGTTGACCACGTCCATTCCCGCCCGCTTCGCGTAGTACGAACCCATCGCCTCGCCGAAGACTTTCGTCACGCCGTAGTAGGTGTCCGGGTCGGGAGCATCGTCGGGGCGGACGATCGACGGCGACCCGATCGTCGACTCGGGGCGAACCGGTGAGACGGCGTTACCCATGTTCACGGCGTGGTTCGAACTCGAGAAGACGACGCGTTCGATACCGTGTTTCTCCGCGGCCGCGAAGGCGTTGTAGACGCCCTCGACGTTCGGTCCCGAGACCGCGTCCCACTCGGCTCGCGGGTCCGGGTTTGCCGCGAGATGGATCAGAACGTCTTCGCTATCCAGCGCGCCGACGACCTCGTCTCGATCGGCAACGTCGATCGGTGTCGTGTCCAGATCCTCGGATTCACTGTGTGAAAAGAGCGTCAACTCGTCGTCGGGAAACGCCTCGATCGCCCGTCTGCCGACCCGCCCGGTCGCGCCGGTGATCGCGATTCTGGCCATACCGACGCCACACCGACACGACGGAAATAGTTCGGGCCAGCGGGTTCCGGCCGATCGGTCGTCAGACGTACCAGTACCGCCTGAGTACGCCGATACCGATCGCGACACCCCGGCGTCGATCACTCCGGGTTCGGCTCTGGAAGGGCGCGGTGACGGCGCGGCGGAACCAGGTAGTTTGCCCGTCTGCGGACCGACATGTACTGGAGGATGCCGTTGTTCGTCCGGGACCCGATCGCGCCGTCGGTGAGGTCGCTGCCGGTCATCGCCTCGCGGGTCGCGACGAAGTCGTCGATCGATCGCTGGTGGGCCAGGAAGTGAAGAGCCGCCTGCTCGTCGTCGGTCGAGTTGAAGTCCCGTCGGAGGATGATCGGATCGCCGTCCTCGCGAGCGCGCCCCGATTTCTGGGCGTGGCCGACGATGCCGCTGCGTCGCGCGTCGTCCTCGGTATCGTCGATACACGCCTCGACACCGCTTGCGTTTCCGAGGTTCTCACCGACTCCCTCGACGCGGTCTTCCGACGCGTGGGCCGGGCAGAACATCTTGGCGACGCGCTGGTCGCGGCTGTCCTGTTCGTACCACTGCTGGAGGTGGAGGTCGATCTTCGAGAGGTGGGTCGTCGTCCCGCCCTCGAAGGGACCCTCCTGAATCGTCACGCGGTCCTCACTGGGTTGATTTCGCTCGAATCCTGTTTTGAATCCCATGAACAGCGGCGCGTCCTCCGGGACGGGTTGGGTGTCCGGAATCCCGCGGACGCCCTCCTGATTCTCCGCTGGCAGTCCCGCGCCGATGAATCCCGTTCGACGATCGGCCACCCCGAAGACCCCGTCGAACGTCTCCTCGACATCGATGCCGTTGATCTCGTCGAGTTCGCCGGTCAGCGCTTCCTCGGCGCTCAAAACGACGTGACCGTGATCGCTCGCGAGATGGACCAGCGCGTCGAAGGCGTCGAGTTCGGGGTCCTCGAACGAGGACAGCGCTTCCGGATCCGGGAGGGCGATAGAGCCGGAGAGTTCCTCGTCGAACCGATCGAAGTAGGTCGGACCGTAGCCGACGGTGAGGACGAGCCCCTGATTGCCGAACTCGTAGGCGCGTTCGACGCTCGCGAGGGCGTTCTCGATCCGGTCGCGTTCGTCCGCCGAGGGACCGTCGCCGACGTACTCGAGGCCAAGCAGGAGGTGGTGTTCCGGCGGGTGGACGTTCCCGTGGTCGTCGGTCCCTAACACGTCGTTCCAGGCGTGCTGGCGATCGGGACGATCCCCCGGAGCGAGGTCGGCCTGTGGCAACTCGTCGTCTTCGCGACCCAGACACGCCGACAGCGCGCTCGCGCCGCCGATCGCGACGGCCGCTCGGACGAACGTCCGACGGGAGAGGCCGCGGGTCTCCCCAGAACGTGGACCGGTGCCTGTCATGGTCGCCTTTCGGGGACGGACGATAAAGGGGGTTTTGGTGGCGACTCGTCGGTCGGTCGCGTACCCGACGCCTCAACTCGAACGCCGTCCCGAACCACCGATACAGCCATTTCCGTTCGGGATGTACCATGCTACCATGAACCAGGTAGAAGTCTTCGCGGAGATCGACGCCCCGCCCGCGGTCGTCTGGGATGTCCTCCTCGAGTTCGATCGCTATCCCGAGTGGAACCCGTTTATCCGATCGATCGAGGGCGTCCCACGGGTGGGAGAACGACTCCGGGTCCGAATCGACCCGCCGAACTCGCGGGGATTCACGTTCAAACCCGAAGTGATCGCCGTCGAGGAGGACCGCCGTCTTGTCTGGCTGGGGCGACTGGGCGTCCCGCTCGTCTTCGACGGCTACCACGAGTTCCACCTCGAACCGATCGGCGGCGCTGGGTCGACCAACGCCGGGGGGTCGTACTCGGAGTACGACACCGACGGTGGCGAACGGACCCGACTACTCCAGCGCGAAACCGTCCGGGGGGCGCTCGTTCCCGTCCTGTTCGATCGGGACGATATCGAACGCGGGTTCAGGGCGATGAACGAGGCCCTCAAGATCCGTGCCGAGAGACGCGTACTGGCCTGAGGAGTACCGGCCAATTTCTGGGTTGCTCGGAGAAAACGAGGCTGAAACCCTACCGAGAGACGAGGTCAGCGATCGCGGACAGCGACTCGACCTCGTGTTCGGGCGTCGCGGTCGTCCACTCCTCGTACCCCCTCGCGTGATCGCGCCAGAGATACGCCGAGTCGATGCCGGCCGCGTCGGCCGCGGCGACGTCGACCCAGGTATCTCCCACGTACAGCGGCTCCGTCGCGTTCAGTTCGTCGAGTGCCAGCTCCAGATAGTACGGCGTCGGCTTCTTGCGCTCGATCCCCGCGATCGTCGGCTCGCGGCCGTACCAGACGTCCACCTCGAGGTCGACGTGGTCGAGGACGTTCCGGATCGTCTCGTGTTGGTTGTTGCTGACGATCGCCGTCGTCGTCTCGATCGTGGCGACGGACGCCACGTCGTCGTACGCGCGCTTCCGACCGGCGCGCAGTTCATCGTGCTGGGCCGCGATCGCCGCGCGCTCGCGGGCGGTCCAGAGGTCGGCGGGTTCGACGCCGTGTTCGCCCGCGATCCGGCGAAGCGAGTCCACCTTCGGCCCGAGCAGGGTCTCGACGTGGTCGTCGGGCGGATTCGTAACGCCGACGGTCTCGAACGCCGACGATATTGCCTGGAGTAACACCTCGCGATCGGTCGGCGTCGTCAGGACGCCGTCGTTGTCGAAGACGATCGCATCGTATCCCGTACTCATCGGTAGTACTGACACTGTACGCAACGCGGACGTATCCTCGTTGTGCCCGCGGCCATCCGCGCCCCTCGGCCGGAGGTTCAAATAGGGGGCCGCGGCCAGCACGCCCAATGTGCCGACCGACCGTTCGGGCCGTAACGGGGCGCGATCGACGCCTCTGCCGCGGAAACGAGCGCCGACCACGCGGCCGGAGGAACGATGGGCCATAGAGCGCTCGTCGCCTACCGGCGACCCGATCACCTCTACGACCTGCGGTACAGCCACTGGGGCGGCGATCGACTCGCGCTCGTCACGGCGATCGATCGACAGTCGCCGCTGGCCGACGGCGCGGTCGCCGCCGAGGTGTTGACCACCGCGATCGCCCGCGATCGCATCCTCGGACAGTACCTCGACCCCTGCGTCCACGAGGCGCTGTACGTCGTCGCACCCGAAGACGGGTACGCGGTGACAGCCTACCGCGTCTGCTGGCTCGAGTGGGGCGACGGCCGCGACGGCGGCCGGGGTGCGATCGTCGAGGTCCAGCCCGGCACGGCTGACTGCGAACTCCGGGCCTGGTTCCGGGCGACCAAAACGGTTCTCGGGGACGTCATCGAGATGGGCGGCCTCTCCCGACGGGCGGCCCTCTCGTATCTCGAGGCCCGGATCTGTGAAGAACGGGGTGGGACGGTCTACAGCTACGGCGGATCGATCGACGGAGCCGGCCGCGAGGCTGACGACCAACGCGACGACGTTCGTCCGGATCACTGGCTCGACGAGGACGACCGATAATCCGATATCGGCCACTCGGTTCCCGGTCGACCGCCCTCATTCGTTCCAGCGGGCGTCGGCCAGCGTCCGCTGGACGACCTCGTTGCCGACCGCCTCCGCGAGAGTCTCGAAGCCCGCGCGCTCGCTTCGATCGGTCGCGTTCGCGACCAGCCGCGAGACGATGAACTCCGGCGTCGATCGACCGACAGTGTCAAAACGCGGCTGGTAGTCGACGAGGAGTTCCAGATCCGGGTTCAGTCCCTCCGCGAAGATGCCGTCGACCCGTGCCTCCGGCGGCAGCGGCTCCAGATCGTCCGCGAGGTGGGTGACGAACACGCCCAGGGCGTCGCGATCGACCGAGAGGCGAACCAGCCCGTGGAGCAGGTCGGCTGCGCTTCCCGGTTCCGTGATCGCCTCGAACTCGTCGACGAGCATCAGCGTGCGCCCGCCCGTCGACAGCGGCGGCACGATCGATCGCAGCGTCGACTCGAGGACGCCGGCGTTGAAACTCGCGTGTCGGCGGTGGAAGACGAGCGAGTCGACGGGCGTCACCTCGGCGCGCGCCGCGGGAACCGGGAGTCCCATCGTCGCGAGCAGGACGACCTGAGCCAGCGTCTCGAGCAGCGTCGTCTTCCCGCCGCTGTTGGCCCCGGTCAGGACCGCGACGCGCTCCTTACCCGGCGGGGCTTCGATGCTCCCTGGAACCGACGTGACGCCGTGATCTCCGAGGCCGTAGGTGATCTCCTGGACGGACTCGTCGTCGCGGGCGGAAAGCGCGAGGTTGCGCGCGTCGACGACCGACACCGCCGCGTCGTCGCCGTCGACGAACGCCGGCCGGGTACAGTCGTAGGCGATCGCAAACCGGGCGAGCGAGAGGTGGAGGGCGATGTCGTCGACGGCACCGACGGCCTGGTCGACGGCGTCGCGGGCGTCGGCCAGGGTCTCCTCGAACTCGCTCGCGACGGTCTCCTCGCGCTCGTCGATCGCGGCGGTCAGATCCGATCGCAGCGTTCGTAGCGTCCCGCCGACGAAATCCGTCGCGTCGGCCGCGTCGGTCGGCATCGCCGCCCGCACCCGATCGATCGTCACCTCGGCTTCGCCCAGCAGATGGTCCTCGAAGGCGTCTCGAAAGCCGTCGACGTTACGGACGCCCTCGTCACGAAGCTCCTCGATCAATTCGAGCGCGTTCGCGTCCATGTCCTCGACCGTTCCGAGCGCCGTCCGAAGCCGATCGAGTTCCTCGTCGGCTCCCTCGCGTACTCGCCCGCGATCGCCGTCGAGTGCGGCGAGCGCTTCGGCGGCGTCTGCGAGGCGATCCCTGTCGAGGTCTGCGATCGTCGCGAACGGGCCGGAGTCGACCTCGGCGTCGAGCAGCGCGAGGGCGGCGTCCACGGCCGCGAGTTCGCTGCCGTCGCGCTCGTCGTAGCGCTCGTAGGCCGCGAGGACGGCCTCGCGATCGGGGGCGTCGAGGGCCGCCCACGCGTCTCGCGCGTCCATCACGTCGTCGAGGCGCTCGGTCATCGCCTCCCGACTAGCAAGCGGAGTGAGCACTCGAATTCGATCGGCCGCCCGCTCGCTGACGGCGTGAGCGACGGCCAGATCGAGCAGTTCCTTGTAGACCGATCGGGCGTCGCTCGTCGCCAGAATATCCATCCCGTCGCCGCCGGTCGCCCGGCGCAGGATGCGGGTAGCCCGGCCGCGAGCGAGCCCAGCATCCGAGAGAGCGCGGACGTCGCCGCTCTCGATAGCCGCGATCGCTCGCTCCCGGCCCAGTTGCTCGACCAGCCGTGCTCGCGTCTTCGGACCGACCCCCCAGTACTCCTCGAGTCGCATACCTGATTGGTTCGCCGCGATCGTCTTGAACGCTCTGCCATTTGCCCCAACGGATTCGGTCGGTACGCTCTTTTCGCCGGCCTCCAAAGGCGATGACATGCCACCAGCCGCCACACGTTCGGCTCTCGATCGCGACCGGCGATCGTTTCGGTACTACCGCAACGCGGTCGAGCGCCACTGGGATCCCCACGAGATCGATCTCGAGCCCGATCGGGAGGCGATCGCCGGCGTTCCGCCGGCCGCCTTTACCGGACTGTGCGAGACGCTCGCGCTGTTCGGTGCCGGCGAGGAGGCGGTGACCGAAGACCTCTCGCCGCTTTCTGTCGTACTCGAAGACGTCGCAGACCAACTGTTTCTCACGACCCAGCTGTACGAGGAAGCCAAACACGCCGACTTCTTCGATCGCTACTGGCAGACCGTCATCACCCCCGAAGAGGAGCGACGCGGCCTCGATCGATCGTCGCCGAGGGAAGATCGGTGGTTCAACGACGCCTACGAGGAGCTGTTCGAGCGCAACGAGACGGCAATGGGCCGACTGCTTACCGAAGATACGCCCGAAAATCGCGCGCTCGCGTACTGTCACTATCACATGACGATCGAGGGGATTCTCGCCCAGACGGGCTACTACGGCGTCCAGTCGAACTTCAGCGGCCAGTACGAGGGGCTTCCGCGACTGCCGGGACTCGTCGAGGGATTCTCGAGCATCCGGAGCGACGAGGGCCGCCACGTCGGATTCGGAATGTGGAAGCTCAAAGGGCTGATCGAGGACGAGGGCGTCGACCCCGCCCTGGTTACCGAAACCGTGGGCGAACTCGCCGTGCTTACCCAGCAGATCGTGAGTGTCGCCGGCGAAGACCAGGAACTCGGCGTCGATGACGCCGAACTGGTGAGCTACGCTGCCGAAAAGCACAGCCAGCGGATGACCCAGATTACGGACGCCGAGGCAACCCTCCCCGACGTTGACGACCTCGTCGCACTGGACGGGTGAGGGCTGTCCGGCTCGAACTCGACGCCACAGCACCATCTTGACGCCACAGCACGCATCGATCGGGCTGGTGGTCGGATCAAACCCAACGCGACAGTACGCATCGATCGGGCTGGCGCAATCGAAGCGAGTGACGGGGCAGGGGTATGCATATTTGTGCATATCATTCGGGGAGACGGACAGCCGGAGAGGCACAAACACGGGGATTTTTATCGACTCGGTACCCTACGGTCGACCATGACTGATGGGCGGGGCGAGACTCCCCGGCGAACAGGAATGACCGAGAAGTGCGGCGTCGTCGGCGTCTCACTGAACGGTCGAGACGCGGCACGACCGTTGTACTACGCGCTCTATGCACTCCAGCACCGCGGCCAGGAATCCGCGGGCATCGTCACCCACGACGGCTTCCAGCAACACAGCCACGTCGAGATGGGGCTCGTGGGCGACGTCTTCGACGAAGGCGACCTCGACGTGTTGAACGGGCCAGCAGGAATCGGCCACGTCCGGTATCCGACCGCCGGATCCGTCGACTCCTGCTGTGCACAGCCGTTTTCCGTCTCGTTCAAGAGCGGGTCCCTCGGGCTCTCCCACAACGGCAACCTCGTCAACGCCGACGAGATTCGGGACGAACTCGCAGCAGCGGGTCACGCCTTCACCAGTGACGGCGACACGGAGGTCATCGCTCACGACCTCGCGCGAAACCTGCTCGAGGAAGACCTCGTCCGGGCCGTCAAACACACTATGCAGCGAATCCACGGCTCCTATTCGCTGACGATCAGCCACGACGACACCATCCTCGGCGTCCGCGACCCGCAGGGGAATCGCCCCCTCTGTATCGGTGAACTCGACGACGGCTACATCCTCGCGTCCGAATCCGCGGCGATCGACACGCTCGACGGCGAACTCGTCCGCGACGTTCGGCCGGGCGAGCTCGTCGTCCTCAAAGACGACGGCGCGGGATTCGATTCCTACCAGTTGATCGACAACGACAACACGGCTCACTGTTTCTTCGAACACGTCTACTTCGCCCGCCCGGACAGCGTCATCGACGAGACGCTCGTCTACGAGGCCCGCCGAAACCTCGGCCGCAAACTCTGGGAGGAAAGCGGCGTCGAAACCGACGTTGTCATGCCGGTTCCCGACTCGGGACGGGCCTTTGCCTCCGGCTACGCCGACGCGGCGAGTGAAACTACTGCCGACGGCGAACCGCGAGACGCAGACGACGCCGGCGTCGAGTTCGCGGAAGGGCTGATGAAAAACCGCTACGTCGGCCGGACGTTCATCATGCCCACCCAGGACGAACGCGAGCGCGCAGTGCGACTCAAACTCAACCCGATCAAATCTACGATCGAGGGCAAGACCGTTACGGTCATCGACGACTCGATCGTTCGCGGGACGACCTCGACCCAACTGGTCCAACTCCTCAAAGACTGCGGTGCCGAGGAGGTCCACGTCCGTATCGGGGCACCCGAGATCGTCGCCCCGTGTTACATGGGGATCGACATGGCCACCCGGGAAGAACTAATCGCCTCGGACAAGACGATCGACGAGATTCGGGACGCGATCGACGCCGACAGTCTGGCCTACCTCTCGACCGACGCCGTCGCGGAGGTGCTTGGCAAGGACCGGATCGACCTCTGTCTGGGCTGCGTGACGGGGACGTACCCCTACGACATCGAGGGCGAGGAAACCGATCGGGACGTGAGTCGGCCGGAACTCGGTGGGCAGCCGATGCGGGCGGACGACTGACTCCGTCTCACCGGACTACTTCTGACGTATCAGGCTGCTCCTCTCTTACTCGATCGACGACCCCGCTTTTTCGTCTCACGCCCGACTGCCGCCGGGTCGGCTCCAGGCCGTCACCAGAGTCGGGGCACGAGACGGTACGGCGTTTGCCGTTCGTACTCGACGTACCGTTCACCGAGCGTCTCGCGGAGCGCTCGCTCTTCGACGCGAATGCGGTAGCCGTAGCCGCCCAGCCCGACGACGAGGAGCACGAGCACGCTCAACCAGTTGGCGATCGCGGTTCCGAGACCGAACAGCGAGAGCAACGCCCCCGTATAGGAGGGGTGGCGAACCCAGCGGTAGGGGCCCGTGTCGACAACGTCGTCGTTCTCGTCGACCGAGACCACGAGCGAAAATGCGTCGTCCAGCGTCCACACGGCGTACTGTCGGATCCCGACGCCGACGAGAATCAGCGCGAGACCCGTCCAGAACGCGATCGTCGGGAACGGCAGCCGTACCGACGGCGCGACCATCGCAGCCAGCGCGGCACCGAAGACGCCACCGACGACGGCCAGTCCAATCGCACGCTTCGAGTCGCGATCCTGGTCCGTGTCGGCCCGGTACCGGTACCGAAGGGCGATCGACCAGTCCGAAACGACCCAGACACCGATCGCGACCAGAAAGGCGGCCATCGATGGCAATTTGGGGTCTGCCTGGAGGAGCATGATCGGTCATTCACTCTCACCAGTATAATTGATGGTGGTCTGTCACGCCCAGAACACAGATTCGAGTCACTGGGTCTCGAGGTCAGTAGACCACGTGCAATAGCACGTACACGACGATCCCCAGCGAGAACGAGACCAGCCACAGGCTCGCGGCGAGTCGGCCGATGCGGGCGTGGCTCGTCCGGCGCAGTTCCTCGATCGGATGCGCAGCCGCGAGCAACAGCGCGTAGTAGACAAGCGGGATGCAGACGACCGCCAGCAGGATGTGAATCGCGAGCACCGGCAGGTAGACGAACTGATAGACCGTTTCGGGGCCGGGAAACGGCTGTGGGCCGCCGGTCGCGATCAGTCGGTACAGGTAGAGCACGAGAAACGTCGCGAACAGGCCAAACGAAGCGAGCATCGCAACGCGGTGTTTCTCGACCGCGCCGCGTCGAATCGCTCGCCAACCGAACGCGATCGTCCCGATCGCGGCCACACTGATCAATACGTTGATATGTGGAATCAGATCGAGAACCCATTGCGGTGCGGCCGGCACCGTCGACGATGGCACGCGACCGCCAGCCGCGGCGAAGACCACTACAAGTGAGACAACACTCAAGAGGGCGGTAAGAACGGTGACACGTTCTCGAGAGACGAATTCCATGTCCGATCGTTTGACTGCGATAGGAAAATGATTACTGTCCCATGTCGGCTGGCGGGTTTCTGACGGCGGCGTGAGGGGAGCTGTGTGGGACAGCGTTCGATCATGAACCCGAGAACGACAGTCTCCGACCCAAACGTATATCCGAACATAAAAGAAGACATGTATAATCATGGAAGAACCAGATCAATCGGGATCGCTATCGAATCTATACGAGCGGCGAATCGGGACACCCAGAACGAACGATGAAGTAAACGGCTATTGGCTGTTCGCCGCCGGCACGCTCACTGGCATCATCGGCATACTCCTGTTTTTCATGACGGAGGCAGCAACGGTCCCACGCGGGATGGCGTACGCGTTCGCGGCACTCGCGCTCCCGTTCATGATTCTCGGTGCTGTTATCAGGTTTCCGCTACGACGCGCCGGCACCACTATTGGATACCTCGGTGCACTCCTCAGTTTCGCCGCGGTCGTCTGGTTCGTTTCGATCTTCCCCGATCAGTGGTCGACGGTCTCGGGTCAGACCGGGATCGTTGTCCTTTACAGTCTCGGCGTCGCTATCGTCGCACTTGCGGGGACAGTCGTCCCGCTACTTACCAATCCGATCTACGAAGAACACGCGACACAGCAGGCTGACGCCGAACGACTGCGCGAGGAGGCGACCGAACGAGACGCCGAGCTCGCAGACGAGCGCGAGCGCGCAGTCGCACTCGAAGATCAGGTCGAAACGCTTCAGGCCGAACTCGACGAAATCAAGCAAAGTGCCGGCCGATTCGAGGTGTTTCAGGATCGGAGAAACGAGTACCGTTGGCGACTCCGCCATCGAAACGGCAACGTGATTGCATCCTCCGGTGAGGGGTACACGCGTCTCCATAACGCCCAGAAGGGAATGCAAAGCGTTCGGCGAAACGCACTCGGTGCCGGTGTCCTTCGAATCCAGCCCGAACCTGACGCGGATGAAACATCCGAACCGGCGGATGCAGCCGATCCCATCGTAGCGGTACCGACGGAAATCGAGGCCCTCGAGAGTCAAGCAACTTTCGAACTGTACGAGGACAACGGCGGCGAGTATCGATGGCGGCTTCGCCACGACAACGGCAATATAATCGCAGATTCCAGCGAAGGCTACGCCTCCAAGAGTGGTGCTCGAAAGGCCCTCGATAATGTGCGCAAGTACGTTGTACCGGCTGACTATCTCTGGTTCGATCCAGCGGGATTCGAAGTCTACTCCGATGCCGCCAGCCAGTGGCGATGGCGGCTCGTCCACCGCAACGGCAACATTCTCGCGGACAGTGGCGAGGGCTACACGCGACGTCACGATGCCAGCCGTGCGGTCACTCGGCTCCGCGATCGAATCGATGCCCTCGAGGTCGATGTCTACGAAGATGCCGGCAACGAGTGGCGATGGCGACTTCGGAGCACGAACGACAAGATCGTCGCCGACAGCGGCGAGGGATATGACTCACGGGGGAACGCCGACGACGCCGTCGAGCGTGTCCGGAACTACGCCCCGGAAGCCGACACCCTCGATATCGGCCAGGCAGCCTTCGAACTCTACGAAGACGCTGGCAGTGAGTGGCGATGGCGACTCCGTCACCGCAACGGCAACATTCTTATGGATTCCAGCGAGGGATACGCCTCGCGAAGCGGCGCTCGCGATGGCATCGAGAGCATCAAGCGCAACGCCCCGACCGCCGAAGCGACCGAATCTCAGACAAAAGCACAGCAGTAACTCGTTTTCGTCGTGATTCGGTTGCGGTCCGTGACTGTTCTCTATTGACTGTGTAATGAGGGGGAACCTCGACAGGAGGACCCTTGGACACACGGTACAGCCGCTCAATGAAAGTAGCGTCGGAAGGAATTGTGCGTGGGTGATGTCCGCGAAGGGAAATCACCTGCATCGTTGTGCTCGACGGCGTTGCCGTCTCACGTTTCGCGGGCTTTGCCCGCGCTTGCGATGCGTGGGACCGGATTTGAACCGGCGGACCCCTACGGGACAGCGCCCTCAACGCTGCGCCGTTGGCCTGGCTTGGCTACCCACGCTCGCGTTCTCTTTCTGCACTCGAACGTATCCAGTGTGATTATAAAAGCCCTTTCCTTTGGGTCGATGCCTGCGGCGAGGTCACACGGAAGCGGGGCAAGCGGTGATTTAAAATGTGGCAGTTGCCAAAGTGTAACATGGCCAAATACTCGACCGGTTCGTCCGGCGGTGGCGGCGGGACGAACTGCGAACTCTGCGGAGCCGAAAGCGACTCGCTCCGACGGGCGACGGTCGCCGGTGCCGAACTCGAGGTCTGTGCCCAGTGTGCACCACACGACGACAGCCAGACCCGTAGCGGCGGCCAGGGAAACCGGGACCGACGCGCCAGTTCCGGCGGTTCCACCGGCTCTCAGGACGAACCCAATCGACGAAAAAAGGCCGCTCAGAACGTCGCGAAGGCGAACCCAGTCTGGGACGGCGACTCCAAACACTGGGAGAAAGACGGGACGAACTACGACGACGACCCGCTTCCCTATCTCGTCTCCGATTACGGCGACGCGCTCGTCGAAGCACGACAGGAGGCCGGTCTCCAGCGATCGGAACTCGCCGACGAACTCGGTGCGCGTGAAAAGGATTTGATCGCGATCGAACAGGGGCGGGCGACCCAGGCGGGCGTCGGCGGCGGCCTGATCGACGCCTTAGAGGAGCGACTCGACGTCGAACTGGCCGAGTAGCGGCCGAGTAGTAACGACACGCGACTGACCGAACGGCGAGCAGATTTTTAATGGCGGCCCGCTGACTACGACCGATGAGTGGGCAACGGGCGGCAGCGGAGCCGTACACCACGCGGTTCGAGACGGAAGTTCTCGCGATCGATGGCCGACGGGTCTGGCTCGAAACGAGCTACTTCTACGGCGAGAGCGGCGGCCAACCCGCCGATCGCGGGACGATCGGAGACGCTACGGTCGAGGACGTCCGGTACGTCGACGGCGAGCAGATCCACGTCCTCGCCGCGGAGCCGACGTTCAGGCCCGGCCATCGAGTGCTGTGTTCGATCGACTGGTCGTTTCGGATGTACTGTATGCGAGCCCATACCGCTAGTCACGTGCTCTACGGGGCTGGCAGGCGACTTCTCGACGACCTCGGCTACGGCGGGTTCGACATCAGCGACGAGACGGTTCGAGTCGACCTGGAAACCAGTACTACCATCGACGACGAGACGCTGCTCGAACTGAACGAGCGGGTCAACCGGATCGTCTGGGAGTCTCGTCCCGTCTCGTGGCGGGAATTGTCGACCGCAGACGCACGCGAACGCGACGAAATCGAGTTCAACGACACGACCGAGGACGACCCAGCGGACGGTGAACGCGTCCGGATCGTCACGATCGGCGGCGAAGACGAGAACGCGAACGGTGGCCGTCAGACCGGGATCGGCACGACCGTCGTCGGAGGGAATGCCGGTGAGCCGTGGGACGTCGCCGCCTGCGGCGGGACGCACGTCCGGAACACGCGCGAAATCGGGCCCGTGACGGTGCTCGATCGATCGAATCCCGGCGACGGCCTGACGCGGATCGAACTCGCCGTCGGGCCGAACGCGATCGAACGACGGACGACCGAGAAGCGGACGGCATACGGCGCGAAGCGGGCCCTCGGGACCGGGATCGACGCCGTACCGACCGAACTCGATCGTCTCACCGATGAACGCGACGATCTCGCCGCGAGGCTCGCGGAGCGGGAGCGATCGCTCGTCGAGGCCAGACTCGCGGCGGCCGAACCGGTCGATCGAGCGGGTGAAACGTGGATCGCGGCGCGCGTGGGCGACCTCCCGTCCGATGCGGTGAACGAGGCAGTTCGAGCGCAGGTCGCCTCGGATACGGTCGACAGCGGTGCGCGTGTCGTCGTCGCCGTCAGCGGCCGCGACGGCGAGCGACCGTCGGTCGTCGTCGGTGCGTCCGGCTCTCGATCGGCAGCCGCAATCCTCGAGGAACTGATCGACCAGTTCGGCGGCGGTGGCGGGGGCACGGATACGGTGGCACAGGGTGGCGGATTCGACGCGTCACCGGCGGCGGTCGTCGAGGCGGCTATCGGCACACCGACCGACCCGATCGCAGCCGAGAGTAGTGGTGGAACCGAGTGATCGTCGTTCGTGAGTCGCCGGTCGAGTGAACGGCCTCGTTCGATATCGTGACCGCCGAACAGCCGGCCTCTCCCGACAGCGAAAAAGAGGTCGAGAGACGAATTCCGTCGTCACAGTACGATCCGTGGCCACTCGGCGAGCCGGTGGCTCGAATCGATCGGTCGCGGTGAGAAGTGGGACGCGAAAACGGCGTCCGTTAGATGCGGCCGACGTTCTCGACGCCGACGCTTTCGACGCCGTCGACGTCGGTGAAGTTCTCCTCGACGGTTTCGGTGCCGCCCGACCCGTCGGGGACGATGACGGTCGGGTACAGTGCGACGAGGCCGAACGCGACTTCCTCGCGCTCGACGCCGTTGATCTTGGCACCCTCGGGGAGGGCGCTTTCGAGGCGTTCCTGGAGCGCGTCCAGATCGATCTCGGGGCTGTCCGGCATGACCTTGATTTTGGCAGCTACTTTTCCCATTGTAACACCTTACGGACCGGTGAATCCGCAGTCGGGACACTCATAGAGGTTGCTCTGCTTGCGGCACTTGGCACAGCGGTAAATCTGTGCGCCACAGTCGGGACACTTGAACGCAGCCGCGTTCGTGCCTGCGATGTTGATCCCACAGGAGACACAGGAACGCGTCTTTCGGTCGTCCGTCGTACTCATATCTCCCACTTCCCGCCCGGCGTTTTTAACGGTTGTCTTTCGCCACTCGGCTGGGACTGCCCGCGATCGGCGGGTCGAAGCCGACGACTCTCGATCGCTTTCAGCCGGTGTTTTCTGGACTGGAAAACGCGGTGATGGGTCTATTATGTCGGGTCGCCAAGACGGAGATACGGCCCAGCGCGATGACGTGCCCGGCATCCGACTGGGTCGTGCCTCTGACACCGTTTTTGCGATCGATGTCCCCTGTGACGCTGTCGCCGCCCGTCGCTCGATCGTGAGGCGACTCTCGGTGGATAGCAGGTGCTCTCGACAGTCCGACGTGGAAGATTACGAATATGCGCCGGTCAGCGTCCAAGACGTAGAGCACGGATTCGCCGCCGCTGCCCTCCGCTCCCGTCAGAGTTTTCCGCCCTTACAGCGTGTGGGAAACAATGACACCCGAGGCTATCGATGACCTCTCCTCGCTACCGGAAGGGTGGAGGAATCACACACTTCCGGTGAGTGAACGCTGGTGAATCAGGACGATCAGTTCCGCGCGCTCGTGGAGGCCATCGAAGAGTACGCCGTGTTCCGCCTCGACCCCGACGGCTACATCGTCAGTTGGAACGCTGGCGCCGAGCGCATCAAAGGCTATCGGACCGAGGAGATCCTCGGCGAGCACTTCTCGACGTTCTACACCGAGGAGGAGCGCGTCGCTGGAGTCCCCGAGGCAAACCTCGCCAGTGCGGACGAGCATGGATCGGTCGAGGACGAAGGCTGGCGCGTCCGGAAGGACGGGTCGCAGTTCTGGGCGAACGTCACGATTACGGCCATCCGAGAGGACGGTGGCACTCTCGAGGGGTACGCGAAGGTCACCCGCGACATGACCGATCGGCGGCGGGCCGAAGAGGAACGGAGCCTCCACTTCTCGGTCAGCCAATCGATTGCCGAAGCGGCCACGCTCGAAGGAGGGTTGCAGGCAGCACTCGCGGACATTTGCCACTACACGGAGTGGGTCGTCGGCCAGGCCTGGCTTCCAACGGAACGCGGCGTCGTCGAACGACTGTCCGCCTACGCCCAGGACGACGCGTTCGAGACGTTCGTGGACGCCTCCCGCGAGTTCACGTTCGAACCCGGCGAAGGGATCCCGGGGCGCGCGTTCGGCTCGAGCGAACCCGTGTGGTTCGAAGACGTCACTTCGGTGACGGAGCGCGAGTATCCGAGGACCACGCTGGCCGCTGACGCGGGGTTGCAAGCCGGGCTGGGCGTTCCCGTGCTCGCCGATGGCGACGTGGCCGTTGTACTGGAATTTTATCTCGCTGAGCGCCGCAAGAAGGACGCGCACCTCGTCGAACTCGTCAAGTCCGTTGCGGCGGAACTGGGGGGACTGGTCGCGCGTCGCCAAGCCGAGGACGAACGCAACCGCGAGCGCGAATTGCTCACCGAGGTCATGGCGGCCGCCCCGGTGGGGATCTCGGTGCTAACCGCGGACGGCGACATCGAACGGATGAACGATCGGGCGCGATCCATTCGGGGAGATATCGACTTCCAGGGTCGAATGGAGGAGATTCGAACGTTCTACGACCGAGACGGCCGCCTGGTCCCGGCCGATGAGCGGCCGTTCGCCCGCGTCGTCCAGACCGGTGAGCCAGTCTACGACTGGATCGGACAGGTCGAACTCCCGGATGGCAATCGACAGTGGCTCTCCGTCTACGCCGCCCCGATCGAGGATGACACGGGCCGACTGGATCGCGTCGTGATCGTCGAAGAGGACATTACGGAGCTTCGCGAGCAGTACCGGGCGATCACCGAATCGGTCAACGACGTGATCGTGACGATCGACACGGAGAGTACGATCCGATCGATCAATCCGGCAGTCGAGAGCGTATTCGGGTACGCCCCCGAGGAGCTAACCGGTGGCCCAGTAACGGAGCTGATGCCCGCGGAATACGGCGAGCAACACCGGGAAGGGATCGAACGCTATCTCGAGACGGGCGAGCGCAACCTGGACTGGGACTACATCGAACTGCCGGGGCTTCGCGCCGACGGCACGGAGAGTTCGCTTGCCGTATCGCTTAGCGAGATCGAGTATCGCGGAGAGCGATACTTCACGGGAATACTGCGCGATATTACCAAGCGCAAGGAGTACCAACGGCGACTCGAAGAGTCGAACGAACGGCTCGAGCAGTTCGCCTACGCGGCCTCCCACGACCTGCAAGAACCCTTGCGGATGGTCTCGAGCTACCTCCAGTTGCTCGAAGACCGATATCAGGACGAACTCGACCAGGACGCCGAGGAATTTATCGACTACGCAGTCGACGGGGCCGACCGAATGCGCAGGGTGATCGACGCTCTACTGGAGTATTCACGCGTCGAAACCAGGGGCGAACCCTTCGAGGCGGTGAACCTGGACGCGGTGCTCGACGATGCTCTCCGCAACCTCCACGTTCGGATCGAGGAGAGCGACGCCGAGATCACGACCGGATCGCTTCCGACAGTGCGTGGCGACGCGAATCAGCTTCGACGACTGTTCCAGAACCTGCTCGCGAACGCAATCGAATACAGCGACGACGAACCGCCACGAGTGTCCGTGTCCGCCGAACGGGAGGGACAATACTGGCAGGTTGCGGTCACCGACGAGGGAATCGGCATCAATCCGGAAGACCACGAGCGCGTCTTCGACGTATTCGAACGGCTCCATACACGCGAAGAGCACCCAGGAACGGGGATTGGACTCGCCCTCTGCGAGCGGATCGTCGAGCGCCACGGCGGCGAGATCTGGATCGACTCGGAACCCGGCCAGGGTGCGACCGTCTTCTTCACGCACCCAGTCACGAGCGAGCACGAGGATTGACACCGAATTCCGCCACGTTGGGGTCCCGTACCGCGTTCGTCTCTACCTACCAGCGAGACCGCTCTGCTTGCGAGCCACACACCCGCGCCGTAGCCATAATCACGTCTCTTTCAGCATACGGTGGGTGCTGAAACCACGTTCTAGAATGTTCCGCTCGTCTCCGTCTCTCGCCAGCACCGCCTGCACCCGGAGTTGCGTTCGCCGTCTCAATCGTGCGGGTGGAAGCGACGAACGGCCTCCTTGACGGCCTCCTCGCGGCCGAGAAACGTCACCATGTCGTCTTCTTCGAGCGTCGTGTCGGCTTCCGGGACGTACGTCTCCCCGTTGCGGGCGATGACGGCGACGATAACGCCGTCCGGAATGTCGGCGTCCAGGTCCGCGATTTTCGAGCCGACGAGGTCCGCCGCGGTGACGCTGATCTCCTGGGCGTCGTGGCCCTCACCGAGTTCGGTCATCCAGTGGGCGAGTGCCGGCCGCTCGATCTCGTTGTCGAGCGACCAGGCGGTCGCGCTCGCGACGTCGATCGCGCGCACGTCTAGCGTCTCGAAGGCGTCGACGTTTCCGGGTTGGTTCACCCGCGCGACGACCGTCTCGACGTCGAAGGTCGTCCGGGCGAGCTGGGAGACCAGCAGGTTGGTGTCGTCGTCCGCAGTCGTCGCGACGACGATTCTGGCCCGATCGATTCCCGCCTCGCGAAGCGTATCCGGCACCGTTCCGTCGCCGTGGACGGCGGTGTAGCCGTCCTGTCGAAGGCTTTCGACCGTCCGCTCGTTTTCGTCGACGATGATGACGTTTTCGCCGCGTTTCTCCAGTCGTGTCGCGAGCGCCCGGCCGACCCGGCCGCCGCCGATGATGATCGATGGCATTGGAACAACCTCGAAGTACTCCGCGATCTGGCGGGCAAAGCCCGCCTGAATGACGACCGTGAGGAAGATGACGAGAAAGACGGTGCCGGCGAGGGTCTGGGCGGCCTCGAACTGGCCTGCCGTCTCGAGTTCGATCGCGAACAGCGTCGCGACCGACGCCGGGATGATCCCCCGCGGGCCGACGAACGAGAGAAACAGCCGCTCCTCCCGGCTGAACTGGCGATCGGTCGCGGAGAGGGCGACGAGAATCGGGCGGACGAACAGGGTGACGGCGACGACGACCGCGATACCGCCGAGACCGAGACCGAGCAACGAGCCGAAATCGATCAGGGCCGCAAGCGAGATGAACACGAAGGAGAGGACGACCAGCGTGAGGTCGCGGTTGAACGCGAGGATCTCCTCACGGTGAGGGAGGTCGAGATTGCCGAGGACGAGACCGGTCGTCGCGGCCGCGGCGACGCCGGTTTCGGGGAACACCGACTCAGCGAGACCGAAGGAGACGAGCGCGCCGGTAAGCGTCACCAGCCGCGCGATCTGCGGGGCGTCGCCCGCGGGCGCTCGCACCTTGACGAGCAGGTACCAGACGACGATCGCGATGACGACGCCGATTCCGATGCCGGCGGTCAGCCGCTGGACGAACCCGACGGGAATCAGCTCCGGCGTGTCGCTGACGACGAACACCTCGAAGATGACGATCGCGAGGACGGCCGCCGTCACGTCGTTGATGATCCCCTCGGCTTCGAGGGCCGTCTCGACGTGATCTCGAACCGTGACGACGTCGAGAATCGGCGTGACGACCGTCGGGCCGGTCGCGATCAACAGCGCCCCGATCAGGAACGCGATGTCCCACTCGGTGCCGAGGAAGATCCGGACCGCGGCCGCCGTCCCGAGGAAGGCGATCGCAGCGCCGACCGTCGTCAGTCGTCGAACCGCCTGGGGTGCGCGCTCAAGTTTCTTTCGGCGGAGGTGAAAGGCCCCGTCGAAGATGATGATGGCGACGCTCAACCCGACGATCGTCGAGAGACCGTCCCCGAAGGTCTCGATCGTCACGAAGCTCAGCCCCTCGGGACCGACGAGCACGCCGATCGCGATCAGAAAGAGGACGCTCGGCACCTGCAGTCGCTTTGCGAGCACCTGGGCACCGATCCCGAGGGCGAGAATGCCGATGACAACCGGGAGAACCTCCACGTGTGTCCGTACGTTCTCAAGAGACACGGATAAGTCGATCGCCTATCACGGTGGCTTCTGCCCGCGAGCGGCGCGAACAGTGGTGGCAGTCGGGTTGGCAGTGGCAGAGATGACCAGTGGCTGTGGGTACCAGTGGTTTCTTAGGCTGACAATTCCACGTAGCGGATAGCATGAGTCAGGCGACGCTCTCCGATCGGCCGTATACGAACTCGAATCTCTTTTCGGGCTACTATCTCGACGAGCGGGTGCAAGACCGCGAGGAGTGGAGCTGCGACGAGGCGGCCCAGGGCGCGATGGAGGAGTTGCAGGCGCTGTACGAGCACGAGTCGGGGCTGGTCGAGAGCTACAAGGAAGATCCGTTGATCGACAACTGGATCGACGAGGTGCTCGACGTGCTCGGCTTCGGGACGAACGTCGAGACGACGCTGCCGGGAGGTGGGGGCTACGTCGACGTGCTCCTGTTCGAGGATACGGCCGCCCGGCGGGACGCCGCCGAGGTGTACCTGCGAACCGAGGACACGACCGACCTGTTCGACCGGGGCGTGGGGCTGGTCGAGGCCAAGCAGTGGGACGCGGACTTCACGGCGCGCTTTAGCGAGCAGCGGCCCTACCGGAACGCCTCCCACCAGATCAAACACTACCTCGAGCGGACGCCGGAGTCGATTCAGTGGGGCGTGCTCACGAACGGGCGGAAGTGGCGGCTCTACGGGACGAACGACTACGAGACCCAGACCTACTACGAAGTCGATCTGCCGGAACTGCTCGAACGCGGGGATCTGGAGGCCTTCAAGTACTTCTACGCGTTCTTCCGGCCGGCCGCGTTTCGCACGTCGGGTGGGACGGCGTTTCTCGATGCGGTCTGGTCTGAAAGCGAGACGGTCGCCCAGGAACTCGGGGAGGACCTTCAGGACAACGTCTTTACGGCCCTGCGCGTGCTCGGTCGCGGATTCACCGAGACGAACGATCTGGCGATCGACCCCGACGATGAGGAGGGGCTTCGGGAACTCAAAGAGCAGTCGCTGGTGTTGCTCTACCGGCTGATGTTCGTCCTCTACGCCGAGTCTCGGGGGCTGATTCACCCCGACGGGGCGGACGCGATCGACGAGTACGAGGAGAACTTCAGCTTAGACGAGTTGCGACTCGAGATTCACGACGAGATCGGGGAGGTCGACGACGGCTTCGCGGACGCCTACAGCGAGTACTCGACGACGATGTGGAGTCGGCTGGAGGACCTGTTTCGGCTGGTCGACGAGGGCGAGGAAACCCTCGGGATTCCGCCGTACAACGGCGGGCTGTTCGACGCCGATCGCCACGAGTTCTTAGCGGAGAACGCGATCAGCAACCGGTATCTCGCGGAGGTGATCTACCGGATTTCGACGACGGAAAACGACGAGGGGCGGTACGTGCTGGCCGATTACGCGGACCTGGATACGCGCCACCTGGGCAGCGTCTACGAGGGGTTGCTCGAACACCAGTTCCGGATCGCGCCGGAGGCGTACGCGGCGGTGGCCGCGGACGGCGGGCAGGTCTGGAAGCCGGCGACGGAGGTGTCGGTCGCGGAGGCGGTCGAGACGGTCGATGCGGGCGGGCTGTACGTGGTCAACGACGAGGGGGAACGAAAGGCCACGGGGGCGTACTACACGCCGGATTACGTCGTGACGTACATCGTCGAGGAGACGGTGGGGCCGCTGGTCGAGGAGATCACCGCCGATCTGGAGGCGCAGGGATTCGAGCCCGGCACCCACGAGTATCTGGGGGCGTTCTACAGGCGGGTGACGGATCTGAAGCTGCTCGATCCGGCGATGGGCAGCGGGCACTTCCTGACGCGGGCGACGGAGTACCTGGCAGAGCGGGTGATGACCGAGGTTCGGGAACTCGACGAGGCGACGGCGTTCGACGAGCAGCGGGTGCGCCGCGATATCGCCAAGGAGTGTATCTACGGCGTCGATCTGAACGGGATGGCGGTCGAACTCGCGAAGCTGTCGATGTGGCTGGAGACGCTGGCGGCGGACCAGCCCCTGGCGTTTCTGGATCACCACCTCAAGGCGGGCAACTCGCTGGTCGGTTCGGACGTGACCGAGGTGCTGTCGAGCGAGGCCGACTCCAGCGACGGGCAGTTGACCCTCCAGCAGGCGCTGGCGCGCGTGCGCCAGGACACCCTCGAACACGTCATGGAGCGGATGCAGGCGTTACTCGAGATCGACAACGAGACGCTCGACGACGTGAAGTCGATGGAGGAACTCTATACCGCCGTCCGCGAGGATCCGTTCTACCAGCGCCTGTTCGAACTCACCACCGTCCACACCGCCGAACGCTTCGATCTGGACGTTCCCGAGGGAGCCTACGAACGTATGGCACGGGCGGTCGACGACGACGCCGAGTGGGCCGCCGTCCGGGAGGAAGGCTGGTTCCAGACGGCCCAGGCGATGGCCGATCGGGAGTCGTTTTTCCACTGGGAACTGGAGTATCCGGAGGTCTTCTTCGGCGAGGACGGCGAACTGCGGGAGGATGCGGGCTTCGATGCGGTGATCGGGAATCCGCCTTGGGTCGATATTAAAGGATTAGAAGATCCTGAGGTTATATTCAAATTCTTTGAGACTAGTTATAATAGAGTGAATATCTATGCTGCATTTATTGAGCGCTCGACTCAACTACTAGCTGAAAAATCGAAATTTGGTTTTATAACTCCAAACTCCTATCTCACTCAAAGTTCGTATGAGAAACTCAGGAGACATATCTTGAAAGAACACAATATTAAGACAATTGTTCGACTACCGGATGGCGTTTTCTCAAATGTCACGATGGAGACTGCTATATTGACAAGTGAAGTGAGTTCTACTAATACCGATAAATACACTGATGCAATCATATTTCCTCGAGAAGCAGAAATAGAGAAAATCAGTGAAAAAACCGGGGAAAGACATAAATGCAACATTGACCGGTGGGAAGACACTGATGATTTGATATTTGACATATTCACTTCAGAATCAGAGCGAATGGTGATTAGTCAGATTGAGAAATCTAGCCAAACTATTCAAGAAAAATTTGAGTCATGCTTAGGTCTGACACCATATGATAAACATCAGGGACACAACAAAGAACAAATTGAAAACAGGGTTTTCCATTCGAATACAAAGGAAACCGATGATCACTATCGAATCACAACCGGAAAGGGGATTAACAGATATCAATTACAGTGGGAAGGTGGAGAGTGGATAAAATACGGCGATTGGTTAGGAGCTCCACGCGAAAAACGATTTTTCACACAACCACGATGCGTAGTTCGCCAAATCGTTCCAACAGAGGGTCGTGGAATTTACGCAGCATACTCTGACGAGACACTATTCCATACTCAAGTAGGGTTTGTTCTTCTTCCGGATAGCGATAAATGTCCTTCTAAAAAAGCACGAGCACTAACCGGCCTTCTAAACTCAAAATTGCTGACCTTCTACCACAGAAAACGGTTCTTGGACGAAAACAAAGATACTTTTCAAAAAATCCTAATTCAAGATGCAGTAAACTTCCCACTTCCATCTGAATTCCACAGTCGGGATGATCTACTCCAGAGTATCACACAAATAGAGAAGGATATTAAAAAACTCGACTCACTAAATAGGAACGTTCTAGATCACCTCGGCTCCTACTCGGACGGCCACTCCCTCGCCGACATCGGCCTCGCCCAGCCCCCAACCGGGGCCGCCGATTCCATCCTCACCGACACCGCCGCCGATCGCGCAAACCTCCGCATCGGCACAGTCGCGATCGATCGCCAGTCCCCCACGTCCGTCGAAATCCGGCTTACCGCACGGTACAAGCCCGAAGACGAGGACGCCTTCGAGACCGATCGGTGGGGGTACACCGAGACCGACCCGCTGCCGGCGTTGCAGATTGCGGACCTCTCGGAGACCGAAGCGGACCTGATCGAGGCGTTCGTCCCCGTGGCCGTCGACGAAGCCGGCGGCTTCGCGAACTTCCGCGAGACGGCGACGAAAACGAACTCGCCGATCGATCGACTCCGGAAGCTGACCCTCCCCGCCGTCGAGGACGTGCGCGACGGACTGGCGAGTTACGTCCGGACGAAAGAGCGCGCCGAGGAACTGGAGTCCCAGATCGAGCAGACGGACGCGCTCATCGACGAAATCGTCTACGAACTGTACGGATTGAGCGAGGAGGAGATCGCGATCGTCGAGGAGGCTGTCGAGGAGTAGAGCCGCGAGCGACGGCGGGAGCGAGCGGGGTTTTTTGGTCCAGATTTTTTGCGTGGGCGCGGGACCACGTCCCGCGAATCGTGCGAACGGGCAGCGCCCGTGAGCAGGGTGGTGAGCGGAGCGAACCCGAACGGAAAAAAGGTGGGAGTGAGATTGCGATCGTCGAGGAGGCTGTCGAGGAGTAGAGCCGCGAGCGACGGCGGGAGCGAGCGGGATTTTTTGGTCCAGATTTTTTGTGAGCGCGGGACCACGTCCCGCGAGTCATGCGAACGGGCTGTGCCCGTGAGCAGCGTGAGGTGTGAGCGGAGCGAACCCGAACGGAAAAAAGGTGGGAGTGAGATTGCGATCGTCGAGGAGGGGGTGGGGGAGTAGGACCGACACGCACCTGACGAGTCACACTGCGGAAAGCACGTCAGGCAAGTTGTAGAGACGAACGTCGTTACGGGCCTCGGCTCTGGATATGAGATCGTCGGTGTAGCCGGATCGACTGAACAACACGTACAGTGGTTCGGCGTCTGCCGGTTCGTTTGCCCATCGTACCTCCGTCGTCGTCCGTTCGAGATCCGAGAGGACGCCTTCACTCACCGGCCGGGACGTGAATTTACACTCGCCGGCCACGAGTCCCTCCTCGCTCAACCCGACGACGTCCAGTTCGTGCGCTTTGAACCACCACTGACCAACATCGGTGTACCGTCGATCGACCAATTGCGGCAGCGCACGCTGACAGAGTCGTTCGAACAACGGGCTTACGTGGTCCGCAATCTCCGGTTCGACGACCTCCTCGTAGGCATCTTCACCGAGCATGCGAAGCCGATCTTGAGCGCCGTATACGAACCGGAACCAAAACCGGAACAACGGCGCAGCGATGCGATACCGGCCGCGTTTCGACGCCGTCGGTGACTCCGTCACGGGAATGTGACGCTCGACGAGACGGAGCCGACGGAGTTTCTGCAGGTACGTACTGAGCGATCCTGACTCCACTCCGGCCATCCCTGCGATCTCGTTGGGTGTTCGGCGGCCGTGTGCGAGCGCTCGAAGGATGCTGAAATACGTATTTGGTTGTCGAAGTTCCGTCCGGAGCAGGAACTCCGGTTCCGAATACAGGAGTCCCCGCTCGGAGAGGATCGTCTGCTGGACGTTCGTCGAAAGGGACTCCCCAGGGTCGATCGTCTGGAGATAGTGAGGCGTCCCACCGTAGACCGCCCACGCGACGATCGCCGTCTCGGCGTCATACGCCGGGAAGAATCGACCTGCATCACCGGCCGAGAGTGGTTTTAGGTCGATCGTCGCCGTTCGGCGGCCGTACAGTGGTGCACTCCCGGATAGCACCTTTTCTTCCATGACGCTAATCGATGACCCGACGAGCACGAGCGTCATCTCCGTTTCCTGTAACTGCGTGTCCCATACCCGTTGAATCCGAGACGGAAGTGACTCATCTTCCTCGATAAGAAACGGGAACTCGTCGATGACGACGATCGCATCTTCCTCCCCGAGCGCTTCGAGCAGCGCCTCCCAGTCACGGCGAACGTTCCGCATCGATGGGAACTGCGTCGTCCCCACGTCGACGAACTGTTCGAGTTGATTCTGCGCAGTCGACTCGATCGCCTGGTAGTACATTGCGTCGTCTCGGTCCGTGATAGACTGCCGGACTAACTCGCTCTTTCCGAGCCGCCGCCGCCCGTAAATCACGACGAACTCCGCCGTGTCGGACTCGTAGCACGCAGTGAGTCGATCGAGTTCCTCGTCTCGATCAACGAATTCGACCATACGACACTGTGAGTCCGTATCCAGATAGAACTATCGAATTTGGAAATCCTGATTTCCGAAATCGTAATTTCTGCTCCATCGCTACCGGACCCGCGAGTCGATCAGACGAAACCGACGCCGGGAGACAAAATACTTTGCCGCCGCCCGCCTCGATCGACGTAATGCGCCTCGACGACTACATCGAGGATCTCGAACCCGACGAGGAAGCCGAGCGACGGCGTCTCGCAAAGGAGAAATCCTACGCGATCACCGACCACCTCTCGGCGTTCGAGCAGAACTTCGAGCGGGCGCTCTCGGGCGACACCCTTGTCGGCTCGACAGCCCCCTCGATCTTCGTCGGGCGATCGAACTACCCGGACATTCCAATCGGACTCCTCTCACCCGTTGGCGACGAGGACGCCGCCGAGGAGTACGTCACCGACGGCGCGTGGTACCAGCAGGGCTATGCGATCGAGGACGTACTCCAACGCCGAACCGGCCTGTTGAACTCGAGCAAGCGCGCGAACGTCGACTCGCCGGCGATCGCGAGCCGACTCACGCCGAACGTCCACGACGCCTGGGACGGCTTCGTCGGCGTCCAGCGCGAGGTGGCGATTGCTGACCGACCCGTCGACTTAGAAATCGGTCTCGACGGCACGCCGGATCTCGGCCTGGATGCGGGGACGGACGTTGCCACGCCCCGCGGTCCCAGAGCGAACGCCCGAAACGCAGAGTTACGGGAGAACCCCTACGTCCCCAGACCGGTCAAGAAGACGCTGGAGGACGACGACTGGCAGGCTCAGGGGGCGATGACCTACCTCTACCGGCGCGGGTTCGACGTCTACGACATCAACTCGATCCTCTCGGCGGGCGCGCTCGGGGAGGCCAAACAGCGTCGTCTCGTCCCGACCCGGTGGTCGATCACGGCCGTCGACGACACGATCGGGCAGTTCTTACGCGGCCGGATCAGGACCGAACCGAGCATCGACGAGGTGCAGGTCTGGGCCAGCGAGTACATGGGCAACCGCTACTGGGTCGTCCTCGCGCCCGGCCGCTGGGAGTTCGAACTCGTCGAAATGAAAGCGCCGGGCAGCATCTGGAACCCGAATCCGAACGATGACGTCTGGCTCCAGAGCGCCAGCGAGGGGTACGAGGGTCGATCGAGCTACGTCGAGGAGACCGCGGGCGCGTACTACGCCGCTCGACTCGGGGTGCTCGAACACCTCGAATCGGTCGGCCGGCAGGCCAAGTGTCTCGTGCTCCGGGAGGTCAGCGACGACTACTGGGCACCGGTCGGCGTCTGGCAGGTCAGAGAGAGCGTCCGAAACGCCTTCGACGGTCACTACGGCGAGGCCGAGACGTTCCACGACGCGGTCTCCGAAATCGCGACGCAGTTGCCGGTGTCCTACGCCCGACTCCAGCGCAAATCCGAACTCGCCGCGGGCCTCCAGACGAGTCTGGACGCCTTTTCGCGATCGAACTGACCGCGATCGGAATGCGGCGTAACCGACCCGAAACCGTCCGTGGGGGACAACGCCTTTTACCGAACGGCGACTGTACGGACGTATGTCCCTGTCCGAACTCACCCCGGTTCCTGCACTGATCCCGGGCGAACTGGTCACGGCGATGGCCGTGCTCTTTTTGTTGTTCGGCGTCCCGGCGATCTGCTTCGGGCTCATCATGCTCTACACCGGCTACGTTCGGTACGACGCCGAGCAGTACGTCGACGAACTCGAGGCTGAGGAAGCGGCGGCGGCGACCGTCGACGCCGCGCGCGAGCCCGGAGCGAACGCGGAGACGCGAACGGCCGGGACGGGCGAGGAAAATAGCGGCGATCGCTGACTGGGCGCGGTCGTCGAACGCGCGTTCGAGACCGATCGCGGCCGGTCACTCCGCCGCGTCGTCCGCGACGGAATCGAGTTTCTCGAACGTCTCTTCGACGAGGTCGCCGGTCGTGTCAATGATCTCGGCCCACGCGTCGTTGTCCGGGGCCATCCCGAGCAGGCGGGCGATCTTCATGATCGAGACGTGGTAGACCCGCTGGCGGCCCGGTTCCTCCTCCCAGACGATCACGTTGCAGGGAAAGAGGCCGCCGATGCGCATGGTCTCGTCGAGCGCCTGATCCGCGACGGAGGGGTTGCAGGCCCCGAGCACGTAGTAGGGATCGCGGTCCGCGTCGACCTTCTCGTTCAACAGTTCCGACGGCGAAAACTCGACGGGGATGCCGAAGCCGACTTCCTCGCAGACCTCGCGGACGTGTTCGATCGCCTCCTCGTGGTCCATCTCGAGGCTCGCCTGTTTCTCGCCGTACTCATCGGGATCGATCGTCGCCGGGTCGATGGGAAGGCTCATACGCGATACATCGGCGGGGAGTTACAAAAGCACCACCGTCGGGCGCCTCGCCCGAAGCGGTTCCCTTCGCACGACGAATCGATCGTTCCTATATCGGCACCGGGAGCCACTCGAGGGCCGTCAGAAATGCCGTCGGATCGAACAGCGGGTCGTGCAACACGAGCCAGTCCAACAAAACGAGTCCCGCGCCGTGGGCGATCACCGACGGGAGGATGGAGTTCGATTCGTAGTCGACCGCCCCGAAGAGGACGTCCGTCGGTCCCGAGAGCAAGAACTCGATCGGCGGCTTCGAGGAGTGGTGGATCATGTAGACGACGGGGCTGATGAGCACGGCTTTGAACCCGATCTCTCGGACGCCGACACAGAGCAAACCGCGGTAGTAGGTTTCGGCGGCCAGCGCGAGCACGAACAGCTTCACGGCGTGTGGCAGAAACTCGCCGGGTGCGGCCGAGGTTTCCCACATCGGGTAAAATCCGCGAATGGTCGGCAGGGTCGAACCGACCAGGTAAAACGGCAGGACGAACATCGAGAGTAACACGGCGTTGCGGACCGCGACGCGATTAACGTTCCAGCCGATGTGTCTGCCGTGTGTGAGACCGAGGACGAGCGGGCCGCCGATGAGGAGGACGCTGTCGACCACTGCGCGAGCGCCCAGTTCGCTCGGGACGAACCGCATCCACAGCAGCGTCAACAGCCCACCGGCCAGTAGCGACTTCTGGAACCACGTGAGCCGATCGAACTGCGCGCGAAGCCACCCCGTCTCGTCCGTATCGATCGCCACGGATCGTTACTCGTCCGCGGTCGGGATCGGACCGGTGCCGATGACCTCGCGGACGTGGCCCTCGAACTCCTGGCGGCGCTGGAAGTACGTCTCGTCGACGTCCTCGAGGACGGCAGACAGCTCCTGGGGTCCGTCCGGGGTCCGAATCACGCTCTCACCTTCGAGTCGATCGACTTCGCTTTTCTCCTTCGGCCAGCTCAGACGCGAGGTGACGCGGGCGAGTGGGGCTCCCTCCACGGGAGTGTGTGCTCCGAGTGATACGGTCGGTTCCTCGTCGTCCTCGTCGCTCATGGTCGATCGTTCTCGAGGGTGGCGATTCAAGCTTTCGTTTTGCCGAGTCGGACGATCGGTCGATCCGCGCTGTTTTGTCCGTCTATCCTCTCTGATTGACGACGTGTGTCTGACATACCGTTTAGTGGTATGATCGTGAATACGCTCGCATGACTAGCCTGACGGAGGTTTACAACGGGAGTGAACGGACGGTGACGAGCCTCCGACGGCTGTACGCGGGAACGGCCCTCGTCTGCCTCGGTGCGGTGCTCGCGGTGGTTGCCGTGCTGGTCGCGACGACCGACCTCTTCGCGGGAGTTCTCGGTGGCCACTACGCGGCCGTACGCGCCGCGGGGGTGCTGGCGGGGATCGGCGTCCCGGTCGCCCTCGTCGGCGTCTTCGTCGTGTTGCCGGCGGGTCGGCGCGTCCGGGCGGCCGCCGCGATCAGTTCGAGCCTCTGCCTGCTCGGCGTCGTCCTCTTCTGGTACGCCTATCCGGACCACTGGCGGGGCTACGGCGACGACCTGACGCTTCAGGTCTCAGCGATCTACCTGCTCGGACTCGTGACCGCGATCTGGTGTCTGTTCACCGCCGTGGTCAATTTCAAGACCCGAAACGATCCCGGCGGGATGCTCGAAATGAACGTCACGCGGCACAACCAGACCGTCGTCGAGGTCGACGAAAGCGAGACGACGGGCGGATTCGGCGGCATCGGATTCCTCAGTGGAACGCCCGACGGCGACGTCGAAACGCAGACGAACGCGAATGCCGCCGAGGACGACGGCGCGGCCCTCTCGTTCGACGAAGACGCGACCCGAGCCGCGTCCGGATCGACGCCGAGCGAGTCGGCCGCCGGCAGCAGATCGACCCCCGCCCGTGCCGGCGCGGCGACCAGCGACGGCGGCTCGTCGACCCAGGACATTTCGTCGCCGCTCGATCGCACTGCCGGCGGCGATGGCCGCGACGCGGAAATCGTCGATCCGCCCGCAACAGCGTCGCCGGAAGCGCCCACCGATCGGTACTGCGGCAACTGCACGCACTTCGAGTACGTCCGATCCTCGTCGGGGATGGTTCCCTACTGCGCGCGTCACGAGTCAGCGATGGACGACATGGACGCCTGTGAGGACTGGACACCGAATCGGTAGCGGACGGCTGTTCTTTTCTTTCGAGACGGCCCGTCGACTGCACGGACCGCGATCGCCGTGGCTTCGATATGTCGGATGGTATCAATAGCCAAGGATTAAGCGCCGACTCCGCGTACCGTCCCTATGGGAGCGATCGAGCGGCCGACGTTCTCCTCGGAGGCCAGACGGCGGATCTACGAGTACGTAGAACGCCACGGGACCGTCAAGCGACACAAACTTCTCGACGTGGTAGAACTGCCGACGGCGGAGTTCGAGATGCATCTGGAGGCGTTGCAGGCCGACGGCTATCTGGAAGCCGACGGCGGGACGTTGCAACTTGCCCTCGAGTTCGGTGCCGTCGAAACCTACGACCACGACGGGATTTCCTTTACCGTTCGACCGGGCCAGCAGGCGGACTTCGACGGCCTCATCGAAACGATCCGGGACGTCACCGCCGAAGAGACCTACGTCGTCGCGGAGACGATTGCGGAGGAGTTGCTCTACGAGGACGCGGTCAACAGGCACAACACCGTCAAATCCCGAATGTTTTTCGTTGCGACCGTCGACGGCGACGTCGTCGGCTGGACTCACCTCGACCTGCCACAGATCGAACACGCCCAGGGGACCGCCCAGCAAACCGTCGGCGTCAAAGGCGACTACCGCGGCCACGGAATCGGGAGCAAACTCCTCCAGCGGGGAGTCGAGTGGGCCGAAGCCAACGGCTACCGAAAGGTGTACAACAGCGTTCCGATCGTCAACGAGGGCGCACTCGAGTTCCTGACGATGCACGGCTGGGATACGGAGGCGATCCGCCGGAACCACTACGCGATCGACGGCGAGGCAGTCGACGAGGTGATGATGGCGTACGAACTGTGATCGGCGGGAATCCGATCGATCGGGCCGCCGAGGCGACTCGATCGGCTATATTCCGATCGCCGTTCGCCCCATCTCGAAACCCCACTGGGGGACCTCGAAGACGACCAGCGCGACGAGGACGACCTCACCCGCGGTGACGAGGACAGTCACGAGCATCGCGCGCGAACTGCTGACGGCGACGCCGATCGGAAGCCCGTACTCCTTTTTCAACACCGGATAGAACAGCGCGATTCCCCGTTTGCTGCCCGCAACGTCGAGGACGTAGTGGGTCAGGACGCCGATCCAGACGTACTCGAGATTCCCAAAAAAGTACGGAAACGCGATGAAACCAGCCAGCAGCGGCAGGTTGTGCAGCGTCTTTCGGTGCTTCCCGAACGCCGTGTCGATGTCGGGAACCATCGCTCCGAGGGTGACCGGAACCCCAATGGCGATGATCGTCTCGAACGTCTGGAGGTTTCCAGCCGGTTCGAGGAGATACCCCAGCCCGAGGCTCAGCAAGACCGCATTGAGGACGTGACCCTCCTTGTTCATTGATTCGTACCTGACAGTCGAGATCCGAATACCTTTCTCTCCGAGCTGTCGTCGCGTCGAGAATATACCCGTTGGCGGAGTCACGACGTAGCGCGACGGGCCTTACGCATCCGCCCGATCATCGTCGCCCTCTGGCCGATCGTCGATCGCGTCGAGCAGGTCCGAAAGCGCCCGATCGACGGTTTTCGCTCGGACGGCGGCTCGATCGCCGTCGAACTCGTAGCGGGAGACAGTCGCTCCGGAGGTCCGGGTGCCCCACGGGCCGGCGTAAGCCACGCCGATGTAGACGGTTCCAACTGGGTCCTCGTCGGTGCCGCCGGTCGGCCCGGCGACGCCGGTCGTCGAGACGCCCCAGGTCACGTCCGCAACGTCTCTGACCCCGCGGGCCATCTCTCGCGCGACGGGTTCGGAGACGGCCCCGTGTTCGTCCAGTGCCTCGCGGCTGACGCCGAGGTGGCGGCGCTTGGCGTCGTAGGCGTAGGTCGCGAGCGCTGAATCGAAGTAGTCGCTCGCCCCCGGTACGGCGGTGATCGCCGCCCCGATCAGCCCGCCCGTACAGGATTCGGCGACGGCCAGCGTCTCCCCGCGGTCGCGGAGGGCGTCCCCGACCGCCATCGATCGCTCTCGATCGATCTGCTCGTTCATGTCCTCCAAGAGGGGCCGTCGAACCGTAAGGGTGAGGATCGACGCCCGGCGAGAGATCGCCACGGTTGGCACACGACGGGCGAACGTCAGAGCCGACGCGTGACGAAAGAACGACGGTGGCGGGTCGCCCAGTAGCGGACATGGAGTACGAGACGCCGCTGTTCTTTCACGTGATGCAGCACGCGGCGCGGGCGGATCGGGACGTCATCGACATGGTGAGCGGCAATCCGGACTGGGAACCCCCGGAAGCGCTCCGGGACGGATTGCGCGACTACGCCGACTTCGATCCCGATCGGTTCCAGTACCCACCCAGCGAGGGGCTACGCGAGTTGCGCGGGGAGATTGCCGCCCGTCGCGGGGTCGACATCGAGCAGGTCGTCGTCACGAACGGGGCTGGGGAGGCAAACTACCTCGCGATGGCCCGCGCACTCGAGCGCGATCGGGGCCGAGAGATACTGCTCACCGACCCCGTGTACCCGTACTACCCCGGCAAGACGACGATGCTCGGCGGCACGCAGACGTTCGTCTCGGCCGACGAAACGGGCCAACTCGACCCGGCCGACGTCCGGGCGGCCGCGAGCGAGGAGACGGCCGCGATCGTCGTCAACACGCCGAACAACCCGACGGGCGCGGTGTATCCCGAGTCGACAATCGAGGAACTGGTCGCGATTGCCGAGGCGAACGATGCTCTGTTGATCAGCGACGAGGTGTACGACCACTACGATCTCTCGGGGCAGTTCACGAGCGCGCTGCAGTTCGACTCGGCTCACCGGATCGTCACCAACGCGTTCTCGAAATCACTGGCGATCACCGGTTTCCGGGTCGGCTACGCCATCTTCCCGCCGGAACTCGTCGGAAACGCAAAGAGCAGACACATGCTGGTCAACGTCGCCGGTAGCCGCCCCAGCCAGTACGCCGTGTTGGAAGCGCTTTACGAGACCGGTCCCGACTACTACGAGCGAAATCGCGCCCTGCTCGCCGATCGCGTCGAGACGTTTACCGCCGCCCTCGATGCGGCGGGCGCGGCGTACACCACGCCCGAAGGGGCGTTCTACGTCATGGCTCGCTTCGACGACTATCCGGGAACGCTCACGAACGTCGAACAACTAATCGACGAAGCCGGCGTCGCCGGAATGCCCGGCGAGGCGTTCGGTGACTCCCGACGCGATTGGATCCGGTTCGCGCTCGTCACCCCGCGCGTCGAGGAGGCGGCCGATCGACTGGCGACCTACTTCGGGTAATCCACCATCGAGAGGCGTTCACAACGGTACTTGTCATTTCGAAGTCATACACTTCGTATTTCGATGTATGGGGTTTTAACGCGGAATATCCGCGAACAGCCGTCTTTCAGAGTCGTGTCCGTATCGAACCGGCCGTCCGTCGTTTCCCTCGCGGTGACTCCGGCCACAATACCGATACGGGTTGACCGGCTCACTCGTTCGTATGGCGCTTTCGCTCGTCGTCGCTGCGTTCGTATTCACGCAGGTCTGTTACTTCGTCGTCAACTGCAGTCTCCTGACGCTGTTCGTCCGCCGACCCACCGCCAGCGTCGACGAAGAGACACTCACGCGCGTCGTCGACGAAGCGGAGGCCACGGCTGTGCCGGAACCGCCGCGAGTCCGGGTTGATGGTGGAGCTGTGCCCACCCCGGACACGCAGGAACGTGGTTCCGACAGTCGGTCGTCGCGGGCCGAACACACGACGACGCGACTGCCACCCAATTGCCAGCGGCAGATTCACGTCCTCGTGCCGATCTACCGCGAACAGCGCGGGACGCTGGAGGCGACCCTCGACAACATCGCCGCCCAGCGCTATCCTACCGATCGTATGTCGGTGTATCTGATCTACGAGCGAGCGGACGTGACGGCTCCCGAACTCGTCGGCGAGGTCGCGCCCGAGCGCCAGGAGGGATTCTCCGTCGTCCCGGTCGAAGTCGATCGTGACGCGCTGGCCGCGGACCGATCGTCGGGGAACTGGATCTTTACGGACGTCGGCGTTCCGCGGACGAAGGCGGCCGCCCTGACCTACGCGTTCATGACGCTCGCGTTCGAGCCTGAGGACGTCGTGACGGTCTTCGACTCCGACACGCAGGTTCCCCTCGACACCTTCGAACTCGCCGTCGCCGGACTCGAAGAGCACGACATCGTCCAGGCGAAACAGACCGTCCGCAACGTCGATTCGGGGCTGCTCCCGCTGCTCGAGTCGATGGGGATGGCCGCCTGGTCGGACATCGTCTACGCGAAGACCACCAGCGGGCCGTACCAGTTGCTCGGCAAGGCCTACTTTACCGAGGCGCGCGTGCTCGACGATCTCGATCGGTGGCAACTCGATGCGGTGACCGAATACATGGCGCTCGGCGTCGCTGCACACCATCGTGGATACACGGTCGGGGTCATCGATCGGTACGTACTGGATCTCTGTCCCGTCGAATTCGATGTCTGGGTGCGACAGAAGCGACGCTGGGTTCGGGGACCGTACCGGCACCTGCTCACGTCCGGCTGGACGCTGTTCGAGCATATTCGCTTCTGGTCGGCGACCGTCCTGACGCAACTACTCTCGGTGACGAACGTCGTCGGAATCCCCGCTGGACTCCTCGTCACGCTGCTCGTCGTCACCGGCGTCGGCGACGTGTCGATTCCGTCGATTCTCGTCCCGATCCTCGCGTTCAACGGCGTGATCTGGGCGTACTACAGCTGGCAGTCATACCGCGCCGCGTGGGCGGCGGTCCCGTTTCGGGATCGCCGGCACCGACTCCGATACTCACTCCTCTCGAACCCGCTTTCGCAGGCGGTCTACGCGACGCTGTGGGTCGTGCCGATCTGTCTGGCAGTAGCCGACGCCGTCCGCGGCGTCACGCCGAAAGAAGAATAACCGCACCGAGACGCGCGATGGTGCCGATTCTCGCGTGACTACCGAAGCGTGCCGGTCCACTCACAATCCGTACACGCAAACAGGCCCGCACCGTCGATCGTCTCGCCACCACACGCGGGACAGTCCGTCGAACCGGCGACGCCGATCGCGCCGGGTTCCTCGCGCGATCGGAGCACGCCGCGGGCGGTCGCCGTCGGCAGAAAGCCGGCGCGATCGGAGCCGTACGGGAACGGGGCGAGTTCTGGGTCGGTCGTCGACTCGGTCGAGAGACGCTGGGTGAGTTGTGGGGTCATGGGGGATTCGGGGCCTGGCGTCGACCCTGTTAGCTGAAGACGACGACGCTTTCCTAATTAAGGTTAGCTCTTAAACACTTTAATGGGAAAGGTAGTATAATAATCCCACAGGAAATATAATCTCATTCTAGGGAGTCCGTCGGGGGCACTGGGCGGGATTGAGCGCACCCAGCGGCCGGAACGGACCGACGAATACTCGTGTCCGGACGGGGAACCGGCGCGTATGAGTGGAATCGACGTCGAGTCGGTCGACCGGGACGACGAGACGCACGCGGAGTCACAGACCGACGGGGGCGAGACGGACGGGGCACAGACGATCGAAGTCACGCCGACGGATTCCGTCGCGACCGACGACGAGCGCGAGACGATCGACGTCGAACCGTCGGACGAGCCGATGGAGGGGCCCGAGTACGTCCTCTACGGCGGGAAAGGCGGCGTCGGGAAGACGACGATGGCGGCCGCGACGGCCCTGGATAGCGCCCGCGGCGGGACCCGGACGCTCGTCGTCTCGACGGACCCGGCACACTCGCTGTCGGATACGTTCGAGACCGACGTTCCCGCCGAACCGGCCCGGATTCGCGACGACATCCCGCTCTACGGGGCCGAGATTGATCCCGAGCACGCGATGGAGCAGGGAAAGGCCGCGTTCGCGGCCCAGGGTGAGAGAGCCCTCGGCGGACTGGGCGAGATGCTCGGCGACGACTCGCCCATGGACGCCCTGTTCGGCGGCGCGATGCCCGGGGCCGACGAGGCCGCGGCGATGCAACTCCTGCTCGAGTATCTCGACGACGATCGGTTCGATCGCGTCGTGATCGATACGGCACCGACGGGGCATACGCTTCGATTGCTTCAACTTCCCGAGATGATGGACTCGATGATGGGTCGGATGCTCCAGTTCCGACAGCGAATCGGCGGGATGGTCGAGGGGATGAAAGGGATGTTCGGCGGACAGGACACGCCCGACGAGGAACCGGATCTCGAGAACCTGCAGGTGCTTCGCGAGCGGATCGAACGGCTCCGAGCGGCGCTGCGCGATCCGGCTCGCACCGACTTCCGGATCGTCATGGTTCCCGAGGAAATGAGCGTCCTCGAATCGAAGCGACTGCGCCAGCAGCTTCGGGAGTTCGACATTCCCGTCGGAACCGTCGTGGTCAATCGCGTGATGGAACCGCTCTCGGACGTTACCGACGACGTCGACGGCGACTTTCTCCAGCCGAACCTCGACGACTGCGAGTTCTGCCAGCGACGCTGGGACGTCCAGCAAAGCGCACTCGCCGAGGCACAGGACCTCTTTCGTGGCACCGACGTCCGGCGCGTCCCGCTGTTCGCGGACGAAGTTCGCGGCGAGGGGATGCTCGAGGTCGTCGCGGCCTGTTTACGGTGATTGGTCAGACGATCGGAACCGACGATCGATCGGCCAATATAGTAACAACTGAAACGATTTACACACCGATCGCAGAGCCGTCTTGCGATCGGGTGTGCATTGATTTTCAATGGCGACTATAGATACTGATACTGTTTGACTACTCTCAGTCCGTGAACGCCTCGACGAACTCCGCGGGCAGCGTTGTGAGATCGATTCCCCAGGCCAGCGGGAGCCACAGCAGGGCGACGATCGTAATGAGGATGATACCGATGACATTGAGCCCGAATCCAACACGCGCCATCTGTGGGATGGTAATGTAGCCACTGCCGAAGACGATCGCGTTCGGCGGCGTCGCGACGGGTAACATGAACGCAAAGGAGGCGGCAGTCGCTGCGGCGATCATCAGCCCAAAGGGGTGGACGCTGATACCGACGGCGACGCCGGCGAGGATCGGCATGAGCATTGCCGTCGTCGCAGTATTCGAGGTGATCTCGGTGAGAAAGATGGTCATCGCGACTACCGCCAACAAGATGAGGACCATCGAAACGCCCGCCAGCGCCTCGAGTTGCCCGCCGATCCAGACGGCGAGGCCGGTTTCACCGAAGCCAGCGGCAATGGCGAGCCCACCACCGAAGAGAAGGATGACACCCCAGGGGATTTCGACGGCTCTCGTCCAGTTGAGGAGGAAGGTACGATCACCCGATTCGGTGGTCGTCGGTATCGTAAAGAGGAACATTGCGCCCGTGATAGCGACTATCGAGTCGACATCCTCGGGGACGGGGAGGAGCCCTGCCTGGTCGACCAGGCTGGCACCGACCCAAGAGACGGCCATCCCGACGAAGACAACGAGTACGAGGAGTTCCTGTTTACTCATCGAACCCAGGTCAGTGAGTTCCGTCTCGATCGTGTCGGCACCGATCGGGAGTTCGTCGAACTGCGGGGCAACCGAGAGTCGGGTAACCCAGATGTAGACGGTTGCGAGGCCGACAACCGAGATGGGGACGCCGTAGAACATCCATTCCAGGAATGTGATATTTTCGCCGAAGAGTTCGCCTGCCTGTCCCGCAAAGAGGATGTTCGGTGGAGTGCCGATGAGCGTTGCGACACCGCCGACGGACGCACCGTAGGCGATACACAACATGAGTGCGATGCCGAACGAAAACTCTCCTTCGCTCGTGTCGATCGGGAGGCCGGCGTCTTCGACTAGATCTGCCGTCTGGTAGATAACCGCAAGCGCGATCGGGACCATCATCATCACCGTCGCGCTATTCGAGACCCACATCGAGAGAAACGCCGTCGCGACCATGAATCCGAGGATGAGCCGTGAGGGTTCCGTGCCGACGGCCTTGATCGTCCGCAAAGCGATGCGTCGGTGGAGTCCCCAGCGTTGCATCGCCATCGCGAGAAAGAATCCGCCCATGAACAGGAAAATCAGTGGGTTAGCGTAGGACGGTGTCGTCTCCGCAACGGGGACCGCACCGGTGAGCGGAAAGAGCGGAATCGGGAGGAGTGCCGTCGCCGGAATCGGAATCGCCTCGGACATCCACCAGATAGCGACCCAGGCAGTGACAGCGCCGACGGCCTGTCCCTCGGGAGTCAGTCCCTCCGGTGGCGAGGGAAGGATGATGAGCGCGAACAACAGCGGCCCGAGGAAGAAGCCGATTTGATTGCGGAGGCCGTAGCCGCTTTTGCCCCCGACGTCGAACGGTGACTCATCGTCGTCGCCACCTCTGGGATCGCTATCACCGCCATCACCGCCGATTCCACCGTTGCTACCGCTGCCACCGCCTTCACCGTTACTACTACCACCGCCCCCAGTATCGCCACCATTTCCCTCGCTCGCACTCCCGGTAGTCGACTCAGTATTGGGATCGGACCGACGACCGCCATCACCCCGGACCGATCGACGGCTACCCTCACCGAACACTCGCCGCACCAGGCGACGCTCCTCGTCGGTCGTCGTCTCCAGATCCTCGAGTATTCCCGGAGCGTCAAGCGTTACGTAGGCCTTCGTCTGATCGTTGAGCGCCCACACGTACGTCCATAGTCGATGCCAGTACGTTTCGGACTCCTCGTGTGGATCGGACCCCATCTATACGACCAATGTCAAATAGATGTAATGAAGTGTGGCATGCACGTGCAAGCCGTTGGAGTGTCACACTCGTCTCTGGCTCAGATATCATCAATTCTCGGCCGAGTTACCCGAGACAACGGTTACCGGACGGCTACTGTCGAGGATGACTCCCTGTGCGACGCTCCCGAAGAGAACTTTGCCAACCGGCGATCGCTTCCGCGCACCGATCACGATCATGTCGCACCCACGATCGGCCGCAAACGTGAGGATGGCCTCTGCCGGGTCGCCTTGTGCCTCGTAGACTGTGTGCTCGACGCCTGCCGCTTCGAGTTCGTCGGTTACCTGCTCGACGGCGTCCGGAAGCGATCGTGCTGGCAGTTCGTCCATTGCCTCGGCATACTCGTCTGCGAATCCCCCTACCGCCCAGTCGACGTCTGCTCTATGGGCGTCCTCGCGGACGTGGACCACGTCAACAGCGATCTCCTCAGATTCCCCAGGAAATCCGAGAATCGTCTCGGCCTGTGCGCGTGCCCGCGTCTCGTCCGTATCGATTGGACAGAGAACCCTGTACATGTTTTGTCGTTCGATCCAGCTGTGCATAATGGTGACACCATGCATATGCACTCTGCAACTGCGGTAACGTGCTAGTTGCCCATCGCGACATCGTCGATCGGTCCGTCGATTCGGATAACGACCACGACAAGGGCTGCAGCGAAGACGCTACCGGCGGCGAGCAGCCACCACGAGGCGTCGTAGCCGACGGTGTCTGCAAGATAGCCAAACGCTGGCGGGGCAACGAGTGCGCCAGCGACCAGCGCGAGTTGGCCGCCGGCAGTTGCCCCGCCCATCTCTTCGCTGGCGACCAGTGTCGCCATACAGGAGTAGTAAACGCCGGTGTTGCCGAGGACAAAAAACCCGAGCACGGAGAACGCGACAGCTGCTGCGAGCGGGCTCGAGATCGTGGGAATAACGGCAAACACTGTGGCTCCGGCGAGTGCCTGGACGAGCAGAATTGTTCCGGTACGGTGCCGCGGATCGCCGGGCAGTACGTCGCTCAACCACCCTGTGAGGATTCTTCCGACACTCCCAAACAGCTGGACGAGTGCGAGGACGACACCAGCGAAGACGACAGATGTCCCGAGTTCCTCTTGAACGAACAACACTGTGTACCCGGTCGTCGTAAACAGTGCCGCCCCAAGAAAGAATCCTGCTGCGACAAGTACTCGGTAGGGTCGATTACCTACCAGTTGACGGAAATCGGGGTACGACCCGCTTCCCGGTTCACTCGAGTCCGCATAGAACAGCGCGAAGACGATGGTGACGAGGATGCCGACGACGGCTGCAACCACGAACCCTGCCTGCCAGACGTAGATCCCAGCCAGTCCGGTGACGAGGAGAGCGCTGATCGCACTCCCACCGGTGACGCCGACCTGTTTGATTCCCATCGCGAGGTTCTGGCGCCCCGCAGCGATCGAATCGTAGACCGCCTTGTTCGTCCCCGGAATGGCCGTCCCGTAGAAGGTTCCGAGGACGAACACCGCTGCCAGGAGCACCGCGACGGAGGGCGCACTGGCAACCAGTATAGCGCTTCCGGAGAGCCCAAGGAGTCCGATCGTCAGCGTTGTCCGCTCACCGAAGCGATCGGTGAGCGCACCAAGCGGGAGCAAAAAGATCGCGTAGCCGAGTGTGAGCGTCGTGATGACGAATCCAACCGCAAAGCGCGAGAGGCCGAACTCGGCGCGAAAGAACGGCGTCGCGGCGAAGACGGTATAGTAGCAGATACTCGCTGAAACCTGCCACAGCGTCACGAGAGAGACCGTTCGCCAGTACGACTGGGCCATCGAACGTCGCGTTCTTCCTCGAGGACGTGCTTTATTGTACTGATCAGATTGTTCCGATCCGATGTACTGGCACAGGCACTGTGACCTGACGCCGACGGGCGATTCGAGTGGGCAGGTTCCGGATCACTCGCCCTCCCATTCGCCCCCGACGCGATCGACTCCCATCATCGATTTGCCCGGATGCTCGGTGAAGACGATCTTCATGTTCTCGTCGGGAACGTCGAACGTACTGCCGAGGTATGCCATGGTCGTGAGTGCGAACGCTCGCTTGCGCTCGAACGAGCGTCCCTGTCGGATATCGGCGTCGATGAACACCAGCGGTCCGTCAACGGCGCGTCCAAGATGCAGGTCGGCCGACTCGCGATCGCGAATCGTTACTGCGACGTGACCGGCACTGGTCGCCATTTCCGTCGTGTAGCGTTCTGTCACCTCTTCGGCGATCGTCGTCTTCTCCTCGGGAGAGAGCGATAACGTCGTATCGAACTGTAAGAGTGGCACGGACGACATTGGTCGTCGATCGGGTTGTGGGTTCCGGCGGCTGCCATCAGAACTCGACGTATCTGTGAACGATCGGTGGCGAAAACGGCCCTACAGTTGCGGCCAACCGCGGACGAACCCGAGCAAAATCAGCGATCCGTCAGATATCGCGAACCCGGTACTTGGACCCGTTCTTCTCGATCAGCTCCGCCTGCACTAAGTTCCGGAGAATGCTGTAGAGACTCAGTTTCGACAATGCCGTCAGTCGCTGTAGGTCGTCGGCCGTCCCACCCTCCAGTACCCGAAGCGAGAGGTAAACCAGTTTTCCCTGTGACGAGTCGATCGCCGACGGCACGCGAACGTCGACATCGAACTTCCCGTCGTCCTCTGTCGTGACTGTCATCGACACCTCCTTTTTCATCGACGATATTAAAACCCTGTTTCAACAATTGTCGAAAACCGATCGTCGGTGTTCGAGACTCGGTATCCGGGCCTCGCCGAATCGTACCAGGCTGATTGCGATTTTGAGTGCCCGATTTCGTCAGAATCAGCTCTCAGCCGGAACGACGAGAACCCGAAGGTCGTTCACGTTCGTCCCTGTATAGCCGGGCCGGAGCAGCGCCGACCGATCGTCGAGCGCGGCGTACACATCGTTGTCGGCGAGTGCGCGGCGAACGGCTTCGGTGTCGTCTGTCGAGACCGTCTCTCGATCGACGATCGCGCCAGCGGCATCGGTCGGGCCGTCGATTCCGTCGGTGTCGACGCTCGCGAGGACGGCGTCGGTTTCGCTCTCAGAAAGAACGAGTGCTGCCGCGAGGGCGAGTTCCTGATTCGGCCCGCCGACCCCGTCGCCGTCGACGGTGACGGTCACTTCACCGCCCGAGAGGACGACGGCTGGCGGCTCGACGGGGGCGCCCGTCGCTACCATCTCGCTTGCGACATCGGCGTGGACACGGCCAACCTCGCTTGCCTCACCACCGAGCCTGCTAGAGACCACGAGCGGTTCGTAGCCCCGTTCGCGGGCCGTCTCGCGGGCGGCGTCGATCGCCGTCCGGCCGTTTGCCAGCGCGTGCCAGTCGGCCTCGGATTCGACGACCGACGAGACCGACGCGTCGGGCGTCTCCTCGAGTTCGCCTGCGACGCCGCGTTCGAGTCGATCGACGACCGCGTCGGGAACGACATCCCGGAGGTCGTACCGATCGACAACGCCGAGTGCGTCCCCAAAGGTGCTCTCGTCGGGAACCGTGGGACCGCTCCCGATCACGGACGGGTCGTCGCCCACCACGTCACTGATCGCGAGGGTGACGACGGTCGCGGGGGCTGCCGTCCGTGCGAGTTGGCCGCCCTTGACCGCAGAACAGTGTTTTCGGACGGCGTTGATTTCGTCGATCGACGCACCGGAGGCCAACAGCGCGTCGGTCGTCCGCCGCAGGTCGTCGAGACCGAGTCCGTCGGCGGGCGCACACAGCAGCGCGCTCGCACCGCCGGTGACGATTGCGAGCACGAGAGCGTCCTCGTCAGCTTCCGCCGCAATTTCGAGTATCTCTCGCGTCGCCGCGACGTTCCGCTCGGTCGGCGTCGGGTGATCACCCTCGCGGACGGCGATCGGCCCAAACGCATCGTCACCCGTCGGATCGCCCTCGACGTCCGTCGCCACGATACAGCCGCCGTCGAGTCGGTCCCCGAGGCGATCGACGAGCGCCGCCGTGAGTCCGCCAGTCGCTTTCCCGCCGCCGACGACGAGGAGGCGATCGTAGTCGGAGAGGTCGTAGGTCGTCTCCCGTACGGAGAGCAGGTCCCCCTCGAGATCGATCGTCGCGGAAACGACCTGCTCGGGAACCGACGCCTCGATGCCGGCCTCGAGACAGGCCAGTGCGGTTTCGTGAGCGGGCGTCGTTGCGTGTTGATCGTCTGCTTCGAACATGTCCGCCCGTTAGACGAGCTTTCGGACGAGTCTATACCCTACGTCGCGAATGCGATCGGGCAAGAACCGGGCGTAAACGCCGTATTTGGCGAGCGGGCCGACGGGATACCGTGCCGGCGGTTCCGCACGTGTGCTGGCGTCGACGATCGCCGCGGCGACGTCCTCGGCCGTCGAGGCGAACGGGCCGCCCTTCCCGCCACCGATTAGCTTGGCGTCGTCGATGATTTCGTACAGTGTCTCGTAGGCCGGCGTTCGGCCGGTACCCGGGAGTTCCTCGTCGAGGCGATCGGTGAACTCCGTTTCGACCGGACCGGGTTCGACGAGCACGACGTCGATACCGAACTCCTCGACTTCGGCCCGCAGCGAGTCGCTCATCGCCTCGAGTGCGTGTTTCGAGCCGGCGTACGCACCCGTGCCAGGAAGCGAGATTCGACCGTTCACACTGGAGATGTTGACGATCCGTCCTTCTCCCTGGGCGCGCATGTGCGGCAGCGCGGCGCGGGTCAGCCGGTGTGGCCCGTAGACGTTGACGTCGAACTGTCGGTGGAGGTCGATCGTCGAGACGTCCTCGATCGGACCCAACTGGGCGTAGCCGGCGTTGTTGACCAGACAGTCGATCGCGCCGCCGATGTCGACGGTCTCCTCCACCGCGCGGGCGACCTGGTCGGGGTCGGTCACGTCGAGTTCGAGGGTTTCACAGCCCGCATCCGCGAGGTCGGTGATGTCGTCGGTGTTTCGGGCCGTCGCGACGACCCGCCAGTTCTTCGCGAGAAAGGCCTCGGCGGTCGCACGGCCGATGCCGGACGAACAGCCGGTGATCAGGACACACCGCTTGCGGGTGTAGCGGTCGTCGTCCGCCGTCGTCTCCCGGCCGCGGTCGGCGTCGACGGTGCGACCCCCGTCGTCGGGCTTCGATTCGTCAGTATCCTCAGCGATGGCCATGGACGAGCGGTTCGTTCGGCGGTACCTAAGTATCGACGGTTTGTCTCTCCGCGCGGACCGTCCGGCTGGCTGACGATCGAACGGAGGATCGCGGCTACCAGTCGACAGAAGACGTGAAAAAAGCGCCTCGAGTCAGGGTGGTCGCCGACGACGCGAATGGGCGTGAGAACGCGGGAACGCGGGGAATCGTCGGGGGCTACCCGAGGACGTAGCGGAGTTTCGGGAACCGATCGATCAGGTTCTGGCCGCCGACCTCGAGTTGCTCGATGTAGCGATCCGCGCCGAGGATGCGCCCGGCCCCGAACGCGGCGAGGGCCAGGAACAGGACGGCGTAGATCAGCGTGCTGTCGAACAGCGCGAGCCAATCGCCCTGCCAGCCGCCGAGGTAGAACGCCATCATCTGAAGCGCACCGCCGAGTGCGGCTAGCCGAAGCAGACCGCCGACGATCAGGCCCACGCCGATCAGCACCTGCGTCGCCGGCACGACGACGTTGATAATTTCGAGTAACATCGCGTTGCTCGCCATCGCGGCGTAAAGCCCGCTAACGGGGCTCGCCGGATCGACCCCGTGGAGCAGGAAGCCGCTGGCGTCGAACGGTTCGCCGGTGAGTTTGCCGATGCCGGCGAACAGGATCATTCCACCCAGCAGCAGTCGCAGGGCGACGACGAACCACGCCGACAGGGCGTGTGGGTAGCCTTCGAGCGTGATTCCCGCGTACCGACTTTCGAGTCTGTTTTGGGTGTTGGTGGACATCGTCGTTCAACTCCTACAGGTCAATCGAGGAGAGCGTCACCCTTGAACGACGACCCACATTCCTGACGGCTGAGACACGCTCTCACCGGCTGGGAATACGGCCGTACGAATTCGAGTGCAATTCGAGGGCTGCGGTCAGAAACGACGTCTACGGTTGGTATTCGCGCTTTGCCTCCGCGGCGTAGCTGTCCGCCCGCCTGATCGGTTCCGGGAGCTTGTACGACGACGCGAGCGCGAGGACGACGTCCGCCGCCGTCTCGGGACCGACCCGGTGGCCCGGACTCACGTACAGCGGATTGATGTATCGATCGGGAGAATCGTACTGGCGGGTCTGGACGGCGTAGCCGAGGAGCGTTCCGTCGGGCGCGTCGACGCGATCGTTCGCTTCGATGGCCACTCGCTTTCTGACCGGAAGATTCTCTACGCTCGATCGGGGACGGCCACAGAGCAGGCGCTTTGCCACCCCGACGGACGGCGTATCGAACACGACGCCCATGTGCGTCGCGATGCCCGCCTCCCGGAAGTGAATCCGGCCGCTGCCGTCGAACAGGAGCAGATCCGGATCGACCGAGAGCATCTCCAGCGCGGCGACGATCGGTCCCCCCTCCCGAAAGGCCAGTAGGCCGGGAATGTACGGAATCTCGAGGAGCGTCACCGCGTGAAGGCGCTCGATTACCTCGCCGTCTCGCATCGCGACGACGGCCGAGAGCGCGCGGTCCTCGTCGCCGTCGCCGTCCTGGAGAAACGACTGGTCGACGCCTGCGACGATCGGTGCCTCGCCTGTACTCACACTCGAGGCGAGGGGATTCGAGAGGTGCGCCGGATCGATCGGGGCGTCGTCGGAAAAGACGGCAGTTTCAGCGATTTCACGCTGTAGGGCTTCCATTTCGGCGCGCGAGAGGCCGGCATCGGGGACGAGGTCCTGGCGAACTGGCTCCATCGTGGCGGAGCGTAGCAACCGAACGAAAATCAGTGTCGGGGTCCGGAGACGATGGATCGGACGGCAACCGGTCTGCACCGGCTCAGAACCGGCCGCGTCCGGGACCACCGGGACCGCCCGGCCCCCCACCGAGTTGGAACTGGTTCGGCGTCCGGACGTTCTGGGTCCGCTTGACGTACTCGCCGTAGGCGAGTCCGATGACGAGGCCGACGAGGTGGGCCATGTGGGCGACGCTGCCGCCGCCCCCGGTGCCGATAAAGAAGACGCTGATGACCGCCGTCCCTGCGGTCAGCAGCCAGATCGGGACGGGGAGGATGAAGTAGAGGTAGACTTTGAGACCAGGGTTCAGGATCGTCAGTACACCCATGATCGCGAGGGCAGCGCCGCTAGCACCGAGTACGTTCGAGGGTACGCCCTGGATGAGGGCCAGTCCGACCTGGCTGAGTCCGGCGAGCGCCCCGCTGACGACGAACAGGATCGCGAACTTCTTCGACCCGACGTAGCGCTCGACGAGCGGGCCGAAAAAGAAGATCACGATGCTGTTGAACACGATGTGGAAGATATTGATCGGGCTGTGGGCGAACACCGAGGTGACCCACGTCCAGACGAACTCGACGTTCTGCGAGGAGAGCGTAAAGAGGGCGTTGTGGAGCGGCCGGCCGCCGATCAGGAGGGCCATCCACTGCAGCAGGAACGTGATCCACATCAGCGCGAGGAACGTGTAGGTCATGTTCCCGCGGAAGTACCCCAGCGGGCCGCCAGGACCGGTATCGATCGGCAGCCTGTCGGTCAGCCCCTTCGATCTGGACGCGCTTCCGCCAGCGCTCACGGACTCGTCGAAGCCGCTGTCGAAGACCCCCTTCGGGTCGTTCCAGTTGTTGAGCCCGGAGCAGCCGTGGTTCTCCGGCAACCGGTGTTCCGAGCAGTAGGTGCCACCACAATGCCGGCAGTTGTACGGCATGCTTTCTTCGTTCCCACACACGTCGCACTTGGCCATTGTGGTGGGGTAGGTGTGGCACAGCTAAGGGATTTGGGGTTTTCGGCAGGGGGTGACGAGAGCCCTGCGACCGGAGACCGACCCCCAGAAGCGGAGCCCAGGTAACCCCATCGTCCGACGGACGTTTTTTTACGCCGCGGCACCCACTTCGACCCGTGCAACCGTACGAGCGCAAGCAACTGCTCGAGCGCGTCGAGCGCGAGGGTGCGACCGTCGGCGCGGATATCCCGGAGACGATCACCGTCCAGGGCGAGGCGATCGACCTCCAGCAGTTCGTCTTCGAGATCAAGCGCCGCGAGACGGTTCCGCCGGGCGAGCGCGACCGCGTCGAGCAAGCCAAACGAAACCTGCGACGCGAGCGCCTCGATCGACTCGATCGCATCGAGAAGGGCGACATCACCCGCGGTGAGGGTGACGACCTCGCCCGGAGTATCATCGGGATCGATCGCGCCCTGAACGCTCTCGAGAGCCTCGGCCCGACCAACCTCGAACGCGAACAAATGGCCCAGCAGGCCGCCGACCGGAAACGCTGGATGTCGTTCCTGAAGAAGGCGCTCGGAGACGACGATGGCGGCTCGTCCCGGAGGGGTCGGTGATGGCGACGAACGCCGAACTCGCCGGTCGGTTCGAGGAGTTCGCTGACCTGCTCGAGGCCGACGGGGTCGAGTACAAACCCCGCGCCTACCGCCGGGCCGCCGACAACGTCCGCGCCCACCCGTCCCCGATCGCGGATGCCGTCGAAGCCGGCGATCACGAGACGATCGAGGAGATCGACGGCGTCGGGGACGCGATCGCCTCGAAGATCGTCGAGTACGTCGAAACCGGGGCGATCGAGGAACTCGAGGAACTGCGAGCCGACCTACCGATCGACATCGCGGACATCACCCGGATCGAGGGCGTCGGTCCGAAAACGGCGGGCAAACTGTATCGCGAACTGGGAATCGAGACGTTAGACGACCTCGAAGCCGCGGCCGAGGCCGGCGAGATACGGGCGGTCACGGGATTCGGGCCGAAAACCGAGGAAAACATCCGCGAGAACATCGAGTTCGCCCGCGAGGTCGGCCAGCGCCAGTTGCTCGGCGAGGCGCGTCCCCTCGCGGACGACGTGCTCGCATACCTCGACTCGATCGATACCGTCGATCGCTGCGAGGTCGCCGGCTCGATTCGGCGCTGGCGGGAGACGATCGGTGACGTCGACGTCCTCGTCGGCACCGACTCGCCCGCCGACGTGATCGACGCCCTCCTCGGATGGGAGTCGGTCGACAGCGAAATCGAGTCAGGGCCGGAGAAAGCGAGCGTCCGCGTCGGCGAGATTCGAGTCGACTTGCGCGTGGTCGCACCCGACGAGTTCGGCTCCGCCCTGCAGTACTTTACCGGCAGCAAGGACCACAACGTCAGGCTGCGCAACTACGCGATCGATCGCGGGATGAAACTAAACGAGTACGGGGCGTTCGACGTGAGCGGTATCGACGATCCCGATTCGGGTCAGCGCGTTGGCGACCGCGTCGCCGGCGAGACCGAGGCGGGGATGTACGACGCGCTCGGTCTCGACGTGATCCCGCCCGAACTGCGCGAGGATCGCGGCGAGATCGACGCCGCGGCCACCGGGACCCTCCCGGCACTCCTCACGCGCGACGAGATCCGCGGCGACCTGCACACACACACCGGCTGGTCCGACGGCACCAACACCATCTCGGAGATGGTCGAGGCAGCCCAAGCGCTCGGGTACGACTACTACGCCATCGCGGACCACGCCGAAGGGCCGGGCGTCGTCGGTGACATGGGCCTGACGGACGGCCAGATACTGGAACAGGCCGAGGCGATCCGCGAGGTCGACGCCGCGAGCGAGATCCAGGTCTTCGCCGGTATCGAGGCGAACGTCGACGCCGGCGGCGAGATCGACCTCGGCGAGGACGTGATCGACGCACTGGACGTGATCGTCGCCTCGCCCCACAGCGCGCTCGATCAGGACCCAGACCGGGCCACGGAGCGTCTCGTTCGCGCGATCGAAAATCCGGCGATCGACGTGCTCGGTCACCCGAGCGGGCGACTGCTCAACGAGCGAGCGGGACTCACGTTCGACGCGACGGCGCTTGGCGAGGCCGCCGCCGACTCCGAGACTGCACTCGAGGTCAACAGCAATCCCCGACGACTCGATCTCTGGGGTAGCGCCGTCCAGGCGGCGATCGAGGCCGGCGCACCGATCGCGATCAGTACGGACGCCCATCGAACGTCGACGCTCGAGTACATGCGCTGGGGCGTCCACACCGCTCGCCGCGGCTGGGCCGAACCGGGCGACGTGATCAACACCTGGGAACTCGAGGAGCTGCGAGCGTTCCTGCACTGACCCGTCCAGAATCACCGAATCACCGCCCGAACTCGAACCCAAAATCGATGCGACTGCTCCTCGACGTAATGTGTGGCGGCCTCGTAGCGTATCTCCGGATGTGCGGCCACGACACGGTCTACGCCGGCGATCGCGATCTCGAGCGCGACGACGACCTGCTCGCGACCGCCCGCGAGGAGGGGCGGACGTTGCTCACGCGGGACGTCGAACTCGTGGGGCGGGCCGACGACGCGCTGTTGGTCGAATCACGCGAGGTCGAGGCCCAACTTGCCGAACTCGCCGCCGCCGGGATCGATCTCACGCTCGCACGCGAGCTGACGTTCTGTGGCCGGTGTAACGGTCCGCTCGAAGCGCTGTCGGACGCCGACTCGACGCCCGAGTACGCGCCGGCTCCCGAGTCGATCGACGTCTGGCGGTGCGACCGGTGCGGACAGCACTTCTGGCGCGGCAGTCACTGGGACCGCGTCGAGCGGACGCTCTCGCGCGTCCGCGGCGGTGAGTCGGAGCGGTAGAGTGTCGGGTTCCAGTGGTTTCCACCGATCGAAAGGCGCCCCCGAACCTCTTGCCGATCGGCGACGACTTTCAAATCATGTCCAACGATACCAACAGCCTCGACCGAGCCGGCAAACAGGCCGCGTACATCGCCAACGAGTGGAGCGACGATCCCGCGATCATGCAGACACAGGCACTTTGCTACGTCGGCACGCAACTCGAGCGGATCGCAGACGCACTGGAAAACCAGACGGAGGCTGAAGGGGAACGGTGAACTAATCTCGTGTCGATCGCCCACGGTCGGTCCGACTCGCTCGCGTCGAGACTCAGTAGACGGCGACGTCGTCGAACCGGCCGTCGTAGGCGATGTGGCGCGGATGCGTGGGTTCGATTCCGGAGAGAAAGAGCCGATCGGCCTTTTTCCACGTGTTTTCATACCCGAGGTGGGCGAGTTCCCCAACCGTCGCACGAAGCCGTCGAAGGCCGGTTTTGTGGACGATGTGCCGATCGGTGTCGGTGGCCACCGCCTCGAGCAGTTCGGATTCGGTCCGAATGTCGGTCTCCAGAGTGGTGTGTGCGGTTCCGATCGTGCTCTGAAGGTGGGCGTACGAGGAGGCAAACGGCGGGATCGAAAGCGACTCGGCCAGGTCGCGAGCGCGGCGATTGTGAGAGGGCAGGTGTTTCGGATTAAAAATCTCGATCGCGTCGATCGCGTCCGCGTGCTCGTGAAGATCGGCTTCGGTGAGACTCACGGTCGCGAACTCGGGGTGTGGGACGAGGACGGTCGCCCCTTGCCGATCGAACTCGGCCATTGCGGCGTCGAGCGGGATGAAATCGGGGACCGGCTCCTCGAGCCCGAGTGCGAGTACGTGTTTGCGATCCGTCCACGACCCTGTAAACACCTCTCGGGCGGGGACGACGAGTACATCGTCGGTCGAGTGGGCCGCCGCCTGTCGTTGAATCTCCGGCAGTCGGGTGAAGTGTGGCGCGTAGACGATGGCGTCGAGATCGGCTCGCCTTGCGCGTTCGACGACCGCGTCGTCGAGTACCTTCACGTGACAGTCGACTCGAAACTCCGCTCCATCGCTCACGAGTAGGTAGTGGTTTCGCGAGTGGAGAGTTATGAATTCTGATTTGGCGGCCAGTCGAGGGTCGTTTTGATCGCGTCGACGATCGGTTCGACCGGCTCCTCCGGGTCGAGTGCGAGAAAGAGGCCTTCGTCGCCGACGTAGAACCGGAGAATCTTTATTACGTCCATCGTCGTCGTGTTGTATTCGACGCGTTCTGCGTCCGGAAAGAGCGTGTTCCGGAAGAGTTCGATCTGCATGAAGTCCATGTGAACGTTCGTGTGGATCGTCTCGAAGTGATCGAGCATCTCGGCTTTGCTCTCGTAGGCCGCGATCGTCCGATCGTGGAGGTACAGCGGCCTGAACGACTCGGTCGTGTACTCGCAAAACGAGTACAGCGGTCCGGAGACCGTCTCCTGGACCGCCTGGCGCACGCGATCGGCGTCGAACGACGCCAGTTCCGAACGGTTAGTCGCAGCCATACTGTTCCCCTGGGCCCGATCGTTGAAGCCTTGATGGGTACGTGTCTCTCGAGAAACAGCTACCCTGCGAAAAGACCATTAGGACGGCCCGACCATTGTCCGAAAGAATGGCCTGGCAATGTGGCATCGACGGCTGCGGGTCGGTCTTCGAGGACGTCGAGTCGGCGGTCGTCCATCAGGCAACGGAACACGAGCGCCGCGAGTGCAAAGTCTGTGGGACGATCGTTCCGGACGGCTACCTGGCGATTCGCCACGCGTTTACCGAACACAGCCGCGCCGAGTACGTCCGCGCCTACGGAGCCAGCTCCGAAGCGGTTCGCAAACGCGAGCAACTCCTCGAAGAAATCGAGAACGAAGCGAATCTTCAGGCGATCGCCGAAAACCTGAAACGGTAAGCTCGAAACCCGAAAGAGAAAGCCGCCCGCGGGGCAGAATCTGCCGACCACTCCCCCATCTCACGTCGCCGTCCGGGCTATCGAGTCCCGTCTCGATCGGGACCGGACACCGACGCGGGCGACGGGACGGGGAGCAGACCACGAAGTGGTGGATTATCGCTCGTCGCTATATTCAGCGCGGCGTCGTCGCGCTGACTGCTTGACGAGCGCTAACGTGCTCGTCACTGTCTGCTCACGGCGCGGAGCGCCGTTCGCACGGTTCGACGAACTATCGTTCGTCACTGTCGAGCACGCGGATCTGATCGCCGCGAACCGTTACTGGAATCGGAACTGTCGCCTCGTACAGTTCGACCGTCACCTGATCTTTTCCTTCGTCGATGCGCTGGACCTGTGCCTTCTCGCCTTTGAACGGGCCGGCGATGAGTTCGACGATGTCACCTTCCGCGATCCCTTCAACGTCCGGCTTGGGCGAGAGGAAGTGCTCGACTTCCGAAATGTCGGACTCGCCGGGGACGATGCTGCGCGCGTGGGGAATGTCCTCGAGCACGCGTTCGAGGACCGCGTTCCCCTCCGCTTCGACCATCACGTACGAGGTCAGCGAATCGGGAGCGAGCGCGGCGTGAATCTCGTTTTCCTCGCGGTTGATGATCATATCGGCGACGGTCCGCTCTTGGCTCGCCGTCGTCTTTACAGCGAAAATGCCCATCAGACCCCACCACCGGGCAGGAAGAGCATGATGCTGCCGATGATGAACCCGATGATCCCGACCAGGATAATCCCCAGTCCGGCGATTTTCGACACCTGCAGGAACTCGTTCGTCGTGGGTGTCGTCGCCATCTTCAACACCCTGACGTACGAGGTAAGGTCGTACGGAACGTCCATATCTGTCTATTCACAACGCAGCGTCTTTTATTTGTCTTTCGTGTCCGCCGAACGGAGCCGACGGGTTGGGTGCTCCAGAACCACTCCGCTCGACACCGATTCGATCGACGTTGCAGTCGACGGCCCGGCGTCCAAACCGCTCGAAGGCGAACCCGGAAGTATGGCCGAAGACGATACCACCAGAACCGACGAGTACGAAGCTGAACGAGAGGCGGAGATCGAAGACGAACTCGAGCGCGTCGATCGCGACGCCGACGAGGTCGACGACGGCGACGACCTCGGGAAACAGAACGCCCCACGAGCCGACGACGATGCGATCGAGGACCTCGAAGACGCCGAAGAAGAGTTCGAACAGCCGGAGTGAGTATCGCCTGGGCGACGACTCTCACACGGCCCTCGAATCCCTGCTCACGGTAGATCGATCTCCGGGCGCGAATCGAGCGTCAGTTCGATCGTCTCGCGGTCCCCGTCGCGGACGACCGACACCTCGATCGTCTCGCCGGGAGAGGTCTCGAGTGCGAGCACCGACGAGAGTCGGTCCTGGTTCGGGATTTCCTCGCCGTCGATCGCGACGATCACGTCGCCATCGATCGGGACCGGAGCGCCGTCGACGATCTCCGTCTCCTCGGCTGGCTCGAGGACGTCATCCGCCGGCGACTCCGGTACGGTTTCGGTGACGAGGACGCCGCCGGGTTCGGGCAGGTCGTTCGCCTCGGCGACTTGTGGTCCGACCGGGAACACGCCGACGCCCAGATAGGGGTGGTCGTACGCGCCGTCGTCGATGAGCGCCGGAACGACTCGCTCGGCCAGCAGGGCCGAGATGGCGAAGCCGATCGTCTGGCCCGCGCCGGCGAAGACGACGCCGAGGACGTCTCCGTCGAGGGTCACGAGCGGGCCACCGCTGTTGCCGGGGTTGACCGGCGCGTCGGTCTGGATGGCCGCCGGAATCGAGAACCCGGTCGGACTCGGGAGCGATCGATCGACGCCGCTGACGATCCCCTGAGAGATGGAGGCGTCGAGTCCGAGCGGGTTGCCGAGGGCGAGCACTTCCTGGCCGATGACCGGATCCGCAGCGAGAAGGGACAGTCCGTTCGCGTCCTCCGGTAGGTCGTCGACCTCCAGTACGGCCAGATCGCTATGGACGTCCGTTCCGACGACCGACGCCGTCCGCCACTGCTCGTCGCGAAATTGCAGTTCGACCTCCGTCGCGTCGAGGACGACGTGGTCGTTCGTCACGACGTAGCCGTCACCGATGACGAATCCGGAGCCGATTCCCCCCGGACCCGACTCTCCTTCGCCGAGGACGGAGACGAGCACGACGCTATCGATCGTCTCGCGGTAGGTTTCGGCGTATGCTCCGCCGTCGTCGGCCTGGACGGAGGCGTCGTCCTGAAGGGATGCAGTGTCGATCGCTCGAAGTTCGTCCGACTGGTCGGAATCCGAGACGGCAGTGCCGGCCCCAGTCGCACTCGCAGCGACGGTTCCGCCCGCGACACGGAGCAGCCGCCGACGAGTGAGTCTGTCTGGTGTCACGGGGGATTCCACCCCGACGAATGTGATAAAACTCACACCGGAATCGGCGGGTAAACTCGCGGATGTACAGTGTTAACAGACCTGTTCATGCGCGCCGAAGCTATGTCCGCGAGGCGTGGCGCCGAACAAAAAGACGCAGTAGCCGTTCCGGGGAGCTACGCTTCGTCGAAGAGCGTTTCGCCCTCGACCATGTGTTCTTCGACGGCGTCCATGTCGAGCGTGACGCCGAGGCCGGGCGTTTCGGGCACTTCGATGTAACCGTCCTCGATGACGTCCTCTTCGACTAAGTCCTCCCACCAGCCGAGTTCGTAGGAGTGGTACTCGACGGCCAGCGAGTTCGGGATAGCAGCGCCGACGTGGACGCTTCCGAGCGTCGCGACCGGCGAGGCGACGTTGTGCATCGCGACGGGCATGTAGTACATGTCCGCAAGGTTCGCGATCTTGTGCGTCTCGCGCATCCCGCCGACTTTCGGCATGTCGGGGGCGATCATGTCGACGGCCTGCTCCTCGATGAGGCGGCGCTGGCCGTGTTTGCGGTAGACGTTTTCGCCGGCCGTGATCGGCGTGGTGGTCGACTGGGTAACCTCGCGCTGGACGTCGTGGTTCTCCGGCGGGACGGGATCTTCGAGCCACCAGATGTCGTACTCCTCGAGACGCTTTGCGAGTCGCTTCGCGCTGCCACCCGAGAACGTCCAGTGACAGTCGAACGCGACGTCCGCTCGCGAGCCGACGGCTTCGGTGACGGCCTCGACGATCGATGCTTTGTGCTCGATCTCGGGTTCGCGAAGGTGGCGGTTCGCCCGGTCTTTCTCGTGGCCACTCGGCACGTCGAGGTCGAACTTCAGCGCGTCGTAGCCCAGGTCCTCGACGACGCGTTCGGCCTCGTCGGCGCAGGCGATCGGATCCGCTTCTTCTTCGGTGTGGCAGTCACAGTAGACGCGAACCTCGTCGCGGTACTTCCCACCGAGAAGCTGGTAGGCGGGAACCTCGAGGATCTTGCCCGCGAGATCGTGGAGTGCGACTTCGATCCCCGCGATCGCGGTGACGGTGACGCCGCCGATCGACCCCTCCCCGGACATCTTCTGGACGAGGTGCTCCGTGAGGCGATCGATGTCGAGCGGGTTCTCGCCCTGCAGAAACGGTTTCATTCGCTCGGTGAGTTCCGGGACGCCCGCGCCCCAGTAGGCTTCGCCGGTACCGACGATGCCGGCGTCCGTATAAATGCGGACGAGGGTCCACGGGAAGTTGCCGTCGACCATCGTCGTCTGGACGTCCGTAATCTCCACATCACGGCCGCCCCCGCGCTCGCGCGTGACCTGCATCGTCTCCGCCGAGAGATCCCGCATCGTATACTCGGCGTTCGGATCGTGTAGCTGTGTGTAGTCGACTCCCATGTGCGAAATACTAACTCGGACGGTAGTAATAGTTTCTATCTCGTCGCCCTCCGTCGAGCGACGCACGGTCGTGATACGACCGATCGGGGTTCGGGCAGCAAGCGATCAGATCGCGGCGAACTCGACGGCCGTCTTGACGACGTCGTCGCCCTCGTCGAACGCCGCCTCGAACTCGTCGAGACCGTAGACGCCGGTAACGAAGTCGTCGGTGAACCACTCGGGCAACTGGTCGAGACTGTCGATCGCAGCTTCGAAATGCCCACGATGAGAGTTAACTGTTCCCACTAGGGCTTTGTTGTGAAGGACCAGTTCGCGGTGGAGTCGACCGCCGTCGAACTCGAACTCCCAGGGTTCGGGGACGCCGAGCAGGACGCCAACGCCGTTGGGCGCGAGCGCGTCGACAGTCTGAACGGCGTGTTTGGCGTAGCCGGTTCCCTCGTAGACGAGGTCGAGGGCTTCGTACTCGTCGGGAATCTCGGGGACCGGGGTTTCCCGCGAGTCGACGTACGTCGCGCCGAGGCCTTCGATGAGGTCGATCGAGGGGTCGGGGCGGTCGCGCCGGCCCAGACAGTAGTTCCGATCGATCTCGAGGACTTCCTCGAACATCGCGAGCGTGATGAGTCCGAGCGAGCCGTTGCCGAGAACGATCGCGGACTCGGGTTCCCACTGGAAGGCCGAGCGGGTGGCGACGGCGTGCTCGATCGCCTTCTCGCTGATACTGATCGGCTCGACGAGGAAGCCGAGTGCGGCGAGGTCATCCGGAATCGGCACGAGGAACTCGGCGGGGCTGGTGAAGTACTCGGACATGAAGCCGTGGCCGCCGACGATGCCGCGTTCGATGAACTCGCCGTCGGGGGCCATGTCGGGTTCGCCGCGCTCGAAGTACTCGTTAGTCCCGTTCGGCGGTCGCCGGACCGTCGGCACGACGTACTGGCCGGCTTCGAGGTCTGTCCCGTTCGGGTCCTCGACGACGCCGACGGCTTCGTGGCCGAGGATCAGTTTCGATTCGCCCTCGGGAACCTCCCCGTGGTTGCCCGCGATAACCTCGTGGTCGGTCCCGTCGACGCCGACGCGGAGCGTTCGGACGAGGGCTTCTCCGGGCGCGGGTTCCGGACGAGGCCGCTCGACGATAGTGGGTTCGCCGGCCCCTGGTTCGACTGCGATCGCTTTCATATCTGGTGAGATGAGCAGGGAGCATAAAAGATTTATCCTATCCGTAGTAAATATTTGAATAGCGCCCGACCACCGGCGATAGTTGTCGAATTCTGGACAGCTATGCCGCTCCGATCGTGGCACCCGACGGATCTATTTTGGTTCCGACGCAGCAAATGGATCCATCCTCCGGGTCGGACGCTGTAGTGAACCGCGGCCGTCGCGTCAAATTCTGCCAACGATCGATTCGTTTCACGGCCGTGAACGGTCAACGACTCCTGTTATTCAGGCCGATCGTGACAGCGGTATTATGACTGCTGGCTGTGGTATGTCAACGCATGCGGCGACGAGGATATCTCGCCGTCGGGGGGAATCTGGCGGCAACGCTCGCGAGCAACACGGCAGCGATTACGAACGCACTTCGGGCGCGGGCCGACGGCGTTCTCACGCAGGACGACGAGGACGAAGCCATCGAGATACGAATCGTCGAGACTAACGCACCAGTCGACTCCGGGAGTCACATCGACGTGACTGTCGAGGTTGAGAATACCAGTACCGGGTCGGTGCGACCGACGATCGAGGGTTCCGTCGACGGCGAGCAGCGATCGACCCTCGAGACGACGGTCGACCCTGGTGAGACGGAGACGATCGACCACTTCGGTTTCCACACGCCACCGCTCGAAGCCGACGACGAGGTGACGGTCCGGTTCGAAGCCGCGGGTGACTCGGCCGAACGGACCGTCGAGGTGCTCGCGATCGAGGAACTTGATTCGTCCGGGACCAGTCCGGACCAGGAACTGGCGGTCCAGCCGGATACGACGGTGTTGTTCGAGGTCGAAGCCGACACACTCGGGGAGTATGGCGGCAGAACGCGGTGGTTCATCGACGGCGACTACGCGGGGCGGTCGATGGGACCCTGGCACAGCGCGTACTACGGCCACCGGGGGGTCGACCACTGGCAAACTGCCTTCGAGTCACCGGGGACGTACGAGGTCGCTGCGGCGGTCGGTACCGAAGACTCGTTGCGAGCGGCGTGGACGGTTACGGTGACAGACGACGGATTGTCCGCCCCCCGTCTCGAAGATCAGGACCCGTCCGGCGAGGTCATCGAGATCGCTCGGAACGAGACGATCGACCTCGAACTCGACGTGGCCCATCGAGCGGAGGCGCTCGATCGGGTCGTCTGGTGGCTCGGACACGCAGACGTCATCCTCGGGGAAAGCGAGGTCAGCGGAGCCGACGATACGGCATCGCTGGAACTCGACGGACGGTGTCACGGCTGTCCAATCATCGCGTGGGTCATCGGCGAGAACGGCACCGTCACGTCAGAGACCCTGTGGACGATCGACGAACCCGTCGATCAACCCGAGCCAGAACTGGCGGTGACGATCCTCGAGACGAACGATCCGGTCGACACCGAAGACACGCTCGAGGTGACCGCCGAACTGGAGAACACGACGGACTCCGAGATCACGGGGGACGCCGAGTTGATCGTCGGCCACGACCCGGAACGGGTCGACAGCGAGTCGGTGACCGTCGACGGCGGCGAGCGGGAGACGATCGACCTGACGTTCGAGACCGCCCTGGTCAGGCGAACCCAGGCGTTCCCCGCGCGAGTCGAAACCGACGACGACGCCGACGAGGTGACAGTCGAGGTCTTCGGCACCGAAGACATCGGACTAGACGTGACGATCGTCGAGACGGATTCGCCGGTCGAGAGTGGCGATCGTCTCGACGTGGCCGCCGAACTCGAGAATGCACACGACTCGACGCTGACCCGCGCCGTCCAGTTCGTCGTGGGCCACGATCCGGAGGTGGTCGAAACGGCACTCGTGACGCTCGATCCGGAGGAGTCCGAGACGATCGAAATGGGGTACGAGACGGCGATCGTCGAGCAGGACCAGCGGTTTCCAGTCCGGGTCGAAACCGAGCGCAACGCCGACGAGGCGTCCGTGTTCGTCTACGTCGACGACCCGCCGCTGCTCGTCACGATCGAGGAGACGAACGATCCGGTCGACGCGGGCGACTCCCTCGAGATCACCGCGGTGATCGACAATCCCGGCGACTCGGAGCGAGAGGGAACCATCGAGTTCGTCGTCGGCCACGATCCGCAACTCGTCGATGCCGCGTTCGTTCGCGTCGATGGCGGCGAGACCGAACTGGTCGAGTTGGGATTCGAGACGGCGACCGTTCCGAGAACGCAGACGTTCCCCGTTCGGATCGAAAGCGACGGTGACGCCGCTGTCAGGACCGTCGAAGTGATCGGGACGGAGGACGCCGACCTCGAGTTCGCGTTCGACGACTGCACGACGGCCGAGATCACCGGCCCGTTTGCGGACGGCGACGGATTGACCGTCGAAACCCTGTTCGTCGATTCTGGTGGTCCCGGGAACGTCCACCACGAACTCACGATCGGTGACGAGGTCGACGCCCCGTTTACCGGGACGGTTCGGTTCGAGATCGGGGAGGAGGGCCGGATCGTCGATCGAGCCGAAGACGAGGTCGTCGTCGAACTCCCCGACGAGGGGTTCGGGGCGACGATCGGATCGATCACCTACAACTGGTTCGGGCCGAACGAGGTTCACGAGTCCAACCCCCACCACTGCGTCGCCGAACGACGCCCGGAGCGGCCGACGATCGCGGTCGAGGACGTTACCGTCACCGACGACCACCACGAGGTGACGTTCGCGTACGAGAACCCGTTCGATCGCGAGCTACTGGGCGGCGCGTTCGTCGAAGGGACGACCGAGGACGAACCGGAGCCTCTCGCCCCCGGCGAGCACTCGTTTACCGTCGCCTGGACGCCCGAAGACGACGCGGAACGCCTCGTCTGGGATATCGATCTCCAGCAGTATCTCTACGACGAGACGCTTCGGGCGGAAACCGAACCCGCCGGCGAGTACGACGACCCAGACCCCGACCCGGACCCCGAACTCACGCTCGTCGACTACGTCATCCTGGGCGACGATCCCGACGAGGAGTACGTGACGATCCGACACACGGGGGACGAACCGGTCGACGCGTCGGGATGGACCGTCGAGGACGACCATCTCGTTCCCGCAAACCGCCTTTCACCGTTCGAATTTCCGTCCGGGTTCGTCCTGGAACCTGAAAGCCCGGTTTCGGTCGTCACTGGACGGGCATCCGGCGACCAGCCCGGAGAGGGGCTCTCCTGGGGCGTCGATCGCCACGTCTGGAACGAGGAGGGTGACGTCATCTCCGTCTTCGACAGCGATGGCGAGTTGCTCTTGCAGGAATCGATCGCGGCGGAGCCAACGGCGGAACTGGTCGTCAGCGATCAGGAGGGCGACGGCGAGTCGTTGGTGGTCGATTCAGCGACGGCGGACGTTGACTTCCGCCTCGAAGCACAGTACGACGGCGGGATGGCAGAGAGCGACGTCTTCGAGGCGGACACGGCCGTTTCGGATCACGAACTTACTCTCGAGCCACCGCTCGAAGACGATGGGTCGATCGAGGTACGGCTCCGAAGGGACGATCCCGACGACGAACTCGCGAGCGAGACGATCGAGTACGCCCTCGACGCGGCGGCATCCGAGGTGGAGATCACGGCTCTCGACGCGCCTGGGGCGGTCACCGCGGGCGAGACGATCGAGGTGACGGCCGACCTCGAGAACGTCGGAGACGAATCGGCAACGCAGACCGTGGTCCTCGACGTCGACGGGAGTCAGGGTGTCGACGAGGTCCCGGTCGAACTCGCGGGCGGCGAAACGGGTACCGTCTCGCTGTCATACGAAACGGCCGACGACGACGTTGGTGAGATGGCCGTCACCGTTCGGAGCGAAGACGACGAGGCGACGGCCCAGATCGTCGTCGAGGAACCGGCCGAACCGGCAGTGTTCGAGGTCACGAGCGTGGACGCGCCCGGCCAGGTGGATGCTGGCGACTCTATTTCGGTCACCGCGACGATCGCGAACGTCGGCGACGAGTCCGGGGAGACGCCCGTCCAGTTCGAAATCGGCGGCCAATCGGTCGATTCCCGATCCGCTTCGCCGGTCGGTGGCGAATCCGAGTTGGTTTCGTTCACGTATCAGACGACGGAAACGGACGTCGGCGAACTGACGGCCACTGTGCGCACCGACGACGATTCGGATTCGGTTACGGTCACGGTTGTCGACCCTATATCAAACGACGATTCACCGGACAACGATTCGCCGGCAGATCCACCAGACGATGATCAACCTGGGGACGACCCGCCAGACGACGATTCGCCGGCAGATCCACCAGACGATGACCAAGCTGGGGACGACCCGCCGGGCGATGATCCACCAGCAGACGACTCGCCGCCAGACCCTCCAAGTGACGATCCGCCGGCTGATCCTCCAGGTAACGACCCGCCGCCAGGCGATGACCCCACAGGCGAGGACCCACCAGCTGGTCCGGCAGGCGATGACCAACCAGCTGATCCGGCAGGTGACCAAGCTGAAGATCCATCGGATACCCCCTCTGCAATGGGTCCTTGACACGGGGAACCGGCCCGCGGAGCACGTTTCGTGATACGGGCCGATCGATGAAGTACCCACCTGATCGAACGCGTACCGGTCGTTCGATAGTCGTGATCAGTCGCTTCGGGCGTCCACGACGGCCGCGACGAACTCGGCGGCCGTCTCCCGGACGCCGTCCATATCGCCGTCGGCGATCGCGTCGTCGTTCAGAATCGAGCCGCCGGCACCGACGGCGACCGCGCCGGCGTCGAAATAGTCCGCGACGTTGTCCGGCGAGACGCCGCCGGTCGGAATGATGTCGACGTTTCCAAGCGGGCCGCCGAGCGCCCCGATGTGGCCGGGACCGACGGTCGAAGCCGGAAACATCTTCAGGACGTCCGCGCCGGATTCCATCGCGGTGACGGCCTCCGTGGGCGTCATGACGCCCGGCGCGGCGAGAACGTTGTGGCGGTTGCAGGTCCGGATCACGTCCGTGCTGGTGTGTGGTGAGACGACGAGTTCGGCACCGGCGTCGATCACCGACTGGGCGCTGGCCGCGTCGAGGACGGTGCCAGCGCCGACGACGGCGTCCGTATCGCCGAGTTCGCGATCGATCGCGGCGACCTTTTCGCCCGCGTGTGGCTCGTCGGCGGTGATCTCGAGCGTGCCCACGCCGGCATCGTAGAGGGCGCGCGCGACCGGGACGGTGTCGTCCGCATCGATGCCGCGCATGACGGCAATGACGCCGTTGTCTACGATCCGCTCTTTGATCGTTGCTTTGCTGGTCATCGTTGCCCCTGCGGTTCGGTCGCTGGCTGGTCGATCGTGAGTTGGCGTCTGGCTGTCGGGCGTGTGGTGGTCGGTTGCATCGTGAGGTGTTCTTCTGCCCCCGATCCAATAAATTCACTCACAACCGAAACAGTGTCAGCGCCTTCGTCGATTCCGAGTAGCACATTAACTTACGAGTCGAGCGCGCGAATCGTGACCGACTCCGCCTCGAAGTCTTCGAGGAAGGCTCCGCCGCCACCGATCGCGTACCGACCGCCGTCGACTTCGATCTCGAAGGCGTTCTCGATCGGGAGCGTCGAGGTGACGGGACGGACCAGACTCTGGCGAACGTCGACGACTTCCCCGGTCAGCGAGGACGGGAGGCTATCGTCGCCGACCGGCGAGCCGGTGACGGTCGCTTCGATGCGGGTCCCGGCTGCGCGGTGGAGCGCGATCTGGAAGACGGCGTTTCGGAATCCCTCGTAGGTCTGAGGGAGTTCGGTGGCCGCGGTCACGTATCGCTCCTCGGCGGTGGGCCAGTAGTTCGCGAGAAACGAACCCGCGAGAACGGGTGCCAGCTGTTCCTGTGAGAGCGAGATCGCTTTCGTATCGCTCGTGGAACTGGTGAGCATCTGGCTGGGTGCGAGCAAACCGTGCCGGCGATCGACCGTCAGCATCGTTGGGACGAGCGCGTTCCACGTGCGGACGGTACTCGCCGTCCCGGCGAGTGAGGCGATGTCCTGGCTCTCGTCGTCCGCCGTGGCGAGCAAGAGCAACACGAGGACGCCACGATCGGCCGTCTCCTGAAGCGTCGATCGAATTCGCGGGAGGATCTCGGCCGGCAGCGAGAGCGTAACTTCCATCTCGGCGGTTGCCAGCAGACTCTCGATTCGTTTGAGCACGGTCTGGCGGGATTTGATCACCTCGAACTGCTCGCCAGTGCGCTCGGTCGTGGTGTATCGCGATCGAATCTCCGGTTCGATCTGCTTGACGCTACTCGTGAGCCGATCGACGATCGCATCGGGATCGACCGGGCGGATGACCGTCGGCACCGAGTGATCGTCGACCTCGACGAAACCACGCTTTTCGAGCTCTTCGCTGATGCTGTAGACGTAGCGCTTGGAAACGTCGGCGGCATCGGAAATCGTGCTCGCTTTCGATTCGCCGTGCTCGAGAATCGCCAGGTAGGTGTCGATCTCCTTTTCGGAGAGGCCGAACCGTTCTAACAGATCGGCAAGGTCGTCGTCATCCATGAGTGGTTATTACGTCACAGATCGTCGCTGTCAGGGTAAAAGATTCCGGGTTGGCTAACGATTGTCAGGGTTCGGGTTCGCCACCGACGGATCCGCACCGGCCGCAATTGGGGAAAGGGGGTAGAACCGATCGACCGACACCGGATTGAAAAGTGAGAACACATTTTTCAACAAGATTTAATGGCGCGGGGACGAACAGTCGAAACGATGGAACTGCACGCCGCTCTCGACGACTTTAAACGTTCTCAGGGGGATCCACACCGTTTCCCCGGCGAATTTCGAACGACGACGGGACTGTTCTCCGGTCTCGACGACAGACTCGTGCACGTCTCGCCCGACGGTTCGATTAGAGATTATTCCTATCCGCTCTCCGGGCTTTCCGGGATCGATCGATCGCGGGTCGGGATCGAAATCGACGGCGCAGTTCACTGGTTCGAAGGCGGCGAGCAACGGTACGTCCCGGAGACGGCCGTCGTCGAAACCGTCCACGACAGCGCGGAGTACACGTGCGTCCAGACCGACCTCACGATCGGCACCTGTCACGTGACTCGCGTCGAACTCGAATCGGCCAGCGAACCGATCGACGAACCGCCGACGCTCCACCTGTGCGTCGGGTTTGCACCAGACGGACGCGCGGGTCGGATCGGTCAACTCCGACACGAGGATGCGGTCGAAGTCTACCACGATCGCGAACACGACTTCCTCGCCGCCTCGACCGACCTCTCCGTGACGGGCCAGGTCCCCGAACGGTTCGAGGACATCGTCGGCACGGAACCGGTCGACTTTCCGCGACCCGACGACGACCACCGCTACGAGGGCGGCCAACTCACGCCGATCATCAACGCGGCAGTGACGCTTTCCGGTGACCGGCCGAGTGCCACCGTCGCGACGGTGCTCACCGACGGCGACAGAACCGGCGCACTCGAACGCGTCCGAACGTGCGTCGCGAATCACGACACTGGCGAGGCGCTAATCGAGACTGGTACCCGACAGGCAAGCGAACTTCGTCCCGAATCGTCGACCCCGATCGATCGCCCGTTCGCGGACCTGCGCGCGCTCGGACTCCTGCGAGCATCGTCCGGTTCGCGGATCGCCGGTCCCGAATTCGACCCCTTCTATCGGTACACCGGGGGCTACGGCTACACCTGGTTCCGGGACGACGGCGAAATCTCGACGTTCCTGCTCGAGGCGGACGAGATGGCGGGACTGGAACTGGACGCCTGGCACGAAGCCAGCGCCCGATTTTACTGCGAGGCGCAACTCCCCGACGGAACCTGGCCACACCGCGTCTGGCCCCACAACGGCAACCTCGCACCCGGATGGGCGAACGCGCGGGTCGAGGAAGCGCGGTCGGACGATTACCAGGCGGACCAGACCGCGAGCGTCGCGGCGTTTCTCGCGACGTATCTCCACGAGGTCGATCCGGACGACGACCGCGTACAGGAGGCGCTTGCCGCCGCCCTCGACGGGCTAGACGACACGCTCGGAGAGGACGGACTCCCGGAACGCGTCCAGAACGCCTGGGAGAACATGACCGGCCGGTTCACGCACACGACCGCAACCTATCTCGAAGCCTACGCCGCGATCGCTCGCGCCCCCGTCGACGACGACCTCGCTGCGCGCGCTCGAACGAACGCACGGGCGGTCTACGATTCGCTCGACGAGCTCTGGGTTCCGGAACGCGGCGTCTACGCGCTTCGTCTCGACGGCGACGACCTCGACGATCGACTCGACGGCAGCACGCTCGCGCTGGCGTCCGCTCATCGGGCGTACGCTGCGATCGAATCCGTCGACGACGACCGACTCGATCGACTCGTCTCACACGTCGAGACGACGATCGAGGGGCTGTACCGCGATCCGGACGGTCCCGTGGAGGGAGTCACCCGCTTCGAGGGGGACCCGTGGCGCGTCCGGAGCCAAGAGGAGGCCAAGATCTGGACCGTGACGACCGCGTGGGGGGCCCACGCGAGCGCTGCACTCACGGAGCTGCTGGCGGAAGCCGATCGACCAGAGCGCGAGTCGACGGCAGACACCGCCAGGGATCTCCTCGCGCTGGTCGCACCCGGCGGCCTGCTTCGACGACCGGGCGAGTACTTACCCGAGCAGGTGTTCGACGACGGGATGCCCGACAGCGCGACGCCGCTTGGCTGGCCGCACGCGATTCGCCTCGCGACGGCGAGTACGCTCGCGTCGATCGGAGAAACGACAGTCCGCGAGGGACCAGCGGGCGAACAGACTCCCACACAGGAGTAACGATACGCCGGAAGTTCGGCATCGTGTCCGCGTTTTCACTGGTGTGATCGTTGGCAGCGTCTGTAGAACGAGTCGTCGCCGGGCGGTGCGCGATTTGTGCCGGCGGGCAGCGCTCTCGATCCGTGTCGGTGAACACGAAAGCATCGGCTGACAGGACGAATGCCGCGAAACGTCATCCGCTGTAAGTTAGGCACTCGGCGTCGGCATCGGCGCGCTCGAGTGGAGCATCGACTCCCCGGATTCGGCGTCGAAGAGCCGTATTTTCGACTCGTCGAACGTTACTTCGACGGTTTCATCCACTCGCGGTTCGAAATCCGCGTTCACCCGAGCGATGAAATTCTCGGCGATGTCGAGGTAGAGATAGTTGTCGCTGCCGACGGGTTCGAGCACCTCGACGGTCGCCCGGACCGACTGGCCGCGGTCAGCCGGGTGAACGTCTTCCGGACGGATACCGAGGGTCGCGTCGTCGCCATCTTCGATCGCAACGTTCGAGGCGTACTCTGGAGAAAGCCGATACTCGAATTCGGAGCCGTCGGTCAACACGAGCGTCTCTCCCGACGATCGAGCCGTAACGTCGATGAAGTTCATCGATGGAGATCCGATGAAGCCGGCGACGAACTCGTTTGCTGGTCTGTCGTAGACGGTTTTCGGCTTGCCGACCTGCTGGAGGTTTCCGTCGTTCAGGATGACGATCTTGTCCCCCATCGTCATCGCCTCCTCCTGGTCGTGTGTGACGTAGACGGAGGTAATCCCGAGTTCGTCCTGGAGGCGCTGGATTTCCGCACGCATCGTGGTCCGGAGTTTCGCGTCGAGATTGCTGAGTGGCTCGTCGAACAGGAACAGTTTCGGCTCGCGGACGATCGCTCTGCCGAGTGCGACGCGTTGTTTTTGCCCACCGGATAGCTCGTCGGGTTTTTTCTCCAGGTGATCGACAATATCCATCATCTCCGCGACCCACTGGACTTTATCCTCGCGCTCTTGCTTAGAGAGATCGGTGCTCATTCGCAGTCCGAACTCCATGTTTTCGTACACCGTCTTGTGGGGATACAGCGCGTAGTTCTGGAACACCATCGCGATGTCCCGCGTCTTCGCGCTCTCGTCGGTCACGTCGGTTCCGCCGAGGTGGATCGTTCCGCTGGTCGGCTGTTCGAGCCCGGCAATCATCCGCAGCGTCGTCGTCTTGCCACAACCGGACGGCCCGACGACGGTAACGAACTCGCCGTCTTCCACCGTGAGATCGAGATCGTCGACCGCCACGATCGATCCTCTATCGAATTCTTTCCGTAGGCGTTCTACTCGTAGCGCTGCCATTTGCTAATCCTGTGTGGAATTACCACATAACTCTTTCCCAAGAGACTCAATTGTAGATGCAATATTTCGTCATAGATTTGAAAACGCGGAAAGAGACGATCGCCAATGACACACCCGTACGTCGTAATAGTGACTCAGAAACCCGAAATTTGCATTTTGGGCGCGATTGAAGGGCGTGTGAAAGAACCACACCCGAACTACTAAATACTTGAAGTCATTATTCATCACACATTCACTATGACAGTGGATCGACGACAGCTACTCAAGGGAGCCGGTGGAATTGCAGCGACAAGCGCGTTCGCAGGATGTCTCGGGAGCCTGCTTGGCGGCGGTGAGGACGGGCCCCGCCTCTGGTCCGACATGAGCGAAGCGCAGGAAGAAGACCTGATGAACTTCATCGAGGAATTCGAAGACGAGACAGGTCACGAACTCAACCAGGAGTCGGTCAGCGACATGCACGAACAGCTTGAAACGACGATGCCTGCAGGTGACGGGCCGGATACCTGGGCGTGGGCCCACGACTGGACCGGTCGCTACGCCGGGCGCGACGATCCGCCGTTCCTGTACGACGCCAGCGACGACATCGATGTCGATCTCGAGACGTTCAGCAGTAGTGCACAGGAAGCAGTCACCTGGGACGGCAGTGTCTACGGCCTGCCGTTTGGATCCGAGACCGTCACGCTCTATTACAACAAGGACATGGTCGACGAACCGCCCGAGACGGTCGAGGAGATGGAGACGATCATGGAGGAGTACCACGACCCCGAGGGCGAGGGCACGTACGGAATTTCGTACAATCTCGACACCTACTTCTGCAGTGCATGGTTCCACGCGTTTGGCGGCTACCTCTACGACGCCGAAGCCGACGAACTCGGAGTCGAAAACGAGGACACCGTTCGAGGACTCGAACTCCTGAACGACTCCATGTTCCCCTATATGGCCGAAGATCCGGGATACGAAGCACAGACTGCGGTGTTCAACGACGGTAACGCCCCGTTTGCAATGAACGGCCCGTGGGAACTCGGTGGCTTCCGCGAGAACATCGATGTCGGCGTGGCGACGCTTCCCACGGTCGACGGCAACGAACCGAGCCCGTACTCCGGAATCCAGATGTGGTACTTCAGCGGGACACTCGATGAAGCTGAGGAAGAAACGTACGACGCGATCGTCGACTGGATCGAGTGGTACACCACGTCCGAAGACGTGATTCTCAACAACGCTGATCGTCACGGGATGATTCCCGTCCACACCGAACACGCCCAGCAAGAAGATATCGATCCGGCGGTCCAGACGTTCGCTGAAGTCGTCGAGATGGGAACGCCGATGCCCGCCCATCCGAAGATGGACCAGGTCTGGGAGCCCACGAAAGACGCCCTGATTCGCGTATTCAACGACAGTCAGGAACCGGGCGAGGCGCTCGAGCAGGCCGCCGAGACGATCCGCGACGCGTGGGACTAACACTCGAACAATGTCGTCTCTCAGCACTGACAAGCGCATCCCGTCCCTGCTCTCGGAGGTTCCGTTCAAGCGGCGAGACTGGGCATTACTACTCGTCCTCCCCGGGATCCTCCTGTTCTCGGCGTTTATGCTGTATCCGATCTTCTATCTCGTCTATATTTCGTTGACCGACGCGACCCACGCAGGGACAGTTATCGGCGGCGGCTCCCAGCTCATCGGCGTCGACAATTACGTCGAGTTACTCGGCGATTCGCAGTTCTGGACGTCGATGGGTACCACGTGGCTGTTCGTCGCAACCTCGCTGATCGTCAAGGTATTTCTCGCCACCGGAATCGCCCTCGTGTTGAACCACGCACGCGTGATGGGGAAACGCCACATGCGGGCGGCGGTAATCATTCCACTTGGCTTCCCTCCGATATTTACGATCACGGTCTGGCGAGGAATGTTCTCCAGTGCACGGTTTGGGGTGTTCAACGTCTTCCTCTCTTATTACAACGGATTCGTTCGATCGGTAGCCGGCGTCGTCGATTCGATCGTCGTCTGGACGACCGTCTCGCCACCGGAGGTGTTGCTGGTCGGTATCCCGGTCGGATGGCTCACCGGTCAATGGTCGGCGTTTGCCGCGTACGTTGTCACGGAATCCTGGCTTGCCTATCCGTTTATGGTGATCATCATCGTGAGCGCGCTTCAGGACGTGCCCGCAGAACTTCACGACGCGGCGAAAGTCGACGGTGCGGGATACGTTCACCGATTCCTGACTGTGACGCTACCCGCGATCAGACGGCCGGTGTTGTTCGCATCGATTCTGACCGCGGCCACCTCGTTCCAGCAGTTCCTGGTGCCGTGGGTGTTCAACAGAGGCGGCCCGGCCCGACAGAACGAACTGATCCTCGTCTACGGCTACCGCGAGGCGATTTCGTTCCAGCAGTACGGTATCGCGTCCGCGATTATGGTTACCGCGATCGTCTTCATCGGGATGTTCATGTGGCTCTCGGTGAAGTACGGCAACCTCGCTGAGGGGGTGCAAGACGAATGAGTCTCGTAGAATCGATCATCCAGAAGGCCCGGACCGATCTGCAAACGGCAGTACTGACCCCGGTCCGGGTCTATCGAACGATGCAGACGGCGGTGTACGACGTCCAGACGGGACAGCGAAGCACCACCGACGTGGTCAAAAGCGTCGGGGCGACGATCGGAGCGTCGCTCATGGTGGTGTTGTTGCTGTTCCCGATCTACTGGATTATCACGGCGTCGCTGGCAGCTAACGCCCGGCTCATGTCTTCGGACGGAATCTTCCCGAGCCCATCGGAATTCGGATTCGGGGCGTACTACTGGGTACTCGTCGAGTCGGACTTCATGCACGCGCTGCAAAACAGTCTCATCGTCGTGACGGTGACCATCACGGTCGGCATGGCCATGATCATTCCGAGCGCGTACGCACTCTCCCGACGGAGGTTCCTCGGACGAAAGAAGATCCTCTACGGCTACGTCCTGTTCACGCAGGTCGGTGCAGGCCTCGGCATCGCGGCGCTGATCGCCCTGTACGCCCTGTTCTCTACCGCCGGGCTCACGAACAATCTCGTCGTTCTCGGGGTGTTCTACGCCGCGACCGCACTGCCGTTTAACATCTGGCTGCTGAAGACCTACATGGACAACATCCCGGTGTCTTACGAGGAAGCCGCCATGATCGATGGAGCCGGGCTCTGGGATACGATCCGCGAGATCATCATCCCGCTGTCGAAGCCGGGGCTCGCGGTCGTCCTCATCTTCACCTGGCTCGCCGGCTGGAACGAGTTCATCATCGCACAGACGCTGTTGCGCCCGGAGAACTACACCCTCTCCGTCGAACTCTACCAGCTCGCGACGGCCGGCCGGTACGAGACGCCCTGGACCGAGTTCGCCGCTTTTGCGATCCTGTTCGCGATGCCCGTCGCGTTCATCTACTTCATCGCCCAGCGCTACGTCGAGAGCGGGCTTTCCTTCGGCGGAATGGAAGGTTAACCCTCTCGACGCCCGTTCTGCGTCGTTATCCGCGCGATCGATCGGCCGCTACCCGGTGGTCATTTTCTCCCCTCGTCGCGACTGCTGACCCGCTCGGGTCCTGTCAGGTATCGCCGTCGTGCGTGCCGGAGCGAGTGCAAGCGGGTTCGCGGTCACTCGGGCGCTCGCTGACAGCAGTCCGTGCGAGTCCACCGCCAACGATCGGGCGTCCCAGTCGCTCGCGGCCGGTGATCGAAGCGAGCTCGAGCGCGCAGGAAAACGGAGTACCGTTCCGCGTTCGATCGGCGTTAGCGCCAGATTCCGGCCGACGTCGGTGGGAGTTTGATCTGACCGTCGTCCTGCCGTCGGATTTCGGTGGCACCGATCTGGAACCGCAGTTCCGGCTCTCCGGTGTCCGTAGCCGGGAGCGAAACGACGACCGGGTCCGGGCCGCGGTTGAGAGCGACCGTCATTTCCTCGCCGGTTTCGTCGTCGATGCGACGGTAGACGACGCAATCGTCTCGGCACTGTTCGTCGTCAAATCGAAGGGCCCCACGTCGGAGCGCCGGGTGGTCCGTCCGCAACTCGATGAGGTCGGCGACGAACTGCCGCAGTTTGCGGTCCTGATCCGATCGATCCCAGACCATCGGGCGGCGACAATCCGGATCGTGGCCGCCGGTCATACCCACCTCGTCGCCGTAGTAGAGACACGGCGTCCCGCGGTAGGTAAACAGCAACAGGAGCGCCAATCGAAGCGTTCGCTTGTCGCCGTCACAGCGACGGAGAAGTCGCGGCGTGTCGTGGCTGTCGAGGAGATTAAACAGGACCTGGGTGACCTGCTCGGGGTAGCGGACGAGGATGTGGCTAATCCTGTCGGCGAACGTCTGGCCGTCGATCGATTCGTCGGTGAGGAACTCGTATACTGCATACGTGAACGGATAGTTCATCACGGCGTCGAACTGGTCGCCCTGCAGCCAGGCCCGCGAGTCGTGCCAGATCTCCCCGAGAATGTACGCGTCGGAATCTGCTCGCTTGATTTCCGTCCGGAGTTCGCGCCAGAACTGGTGATCGACTTCGTCGGCCACGTCGAGTCGCCAGCCGTCGATACCGATCTCGTTGATCCAGTACGTGGCGACGTCGAGAAGGTACGACTTGACCTCGGGATTTGCGGTGTTCAGCTTCGGCATGTAGGGTTCGAAGCCGAACGCGTCGTAGTTTGGCCGGGGTTCGAACTCGATCGGATACTCGTGGACGTGAAACCAGTCGGCGTACTCGGAGTCGGGGCCGTTCTCGATGACGTCCTGAAACGGGGCGAACTGCCGCCCGCAGTGGTTGAAAACGGCGTCGAGCACGACGCGGATTTCTCGATCGTGAGCGGCGTCGACGAGGTCGCGTAGTGTCTCCTCGTCGCCGAAGTGGGAGTCGATCCGCCGGTAATCGGCCGTATTGTACTTGTGATTCGACGAGGACTCGAAAAGCGGGTTCAGGTACAGCGCCGTGATGCCGAGGTCGTCGAGGTAGTCCAGATTGTCGAGGATCCCCTGCAGGTCGCCCCCGAAAAAACTCTCACGCGTCGGCCGGCCGCCCCACTCCTCGACCGATTCGGGATCGAGGGCCGGGTCGCCGTTCGCAAAGCGTTCCGGGAAGATCTGGTAGAACACCGCGTCGGAGACCCACTCCGGCGGCTCGTGGACGTCGACGGGGTGCAAAAACGGATACTCGAAGTAGTGGAGGGGCCGATCGGTGCCCGCGGTTGGAAGGTCGTTCTCGGCTCCCGATTCGAGGCCCCATTCCGTGTACCATAGCGCCTCGTCGCCGGATTCGAGGAGGAAGGCATAACAGAGCCGGCGGTTGTCCGGTTCGACCGCGACTTGCCAGTAGTCGTACAGTTCGTCGCTGTGAACGCGTTCCATCGGCGTCAGCTCCTTGCTGTCCGGCCAGTCGAACTTGTCCGCATGCAGGAGTCGGCACCGATCGACGTTGCCGCGTTTCGTCCGGAGACGAACGTGGACGGTCGTCTCGTCGTAGGCGTACGCGTAGTTACTTTTCGGCTTGTGATGGACGGCTTCTCGACAGATTGTCATTGCATTTCTCCGGTCGTCGGTCGGCCACTCACGTTCGATGTGAGTACGACTGTGGTACTCGGACGTGGCGACCAATCGACACTCGTATCTCGGGGTTCGTCACAGGATGACAAATAACCTGTGAAAAATTTCATCACAGATTTTCGGCCGGGAGAGCCGACAGCGCGCGACCGCGATCGGCCGACGCGACAACTCAAGGGCCGTTACGAGTCGCCAGTATTCGGCCCTTCGGCACCCAGGTCGGCGTCCGCGATCATCTCCGCGCTGGTCGGTGAGAGATCGACCGTGACGTCGCCGGGGACGGCCTTGCTGATCTCGTCGACGTTGCCTGCCAGGACCGTCATGATGTCCTGGGGATCGACGTAAACGAGCATATTCCCGTCCTGACCCTGCGTCACGAGCTGAAGGTCGTTCAGGGCGACCTGATTGTTTTGAATCGTCGCGGAAACGACGGGAAGCGACGCCGGCTTGCCGGGTTCGTCTTCCCGGACCTTCCGAATGTGGACGGCGTCGAGGTCGATGACGTCTTTGTACTCTTTGATCCGCTCGGCGCAGGCGACCATGTCGGTGATGACCTCCGTGCGTCGATCGTTGCCGTGCTCGCCGTCGAGACAGTGCTGACAGACGCGGAGTTCGATCTGCATACGTCGCGGTTCGTTCCGGACGCCGATGAGAATTCCGTTTCACCGATCGTGGCGGACAACCGTGGCGTCTTTGCGGACGATACGGCGGCGAGTCTCGTCCTGTCAGCACCGGCCCGACTCGTAAATTTCCGCGATCCGATCGCTCCCCCGGTCGACGTAGCCACCGTGGTAACACAGCGTGTGCTCGATATCGATGTCCGCGAGGCGGCCCACTGACTCCATCGCGCGCTCCATGTCGGGTGTGAACTCGGGTTTCGGCCCGTCGAGTGGAGCCGTCCCGTCCGCTACGAGCGCGTCACCGGCGATCAGCAGTCTGCCATCGCGGAAGACGAGCGAGACGTGCCCCGGCGTGTGGCCGGGGGTCGCGACGACCTCCATCGGCCCCGCAAGCGTCGGTATCCGAACGCCGTCTGTGAGTTCGATATCGACGTCGACGGGCGCGTAGTCGTCACTATCGCCTTTGATAGGCTCCCGATCGCCCCGAAGGAACGGCGCTTCCTCGCGGTGGGCCGCGACGACCGCGTCGACGCGATCGAGCAGCGTCGCCAGCCCGCCAACGTGGTCGCCGTCGTGGTGAGTACAGACGACAAGCCAGATATCTGAAAGCTCGTAGCCAAGCCCACGGAAGTGTACTCGTAGCGAATCGACCGCCCTCTCTGGCCCGACGTCGATCAGGACCAGTCCGCGATCGGTTTCGACGAGAATCGGCGTGATCGTCATCTCGGAACCGCCGTACTCGACGTCGATCGGGAGTGCGTGTACGCCTGGGCCATCCTGGTCGCGTTGTCGTGGACCATCCTGGTCACGTTGCCGTTCGTCATCGCGCATACGCGACGGTTCGCACGAAGACGAGAAAGCGTTGACTCTCTGGTCTCCATCGGCGTCGTTTTCACGAGACGGGACTCACGAAATGCGATGATCCACCCGACTCCGTTCTCCGGGAAATAGTACTATTAAATCACAGGATCGATACCATGTACATACATATCTGCAATATTCATTTATGATCGATCGCGGCGTAATCTTCTCCATGGGATCGAGTTCCAACCACACGACCGGTACCCACGAACACGGCGGTCACGACCACCACGCGAGTGACGTGGGGTACGCAACGCCCCAGGCCGCGATCGAACAGGCGGCCCGCGAGACCATCGCCTACGTTCCGGCCCTCTACGTCGGCACGGATGTTGACGCCCCAGACATGCTGACCGTCGTGGACGTCGATCCCGACTCCTCGACGTACTGCGAGATCGTCGATCGAATCGAGATGCCGACAGAGGGCGACGAACTGCACCACTTCGGCTGGAACGCGTGTTCGTCGTCCTGTCACGTCGAGGGCGCACAGCGTCGATACCTCGTCGTTCCCGGGAACCGATCGTCTCGGATCCACATCGTCGACACCGAGGATCGCGAGAACCCCGAACTCGTCTCCGTGATCGAACCCGAGGAGGTCTTCGAACACGACCTGTCGGCTCCACACACCGTCCACTGTATCCCGGACGCGAAGATCATGATCAGCATGCTCGGAAACGCCGACGGCGACCTGCCGGGCGGATTCCTCCTCCTCAACGAGGACTTCGAGGTCGAAGGACGCTGGGACACCCCCGGCGACATCGAGATGAACTACGACTTCTGGTACCAGCCGCGTCGTAACGTGATGGTCTCTTCCGAGTGGGCCGCCCCCGCGACCTACCAGCCCGGATTCGACCTCGCGGATGTCGAGGCCGGCAAGTACGGCCAGAAGCTCCACATCTGGAACTGGGAAGACCGGACGGTCGAGCAGACGATCGATCTCGGGGAGGAGGGAATGGTTCCGCTCGAGGTGCGATTCCTCCACAGCCCCGAGTCCGACCACGCCTACGTCGGCGCTGCGCTCTCCTCGAACATGTTCCACCTGTACCGAGACGGTGATGAGTGGCGCGCGGACAACGTGATCGACATCGAACCGCGCGAGCACGAAGACTGGGACATGCCGGTTCCCGGCCTCATTACTGATCTCGTGGTCTCGATGGACGATCGGTACCTGTTCTTCGCGAACTGGCTCCACGGGGAGGTCCGCATGTACGACATCTCCGACCCGTCGAACCCGCGGCTCACCGACACTGTTTCCGTCGGCGGTCTCTTCAGCGATCGACAGGAAGTCAAGGGACGCGCGATCAACGCCGGGCCACAGATGCTCCAGCTTTCGCTGGACGGCGAGCGCCTCTACTTCACGACGTCGCTGTACTCGACCTGGGACAACCAGTTCTTCCCCGAGGAGGGCGATCAGGGGTCGGTGATGTTGAAAGTCGACGTCGATCCGCGCAAGGGAACGATGCGCCTCGACGAGGACTTCCTGGTCGACTTCGGTGACCTCCCCGAGGGACCGGCCCGCGCCCACGAAATCCGCTGGCCAGAAGGCGACTGTACGAGCGACATCTGGATGTAGGGAGCGCCGACTCACGACTATCGGCCTCGCAATCGCGGTGCCCCGCGACGCGGCCGACGGCGACACGCACGATAGCCACCATTCGAAGAACGACCGCACCCGATGAACGACCGTACACGATGAACACGATTCGCCCGACGATCGCACCCGCCCTGCTCGCGCTCTCGATCGCACTCTCGCTGTCGGTACTTCCGGCGGTCGCCGGTGCACACGAAACGGGCGCGAGCGCACAGAGCGATAGCCACGCGATCCCGTTTCTTGCGGCGATCGGACTCGTGACGCTGGTCAGCGTCGCGATCGGTCTCGTCACCGTTCGCCACTATCGTGCCGCGCACACCGTCGACCACGATCACGAATCGGGAACGAGCGTCGGAATGTCCCTGCTGTTGGTCCTTCTCGGGACGCTGGCACTGCTGTCGGCGGTCGACGGTCGGGCGGCCGTCGCGATCGGGGGCGTGCTCCTCGGCGGCGCGATCGCGTGGGTCGGCCGAAGCCGGGGTATTTCCCCGCACGACGGCTGTGCCGACGCGGCACTCGGAGCGGTCGCGCTTCACCGAACCGTCGAGGGCGTCCTCGTTGCGGGCATCTACGCCGCGAGCGCCGCGCTGGGGTTCGTCGGCCTCGCGATACTTTCGGTACACGCGATCGGGGAGACCGTCGCGATCGGCGGCCTGTTCGCCCCCGTCGGACAGGGGTGGGGAATCGTGGCCGTCGTCGGCATCCACGTCGCATTCCTCGTCGGCGCGCTGATGGGTACGTTCGGCATCGGCGTGTTACCGCCCTCGGCTGTCGCGGCGCTCCTCGCGAGCGTCAGTGGAGTCCTCCTCGTCACGGGCGCGATCGAACTTCGGACGGCGACGCTCCGGACCCAACAGCGAGTCGGCGGCCCATCCGCGTGACGAACAGTCGTCGTGGCCGTTCGACTCGAGACGCGACGGAAGTGGAACGTGCGTTTTATAACCATCACCAAGTAAGAGGGGCGTACGACTATGCCGAAATCTAATGGCCCTCGTCAGGGAACCCGGAACAAGCTATCGAACGATCCACGAGATCGCGGTACGTCGCCGCCACAGCGAGCGATCCAGCAGTACGAGGCCGGCTCGAAGGTCCACCTGAAGATTGACCCGAGCGTCCCCGACGGACGCTTCCACCCGCGCTTCGACGGTCACACCGGCGAAGTCCTCGGCAAACAGGGGAACGCGTTCAAAGTCCAGATCAACGATCGCGGCAAAGAGAAGACGCTGATCGTGACCGCCGCCCACATGCGCGCCCAGGACCAGAGCACGGTCGACGTCTGAGTCAGGACTCATGACGATCTTCAAAGAGATCGTCGACGAGGAGTTCCTGACGATTTCGGAAACGAAGGAGCTGCTCGCCGACATCGAAGCCGAACGAGCACTGGACGAGGACCGCGAGCTGCGCTACGAACTCGCTCGAGCGATCGAACACGTCAACCGGTTTGCCGTCATCGACCCCGAAAGCGCCCAGGCGCTGGTCGACGACCTGCGGGAACTCGAGAAGGTCGACGAACCGACGGCCTACAAGATCGCGAACCTCATGCCGCGCGATCGGGACGAACTGCGATCGGTGTACGCCCAGCAGCGCTATTCGCTGTCCGGTGACGAACTCGACGAGATTCTCAACGTCATCGCCCAGTACCGCTGATACGGTCTGTTGTGCCGATTTCGCGGCACAACCGCAAAGGGTTGCGGTTGTGCTGGCAGTGACATACAGCAGTCCGGATGGGGACTTCGCCCAGGTCGAGACGGGCCGTACCGTCCGGGACCGTGAAGATGGGCCGACTCTTTAAGTACGCCGTCACCGTACCGACAACTAATGAGCGAAGCCGACAGCGACGAGACGGACGTTCGGCGCGCAGTCGTGTTGGATTACCTTGCGCACGGACTGTCGGACGACGGACGTCCACAGTACGAAAAGTCACCGGCAGGCTACGCCCTCGGAACGGCGGATTTCCAGCTCTATCAGGTTGCGTTCGACGAAAACGAGCGGTTGACGATCGGCAGCGACGTCGTCGTCGAACCCAGCGAAGAGCGCGATATCGTCACTGACGCGAACCGGGTCGAGTACGAGGACCTGTCCTCGGGTGCCCAGTCGGAACTCGAGTACGTCGTCGCGGACCTCGTCGAGGAGAACGAACAGCGATTCGTCGACTTCTACAACGACGCCCAGCCGATCACGCTCCGACTTCACCAGTTGAACCTCCTGCCGGGGATCGGGAAGAAACTCAGGAACGGCATCCTCGACGAACGCAAACGCAAGCCCTTCGAGAGCTTCGAGGAACTCTCAGAACGGGTCTCCGGACTCCACGATCCCGACGAGATCCTCGTCGAGCGCATTATCGAGGAACTCCGCGACGACGATCTGAAGTACCAGACGTTCGTTGGGCGACGCGAACAGACACAGTGAGCGGACGAGCGGGCCACTGCTTCTCTCAGGTCGCGTCCCTGGTCATCGAGTGATCGTGCCGTCGCGACCGATCCGGGAAGCGCCAAGCCGGTGCGTTTACACCGCTTCCATTCCAAACGCGGCCAATGAGAGACCCAGACGGACTGATCGCTCGGGCAGGTGTCCGCGGCGATCCGAATCGCGATCAGCACTTTCTCGTCGACGATCGGGTGCTCGATCGGTTGCCGACCTACCTCGAGAGCGAAGCGACCGACGCCGACACCGCACACGTGCTCGAAATCGGCGGCGGAACCGGCGCGCTGACCGATCGGCTGCTCGCGATCGCAGACGAAGTAACGGTCGTCGAGCGCGACCCCGATCTCGCCGCGTTTCTCCGCGAGGAGTTCACAGACGAGATCGAAGCGGGTCGACTGTCGGTGATCGAAGGCGACGCGCTCGAGGTCGATCTCCCCGCGTTTACGGCGTCGGTCTCGAACCTGCCCTACGGCGTCTCGAGTGAGATTACGTTTCGGCTGCTCCCCGAAAAGCGGCCGCTCGTCTTGATGTTCCAACAGGAGTTTGCCGAGCGGATGGTCGCTGAGCCGGGTACTTCCGAGTACGGGCGTCTCTCGGTTTCGACCCAGCACTACGCGAAGCCGGAACTCGTCGAGTCGATTCCGAAGGAAGCGTTCTCGCCGCCGCCGGCGGTCCGGAGCGCAGTCGTTCGACTGACGCCGCGCGATCCCGACTACGAAATCGACGACGAGGCGTTCTTCCTCCGATTCGTCAAGGCCCTGTTCACCCAGCGACGGAAGACGGTCCGGAACGCGATCCGGAATACGGCCCACATCTCCGGTCTCGACGATCCGGACGCCGTCGTGGACGACGCGTCGGCAGACCTGTTGCAGAAACGACCCGACTCGGTGACTCCGATCGAGTTCGCTGAACTGGCTCAACTGGCGTCGGCGGTCGGTTCACCGACGGCCTAACCGGTCTCCGGATCGGTCGCGGGACCCGTCGAACCGATCGACGCAGGGCCGACGTGTTCGATCGATACCGGATCCCTTGACTCGACCGGCCGCAGTCGTTCCGAATCAGTTGACATCGATCGGTCCCGACCGACGGATACTCAAAGCTGCACGGTAGAGTCGGTCGAACGGCGAGACAGAGCATGCACGGTGTACTAACGGGACTCGACTGGCTGTCGGAGACGGTCGATTCGCAAAACCTCAAACTCGCGGTGACGGTCGCGGCCCTCGGATTCCTCGTGGTGGTGTTGCTCACCTACCGCCGGGTACAAGACTGGCTCGCCGATCGGACCGGACCGTTGTACAGCGATGTCATCACCCTGGTGATGCTTATCGGAAGCTGCCTGCTGAGTCTCGCAGTCGTCGTCGGCGTCTGGGGGCAGACAGCCGAACTCCGCACGGCTATCGCGGAGTACGGGTTCGGGGGCGATGCGATCGCCCGCGCGATCGTCACGTTCATTCTACTCGTCGCGACGTACATCGTCACGCGATTCGTCCGGCGAATCATCGAGGAAGTACTCGGATCGGCAACCGCGGTGACGGACCACCAGCGGGAGATTACTCATCGGCTGTCACAGGTGATCCTCTGGTCGGCGGCGCTGGTCGTCGTCCTCGGGGTCTGGGTGGACGATCTGGGTGGACTCCTGGTCGGGGCCGGCTTTCTCGGTATCGTCGTTGGGATGGCCGCCCGCCAGACGCTCGGGACGATGCTCGCGGGGTTCGTCCTGATGTTCGCGCGCCCGTTCGAGATCGGCGACTGGGTGGCCGTCGGGGACGACGAGGGCATCGTCACCGACATCTCTATCGTCAACACACGCCTCAAGTCCTTCGACGGTGAGTACATCCTGATCCCCAACGACGTCATCGCCTCGAGTACCGTAACGAACCGATCGAAACGGGGCCGACTTCGCATCGAGGTCGACATCGGCGTCGACTACCAGACGGACATCGAGCGAGCCGCGGTGCTCGTAGAGCAGACGCTCGCGGAGGTCGACCTCGCGCTCGAGGCTCCGTCACCGGCGGTCGTGACGAAATCGTTCGGTGACTCTGCCGTGATACTCGGTGCCCGGTTCTGGATCGACAGGCCGAGTTCGCGGCGACGCTGGCAGGCCCGGACCGCGGCGATCAACGCCATCAAGGCGCGATTCGAGGACGAAGGCATCAAGATCCCGTATCCACAGCGCGAACTCTCCGGACGCGCCGAAACGGGCGGGTTCCGGATCGCGGACGACGCGACGGGTGCCCGGATTGCCGGCGATCGGACCGGCGACCCAGACGGTGATCGGACCGGCGACGGCCGAGCCGACAGCGCGAACAAAGAAATGACGCACACGGAGGAGAACTAAATGGACCTCGCGGAGCGACGGGGACTCGACACCGACGTCTATCAGCCCGCCGAAGATTCGGCGCTGCTGGCGGACGTCGTCTGCGATCGACTCGACGACGACGCGCTCGTCCTCGAAGTCGGCACCGGGTCGGGGTACGTCGCGGGGCGAATCGCCGCGGAGACGAACGCTCGCGTGATCGCCTCGGACCTGAACCCACACGCCGTCAAACAAGCCCGAAGCGAGGCTGTCGAAACGGTGCGGGCAGACCTGGTTACACCCTTCGCGAACGACTCGTTCGACGCCGTGGTGTTCAATCCGCCGTACCTCCCAACAGATCCCGACAACGAGTGGGACGACTGGATGGAACGCGCCCTTTCGGGGGGCGAAGACGGGCGGGCCGTGATCGACCCGTTTCTCGCCACGGTCGATCGCGTGTTGGCACCGGACGGCGTCGTCTACCTGCTGGTCAGCAGCCTCACCGGGGTCGACGGGGTAGTCGAACGAGCGGGTGAGGAAGGGTTCAGCGCCGTTGCGATCACCGACGAGTCGTTCCCGTTCGAGACGCTGACCGTCCTCGCGTTGTTTCGGTGAAAACAGACCCGAGCGATCGATTTGGGACGCGATCGAGACGACGCGAGATGCGACCGAGACGATGGCGGCGGGGAAAGAACCTGCAAGAATTACTGCAGCGTATTAGACGGGATGGAAAATATTAAGCGTCGGTATAGCCTAGCCGGTTCTACGAATGACCGATTACGTTTCGACCACACCGGGGCTGTTTCCGCTTCCGGACTGGGCGAAAGACGACCTCTCGAACCTCAAGGGTCACCAGAAAGGCGACCTCATCAGCGGTGACGAGGACGAGGAGATCACTGCGACCTACGAGGAGGCTCGCGCGGACGTGATCACGGCACAGCAGGAGGCGGGACTCGATCGCATCAGCGAAGGACAGTTGCGCTGGGACGACATGCTCGCCCACCCGCTGGCCGTCCACGACGCCGTCGACACCCGCGGCATCGTCCGCTACTACGACAACAACAACTTCTACCGCGAGCCGGTCGTCACCGACGACCTCGGCTTCTCGGGCGACGTTGCGGGCGAACTCGAGGCCGCGAGCGACCTGCTCGGCGACGACGACGCGCTGCAGGCCGTCCTCCCCGGCCCGTACTCGCTGGCCGACCTCGCGACCGACGAACAGTACGGCGACGAAGCGGAGTTCCTCGGTGCGATCGCCGAGTTCCTCGAAGGTGAAGTCGACGCCTTCCCCGCCCACGAGACGCTCTTCTTGCTCGAACCATCCCTCGTCGAGAACGCACCCGAAGACGGTCTCGACGAGCGTGCGAGCGACGCGATCGATCGGGTCGCCGGCGCGACCGACGCCGAGGTCGTCGTCCAGCCCTACTGGGGCGCACTCGAGGAGAAGGTGTACGCCCACCTGCTCGACGCGGACATCGACGCCGTCGGCTTCGACTTCGTCGCGAACCGGGAGGACAACCTCTACAACATCCAGGAGTACGGCGCGACCGACAGCGTCTCGCTCGGGCTCGCAGACGGGCAGAACACGCTCGTCGAGGACCCCGAAGCGATCCGCGATCGCGTCGACTGGGTCTTCGAGCAGATCCCCGTCACGGAGTTCGAGACGGCCTACCTGACGACGAACACGGAGACGTTCTACCTGCCCTACGCCAAGTACGAGGAGAAACTCGAGACACTTGCCGAGGCCGCGGACCTCGCGGAGGTGAAAGCAGCATGACGAACGAAAACAGAGACCAGTTCCGGCCGGACGAGCACGAACACGACCACTTCCTGCTGACGACCGTCGTCGGCAGCTACCCCAAGCCGAAGTGGTTGAACCGCGCGAAGGAACTCTACCAGGACCCCGACCACCGCTTCGACGAGGACGACTATCAGGAGGCCAAAGACGACGCCGCCCGCCTCATCACGAACGAACACGAGCGCGCGGGTCTCGACGTTGTTGTCGACGGCGAGATGCGACGCAACGAGATGGTCGAGTTCTTCGCCCACCGGATCGAGGGTTACGAGTTCAACGGCCCCGTCAAGGTCTGGGGGCACAACTACTTCGACAAACCGAGCGTCGTGAGCGACGTCGAGTACACCGACTCCTGGCTCGTCGACGAGTACGAGTTCACTGCCGCGGCGACCGATCGCCCAGTCAAGGTCCCCATCACGGGTCCGTACACGCTCGCGAACTGGTCGTTCAACGAGGCCTACGAGGACGACGACGAACTCACGCTCGAACTCGCCGACCTCGTCAACGAAGAGATCGAAAAGCTCGTCGAGGCCGGCGCACGCTACATCCAGATCGACGAACCCGCGCTCGCGACGACCCCCGACGATCACGCGATCGTGGGCGAGGCGCTCGAACATATCGTGGCCGACATCCCCGAAGAGGTCCGCATCGGCCTGCACGTCTGTTACGGGGACTACTCGCGGATCTACCCCGAAATCCTCGAGTTCCCCGTCGACGAGTTCGACCTCGAACTCGCCAACGGTGACTACGACCAGCTCGACGTGTTCAAAGACCCCGAGTTCACCGCAGACCTCGCTCTCGGCGTCACCGACGTCCACGTCGCGGAGGTCGAGTCGGTCGAGCAGATCGAGGAGAACATCAAAAAGGGACTCGAGATCGTTCCACCCGAACAGCTCGTCGTCTCGCCGGACTGTGGCGTGAAACTGCTCCCACGCGAGGTCGCCTACGGCAAGATGGCGAACATGGTCGAGGCAGCCCGCAACGTCGAAGCCGACCTCGACGACGGGAACATCGACGTCGAACGCGGGACGGCGGCACCCGCTGACGATTGATCGGGACAGACCCACAACATCTTATCAGGGGGCGCTCGAAAAGGGCGCTATGACTCGCGATATTTTAGTCGCTGGCGAAGCGCTGATCGACTTTCTCCCGGACCATCCCGGCCCGATCGACACGGTCGAGGGGTTCGATCGGCGGCCGGGCGGCGCACCGGCGAACGTCGCGGTGGCTCTCGCTCGCCTCGAGCGACCACCCCTTTTCTGGACGCGCGTCGGCGACGACCCCTTCGGTCGGTATCTCCACGACACGCTCACTGACTACGGACTGCCGGACCGGTTCCTCGAACTGGATGCCGATGCGAAGACCTCGCTCGCATTCGTCACCCACGACGAGACGGGCGATCGCGAGTTTTCTTTCTACCGGGACGGAACCGCCGATACTCGACTCGAACCGGGACGGATCGACGACACCGTTCTCGAGGACCGTGAGTGGGTCCACGCTGGCGGCGTCACGCTCTCGAGTGGCCCCTCCAGGGACGCGACGCTCGATTTGCTCGAACGAGCTGCAGCGCACGATTGTACCGTCTCGTTCGACCCGAACGAACGCCCGGAGCTGTGGCCCGACGAGGAGACGTACCGGGAGACGGTTCGGGCAGCACTCGAGAGCGTAGACGTCCTGAAAGCGACCGTGGGAGAACTCGAAACGCTCGGTTTTGAGGGAACGACCGCCGACGCGATCGCCCATGAAGTACTGGCCGCTGGTCCCGATGTCGTGTTCGTGACGCGGGGGAGCGCGGGTTCGATCGCCGTCGGGGCGGCCGAATCGCCGTGGGCGGGGAACGCCAGCCATCCCGGCTACGATCCCACAGTCGTCGACACGACCGGTGCTGGCGACGCCTTCGTCGCCGGCGCGATCGCGGCGCTGCTCGACGGGCGAGAGTTATCCGAGACGCTCGCGTTCGCCAACGCGACCGGTGCCGCCGCGACGACGGCTGCCGGCGCGATGGCTGCCCTTCCAGATCGGGACGAAGTCGAAGCGATCACGCGAGAATCAGCGAGCGGTGAGTGAGCTAGTTCCAGACGGTGAGTACGCCAATCTCAGTGCTCTGCGTGCTCGAAGACGAAAAATCGCTCGTCGCAAACCGGGCACAGCAGCTTTTCTGACGGTTTCATTCCGATCGGCGTGACGTCACCGCAGCAACTCGCCCGCGAAATGGTCAGTTCCCCGTCGCACAGCGGACAGTCTTCGAGCAGGGATCGGAGCGGGCGGCCGGCTGCACGGCGGATCGCGTCGGACTCGACGTAGGACTCGAGTGCGCGCGCCGCACCGAGTTCGGCGATGGCGATGTGCCGCCGGAGTGTCGACGGCATCCCGCCCCCGTCGAGGACGAGAATCGGGTGATTCCACCCCTCGTCCGTCCGCGTCTCGACCGAGGGCGGGGTCAGTTCATCGGCAATCGTTTCGATTTCGGAGAACTCCAGTTCACGGAGCGTCTGCATCTCCCGGTGCCAGTCGTCGCGAAAGTCGGCTGTAAGTCGAATGTCCTCTCCCTCGGGGACGATAGCCCCCGCTTCGATCAGTTCAGTGAGAACCTCTTCGCCCGTCGGTTCGTCCTCAACATCAGTTTCATCCGCTGTAACGCCCGAATCCGACAGCGACCCGGACTCCTCGAATTCGTCGTCGTGATCGAACGCATCGATCGGAAGTTCTGCGACGAGACGGGGCGCAAACTGCGGCGTGTACGGAACGACGTAGCCACGCAGGGCGATCGCGGCGCTTCCCAGGACGGTAACGATCACGGCTGTCGTCCGTCTCCCTCGAAGAGCGAGTACGCCGGCCAAGATCGCCACTGCCACCCCATTGATTATCGTACACGGCCAGCATCGATTCTTCCCGGTATACTCGGGTCGACGAACGCGATCGAGCGGATCAGTCATGCAGCGACCGTTTTCAGCGGAGCCTCTTCAGTGTAGCGCCAGCGATACGCTTTTTTGCGACAGGTGGCATATATTCACACGAATGAACAAAACGGAACGGCGCTGGCAACGATTCGAACTGTCTTCTCGCGGTCGATCCTCGATAGAAGTTCGCCGACCGGAACGGGGCAGTCCCGTTCCTCTTCTGACTCGGTAAGTAGAATGGATAGTGACCAACTCACCGAAACGCTTGAGGATGCCGGTCTCTCGCCGTATCAGGCGGATGCGTTCGTAACGCTCCTCGAGTTCGGTTCGGCGTCCGCAACTGACGTCGCACAGGCAAGTTCGGTTCCAGACCCGCGGATTTACGACGTTTTGCGCGATCTGGAGGACGACGGATACATCGAAACGTACGAACAGGGCAGCCTCCACGCACGAGCACACGACCCAGCCGACGTACTGGCCAACCTCCGTTCTCGCGCCGGTCGACTCGAAACGGCTGCCGACGAAATCGAAACCCGCTGGAACCGGCCTGACATCGAAGAACACAAGGTTAGCATCGTCAAACGGCTCGATACGGTCCTTACACAGACCGACAACCTCGTTCGATCGGCCACAAACCAGATCCAGATTGGGCTGACACCATCCCAGTTTGGAACTCTCTCGGAGGCCCTCGAAACGGCGACGGAAAACGGCGTCGATATCAAACTCTGTCTGTTCTCGTCACTCGACGGCGATACCGAACTTCCCGATGAGGACGCCCTGGCTCGTGCGTGCACCGAGGCACGATATCGGGATCTCCCCTCTCCCTTTGTCGCCCTGATCGATCGGTCCTGGACGTGTTTCTCGCCACACGGTAGTTCGACGAACGAATACGGCGTGATCGTCAACGATCGGACCCACGCATACGTGTTCAACTGGTACTTTCAGACCTGTCTGTGGGAAGTCCACGAGACGATCTACTCCGAACGAAACGACGACCCACCGATAACCTACGTCAACCTCCGCCAGTGTCTCCGCGATGTCGTGCCGTTGCTCGAGGACGGACGGACGATCGAGGCGACGATTCACGGCTTCGACACCCAGACGGGCCGCGAGGTAACTCAGCGCGGGACCATTCTCGACGTCACCTACGCGGGCGTTCAGGCCGAAACCGATCGTCCAGCACCGCTCTCGCAACTCGCTGGCGAGGCCTCGATGACGATCGAAACTGACGAGGGAACCTACACCGTCGGCGGCTGGGGGGCGATGATGGAGGATTTCGAGGCGATGCGAGTGACGATCGAATCGATCGAGTGAGCCGATCTCTTTTTTTTTCTGCCACCATCCCTCCCGCAGTGCCAGCCCATCCCAGCGTATTGCTATCTGTGGACTGAGTAGTCTCGGCTCGGTTTGACGCCGATCGGACGCTGAAAAAAGAATTAACTACACCTGTTGTACTCGGATCATTAATTATAAATAGGGCTAACTCACATACTATTTTCTATGAGTGATAGATGCTCACAGGGGGAAGCGCAGAAAAGCAACAACGTTTCGCGGCGCACGTTCGTCAAGGCGGCTGGCGCAGGTGGTGCTGCAGTCAGCCTCGCTGGCTGTATCTACGGTGACGAAACGTCCGACGAAGCCGTCGTCATCGGGACGGACCCGGTTATGATCGAGTCGGTCGGCGACGAGTTCATCGAACTGCTCCAGGACAACGGCGCAGACGGAATCGAAATCGAACTCCAGGCGGGCGACGAGGACACGGGCGAGCGACGTGACTCGTACACGAACCTGCTTCAGGCCGGTGAGACGCAGCCGGACCTCCTGATGATGGACAACGGGTGGGTGAACGTGTTCATCCAGCGCGGTCACATTGCGAACCTGAGCGACGAACTCAGCGACGACGAACTCTCGACGATCGAGGACGAGTTCTTCGAATCGTTCACCGCAACGGCTCGCGAGCCCGATAGTGGGGACCTCTACGGGGTTCCGATGTACCCGGACTACCCGACGATGCAGTACCGCAAGGATTACGCTCGCGAGGCCGGCTACGACGATTCGGACTTCGACGAGTGGGCCACCGAGCCGATGACCTGGCAGGAGTGGGCCGAGATCACCGAAGAAATCGTCGAGGCGTCCGACGCGGAATACGGCCTCGCAACGCAGTGGGACCAGTACGAAGGGACGTCGTGTTGTACGTGGAACGAGGTCATGTCCTCGTTCGGCGGTGCGTACTTCGGCGGTCGCGAAAACCTGTTCGGACCGGTCGGCGATCGACCGGTGACGGTCGACGAACCGGAGTTCGTCGAAGGGCTCGAGATGATGCGGACGTTCGTCGCTACCGAACACGACGAGAACACGAACGAGGACTACCCCCTCGGTCTCGCCTCCGAAAACATCACGTCCTGGAAGGAAGAAGACGCCCGTGAGGCCATTCTCGCAGGCGAAGCCGCTATGCAGCGCAACTGGCCCTACGCCATCACCTCGAACCTCGCCAGCGAGGACTACGACCTCACGACCGACGACTACGGCGCGATGCCGATTCCGTACGCCGTGTCTCCAGACGAAGCGAACCAGCCCGGAACCGGCGGCTCGACGTCCGCTCTCGGGGGCTGGCACATGTGTCTCAACCCGAACTCCGAAAACACCGAGGACGCAGTCGAGATCCTTCGCGCAATTATGACCGACGAGTACTACCTCGGAATGTTCGAACTTTACGGGTGGGTCCCGGCGAAACCAGCCCTCTTCGAGGCCGAAGAGGCGGCAGCAGTCGAACCGACGGGTCACTATCTGGAGACCCTCCGTGTCGCTGGGGAGAACGCGATGGCTCGTCCCGTGACGGAAATCTGGTCGGACCAGTCTAGTCTGATCGCCGAAGAGGTCAACCTCGCCGTTGCCGGGGACAAGAGTCCCGCAGACGCAGCGGCTGATCTTCAGGATGGACTCGAAGCCACCGAAGAGTAAGGATGAGCACTGAAGACCGGACAGGCCCCACCAGACAATCGAACCGATCGGGGCCACTCGTCACGATCACGCGGTGGATGGAGAATCTCGGGGAAACCGGGTTCGCCTACCTGCTGCTAACGCCGGTGATGGTGCTACTGGCCACCGTGGCGCTCTATCCGCTGTTGCGGACCCTTGAGCTGTCGTTGTACCAGAACGTTCTCTCGGATCCGGAGTTTGTGGGACTGGCCAACTACGTCCAGATGTTTACCGGTGAAGCGAATCCGCGATTCCCGGGAACGACGACGTTCCTGCCCGGCGTCAGCACGAGCGGTAGCTTCCCGTTCGTCCACTTCGATGGACTCCTCCGAAGTGCGCTGGCAGTCACGCTGATCTTCACCCTCGTGAGCGTCTTTTTCGAGACGCTCATCGGCTTCGGACAGGCACTGGTGCTCGACCAGGACTTCCGTGGCCGACGGTGGGTCCGTGCTGCGATCATCATCCCGTGGGCGATCCCGATCGTCATTCAGGGGATGATCTTCTACCTGATGTTCCACCCGACCGCGGGCTTCCTGACGGGCCCGCTGTCAGACTGGGGGATCATCGCCGCGACGAACACGCTGAACGATCCGTTCAGTTCGCTGTTGATCATCACCGTCGCGGACATCTGGAAGACGACGGCGTTCATGGCGTTGCTCATCCTCGCCGGGCTCCAGAGCATCGATCGGAGCCTCTACGACGTCTCGAAGGTCGCTGGAGCGACCAAGTGGCAGGAGTTCAAGCTGATCACCTTCCCGTTGATCCTTCCTGCACTTGGTATCGCCGTGTTGTTCCGGACGATCGACGCGATGCGAATTTACGGACTGATCGACTCGGTGTCGGGCTGTACGACCGTCCCGTCGCTTTCGTGTATGGTCGTGTCGACGTTCAACACGAACCGAGGACTGGCGTCGGCGATCGCGTTCGTCACCGCCATCATCATCGGTATCGCCGTCCTGGGCGTCATCTACCAGCAGTACAAGGAGGGATTCTAAGATGGCAACTGCATCCGAAACGCAGTCGCAGTCGACTGACGACAATCTTGGGCTCCTCGAGCGGTGGACCAACGGCGTCCTCAGCGATCCCGAAAAGCGCGACCGGCTGTATCGGGCGTTGTTCTACGTCATCACCGCGTTCTTCCTGGTGACGACCTTGTTCCCGTTCTACTGGTTGTTGGTACTGGCCTTGACTCCGAACGGTATCATCCGGCAAGGTGACTGGGGCCTATCACTCCCGCTGCTCGGTGACATACCGTTCCCGACACCACAGGGGTTCAACGTGGTCGCGTTCGTAGAGGTCTTCCAGCAGGTGCCGTTCCACCTCTACGTCTTCAACAGCTTCGTGCTCGCGACGACGACGACGATCATCGTCCTGATCCTCGCGAGTCTCGCGGGGTACGTCTTCGGCCGGCTCGAGTTCCCCGGCCGCGGGGTCATGATGCTCGGCATTCTGGCGGTGTCGTACTTCCCGCCGGCTGCGTTCCTGATTCCGCTGTTCGATGCGTTCCTCGGGAACGCGGTCGTCGTCCCGTTCCTCGGGATCGAACTGTTCGAACCGCCGCGGCTGGTCAACACGCCAGGCTCGATGATCATGCCCTTCAGCGCGTTGTTCCTACCGCTGTCGATCTTCATCCTCACCACGTTCTACTCGCAGATTCCGGACGGGCTCGAGGATGCAGCGCGCGTTGAAGGGACAACCAGACTGGGTGCCCTCTTCCGCGTGATCATGCCGCTATCGGCACCTGGCGTTGCGACCGCCGCCGTGTTGACCTTCATCGCCGTCTACAACGAGTACTTCTTCAGCTCGATTATGGCGCTTCAGAATCAGCCCGGTCAGTGGTCGCCAATCGTCGGCGGTATCCTGAGCTACCAGACACAGTATACGACGGACTTCAACCTGATGGCGGCAGCCAGTATCGTTGGCGTGTTGCCGATGTTGATTCTCGTCGTCGTCGCACAGGAGAAAATCGTTAGCGGACTCACTGAAGGAGCACTCAAAGAGTAACAATGGCACGAGTACAACTTACGGACGTAACGAAACGCTACGACGACGTCGTCGCCGTCGACGAGATGAACCTCAACATCCGAGACGGCGAATTCGTCTGTCTCGTCGGCCCGTCGGGCTGTGGGAAGTCGACGACAATGGAGACGATCGCCGGCCTCACGACGCCGACGTCGGGAACGGTGAACATCGGCGAGACCGATGTTACCAAACTTCCGCCGAAAGATCGCGGGGTGTCGATGGTCTTCCAGAACATCGCGCTGTTCCCGCACATGGACGTCTACGAGAACATCTCGTTCGGGCTCCGGCTGCGGAAGTTCGACAAGGACGAGATCGACAAACGGGTCCAGCAGGCATCCGACATCGTCCAGCTCGAGGGAATGCTCGATCGGGAACCGAACGAGCTTTCGGGCGGACAGCAACAGCGGGTTGCGATCGCGCGTGCGATCGTCCGCAAGCCGGATGTCTTCCTGATGGACGAGCCGCTCGCAAACCTCGACGCGAAGCTTCGCGTCCACATGCGAACGGAACTCCAGCGTCTGCACAAACAGCTGGATACGACCATCATCTACGTTACCCACGACCAGGCCGAAGCGATGACCATGTCCGATCGGATCGCGGTCATCAACGCTGGTGAACTCCAGCAGATCGATCCGCCGCTGGTCTGTTACAACGAACCGGATAACCTGTTCGTTGCCGGATTCATCGGCTCGCCGTCGATGAACTTTATCGACGGAGAACTGACGAGCGGTGGGCTCGATACCGAGCACTTCGATCTCGAGTTAGACGCGACCGAACTCGACGACGCGACGGCTGCCGAGGTCACGATGGGTGTTCGGCCCGAGGATATCTACCTCGCTCGCAACGCCGATGCCGTAGACAGTCCATCGGAAGTGATCGAGGCACGCACTGACGTCCTCGAACCGATGGGCAACGAGATCTTCATCTATCTCTCTCTGGACGGTGCGAGCAGCGAAATGATGACCAGCGACGAGGCGTCGTCAGCGTCGAACCAGCTGCTGATGAGCGTCGATCCGGACACCGAAATCGACGAAGACGAGTCCGTGTCGGTCGTCCTCGATCGATCGAAAGTCCATCTCTTCGATACGGCATCGGGCGACGCACTCAGACACGGTATCGCGGACCTGGCTGTGGACCACGGCGCTGGAGGTGATTCGGAGGCGGCGGCCACTAGTGCCGAAACGGGTGGCCAGCGTGAGTAGCCTCGTCCCACTCGTCTACTACGGCGGGTTGACGGTCCTGTTTTTCTTCTGGATCTACGGGATCGTCTCGTTCGCCCTCGACATGAAAAACAAGGTACTGCCCGGAATCACGCGGTATCTTCACAACAGGCGCGAGCGGAACCGACAGCAACAACGCGAGCAAGAACGCAAGGAGAACGAAGAGCAGTTGTACTGACTGCACCGGGCAGTCAGCCACACGGCAATTCATTCTCGAGATTATCGGTTTTACCGGATAGGCCGCTCGAAAGCCAGTTCGCCCTGCGTTCGGGGGTGTACTGCTGTCCAGTGTTTCCTGTAGTCCGAGGAGACCGGCGGTATACGCTGTTGCCCGCCAAATTATCCGGGTTCCAACACTGGATTTATACGGCGGGATCGCTTCGATTCTGACGTATGGATATCGGCGTTCACACCCCACCGCTGGCGGACGAATCGCTCGAAGGCGCACTGGAGTACCTCTCGGAGATCGGCGTCGACGCGATCGAGCCCGGTGTCGGTGGCTATCCTGGGGACGATCACCTCGCTCGCGAGGAGTATTTCGACGACGAGGATGCCCAGCAGGAACTGCACGATCTACTCGCGGAGTACGACATGCACGTGAGCGCGCTGGCGACGCACAACAACCCGCTGCATCCGGACGACGATCGGGCTGGGACGGCCGATACGGAACTACGGGAGGCGATCGAACTTGCCGCCCAACTCGACGTGAATACGGTAACCTGTTTTTCGGGGCTGCCCGCCGGCGGTCCGGGTGACGAGGTGCCAAACTGGATAACGGCACCGTGGCCCACCGAACACGCCGACGCTCACGAGTACCAGTGGGGCGTGGCCGTCGAGTACTGGTCGGAGCTGGCTGCGTTTGCCGACGACCACGGCGTCGACATCGCGATCGAGATGCACCCGAACATGCTGGTCTACGAGCCCCACGGAATGGCGAAACTGCGCGAGGCGACGAACGATCGAATCGGCGCGAACTTCGACCCATCGCATCTCTACTGGCAGGGTATCTCGATCACCGATGCGATCCGGTTCCTCGGCGAGCGCGACGCCATCCACCACTTTCACGCCAAAGATACGCGTATCTACGAGGAGCAGGCCCGCGAGAAGGGTGTCCTCGATACGACCGCTTACGACGACGAACCGAATCGATCGTGGCTGTTCCGATCGGTCGGCTACGGTCACGGCGAGTCCCACTGGAAGGAGATCGTCTCGACGCTGCGGATGGTCGACTACGACGGCACGCTGTCGATCGAGCACGAGGATTCGCTGACCAGCTCTCGCGAGGGGTTAGAGAAGGCCGTCGAACTGCTCGATCGAGCGGTGTTCCGAGAGACGCCCGGCAAGGCGTACTGGGCCGAATAGTCCAGCTCCACGGCCGGTGGACGCGTTTGTCTGATCGATCGAAGGCGAGTTCTCGAGACGAAAACCTCTAACTACACCCGTAGTGAACGAATACCCATGACGATCGAAGTCGGCGTACTCGGCTATCGGTTTATGGGAAAAGCCCACGCAAACGCCCTCTCGCGGCTCTCAATGTTTTTTCCGGACGCTCCGGATGTCGAGCGCAGCGTGCTCGTCGGCCGCGACGAGGAGGCGCTTCAGGAGGCGGCCGACCAGTTAGGATTCGAGTCGACCGCGACCGACTGGCGGGACGTCGTCGACGACGTCGACGTGTTCTACAACCTCGGGCCGAACCACGTCCACGCCCAGCCCTCGATCGCCGCGCTCGAGGCCGGAACGCCGGTATTCTGCGAGAAACCCCTCGCACCGACGTTCGAGGAGGCAGAAGAGATGGCCGAGGCCGCACGCGACGCGGGCGTTCCAAACGGCTGTGCGTTCAACTACCGGTTCGTCCCCGCGATTCGGTATGCAAAGCGACTGCTCGATGACGGCGAACTGGGCGAGATCCATCACGTTCGCGGGCGATACCTTCAGGACTGGTTGGTCGATCCCGACGCGCCGTGGTCGTGGCGCAACGACGCGGAGATGGCGGGATCGGGCGCGCTGGGCGACCTCGGGGCGCACACCGTCGATCTCCTTCGCTTTCTCGTCGGTGACGACGACCTCGCCGGCGAGATGGACCGGGTGAGCGGCCACTTGCAGACGTTCGTCGAGGAGCGTCCGGTCGAAGACGGAGACGGCGACGAGACCCGTCCAGTCACCGTCGACGACGCCTACTCCGCTCAGATCGAGTTCGCAAACGGTGCGATGGGGACCCTCGAAGCCTCTCGCTTCGCGACCGGACACAAGAACGACCATACGATCGAAATTCACGGCTCGAACGGCAGCCTGCAGTTCTCGCTCGAACGGCTGAACGAACTCGAACTGCTTCGCGACGGTGATCGCGGCTACGAGACGATCCTCGTGACCGACGAAGACGATCCGTACATCGACCACTGGTGGCCGCCGGGCCACGTCATCGGCTGGGAGCACACGTTCGTCCACGAGAACTACGAGTTCCTCTCCGCGGTCGACTCCGGCGGGGAGTTTGCCCCCAGCTTCGAGGACGGACTCGCCGCCCAGCGCGTCCTCGACGCGATCGAAGTCAGCGACGACCGGGGCGAGTGGGTCTCGATCGAGTAGGACCGGCCGACGTACTCCGTCGGCAGAGAGCGGAGATGGCCGTCTGAAAGTCGAGGAGTCGGACGCCCAGATACCAACATCTTGGGGAAACGAATTCGGGTGACAGTCGATGAGATTTGTGTGTGATCGAGATAAACGATAGCGACGCCCGGCGCAGCGGCGAATCCCGACGGTGGAGTGAGCGGATTGGGCCATCGAGCGTCGATACGCGACTGTACGCACTGATCGTGCTGTCGACAGTGCTTGGCGCTGGTCACCACGTCGATCACGTCGTTAGAGGTAACCACGTCGGCTGGCCGGTGATCCAGGAGGTTACGATATTCACCTACACCCTGCTGATTTACCCGCTCGTCGCGATCGGGCTCTATCTGACGGTCACCGAGCGAGTCGGTGCGGGATACTGGCTCGTTCTTCTCGGAGCACTGTTCGTCCTCGTCGTCGGCACCCATCTCACTCCCTGGGCGACGGAACCGCCGCGGGATATTGTCGATCCGTACGAGACCGTCTACGTCGGCTACGCTGCTCTCGCCTGGCTGTTCGGTCTCGTCGGCTCGTTGCTAGCGGGAACGACCTACGCCACCCACCGGTGGCGGCGGGCCTGAACATCGCCGCGCGACCTCGATCGAGACCCGAGAAATACCCGATATTTTTGCTACTGTCGACCGTCAGTACGGATGTGCTCGGAGCCATCCTCCACTGGTTGCGTGACTGGATCGCCGTCGAGGACTCGGACGACCGAATCGAGGGCTCCGGCGAGGCGATCGCGTCCCTACAGCATCGGCGCTCCCCGGAGGCAGTTCGCGAACTCGATCGACTCGAGGAAGCAGCGACCGATCACCCGGAGTCGACGCGAATGATTCTGTCTATCTCGTCGTAGCGGACGCTTCCCTGATCGACCGGGTTTCCGTCGAGTTCGAGGTAACCGGGTTCGATCCCCGTCACTGTGCCAGTGAGTTCGGGGTCGTCGTCGCCGGTACGCGCCGTCTCCCAGATCTGGATCTCGTCACCAACGTCGACGAACTCGTCGACGAGCGCTGCGGTCCGTTGGCCGTCGGCATTCGCGGGGATTTCGAGTTCAGTCATCGATCGTTTCGACGGAAGATGGCCGTTCCATTAGCGGTGGTGCCGGCAGTATCGACCCCAGGGTAGTTGTTCGCTCGTGGGACGGGGCGGTTGCCGCCGCAGACGAAAAAGAGCGACGCCATCCTCATTCGTCCCACTGTGTCGAGATGTACAGGAGAGCGATCAGACAGAGAATCGTGATCATAAAGAGCGCGATCGTCGCGATCGTCATCACGGACATGGTGCCAGGCGATCGTTCGGAGTCCCCGGCAAAAGCCGTACTGGTTGCGGTGGCGTTCGACTCGATCGCTCGCGGACGATCGTTTTTGTGTGAGAACGCCGAACGGTCTGGCATGAAAATCATCAAAGATAGCGTCCACGATCACATCCAAGTCGAGGGCGTCGCGCGGGATCTTCTCGACACGCCGGCCCTCCAGCGACTCCGCCGGATCGGTCAGCTGGGGACCGTCTCGCTGGTCTACCCCTCGGCGAATCACACGCGCTTCGAGCACAGCCTCGGGGTCTACCACCTCGCGTGTGTCGCCCTCGACCACCTCGGCATCGAAGGGGTCCAGGCCGATCGAATCCACGCGGCCGCGCTCCTCCACGACGTCGGCCACGGTCCGTTCAGTCACAACCTCGAATCGCTCACCTACCGCCGGACCGGGCGCTACCACGACGACGTCCACGATCTCCTCTCAGAGGGTCAGGTTGGGGACGTACTACGGAATCACGACCTCGAACCGGACGCCGTCGCGGACCTCGTCGCCGGCGACGGACGGTTTGGACAGCTGGTCTCCGGCGAACTCGACGTCGATCGAATGGACTACCTCGTGCGGGACGCCCACCACACGGGCGTTCCGTACGGAACGATCGACACGGGCCGGCTGGTTCGCGAACTCACGTTCGTCGACGGCGAACTCGTCCTCGACGAGGGCAACGTCCAGACGGCCGAGAGCCTGCTCGTCGCGCGGGCGCTGATGAACCCGACAGTCTACAGCCACAGCGTCGCCCGGATCAGCAAGGCAATGTTACGCCGCGGGGCCGAACGGTTGCTCGAGGCACCCGACGCCGACGTCGATGCGGAAACTCTCCAGCGGATGGACGACCACGACCTGATCGTGGCCCTTCGGTCGTGTGCGGAAACTGGCGACTTCTTCCGACGACTCGACGAGCGAGACCTCTTCAAGCGAGCGGTGTGGGCCGAGATGGACGACGTTCCCGGTGGCATCATCGAGTCCGATCACGACTCCGTCCGCGAGTTCGAACGTGAGATCGCAGCCCGCGCGGACGTCGATCCCGAGAGCGTAATTCTCGACGTACCGAGTCGGCCGTCGATGACGGAATCGACGTCTCGCGTGATGGTCAACGGCGAGATCCGATCGCTCGAACAGCAGTCGCCGCTCGTGGCTGCACTCCGTGCGGGCCAGTACTCCCAGTGGCGACTCGGCGTCTACTCTCCGGCAGCGCTTCGCGATCGGGTCGGTCGGGCCGCCGTGGAGGTGCTCGGTCTCGACATCGACGGGGCGCTCGTGCGCGAGGTGCGAGACGGACTGGACGCGACGCTGGACCAGTACGTCGAGTAAACACGTCGAACAGTTGAAGGGGCCGCCCACGAACTCCCCAGTATGGAACGTACGGGAACGATTCTCCGGGGACGATCGTTCGAGCCCGTCGAGGGTCGAATCGTCATCGACGACGACGGCCGGATCGACGCGATCGAAGAGGAATCGATCGAGAGCGACGACATCATGATGCCGGCGTTCGTCAACGCCCACACGCACGTTGGGGACTCGATCGCCAAGGAGGCCGGCGGCGGCCTCTCGCTCGAAGAACTCGTCGCGCCGCCGGACGGCCTGAAACACCGGCTGCTCCGTGCGGCCTCCCACGAGGAACTGGTCTCCGCGACGAGGCGATCACTGCAGTTTATGCAACGAAGCGGGACGGCGGCCTGTCTCGACTTCCGGGAGGGAGACGTTGCGGGCGTCCGGATGCTCGAGGAGGCCGCGGCCGGACTCGACATCGATGCGCTCGCGTTCGCGCGCGGCTCGATCGACGCTATGCACGAGGGGACCGGCTTCGGTGCGAGCGGTGCCAACGACGACAGCTTCGATCGAGAGCGGACGGCGACCCGCGAGGCCGGCAAGCCCTTTGGCATCCACGCGGGCGAAGTCGACGCGAGCGACATCAATCCGGCGCTGGATCTCGACCCGGACTTTCTCGTTCACGTCGTCCACCCCGAGCCGATCCACCTGGACCGGATCGAAGACAGCGAAATTCCGGTCGTCGTCTGTCCGCGATCGAACCTCGTGACGGGGGTCGGTCTGTCCCCGTTCGAGGAGTTAGCGGAGCGGACGACGCTGGCACTCGGCACGGACAACGTGATGCTCAACTCCCCGTCGATGTTTCGCGAGATGGAATTCATCGCGAAGTGTTCCGACCTCTCGGCGACGGAGATTCTTCGAATGGCGACGATCAACGGTGCAGAACTCGCTGGTCTCGACTACGGACTCCTCGAACCGGGACGCAAAGCGCGCCTGCTTGTCCTTGATGGTGACTCGGACAACCTCACAGGGGTTCGAGATCCGGTTCGGGCTGTCGTGCGTCGTGCCGGCGTCGACGACGTCAGCGAGGTCGTCCTCGACCCCTGACGGTCGCGCCAAACCTCGCAGTGCGAGTTGCTCTTCCCTGTAGTCCCCCGAATCGCCTCCACGGTTCCGCTTTGACCGTGTTTCGGTGCGCTCAGTCTTCGATTGCTGTCGTCCGTTCTTCGCAGGAAATAGTGCTCGTTTGATATATTCACGTACTATTATACTGGTGAGTGCGGTATGGTATACTGTGCCAAGATGTACGACTGTATCCTCGTCCCGACCGACGGATCCGAAGCGGGCGAGTCCGCGTTAGCGTATGCCTTCGATCTGGCGCGGGCACACGGTGCGCGGGTCCGAGTGTTATACGTGGTCAATATCGCCGGCTACGGGGGGCTACCGATGGAAACTGCGTGGGAAGGAATCAGCGACGCGCTCTACGCGGAAGGCGAAACGGCGGTCGAGCGGGCGATCGAACTCGCGCCGGAGGACGTCGACGTCGAAACGACGGTTCTCGAGGGGTCACCGAGTCGGACCATCGTCGAGGAGGCCACGCCCGAGAACTGCGACCTCATCGTCATGGGGACCCACGGTCGAGGCGGCATCGATCGACTCTTGCTCGGCAGTGTCGCAGAGCGCGTCGTTCGCCGCGCCGACGTGCCGGTGTTGACGGTGCGCGTCGACGAAAACGACTCCGAGGACGAGGCGGAACGATCGACGGTCGCGGTCGAGTGAGCGCGCCGACGCACGCCGTCAAGTGAGCAGGCACTGGCCACACGCCGTCGACGGTCGCCGCTGACCGGGTTCAAACCGGGCGAAGGTGCTCGCAATCACCCGCAGAGACCGTCTCTCGCCCGCCGGCCGTGTCGACGACGAGCGCACCCGACGCCGTCACGTCGATCGCGTTGCCGACGATCTCCCCGTCCTGTCGATCGACCCGGACTCGTTGCCCGAGCGTGAGCGCGTGCTCTCGCCAGGCCGGGATGACCTCCTCGAGGTCCGACCGGTAGCGATCGAACGCCTCGATGAGTCGCTGGACGAACACGCGTCGATCGACGTCGCCGGCTTCGGCCCGGATACTGGTCGCCGTCTCGGGGAGCGCCTCGGGATCGATATTCGCGTTGACGCCGATTCCGACGACGAGCCACGTGATTCGGTCGGTTTCCCCCTCCATCTCGGTGAGGATGCCCGTCAGTTTTCGATACTCGGTGTCGTCGACCGGGACGACTACGTCGTTAGGCCACTTGATCCGCGCGTCGACGCCGGCCTCGCGTGCCACCTGAACGGTCGCGACTGCGGCCGCGAGCGTGTACAGCGGTGCCCTGGCCGGCGCGACCGCCGGCCGCGAGACGAGACTCAGCCAGATTCCGCCCGACGGTGCCGCCCACTCGCGCTCGAGTCGACCCCGTCCGCCGGTCTGTTTGTCCGCAAGGACGGCGATATCTTTCGCCCCCGCTGTCGCGAGCTCGCGGGCGCGATCGTTCGTACTCCCGATCGAGTCGTGGTACTCGATCGTAAACGGCGCGTCCAGACCGTACTCGACGGCCGGCCCGCTGTACGCCGTCACCCCGGCGAGCGTGTAGCCGTCGCTCCCGCTTTCGATCTCGAAGCCGGCCTCGCGGAGCGCCTCGATGTGCTTCCAGACCGCCGCGCGAGACATATCGAGTTCTTTGGCGAGTGTCGGTCCCGACAGCGGGCCCTCCTCGAGCGCCGCGAGAATCGATCGTCGCGTCTCGTTCATAGCCGCCTAAGGGTGCCAGTCGTACTTGAATCCACGATACTCGCGCGTCGATCCGAGACTCGGGTATCGATCGCGGCCGACCGATACCGGCTTGCACACGTCTGCAAGTCGGCCATCCGACCTGAGACTGGAGCACCGACTATGAGTTCCAGTGCGCAGACGGTCGAGGACTCGGTTACGTGTCGAACCTGCGGGACGAGAAACCAGCAGGGCTATACGTACTGTCGCAACTGCGTTCAGACGTTGCCGGCGGGGTGATACCGGTCTCGATCAGGCTCGCAGGTCGCACAGCGTCTCACGACCCGGCGCGATCAGTTCGTCGAGGTACGCCGCGAGCGTCCCCTTCGCGTCGGCCGGGTGGAGTTCGCCGGACTCCAGATCGTTTGCGAGCGTTTCGTAGTCGTCGTAGGTGAGATCGCCGCCGTACTTCTCGGGGCGTTCGACGGTGACCGACTCGAATCGCGGGAAGACGTGGTACTCGAACAGTTCGAGGACGGGGTTCTCGAGGTCACCCTCCGGATCGCGCGTCGGCGGACAGAACGCCGAGTTGACCTTCTCTTCGAGGTCTTCGGTCGAGTCCTCCATCGAGATCGTGACGCCCTCGCTCGAGGACATCTTCCCCTCGCCGCTCGTGAGGTCGGCGACGATCGGCGTGTGCAGCGCCGGCCGCACCTCGTACCCGAGTTCGGGTAACTCCTCGCGGGCGAGCATGTGGACCTTGCGCTGGTCTAAGCCGCCGACGGCGAGATCGAGGTCGAGGTACTCGATGTCCAGCGCCTGCATCAGCGGGTAGACGAGGTGGCTCACCTTCGCCGTCTCACCGGACTGGAGTTCGGCCATCGCGCGCTGGGCGCGGTTCATCGTCGTCGAAAGCTCGAGTTCGTGCAGGTCGAGCGTGTACTCCTCGTCGAGCTGGAACTCGGAGCCGTAGACGAACTCCGTGTTCTCCTCGTCGAGGCCGTAGGCGACGAACTGGGCGCGCATCTGTTCGGCCGTCTCACGGATCTCCTCGAAGGTTCCCTTTCCGTTGAGGTGGGCGTGAACGTCCGCGAGCAAGACGACGACCTCCATGCCGGCCTCCTGGAGATCGATGAGTTTGTTCGCCGTCAACAGATGGCCGAGGTGAAGCACGCCGGAGGGCTCGTAGCCGACGTAGGCGCGTTTCCCCTCGGGCGCTCCCGCGAGATCGCGTACCTCCTCGTCGGTGACGACCTCTTCGGCGTTTCGCGTGATCAGGTCGTAGGTGTCCATGTATGAACTGAAACCGGAGGAGCAATTTATATTCGATGAAAGGGACCTATCCGTCGGTGGTGGGGGCGGGTCGTCGACGGAACCGATCGTCAGCGACCGACGGTCTCACAGAGATTGCCTGCCCAATACACTTCCGGCTGGTTCTCGTAAGAACTCCGTTCATATGGGAGTGACAGAGGATGCGATTAACGCTGCTCGCCGGAGCTTCTTGCCACAGGTTCACTACCTCCTGCAGGGGAGCTTCGACGGCTACGCGATCAGCCACACGACGGCCGAGGAGTACGCGCTCACGGCCCACTGCACCGAGGAGACGATCGAATCGGTACTCGACGATCTCGGATTTTCGCGCAACCCGATCGCCGCCCTGAAAGTGCGCGCAGACGGCAACACCTCGGAGGGATCGTGGGTCTGGCGTCCGTCGCCGCTTGCGACCTACCAGTTGCACGTCGTCATCCACGAACTCGAGGGGAGCGAGGGCGTCGACGTCTACGCTCACTGGGAGTGTTCGTGGATTCGCCACCCCTACAAACACTACGTCGCCCGCGGATACGACGCTGAAAAAGGCGTTACGCTGGCTCGCCGGTGGCTCACCACCTACGATGGAGACGCACTCGAGGGACGCGGCATCGACTACGAGGTCGACAATTCGATCACGCGGCGGGCCAGCGAATATCTCTCATTATCGTACTACCAGGTCGAAGAGGTCGTCGCCGCGATCAAATCTCGACTGCCCGCGATCGACAACGAGGAGTCGCTGACAACTGATCGGGACGGCGAACGCGACCGCGTATCACCCCGGATCGCGGAGTGGTCCTGACCGTCGGTTGCGGTCGGTGTCGACGGTCGCTCAGAACCCGTCTCGAATCCGCGATTCGGCATCCGAGAGCGCAGCCGCTCGATCGAAGCGCTCGACAATCTCCTGCAGTTCGCTCGTGTCTGCGTCCGCCAGTTCGCGTGCGTGATCGGTCATGTTCGGCACCGCGCGGATAATGTTGTCGACGATCGGCACGTCGGCAACCCGTGGCGATCGCGAGAGCGGGTTGAGGTCGATCACGATCTCCGTTTTGCCCATCTCGTTTAGCGCCTCGGCGCGATCGCCGTCCTCGAGGGGGACGAGGACGACGTCGGCCGCGTAGATGCCGTCGGCGTCGACTTTCGCCCGCTGGTGGTCCAGATTCGGGATGCGGGCCTCGGCTTCCAGTCCCTTGACGTCTTCAGCGCCGTGCTCCCGGAGGTGGTCAGCGATCGCCGCAATTCGCTCCGGCGTCCGGTTGAACAGGTTGACCTCGAGATCGGCTCCCGTCGCGTCAGCCAGTTCGACCATCTCTCCGGGGACGAGTGCCGCGACGTTACCGTTGATCGAGAGCACGGGATGGTCAGCCAGCAGCAGGTGGGCGGCGGCCGCTCGTTCGGCCGCGTCGGCGCTCGGTATCGTTTCTTCGCCTAGCAGGTAGTCGAAGGCGCTCCCTCGGCCTTCCGCGTGCATCCCCTGTAAGTGTGTAATCCCCTTTTCGACCCCCGTTTCGATCCGGTGGCGAGTGAGGAGATCCTGATATCTCGGATGGTCCTCCGGGATCTCATCCTCGCCTTCGACGTCCGCAGAGACGGTGTCGTAGTCGCTCACGATCGGGTACTGGCGATCGTCGATAAAAAACGGCGCGATCGACGGTGGCGCTCTTGCCGGCTCGCTTCGACTGCCGTTGTTCCCCGGTTCGTCTCCTCGTCTCTCCTGTCGTCAGATCGGTGCCACAGTCCCGATCGCACTCGCGGGTATATAACTCGCCGATATGTTTCGTGTGAAGCTACTCACACGTGTTGGCACAATTGTGATATTGTGACTATGGAGACGAACCATCCGAACCGCGAACCGGGGTCCGACGCGTCAACATCGACCGAGGACCGGTACCGCGCGCACTTAGAACGGAGTCGGACGGTGTGGGATCGCTGGAGCGACTGGTACGGACTCAGCGAGAAGGACTTCAAGCCGATCCGCGAGGCGGCGATCGATGGACTGGACCTGCAACCGGGCGATCGGGTGCTCGAAATTGGCTGCGGTCCCGGCGTCAACTTCGAGCGGGTTCGCAATGATATCGGTCCGGACGGGGAACTAATCGCAATCGACTACAGTCCGGGGATGGTCGAAAACGCACGCGAACGCGTCGAGCGCCACGGCTGGGAGAACGTTCAGGTTCGGCGTGCTGATGCGGGAGCGGTGACGTTCGACGAGCCGTTCGATGCAGCGATCGCGACGCTCTCGCTGAGCGTCATGCCCGACGCGGAGCGGGTCGTCGAGCGAACCTCCCGATCGTTGCGCCCCGGCGCGCGGTTGGCCGTCGTCGACGTCCGGCCCGTTCAGAGCGGTCTCGGTCGCGTGTTCAACCCGCTCATCTGGCGGTTCTTCCGCTGGTACGCGAACTGGAATCCCGACAACGACGTCGTGGGTGCGCTCGACACCGTCTTCGATCGCTGCGAGGTCGTCGACACCCACATGGGCGGTACGGCGTTCACCGCGCTCTGTACGAACGCGGAGCGCGACTGATCGGTGCCGGATTCGAAATAGCCGGTGCCAGACGGGGGCCGTAGACGATCGGTGCCGACCTATACGCCGTCCGCGAGCACTCGTTCGACGGCGTTCGCCTCGCCGCGACGAAGGAGTTCCGAGGCTGTCGAAACCGCACAGTCGAGTTCGGCCGCAACCGCCTCGATCCCTGCCTCCCGCGGAACCTGATAGTAGCCCAGTTCCCAGGCAGTCCGAAGCGCCGTCGCCTGCCGATCGGAGACGGTGGATTCACTCACCGTGAGGTCGTCGCTGACCCAACGGACGTCGACCCGGATTCCGTCCGGAACGGCGTCCACGACGCGTCCGAGATCGGCGGACTGCCCGACGAGCGTCACCCGGATCGTCCGGTCCGATCGGATCTCGATCGGTGGCACGACCACGACGGTTTCCTGGGCGAGCGCGCCCTGCAACGACAGTCCCTCCGAACCGAGTTCCCGCCGGAGGTACAGGAAAAACCCGTCGTCGGAGGGCGTGATCTCGTACTCCAGAACGTCGTCTCGATCGACCACCAGCGGTTCGTAGGCCTCGGGGTCGCCGTAGACGTACGACGTGATCGTTTCGACGCCGTCGACCGACTGCCCGCCGACGATGATTTCCCTCTCGAGCCCGGGCGATTCACAGATTCCCTCGTGGATCGCTGAGATCGTCTCAGGGGAAAATTCGAGTTCGACGCCCATCGATTTCATGGGCCGAACATCCGGCTGTTCACACATAAAACACCGATACGTTTCGCGACGGCGACCGTGGGGGTCGTTTCGCCCCTCGGGCCGTCAGATTGCGTCCGCTCTCACTCGGTGAACGTGATCCATCCCTCCGGCGCGTGGGCTTTCACGTCGTTCATCGCCTCGCGGGCCGCGGTTCGGGTGTCGTAGAGCTGCGTGCTCTCGGCCATCGTCGAGCCGTACTCGTCGACCAGTCGCCAGACCCAGCCGTCCTCGTCCGCGGCGCTGTGAAGTTCGAAGGAGACGCTGTCGATTTCGAGGATGCTCGCCGTCTCGATCAGCGATCGAACGTCCTCGATCGCCTCGCGTGCGGTCTCGGTCGAGGCGTGTGCCTCGGAGCCGGTCGCGACGGTTCGGCCGTCTTCGTCGATGAGCCGCCACTGCCACTCGTCCTCGGCGGTGCCGACCAGTTCGAACGAGGCGACATCGAAGTCGACCCGGCCGGCGATCGGCGCGAGCTGTCGAACCGTCTCGACGGCCGCCACGCCGTCCGCCTTGGTCGTGGCGCTGTCGACTCCTGTTGCGATCACCTCGCGCTCTCGATCGACCAGGTCCCACGTCCAGCCGTCGTCCTCGTGGAGGCGAATCACGGCGTCTTCGATCGAGAACACCGGCGCGTCCGCCGCGTGGGTCGTGAGCGCTTCGACCGTCGCGAGTGCGTCGTCGCGATCGGAGTCGCTGTCGGTCGCGTCGGCGATCTCCTCGCGATCGCGGTCGAGCAGGCGGAAGCGCCACTCGTTGCTGCCATAGAGCTGGACGGTGACGTCACCGACGGTGTACCCCTGTGCGGAGGTGGCTGCATTGCGGACCGAGTCCAAACTATCGATCAGTTCGTCGCGCGTCGGGTACACCTCGCCGTCGACGGCGACGGTCTCGCCCGAGGGGAGGACGAATCGCCAGTGCCAGTCCTCGGCCGCGAAGGGCTGGAAGATGGCCCGGTCCATCGTGCGAACGTCGGAGTCGAGGTGGTCGAGCAGCCGGTTCATCGCTTTTCGGGCCGCGCCGCGGGTCGGGTGCGTCGACGGATCTTCCGCGACGAGTTTGCCCGCCTCGTCGATCAGCCGCCAGCCCCACTCGTCGTCCTCGTTGACGAACAATTCGAAGGCTGCGGTCTCGATCTCGAGTAGTTCGGCGTTCGGTGCCTGCTCTTTGAGCGTTATCATCGCTTCGGCGGCCTCGCCGCGAGAGGTGTGTTCCGTACCGCTGTCTGCGAGTACGTTGCCGTCCTCGTCGATCAGCCGCCAGCGCCACTCGCTGTCGTCGGCTTCGTACACCTGGAACGCCGCGTTCTCGAACTCGATCAGGTCCGCCTCGCTGGCCTGCTGGCGAACCCGTTCGATCGCGTCTGTGGCATCCTCGGGCGTTCCGTGGGGTTCCGTGCTCCCGGCGACGATCTCGCGATCCTCGGTGACGAGCCGCCAGCACCACTCGGTCGGATCCTCGGCGTTGGGGGTTCTTTCGCCCGTTTCCGTGGCCGTTCCGCCGTCGGTCGACACCGCCTGTTCGTCGATCGTTGCGGGCAGATCGTCGGTCTCGTCGAACGCCACTGCCTTCCCTGCGAGGTAGACCTCGTACTCCGCGTCGTCGATCTCGACGACGTCGGCCTCGCGGGCGTTCGCCTGGAGCGCGTCGGCGCGTCGCTCGGACTCGCTATGGTCGCTCGTCCCGTCCGGACTCTCGGCGACGACGTGCTCGTTCTCGTCGACCAGTCGGAACCGCCACTCGTCTCCGGATTGGAAGTGTTCGTACGTCGGCTCGCCGGCGGCGGTAATCGCAGCCGATTCGAGTTCCGGAAGCAACGCTTCGACGGCTTCCTCCGCGTCGCGGCGCGAATCGAACGCGTCGGTGCAGGTGGCAACGACGTCGTCCGCGTCGTCGACGATCCGCCACGTCCAGTCGTCGCCGCGTTCGTGGAGTTCGACGCCGACGTGCTCGATGTCGAGTAGTCGCGCTCGATCGAACCGATCGGCAAAGGAGTGGGCGGCAGTCTCGGCGTCTTCCTGGCTCGCGTACCCGTCTTCGCCCGCAGCCAGGGGCGTCCGCTCGTCGTCGACGAGCGTCCAGTGCCACCGATCGCGTTCTTCGGTGTAGGTGAACGCGGCGTCTTCGATCTCGATGACGTCGGCTTCGGGACCGCGGTCTTTCAGGAAGCTCACCGAGTTTTCCGCGCCGTCGCGCTCGTCGAACTCGCCGGCACAGGTGCCGACGATGCTGCCGTCGTCGCGGGCGAGCGCCCACTGCCAGCTACCGCCGCGATCCTCGTACAGCCGGAACGCGGAGGTCGTCAGCTCCATCAGACCGGCCGAACTGATCTGGGATTTGACGCGTTCGATCCCCTCACGGGCCTCGGGTCGGGTTACCGCGCTTCCTTCGTTCCTCGCGAGGGCTTCGAGATGGAGGACGTTCCAGGTCCAGTCGCCGTTGGCGTCGCGAAAGACGGCAAACTGTGCACCCTCCTGTGCGTCGCCGGTCAGGATCGGTGGATCGTCGGTCGCTCCCTCCTCTTCGACGAACATCCCTTTCTGTCCGGTGAGGACGGGAACGAGCGCCGTCACGCCCGCGATGATCGCGATTCCGGTCGTGTATACGGTGATCACTTCGACGCTGTAATCCGCCCCGAGTTCGCGCCAGTTGTACGGGTAGGCGTAGCCAAAAAATCCGACGCCGCCCAGCGCGACGACTAATCCGACCGCGCCCGCCTGAATCCCGCGTTTCCGGACCGGTAACATCAACACGATTCCGAACAGACACAGGGTGAGGCCCGTCGCCGCCAGCACACCCGTGATTCTGATCAGTGTATAGGAGTCCGCGTCGCCGGCGTAGCCGACCACGAACGTGAACACCCCCGCCGCACCGATGATGTATCCCAGAATGAACAGCCAGTAGCCGTAGACGTCTTTTTTCGAGTCGGGTTCGCCGACGTATCGCTCGTACAACCGGAACAGGTCTTGGTGAAGGTCTGTCGTGAATGACATTGCCAAACTTTGATCGATAACTGGAACGAACTTTAATAAATTTTCGGCTACTGCATTTTACGCTGTCAGGTTCCCATTCTGGTATTTTAGCGATCGATCCGGGTCCGAGATGCGACTCGTGAACTGGCCACCGCACCGGTACTCGATCCGCTTTCGCTTCACGATCGAGGCCGGTCGCGCGTCTGACGGCCGGCAGAGTACACCTGGCCCTCGATTTCAGCATACCCCCACTCCCGGAGCTGTCTTCGGAGTAAGCGATCGAATCCGGAATCGAGAGACGGCACACCGACACGGCGGTCCGGGGCCGACACCGGAGAGGAAAATATGTAGACAACGTGAGTGATACGGATAGTATTTATACCCGAACCGTCGATCGTCACCCGAGAATCGCCCGACCGCTGGCTGAGGGCGCGTACTGGCGGACGGAGATCGATGATGAGACTGTGCCCGACGTGTACGGCGCATTCTCACAGTATTGTGACAGCCAAATTCAGTGACAACTGAGCCGAGTTACGCACTGCGTATACGGCCGCTTGGCGAGCAGGGGTGCCGTAATTTTCAGTGGGTGCTATTCGTCTCACCGGGACATTTCCCCGTCGACACCGCGGTCCTACCGAAGCACCGCACCTGCCGGATGGGTCGCACAGACTCTCGGCTCGTAGCCGGCGTCCGACAGGCCCGTTCCGAGGGCGAACACCGTCTCACCGAGCATCGCCATCGAGGCCTGTCCGTCGACCGCCGACACGTCCGCGATCGTTCCGGCCACGTCCTCGGTCAGCAGCCCCGCTTCGCGTGCGAACGCCCGTGAGGCGTACATGAACGACAGGAGGGTCGGTTCGCCAACGACCCGCGAGAGGGCTTCTTTGCCGGCGGCCGTCAGCTGGTCGGTGTCCCCCGAGAGCACGTCCGCAGTCGACAACTGGCCGAACGTAACGTATTCGACGCGTGCACGCGACGGAATCGCGTCGAGTTTGTTGGTCTGCGGGCTGCCTGGTTCCAGTCGGATTGGGATGCCGCCGTGGGCCTGTGCGACCACGTCACCCAGCCCCGTGTCGGCCTGGACCTCCGCCCCGTGGGCGATCGTCACCAGTTCGTTTCGCGAGAGTTTGCGCTCGAACACCCGGTTCGCCGCGAGGGCCGTTCCGAGTGCAAGCGCCCCCGAGACGCCGAATCCGGCTCCGATCGGGAGGTCCGACTTGGCCTCGACGCGAGCCGGTGCCTCCAGCGTGTCGAGAACGGTCGCGACAGGGTCGACCTCGATCGGTTCGCCGTCGAGGACGATGGTCGACTCCGTCCCAGAAGCGGGTTCGACGGTTACCTCGACCCCGTCCGTCAGCGTCAGCCCTGCCCCACGGGAACCCGCTTTCGTCGGATCGTCGGCTGGATGAGCGCTAAAAAAGCCCGTAATGTGTCCCGGAACGAACGCCGTCGCCTCCTCGCGCATTAGCCTCGGTTTGCGTCTCGGCCGATATAACGATATAGATTCGCTCCGACGGTCATGCGCTGGCATACACAGGGTTACGGCTTTTGTCTGCCAGCGCCCGACTACTCGGGAATGGCATTCCGGACCGAAACCGACGGCTTCGGCTCGTTCTTCCGGCGGTACACCAAGACGTGGATGCACGCCGTCGCGACGGCCGGTCTCACCGCCTTCGGTACCCTGACGATCGTCCACCGCGGCTTCGTCGTGCTGGCGCTGGCCAGCTACCTCGTTCCCCCGGTCGTTCTCTACCTCTCGCGATCGCGCGGAACCGACGGCGCGGGCGCGGAGACCGGACGCGAATATCAGTCGCTGACCGACGCTGCACTGGCCGAACGCTCCGACGGAGGGTCGGATGAGGACGCGGGAAGCGAACGAGACGATGGCGATCCGAAACAGATGAGCGGCGAAAACACGCTGGAACGAGGAGTCGAGACCACCGGACGAGGGCCGGATGTCTGCAGCCGGGACCCCGATCCAGGGGACCGAGAAACCGACACATCGGACTCGAAAAGTGAGCCGATCGAGGCGCACTCCGAACCGGACGAGCGCACATCGGAACCCGACACGGCTCCCGAGTGGACGCCCGCTAACTGCCCCACGGACGCGAGTCTGACCGACGCTGCGATCGCAAACGAGTGCGCTGTCGCTGTCGGAGACGGTGGCGTCGTGATCGTGAGCACCGACGACGAGTGGACCGTTGCGCTCGAGGACGGTCCCGGAGTACAGGGACAGACGCTCCGTGCCGTCGACGTGACCGACGACGGCGCGATCGCCTGGGTCGCGGGCGACGGCGGCGCTGTTGGCCGAGTCAAAACCGAGACGGAGAAACACACGGATTACTCCGCACCGGACGATCGGACCGACAACCTGACCGGCCTCGCGGTCGCGGGCGCGAGCGGCGACGAAACGATCCTCCTGGCGAACGGCTCCGGCGAGGTGCTACGGGGGCAGTATCAGGACGGCGACCTCGCGTGGGCTGATCCGGTGAAACCGGGCAGCGGCTCCAGCCTATCGGGCGTACTCCTCGTCGATCCGGACCTCGGCTACTGCTGTGACACGAACGACGGCGTCTTCGAGACCACCGACGGCGGGGCGACGTTCGAGCCGATCGGGATCGACGGTGCGGACGGGACGCTCACCGATATTGCCGCCACCGAGGCGGGAGACTGTCACGCGAGTACGGACGCGGGCGTCGTCCACCGCTACGACGGGAACACGTGGACGCCCGAGAGAACCAGCGAGCACGCGCTGACGGCACTCGCCCGACACGACGATCGATTCGGCGCGACCGACGTCGACGGGACGATCTACGATCGCGCCGACCCGAGCGCCGACTGGGAGCGGATCACGACGGACGCAAGCGGGGCGCTACAGGGCGTTGCGATCGGTCCCGAGCGATCGGTCGCCGTCGGGGACGAGGGAACGATGGTCGAGCGGCGGTAAGCGATCGCCGGTTACCGGTACGATCCTCGTCCGGCCTCGAGTTCACCGTTCGCGGTGACCCAGTTCGCGTGCGGGCCGACGAGTTCGACGGCCAGATCGTCGCTGTACCAGTTTCCGTTCCAGCCGCCGACCCACCAGGAGTTCTCGCCGCCGTGGGAGACTCGAATCGTGGTCTCCGTGGTGGGGTCAGCGTCGTACTCGGCGTAAACGAGTCCCGCGTACTCGTAACAGCGTTCGGCCCCGTCGGTGCACGTCGTCTCGGTCACATCGAGACGTGGCTCGAGCAGGGGTTCGTTGCCGACGGGATCGCGGGTCTCGACGGCGTCGTCGCTCTCGATTCTGAGCAACAGCTCGTAGTGCTCGTGTTCGCGTGCGAACGTGTCTGGCTCGTCCGGATCGTACTCGTCCGCCGGGATCGGTTCGGTCCACCCGTAGTCGGTCCCGTCGTCGGCCTCGACGAACCGATAGTACTCGGGTTCGACGATCCACTCGTCGACGGTGATCTCGAGCATTGGTCCGCGTTCGGTCTCGACGATTCGCTGGGAGAACGCCTCGGGCTGGGAGTAGTAGTCGCCGTCATCGACTGCGCTCACGATCGTCACCTCGCCGTCGTGAGACGGTACGGGGACGAGGACCGTTGCGTTCGTCAGCGTGCCGTTCGTCGACATCCGAACGTCGTAGCTGTACTCGCTCGAATAACTGTCCTCGTAGAACAGCTCGCCGACCAGGAAGAGGCCGCCGACGAGGAGCGCGAGAGCGAGTACTACGCCTCCGATCGCGATTCCGATAGTGTGTCGCTGTTTCATGAGTGTGCTCTGGAGCGGTTTCTCGTCCGGATCGACGAACGGAAACGCGACTGTCGTCACCGATAACTCTCGCTGGATATGTATCCTCGGACGATCGTTCCCAGAATTAGAGACTCGATCGCAACCGAACGACGACTGGCAACGAGCCCTACGGGCTCAATCTCTGGCGATCACGCAAGACTCCCTTCGCTCACGGTTTGACCGTTCGCTTTTCGAGATCGTTCCACGATCTCGCCTCGCTCGTCTTGCTTGCTCTCAACGTCTTCGCCTACGGGCTCAGACGCTGGCGATCTCGCGGGAAGAGAACAGCCTCTCGGATGTTCTCCAGCCCGAGAATCGTCATGATCAGGCGCTCGCCACCGAGACCGAAGCCGGCGTGGGGCGGCATCCCGTACTTGAACATCTTCGTGTAGTACTCGAACTGGTCGGGGTCGAGACCCTGCTGTTCGAAGCCGTCGATGAGGTGGTCGTGGCGGTGTTCGCGCTGGCCGCCGGAGACCAGTTCCATGCGCGGGTGCATCATGTCGAACCCGGTCGAGAGTTGCTCGTCGTCGGCGTCGTCCATGATGTAGAACGGCTTGATTTCGCTCGGCCACTCGGTGATGAAGTAGTGGCCCCCGACGTCGTCGCCGAGTGCCTTCTCGGCTTCCGTCGAGAGGTCGTCGCCCCAGACGAGCTGTTCGTCGAGTTCGCCCGTCGCGTTGATCCGCTCGATCGCTTCTTCGTAGGTCAGCCGCGGGAAGTCGCCGTCTGGGACCTCGAACTCCTCTTCGAGGCCGAGGGCTTCGAGTTCGTCGCCGCAGTTCTCCGCGACGGCTTCGTAGGCCGCTTTGACGACGCCCTCCGCGACGTCCATCGCGTCGTGAGCGTCACAGAACGCTCCCTCGAAGTCGATCGAAGTCGCCTCGTTCAGGTGGCGGGGCGTGTTGTGTTCTTCGGCGCGGAAGATGGGACCGATCTCGAAGACGCGCTCGACATTCGAGCCGGCGATCAGTTGCTTGAACAGCTGTGGCGACTGGTTCATAAAGGCCTCCTGACCGAAGTAGGTGATCGGGAACAGTTCCGTCCCGCCCTCGGTGCCGGTCGCGACGATCTTCGGCGTGGTGATCTCCGTACAGCGGAACTCCCGGAACCGATCGCGGGCGGCGCGCAGAATCTCCGATCGGATCTCGAAGACGGCCTGAACCTCGTCCTTGCGCAGGTCGAGGGTGCGGTTGTCGAGTCGCGTCGAGAGTTCGGCGTCGACCTTTCCGGAGGGATCGAGCGGCAGTTCGGGATCCGCCGGGGCGACGACCTCGACGGATTCGGGCGTGACTTCGACGCCCGTCGGCGCGCGCGGTTCTTCCTCTACTGCGCCGGAGACTTTCACGACGCTCTCGCGGGCGGCGTCGAGGCCCGTCTCGACGAGGTCGTCGTCCATCTCGTCTTTCTCGAACTTGACCTGAATTTTGCCGGTGGTGTCTCGGAGAATGAGGAAGGCGATGCCGCCGAGGTCGCGAATCTCGTGGACCCAGCCGGCGACCGTTACCTCGTCGCCAGGCTCGGCGTCCGCAGTGTAGGTTCTATCCTGCATACCTCCCGATTCCCGTCGCCGGAACTTAAGCGCAATCGTTCGAGACGGTCAGCGCCGGGACGACACGGTCAGTCGAGGCGGGTACCGCAGACGGGGGAGGCGGGCAACGGAGACGGGGGAGGCGGGCACCGCAGACGGGAGAGGCGGGCAACACAGACAGGGGAGGCGAGCAACGCAACCGGCAGATTCGATCGCGGCAACCGGCGGATCCGATTGCGGACGGGTCGTACATTCTCGCCAACGCTTATCGGCCGTTCTCCCATAGACGAGTGCGATGCGGGTCCCCGATCGGGTTGGCGCGGCGATCGACCGACTGGAGCCACCGCCGCGGGTCGTCGACTGGTCGCTGCTGGGCGTCGTCCTCGCGGAGGTCGTAACGGGGCTGGTTTCCTTCACGATCGGAACGCCCGCCGGTTGGCCGGTGTTCTGGCTCCACCGATCGCTGGGACTGGCGATCGTCGTCTTGCTCGGCTGGAAACTCGCCCGCGTTCGCCACCGACTCGTTCAGCGACACCTGTGGCAGCGATCGACCGCGCTGTCCGTCCTGACGCTCGTGGCCGCGATCGGCGCGCTCTCGACGGGCATCGTCTGGGTGTTCGGCCTCGATATCCGACTCTCCTACTGGACGCTCCTCTCGGTCCACGTCGGCTTCGGGCTGGCGCTCGTCCCGCTGGTCGTCTTCCACGCGGCCACTCGATACCGTCCGCCGCGCCGGACCGACGTCGAGGGGCGGCGAACCGTCCTCCAGTACACCGCCCTCCTGGTGGCGGGTGCGGTCACGTATCGCCTGCAACAGGCGGTCAACGCCGTGCTCTCGACACCGGGTGCGGAACGCCGGTGGACCGGTTCACAGCCGCGGGAGGGCGACGGGAATCACGCGTTCCCGGTCACCTCGTGGGTGGCCGACGACCCGGACCCGATCGATCGGGAGACGTACGAACTCTCGGTTACTGGACTCGTCGCCGAGCCACAGGCCCTCCCCGGCAGCACCCTCGCCGCCGAGGACGATCTCACGGCGCTTCTCGACTGTACGAGCGGCTGGTACACGGTCCAGGACTGGCGCGGAATCCGCGTCGGGGGACTCCTGACGGCAGTCGGCGGCGTCGAGTCCGACGCAGCGTACGTTCGGTTCGTCTCCGTGACCGGCTACCGCTGGAGTCTCCCGATCGACGAGGCCAGAGACGCCCTCCTGGCGACCCACGTCGGCAGCGAGCGCCTCGCACACGGACACGGTGCCCCGGTGCGACTCGTCGCCCCCGGCCGACGCGGTTTCCAGTGGGTGAAGTGGGTGACGCGCGTCGAGGTCCGCGACTCGCGCGATCCCGCACAGTGGCTCGTCACGCTCATCAGCGGGTTCGACTGATACGGTTTGTTGTGATTCTTTACCGGTGATCGCCACACCGGTCGGGCGATCATCGGTAAAACGTCACAAGGAACCGTATGAGAGGGAGTGGGGTCTCCGTTTACCGCCGAGCGCCCCGCCGAACACCACCGCGAACTTTCGTGTTCCAGTCCGATCGATCGGTATGGACTCCCTCGACTCCCTCGCATCCCAGCTACGGACCGCGGAGACGGCAGCCGTTCTCACCGGTGCCGGCATCTCCGCGCCGTCCGGCGTGCCGACCTTTCGCGGCGACAGCGGCGTCTGGGAGCACTTCGACGAAGGGCAGTTCACCTACGGGCGATTTCAGTCCGATCCGGCGGGCTTCTGGACCGATCGGCTCGAACTCCAGCGCGCGATGTTCGACGAGGCGTACGACCCCAACGCGGGTCACGAGGCGCTGGCGGCGCTCGGCCGAAACGGGTACCTCGACGCGATACTCACGCAGAACACGGACGGATTGCACGGGGTCGCTGCTGAATCGGCTCGCGGCCGCGGTGCTGACGGAGCGGACTCGGAGACCGTCGACGGCGACCGACCGACGCTTCTCGAACTTCACGGCAACGCCCGGCGCGTTCGCTGTACGGACTGCGGACGGCGGACGGACGCCGACCCCGTCTTCGATCGCGTCGCGGACGGCGAATCACCGCCGGTCTGTGACTGTGGTGGGATCTACAGACCTGACGTGGTTCTCTTCGGTGAGCAACTCCCCGGTGCGGTCATCCAGCGCGCGCGATCGATCGCCAGCGAAAGCGACGTGTTTCTCGCGATCGGCTCCTCGCTGGTCGTCGAACCCGCCGCTTCGCTCCCTCGACTGGCCGCCTCGATGGGCGCGACCGTGGCGGTCGTCAATCTCGAATCGACGCCGCGTGACGACGTTGCCGACGTGGTCTGTCGGGGCGACGTCACCGACGTACTGCCGCGACTCCGCGCGATCGTCGACGGACAGTAACACCGTTCCGGAGACGGTATCGATCCGGAGTGAAATCGGCGCAGCCGTCACGGGTCGCCCGAGGCGACGTACCGTTCGATCAGGCGAGCCTGGCCGCGCCGCAGTCGCTCGCTGACGGCCTGGTCGGAGATCCCGAGTCCGTTGGCGATAGTCGACAGGGTCGTCTGCCGGGGTATTTCGAAAAAGCCGGTTTCGTAGGCGGTTCGGAGCGCCTCCCGCTGGGACTCGGTGACGGTTTCTCGGCCGTCCCCGCCGGCTCGATCGGATCGCGGTCCGTCAGCGAGGCGCCGGAGCTCGAACCGCACGCCCTCGCCCAGGAGAAAATCGTGGTAGCGGGTGAACGATTCCCGGTCGGGAAAGCGCATCTCGAATTCCCAACGGCCGGCGCGAGCGCGGCCGGACAGCAGTTGGCCGCCGACGGTGACCCACTGACGATAGGCGTCGACGACGCCAGCCCCGGCGCTACTGCGGCGGATCTCGTACAATAGCTCCCGCGAATCGTCGTCGATTCGCTCGAACGTTGCGACCGTTTCGTCACGATCGAGCGCCTCCTCGAGCCGAACCGGATCGTCACACCGAATCCAGCAGACGGCGATAGGTTGGGTCGGATCGAGCGCGTACTGGCTTTCGAGCGTTACCGCGAGTGGCGGCAGGCCCGATAGCGTGGGCGCGAGAAAGAGGTTGGGTGCCGTCGCCTCGAACTCTGCGCGGAGACTCATGGCCAGTCCTGCACGATGGAGGGTGAAAACCGTTTAGGCCGTTGATACTTTTTCGCGATCGACGATCGCGTTGAACCAACGCTCGGTGTACGTCGCGGCGGCGAACCAGCGCTCAGGCGTCGTTTGCGGCCTCGACCGTTTGTCGGACGGCGTCGACGCCCTCGTCGTGGGCAAGGTCGCCGACGACGATCACGTCGGCGTACTGGGCCATCGCGTACGCCGAGTCGTAGTCGTGGATGCCGCCGCCGTAGAACAGGGTCGACTCGTCGACGGCCTCCCCCGCGGCCGCGACGACGTCCTCGTCGCCGAGCATCCCCGAGTACTCGACGTAGACGATTTTCTGGCCGAACATCCGTTCGGCGACCGTCGCGTAGGCCGCGACGTCGTCCGCGCCGAGGTCGCAGTTGGCTTCCGTCAGTTCCGCTACGTCGGCCTCGGGATTCATCACGATGTAGGCTTCGAGCGTCGTGCGGTCCCAGTCCAGATCGTCGTCGATGCGGACCCACTCCTTGTGGGCTTCGGTGATCCAGAACGGGGAGCCAGCGTTGAACACCGTCGGGACGAGATACCCCTCGAGTGCATCGTTTTCGACGACGACGCTCGGATTCGAGGGTTCCTGGTACAGCGGCACGTTGTGTGCCGCACAGGCCTCGATGACGTCGGTCATGTTCTCTTCGGTCATCCCCATCGTCCCGCCGACCTCGATCGCGTCGGTGCCCGTCGCACAGAGATCGCCGTAGGTGATCCCGTCGGGTAACTCCTTGTCGGGATCGAGTTTGAGGATGTGGTTCCACTCCTCCCAGGGCGCGGTCATACCCCCCGTTTCCCGGTAACGATGAAAAACGCTACGAAACGACTCCCCGTCGGGAACGCGGCTCGAAGCGGTCGTTGCCGGCCCTATATGCCCTGACTCATCAGATGACTTCGCAACACGTCCGCCGCCTTGTTCCCCGTCGCGGTGTTGATGATGACGACCGTTTCCTCACCCTCGAAGAGGCCGCGCTCAGCGAGTTCCCAGACACCGCTGGCCGCGGCGGCGCTGCTCGGAGCCATCTCGAGGCCCTCGTGCTGGGCGACCTGCACCGCGGCTTCGAGGATGTCGGGATCGTCGGTCGCCACGGCCCCGCCGTCGCTCGCGCGAATCGCCTCGAGCATCCACGCGCCCTGCTCGGGATCGGGGATTTCGATGCCGCCGCAGATCGTATCCGGCGTCTCGACGGGGTCGTGTTCGTCCCGATCGGCCTCGTAAGCCTCGACGATCGGCGCACAGCCGGACGCCTGCGTTGCGTATAGCGCGGGGAGTCCGTCGGTCAGGCCGAGGTCGCGGAATTCGCGGGCGGCCTTGTACAGACCGAGTAACCCGGTGCCGTCGCCCGTGGGGTGACAGATCGCGTCCGGGACCTCCCAGTCGAGTTGCTCGACCAGTTCGTAGTAGACCGTCTTCAGCCCTTCGTGGCGGTAGGGCGTGGTGAACGGCTGAAGGGAGTACCAGTCGTCGTGTTCGTCGAGTCCCTCCTCGGCGGCCGCCGCGGCGTCGTCGAACCGACCACCGACGACGCTCATATCACCGCCGTGGACGTTGACCATCGCTTTCGTCGAGAAGCCCGATCGCGACGGGAGATAGACGTGCGAATCGAGTCCTGCACGGCCGGCGTAGGCAGCGGCCGACTGCCCGGCGTCACCCGTCGAGGCGAGTGCGATGTCGCTCGCACCGTGGTGGCTCGCCGCGGTTACGGCGAGACTCTGGCCACGGTCCGCGATCGTCCCCGTCGGATTTCGTCCCTCGTCTTTGATAACGACCCGTTCGACGCCGAGTTCTGCGGCCAGTTGCGGACAGTCGACCAGCGCCGTCGCTCCCTCGTCGGTCGTCACCGCCGACTCGCGCGCAAACGGGAGCAACTCCACGTAGCGCCACTGCGAGTCGAACGGGCGCGCGGCGAGCGTCTCTCGATCGAGATCGATCGCGTCGTAGTCGTAGCTCGGATCGAGGGGTCCCTCACAGTCCGGACACCGGTGTGTCGCGTCGGCAGCGTCGAATACCCGTCCGCAGTCACGACACGCGAGGCCGGTGAAGGCGGCTGTCGTCTCCATACGCGAGTGTTCGCCCCGCGGGACTAATGGCTGTCCATCGTCGGTTCGGCGCGCGGACTACCGGCTGTCTATCGTCGGTTTGTCCTCGGAGCGGTGTCGCCAGTCACACCGCCCGGATACCGGAGTAATGAGAGAAGATGCAGTCGTCGATCAGTTGTCGCCGGTTTTCGACTGCCAGGCGTACTCGCGACGTTTGGCGGATTTACCGAAGCCACACGAGGAGCAAACCTTCTTTTTGGTATGGTACGATTTCTCTCCGCAGCGGCGACATTTGGTGTGGGTCGTTTTGTTCTTCTTTCCTTGGCTTGGGGTTCCTGCGCCAGTCATGGAGTGATCGAAACGACGTTATCGCCGCGTATAATCGTTGTGTCTTCAGCCGGCGTCGAATCCGCTCCGCCGCCTGTGACCGGAATCGTCACGTCTTCCAGTACGAGGTTCATGTGCTGATCGTAGCCGGCGAGATCGCCGACGTACTCGTCACCACTCTTGAGTCGTACCGTAACGCGGTCTCCCAGCGACGCCTCGAGGACGTCCAGCGGTCGTCCACTCATACGAAAGAGCGCAGGTGACGGACACTTAATCGTACCGGTCCGCTGGTCGATCAGGCTCAGGTTTCCGGGGGTACCGACCTCTCGGCTCGCCCGAGTTCCGGGTGTAACGTCCCATCGATCGAACCCGGCTCGAGCGCGATCGGTGCGATTCGGCCGGCGCTCGATCCCGACTCGATCGCTGTCGCCACTCGGCCGCGTCGTCCGTCCTCGATCGACGGGAGCGAGCGACGCAATGGCAGCACTTGCAGCAGAGTAGAGGTAACCAAACGGCTAAGTAGACACTCGTTGATTCTCAGCTATGGGCGACAGAAAATTCACCCTTATTGAGTTGCATCTCGACGGCGACACACAGTTCGGTCCCAGCACGATCAGCGACACGCTCCCCATCGGCGGCAGCGAGGAGGTACCCGATGCCGAGACGGAAACGGACGATGACGCCGCCGCGGCCGCGGACGAAGACTCCGGTGGGAAGGGCGCGATCGGCGCGATCGTCGGCCTCGTCGCGCTGGTTGCGATCGCCGCTGCGGTCAAAAAGTACACCGGCGGCGACGACGAGACAGCCGAACACGAAGAAGAGCCGAACGTCATCGTTAACTGAGTTTCGGCAACGGATCCGACAGTTTTTCGGTGACGGTTCTAAGGGATAGACGCTGGCTCGAGGGACGGACGCTGGCTCGAGGGACGGACGAACCGTAAGCTGATGCGACGGCTGTCCGAACTACGTGCTGATTTTTCGAACCTCCGCGAGCAGGTCGTCGACCGACGGTCGATCAGCCGGCATCTTCCCTTCGTAAGTGTACACTGGCATTGGAACGCCGTTTCGGGTATCGAGAACCATCGCCACGGGCATCCGTCCGACCAGGTCGTGCAGCGAGCCGAGAACCCCGAACCGAACGGGTTGGTCGTACTCGTCGCTGACCGCCGTCGAGGGGTCAGCGAGCAGCGGGAACGCGTCGACGTCGGTCCATTTTTCCGCACGATCGGTCGGTTCGGGCAGGATCGACACCACGATCGCGTTCGCGTCACGGAACTCGTCGTACCGATCGGCGATCGTAGAGACCTGTTTTCGGCAGTTCCCGCAGTGGTAGTCCCGCTGAAAGAGGAGGACAATCGCGTCGACATCGTCGTCTTCGGCGGCCCCAGACAGCGAGAACGGATTCGGGCCGGCACCGACGTTTTCGAGTTCGAAGTCCGGAACTGACTGACTCATACGCACCTGTGCGGGTTCGCCACAAATAGACGTGGTGCAGTCCTTCGAGGGCGATGCCCAACCGCGAAACCAGAGGGTGACAACCATCCAACAGTCAGCGGACCGGCTCAGCGACCGAACTGTCGCGGCGCTCTCGTCCAGTCGTAGCCCGCAAATCGCAGCGACGGGTTCGCATCCGGTGGGACCTTCTCGAACTCGCGAACCAGCGCTCTGAGTCCCGATCGCCCGCCGAAGTCCCCGACGAACCAGAGACAGACGCGTGGCAGGATCACGCGGTCACGCTCGGCGTCGTACTCGACCGTCTGATCCAGATACGTTCGCGTCGCCTCGTCGAGGGTCTCGTCGATCGTTTCGGGTTCGTACGCGAGGATAGCCGGACAGCTCGCAGCGCCGCAGTTGAGCGCGAAGTGAATCCGCGGGTCGAGATCGAGCCGGTAGACCCGATCGAGTCCCGTCCGCTCGACCCGAGGGAGATAGCCCAGCCCGTACTTCGATCGACCGCCGCGGACGATCCCGTGTTCGATGTCGTCGAGACTGAGGTCGACGCCCGCGGCCGTCACGGCGTCGGCGCGAAAGAATCGGAGCCTGGACTCGAACAGCTCGGGGCGGCGATCGAGCAAGAGCTGTGCGGCGGCGTTGTAGAGGTTCAGCCAGAACGCAAGCCCGGCCTGTCGATCGGTCCGAATCCGACCGAGATCGTCAGAACTCGCGGCGGCGATCGCGGCCAGCCACGGTTCGGTCGGCTCCTCGTGGCGAACGCTTTCTAACAGCCTTCGGGCAGCGGTCGTTGGAGATGGTTCAGCCGTCGACGGTCCAACGTCGTCGGTCCCCTCGTGCTCCCGTGCCGACTCACCCTCTCGCGAATCGCTCATACTCGAGTACGTACCCCCGATCGCAAAACTGTTGTGCGGCGGTGTTCGGCGGGTGCAGAACCGTGGTCCGTCGAATTCTGGGACTGCGGAACCGTCCTGGGACACTCTGTCGGGTTCCCGACTACCCGGTGAGACCGACCGCCCACCACGCGATCGTCGACGCGATTGCCAGAACGACCATCGCCAGCACGGCGGGAAACGGAGAGCGCTGGCGGGTTACTACGACACCGCCCCACAGGAGAAACGGGAGCGCGGCGGCGTGTGCGAGGACGACCGCGGTCGGAAAGACGCCCAGTATCCAGAGACCAACCACCGTAACGGCGGCAACTGCGGCGAGCACGAAAAAACCGCGTCTGACGTCCGCGGGCGACCACCGAACGGCGAGCGTTCGCTTTCCAACCTGCGCGTCGGCCTTCCGGTCCGGCCAGTGGGTCGCAAACAGGTTACAGCCGACCAGGAGCGTAAACGGAACGACGGCGACGGCCGCAGTGGGGGTCGGTGTGGCGACGACGGCGACGCCGTACAGCGGTAGCAAGAACCCGCCGAGAACCGCATTTACCGCTTCACCGAGACCGCGCCGGACGAACGCGATCGGGGGCAGGGAGTACGCTAGCCCGAGTCCGAAAATCACCAGAAGAAAGAGGATTGCGTCGATCGGAAGGCTGGCCCTCCCGACGATCGGTAGCAAGACGATCGACGCCACGAGGGACGCTCCGATCGCCGCCGACCGGAGAAACGGGTCCGGCAGCCCGGTCATTTCGAGCGCACCACTGCCGCCAGAAAACGGCGTCCTGGTCGTCAATCGATCGGTTTCCGCGTCGGCGTACTCGTTGGCGTAATGGATCGCGACGGTAACGGGAACCAGCGCGATCGCTCCGACCAGTACCGGCTGGCCGAACGACGGGCTGAGGACCGCCGAGGGCGTCGAAACCGGCGAGTCGCCCGCGATCAGCGGTGGGCCGACGATCGCCATGCCGACGCCGAGTGCGTAGACCAACAGGATGAGGGCGATCTGACTCGGACGGGCGGCCAGCCAGAGCGCCCAGGCTCTCGGTAGTCGATCGGTGAGCGACGAGTGCCACGCGGCGAGGGTCGAATCCGACGGGCGCACGAGCGGACGATGGGACTGCTGGCCGGTAAGCGTTGGCGGTCGCGAGCTGTGGGCTAGTAGCCACCGAAAATCAATGCACACCTGATCGCACGAAGCTGTGCAATCAGTGTGTAAATCGTTGCAGTTGCTACTATAGTTCGCCGTCGTGTCGGCGCTGTCGAAAGTCAGCGATCGATCGAGGCGGCTGGTCCTGTCAGCACGCGACGAGACCGAGCCGAACCCTTTTGCGTTCGCTTCTCCTACCCGTATTCGTGAACCTGTATCGCAGCGCCCGAGCCGTTGCCGGGGCGTCCGGTGACGATGCGATCGACTGGCAGTCGGCCGCGGATGCGGCCAAGGCGGCGACGGACCCCGGCTCGCTGGATCTCGACCCCGGCGAGCGGGCGGCTTACGCTCGCGACGTCCGCGAGGCGCGCACCGCCGTTCGATCGATCGCTAACGTCGAATTCGACGTACCCAACACCGTCGAGATCCAGAACCGCCACCACTGGATCGACGCCAACATCGCGACCTTCGAGCGCGTGATGGGGACGCTGGAAACGGGAACAGACCCGTTCCCCGGCGTCGCCCGGACGATCAACACCGGAACCATGACCGTCCTGCTTTCGTTTCTCGGACGGAACGTCCTCGGGCAGTACGACCCACTCCTGCTCGCGGATACCCCGACGGACGAGCATGCACTCTATTTCGTCCGGCCGAACATTCTGCGGGTCTCGGAGATGCTCGACGTCGACTACGATCGATTCCGGCGGTGGATCGCCTTCCACGAGGTGACCCACGCCGCCGAGTTTGGGGCCGCGCCGTGGCTCTCGACGCACCTCGAAAACCGGATGCAAGACGGCATTTCGGCGCTGGGCGAGGGCTCGTTCGACAGGGATGCGTTCCGGGACCTCGACGCGGCGATGACCGTCGTCGAGGGGTACGCGGAACTGCTGATGGACCACGCATTCGACGACGAGTACGAGGATCTGCGCCGCAAACTCGACGCCCGCCGACAGGGTCGTGGTCCCCTGCAGAAGCTGTTCCGTCGACTGCTCGGTCTCGGCCTCAAACAGCGCCAGTACGAACGCGGCAAGACGTTTTTCGAGCACGTGGTCGCCGTCCGCGATCTGGAGACGGCCAGTCGGGTCTGGGATCATCCCGAGAACCTGCCGACCCACGAGGAACTCGACACGCCGGGACGCTGGATACAGCGTATCGAACGCTGAGCGATCGGTCTATCTCGCGGCTCTCGAGGCGTTCTGTTAGGAGAGGATCCAGAGAAGATACCACAGCAACGCGCCCCCGGCGAGCAATCCGCCGGCCGCCGCAACCGCGACGAGGGGAAGCGAACCCCCGCCCTGAACGGCGATCATGGTCCCCGAGAACCCGACGAGCAACACGAATCCGATCGCAAGCCGGGTCGATCCCGAAGTCAGTTCCTCGGGCCGCGACGGACCGGAACCGCGCCTCATAGCTCGTGGGGTGCGCTGACGTGCATCGTCACGAACACCCAGGGTGGTCGATCGGTCGCCGTTCTGTCGCTGTTCGACGGTTCAGCCGACGCCGACGGTTCAGCCGACGCCGACGGTTCAGCCGACGCTCGTCGGCGGAGCGTACCGCTCCAGCGCGTCTCGAATCGGTGTCTCTCACCGGAGTCGACCGCCGTCCATGCCATCGTCACCTCGTCGGCAAACGTCGCGTACTCGCCGCACTCTGAGACTGCGAGGTGGTGACTTTCCACGGCCCAATCAGTAGTCGTCTCCGTCTGCTCGGCCAGGGCCGCCGTGATGTCGTCGTAGCCGTACAGCGCCTCGCTGATACCGAATTTGACCGTCGACTCTCGATCGTCGAAAAACGGAGAGAGAGGGTCGCCCCGGCGGAGCGCCTCGTAGTAGTCACGGACGACGGTCGTGGCAGTATCGCTCATTCGTATCGTGAGGTGTCGGCGTCCGATTCCATAGGCACACCGGACGCGAGCGCAGGTCTTTTCTGAGTGTCCCGCTGAACCAGGCCGGTTTCGCTGGAGTGAGCCGACTCGCTGGCTCACATGAAGCCGCGATCGACTTCGTCGGTTTCGATCAGGTCCTCGAGTTCCGCGTCCAGCAACTCGTCGGCCTCCTCGAACCGATCGGACAGGTCGTCGAGTTCGTCCGGGCGATCGTACTGGTCGTACTCCATGGGACCGAACGCCGGACTCTCGAGGGCATCCATCACGTCGTCGAAGAGATCCTGTGGCCGGGTCGGTGCGTCGGCGTGGGTCCGGAGAACGGTTTCGAGACGCTTGGAGACGGTTTCTGCGTGGTCCTCGTCCTCGGGTGGCGACTGGACGGCGAACCGTCCGCCGGAGTCCTCCTGGGGCAGAAACGAGCCGATTTCGTCGTCGAGATTCCGAGCGACGTGGCTGCCGACCCCGCGGACCTCGAACGGGTTTTTCGCGTAGGTCTTGAGAAAGAACACGCCAGCCTGAGGGTGTGCGAGGTACATGTCTTCGCCGACGCCGCCGGCGCGATCGCCGGCGACGGCCCGCCAGTCGTCGGGGTCGCTGTCCCGCGTCGTGACGTCTTCGAGGATATCTTTCCACTCGCGAATCCGCATAGGCACTCTTTGTCGTGCGGGTAGAATGAACGTATCGATCGCTCCCGTGTACAGAAATCTTTCAATGAAAATCAATCGACACCTACATACCCAGTTAGAACGAATACTATTCAATCAGTGGCTCACCAAGACACGGCACGTCACCCAGAGCCAGTCGTTATCGTACAGCCGGATGGAACGATCGACTATGTGAATAACGCTGGTCGCCTCCTACTCACCCCTCCGCCATCCGACGCCGTCATCGGGGAATCGATCCTCGAGTGCGTCGACCCGTCGGATCAGCGATTACTGCTCGAGCAGTTCGTGCGAGTAGCCCGTGGAGACGTATCGTCGATCGGTCTCACGCTCACCCTCCGCCCTGCCAACGGCGACTCTCTCGAATTCGTCGTATTAAATACGGCTGTCGAGTGGGACGGAGAGGGCTGTATCGAAATGTTGTTTTTCAATACGAACGGAACGTTGCCGACCGGGCTCCCCGCACGAACGATGGACGAGTCGCCGGTTGGTGTTTCTATCGCGGACGCCAGGCACACGGACGAACCGCTCATCTACGTCAACGACGAATTTTGTGCGTTGACCGGCTATTCCCGCGAAGAGATACTCGGACGAAACTGCAGATTCCTCCAGGGCGAAGCGACCGATGAGGACACGGTCGAAGCGATCCGCAACGCGATCGAGTCTCAGGAGGCGATCACCACCGAACTCCAGAACTATCGAAAGGACGGCTCGATGTTCTGGAACCGGCTCTCTATCACTCCCGTCGAGAACGAAGCCGGCACCGTCACGCACTTTCTCGGCTTTCAGGAGGACGTCTCCGATCGGAAACTCTACGAACAGGAAAAGCGCCTCTTCGAGCAGCAGGCTGAAGCGACTGACCAGTCAATCTTCATCACCGACCCCGAGGGGACGATCGAATACGTCAATCCGGCGTTCGAGCGAACGACGGGCTACAGCGCCGCGGAAGCGATCGGGAACACTCCCCGGATTCTGAAATCCGGACACCAGAAGGACTCATTTTACGAGGAGTTGTGGCAGACGATCACCGTTGGAGAGGTGTGGGAAGGGGAGCTAACGAACAAACGAAAGTCCGGCGAGTTGTACCGGACCACACAGAAGATCGTCCCGGTGACGAATTCCAAGGGAGACTGCACCCATTTCGTGGCCATCGAAGAGGACATTACGGACGCACAGTTCATCGAACAGGTGTTGCAGGTAATGGATCGCGTGCTTCGGCACAACGTTCGAAATTCGGTGACGGCGATCGACGGCTTCGCTACGCTGCTCGAAGACGATCTGGACTCTGACGAGCACCGGTCTGCCGTACGGGCAATTCGAGAGCACGCCGAGAAACTCGGCAAACTCAGCGAAGAAACCCGAACGATCCGCGAACTGTTCCACCGACGGAACGCACAACACTCCCTGTCGGTCGAGACGATCGACGGATTCGTCGAAACGCGACGGGAGATGCATCCAAACGCGACGATCGAACTCTCGATGGGCCTCGAAGCGAGCGCGGTCGTTCAAAACGGCAGTCTCCTCCAGTTGGCGATCGACGAGGCGCTTGAAAACGCAATCGTCCACACCGATCGCGGGGAACCACACGTTACGGTGAGCGTCGAACAGACCGAGGACGCGGGGGAACTCCGCATTCAGATTGCTGATACCGGGCCGGGAATCCCGGACGACGAGTGGGACGCGATCATGGCCGGCAAAGAGACGGCCCTTACACACGGGACGGGAATCGGTCTCTGGCTCATCTACTGGACAGTGACGGCGCTCGGGGGAACGATGGACCGCACCGAGAACGATCCCCGTGGGACGATCCTCACGTTTCGCGTCCCACTCGCCGCGGGCGAACGGGTCGACAAGTGGAATCCTCCCAGTGAGTGAGGAGTGCTGGCGCCGTCAAAACCCCGTCTCGAGGCCGACTGTTCGGTGAAGCAACTGTGACGAGGGATGTGCGTTGCGAGGCGAACGCGCCGTCAGATTCGAGTGGTGCTCACGGCGGGTTGGGTGTCCTACAGGGCGCGTATTCAGCAGATCCTCCGTCGATCCGAACGACCCCTCCTCGCCGTGTCCCGTAGCGTGCCCGAGCATCGATTGCAAGATCGGCATCGGCTGCCGGGTCACCACTGGATGCCTATCTACTGCTCCTGCTCGTAGGTCGCCGGGGGACGTGACTATGGCGATCAACGCTCCGATCGACGATCCCGAACACGAACTGCTCGCTCGAGAAATCCACGGGACGGCGCTCCGGCCCGGAGACGATGGCTACGACGAGGCCCGATCGATCTGGAACGCGATGATCGATCGGGAACCGGCCATCATCGTCCGCGCCGCCGGTGCGGCCGACGTGATGACCGCGGTGGCGTTTGCCCGCGATCGCGACCTCCCACTCTCGATCAAAGGCGGCGGCCACAACGTCGCCGGGAACGCACTCTGTGAGGACGGTCTCACGATCGACCTGTCGGCGCTGACGTCGGTGCGGGTCGATCCCACAGCGCGAAGCGCCCGCGTCGAGCCCGGTGCGACCATGGCCGACCTCGACCACGAGACGCAGGCGTTCGGCCTCGCGACCCCCGGCGGCGTCATCTCGACGACTGGCGTCGCCGGGGTCACGCTCGGGGGCGGAATCGGCTGGCTCAGTCGGAAATACGGTCTCTCGATCGACAACCTTCGGTCGGTCGACGTCGTCACCGCGGGCGGGGAACTCGTAACTGCGAGCGAAGACGAGAACCCGGACCTCTTCTGGGCGATTCGCGGCGGGAGCGGCAACGTCGGAATCGTCACCTCGTTCGAGTTCGACCTCCACGAGGTCAGCGAGGTACTCTTCGGACCGATCGTCTACCCGTACGAGAACGCAGCCGACGTGCTCGCCCGCTACGAGGCGTTCACGCGAGGCGCGCCCCGAGAGTGTGCGGTCTGGGCGAACAGCGTCGCAGCGCCGCCGCTCCCGTTCATTCCCGAAGACGTACACGGCACCACGGTTCTCGTCCTGCTGGGGTTCTACGCCGGCGATCTCGACGAGGGTGACGCGGTGCTCGAACCGCTCTTCGAGTTCGACGACCCCGTCGCCGCCGCCGTCGAACCGATGCCGTACACGGCGGCCCAGCGCCTCATGGACGAGCTGTACGCCGAGGGTGCCCGAAACTACTGGAAAGCGCACAATTTCACGGCCCTCGGGGAAGAGACGATCGAGACCATCGTCGAGTACGCCGAACGGGCCCCGACCCCGCAATCCGAAGTCCTCGTCCACCAGGTCGGCGGAGCCGTCAACGACGTGGCGTCGGACGCGACCGCCTACCCGCATCGAGACACGGCGTTCATCGTCACCGTCGCCGCCCGCTGGGAGGAACCGAGGACTGACGACGAGTGCATCGCGTGGGTACGAGCGTGTCACGACGCGCTCGCTGAAGGCGCGACGGGCGGAACGTACGTCAACTTCGAGGGCGACCGCGACGGCCGCGAACGGAACGCGTACGGCGAGAACTACGACCGACTCATCGAGGCGAAAACCGAGTACGACCCGGAGAACCGCTTTCGATCGACGCAGAACATCGCGCCGACAGAGTAGACGAAGAGTCGTTCAGACGACCACCGTCTCTCGAATACCGCTTTTGCCGGCAACTACGTCGTTCGCCATGGTCGAGTCCGTCGCCCCCGTCGAATCAAAAGGAATACGTCGTCTCCCTCGATATCGTACGGAACTACCCGACCATGCGTTCCGCCCGCATCGCGACGATCGTCTCGCTGTTTCGGTCCGATCCGGTGACGAGTACGCTCCTCCTGTGTAGCCCGCTTGCGCTCGCCGCCGGCCAACTTCTCAACAGCTATCTCAACGGCGTTTCGCCGGTCGTCTCGATCGGGTTCGCGATCGTCATGGGCGCGTTCGCCGTCGTCGCAACGACCCACCGCGCCGCCGAACTCCGCCGGCAGGAACTCGAATCGAAGTTTTCGTAGGTTCGACGGACAGTTCCTCCCGGGCTCGTCGCTATAGTAACAACTGAAACGATTGACACACCGATCGCGGAGCCATCTTGCGATCGGGTGTGCATTGACTTTCAGTGGCTACTATATTCGGCCGCGACGCGATCGTCGATCGGTTCGGAGCGCAGTGACGGCAGTCAGACCGATCGCGCGATCAGGGCGTCCTCGCGTCGCGTTCGGTCGCGATCGCTCGCGCTTCCCGCGCGTCGTAGGCCGTGTAGCCGGCCAGACCGGCGACGAGCAGGCCGGAGACGAGCGTGCTCCAGAACGGGCCGACGGTCATCCCGAGCGCCGCAGGGGAGATAATCAGCCAGATTCCGAGCAGCGCGACGAGGGCGGCGACTCCGACGCTGAGAGGCATGTCGTTCGCGAGTCGGTAGGCGTTGTAGCCGGCGGCGAGGAAGACGAATCCGCCGACGAGGACGTTGTTCCATCGCGTCGCCTGCGCGACGTCGTAGAAAATGACCGACAGGGCGACCCAGGCACCGATGACCGCGACGACGAGGCTCACGATCGATGCGTTTCGCCGCCGTGACTCGTTCGCGATCTGGGTCGAGTCGTCGCGGTGATCGCGTCCTGAATCGTCGCGATCGCCGACGCCGGTGCCGGAGTCGACGTCCGTTCCGGTTTTCGCCGGTCGATCGTCGGTCTCGGTGGGCGATTTCGATCGGTGGTTGTCGTTCGGGTCACTCATGTATCGGATGAATCCGCAGCCGACCCAAAAGCCGTGTCGACCGTTCCAGCCGACCCGTCGCTGCCGACACGGGTAATTCGATATTACCTCGATTCGCGATCGAACGGGACCGTTCGACGGACGCGACCGATAGCGTTTTTGACCGCTCGCCCGTGACGGACAGGCGTGCACGTACGCGGAACCGTCGCGGGGGAGGTCGAGATCAGATCGGTATCGACGCGGTACGGCGAGAGCGACCTTGCCGAGGTCCCGCTGGTCGAAGCCGAAGACGCCACGGTGGCCGATCGATCGGCTCCGGGTGAGACGCCCGAGGACGGACACGACCCGACGACGGTCACGCTCTGGAACAAGTGGACCGAATCGGCCGAGCTACTCGAACCGGGGATGGAACTGCTGGTTACTGAGGCGAAAGAAGAGGAGTATCAGGGCGAAACTCAGTACGCGACGACCGGCGACTCCTACGTCGTCGTCGAGCCGAGTTTTCTCGTCAACGTGACGGCGATCCGCAACTGGGTGGAGTGTCCGCGACTCTACTACCTGAACAAGCTCTCGGGCGTTCCGCTGAACTATCCCGTCGTCAAGGGGACGATCGTCCACGAGGTATTCGGCGACCTCCTCAGAGGCCGGGAACTCGAGGAGGCGATCGACGCCCGGGTCGAGGAACACGGACTCGATCTCGGGTTGCTGGGTGAGTCCCCCGACGCTGTCGCCGAGGAAGTTCGCGAAAACGCCGCCGCGATCGAGGGCTGGCTCGAGCAGGGACGGCTCACGGAAGCAGACAGTTGGCGCTCCGAACAACTCCTCATCAGCGAGCGCTTTGGCATCCGCGGGCGGGCCGACGCCGTCCGGCGCGGGTCGCCGGTCGAACTCAAGACGGGCAAGAACCTGAAGAAAGAGCCGCGATTCAAGGACAAGGTGCAGGCCGCCTGTTACGCCCTCCTGCTCGAAGAACACGGTGGCGACGTCGACATCGGGACGCTGCTCTATACGAAGAACTCGGCGCTCGATCGCAACGAGGAGACCGGCGATCTCACCCCCGCAAAGGAGTTTTCGATGGGCGACGGCCTCCTGAAGTTCGTGGTCCGCCTGCGCAACGAACTCGCCGCGATGGAGATGTCGGGCGATATTCCGACCGGCTACGAGGGGTCGGCAAAGTGCGAGTACTGTTTCGAGCAGGACACCTGCATGGTCGTCTCGGGGCGTCTCGATCAGGAGTCCAAAGCCGGACAGATCGGAACGCCGCTCCCCGAGGACGAACGCGACTACTTCGATCGAGTCTACCGGGCGATCGAAGAGGAGCGACGCGAGGTCCACCGCGAGTACGCCAAACTCTGGGAGCAGGATGCTCAGGAACGAGCCGACGACGATCGGGCGCTGATCGACCTCGAGTTCGTCGAGAAGCGCCCGCTCGACGGCGGCCGCTGGGAGCTGCGAGCGCGACGAACGGGGAGTTCGAACTCGAAGCTCCGGGAGGGCGATCTGGTGCTCGCGAGCGACGGCCACCCGATCCGCGGCCAGTCCGAACTCGCACGGATCGAGCGACTGGGAAGCGCGGAGCCACGTCGAGGGAACTTGGAACGTTCCCGACCATTGGAAGACGAAGTCTTCCAAGACTCCGCGGATAGTCGAGCTGGGGAGCAGCGAGACGACGAGGTCGTGATCACCGCCGACGAACCCGTCGAAGTCACGCGTCTCGACGTTTACCCCTCCGAACTGACGACCGATCGACTGCTCGTGGCGATGCACGACGCACTCTTGAAAGGGAGCGAGCGACGGAAGGACATCCTGTTTGGCCGCGCTGATCCCGCGTTCGAATCCGTCGACGAGACGTTCATCGACAACAACGCCCGCCAGAACGAGGCCGTCACGAAGGCCGTCGGCGCGAGCGACTGCGCGCTGATTCACGGCCCGCCCGGCACCGGAAAGACCTACACGATCGCCCGCGCCATCCGCGCGATGGTCGAACGCGGCGATCGCGTCCTCCTGTCGGCGTTTACGAACCGGGCGGTCGACAACGCGCTGGAGGCCCTGCTCGATCAGCTCGAAGGGGTGATCGATCGTGACAGGATCGTCCGCGTCGGCTCCGAGAGCGGGATCCGCGAGGATATGCAGCCCTACCGCCTCGATCGGGGTGGCGATCCCGACGAGTGCGTCGCGAAACTCCAGAACGCGCAGGTGGTCGCGGCGACGACCGCGACCTGTGGCTCGCGGGTGATGAAAGAGCAGGCCTTCGACGTCGCGCTGATCGACGAGGCCGCCCAGTTGACCGAACCCGGCACCTGCGCGGCGATCAACCTCGCCGAGCGATTCGTCCTCGTCGGGGACCACGAGCAACTACCGCCGGTCGTGCGGGCTGAAAACGACCTCACGGAATCGCTGTTCGAGCGACTCGTCGATCTGCATCCCGACGCGGGGGTCATGCTCGATCGGCAGTACCGGATGAACCAGCGCATCCAGGCGTTCGCCTCCAGGGAGTTCTACGAGGGCGAACTCCGTCCGGCAGAGCCCGGGGTGGCGGGACGAACGCTCGACGACCTCGACGGCGTCTCCCGTGACGCCCTCCCCGAGTCCCTGCAGGACCCCGTCTCGTTCCTCGCGGTCGAGGGAACGACCAGTCAGTACACCGATAGCGAGGAAGCGGCCCGCATCGCCGCCCTGATCGAGACCTACGAAGCGGCCGGCGTCGATCGATCGGAGATCGGCGTCATCGCCCCGTTTCGGGCGCAGGTGTCCGAAATTTCGAGTCACGTTCCCGCGGACGTTACTGTCGACACGGTCGATCGATTCCAGGGGTCGAGTCAGGAGGTGATTGTCGTCTCCTTTACCGCGACTGGAACGCTCGAGGGACCAATTTTCGAGGACTACCGACGGATCAACGTCGCGCTGACCCGGCCGAAACGGGCGCTGGTGCTGGTCGGGGACCCCGCGGCGCTGGCGTCGGATCCTGTTTACGATCGAATGCTCGAGTGGGCCGGACGGTAACTCCGTGATACGACGATCCGTCCGGTAATCCCGTCGCAAACTATCCGGCCGGTAATCCCGTCGCACAACTGTCCGTCCGAGAGGACTATCAGGACGATCGATATGTTTTCCTGTCGCCCGGGAGACCGCTCTCGTAGATGCGACTCGAATCCGAGAGCGTCCCGATCAGGGACGCGTTTCCCGACGCGTACGTCGATCTGGCGGTTCTCGTGACGGAGTTCGGCGGGCCGACGGCCCTGATGGTCGTCCTCGCGGTACTGTACTGGCTGACGCGGCGGCGGGAAACGGCGCTCGTGATCAGTTACGCCGTCGCCGGCGTCGGGTTCATCCTCCTCCTGAAGATCGCGATCGGACTGCCGCGACCGCCCGAAGAGCTCTTTTTGATTCCCAACGACGACGATCCGTACGGCTTCCCCAGCGGTCACGCCTTCGCCGCGACCCTCGTCTACGGCGGCCTATTGCTGGTTTTCGACCGGTATCGTGAACCGCTGTCGATCGCCGCGACGGTCGGCGCGATCGCACTCGTCTCGCTCTCGCGGGTCGTCCTCGGGGTTCATTACCTGGGCGACGTGATCGCCGGCGCGATCGTCGGAGTCGCCTTTCTGGTCGCCGTTCACGCCCTCGTCGCCGGCGATCCTCGCCGCGGGTTCGCGATCGGCGGCCTGCTCGCGGTGCCGGCCGTTCTCGTCACCGGGGCCGAATCCGACGCCCTGATCGCGCTCGGCGGGAGCATCGGCGGCCTCGCGGCGTCGACTCAGATCGAATCGCTCCCCGAACTCCGGTCGCGACTGGACGGCGCGATCGTCACCGCCGTCGGGCTGGCTGCGATCGCGGGCGGCGTCGTCCTCGAAGCCCTCACCGCCGCGATCGGCCCGACCGTCGTCGCGACGATCGCGCTGATCGCCGTCAACGCCGGCCTGTTCGCGGCGATCTTGCTCGCACCCGGCGCGGTGGGCCGGGTTTCGATCGGCTCGACGTCGTCTTCGCGGTGAGTGTCGATCGCAGACCGGGGATGGACCTTTGTCCGATCGCCCCAGAGTCGTAGTCATGGAGCTTCCGCTGGGGGACGCCACGATCGAGCCCCGACTGAACGGCTGCGATGTGACGATCGCGGACCCACCGGGTGGAACGTCGGTCGACGTGCGCGCCGCGGCCGAACGCGCTCTCGACGACCCTCTCGGCCACTCGCTCGGTTCGCGCGTCGACCCCGACGACGAGGTCGCGATCGTCGTCACCGATGTGACCCGCCGCGTACCAGACGACGTTCTGCTCTCGGCGGTGCTCGATCGGTTGACGGCGCTCGGCGTCGATCGCGAGCGGGTGACGGTCGTGATCGGGCTGGGACTCCACCGGCCGATGACCGACGAGGAAATCGAGGGAATGCTCGGGCCACACGCCGATCTGGCGGTGAACCACGATCCCGAGTCCGTCGTCGAGGTCGGGACCGTCGGACCGGATATCCCCGTCGAGATCGGCACGCCGGTCGCGAACGCCGACACGATTCTCTCGACGGGGGTCGTCGAACCCCACCAGTACGCCGGTTTCAGCGGCGGTGCGAAGACTATCGTCATCGGGGCCGGCGGCGAGGCGCTGATCCGGTACACCCACGGCCCCGAAATGCTGGCCCGCGAGGGCGTTCGACTCGGCCGAGTCGACGGGAACCCGTTTCGCGAGACGCTCGACGCGGCGGGCGATCTCGTCGGAATCGATTTTTCGCTCAACCTCACTCACGGTCCGACGGGCGTGCTCGGCGTCCGCGCCGGAGACGGACGGAAGGTCGTCTCCGAACTCGCGTCGATCGCCAGAGAGGCGCTCTCGGTGTCGATCGATCGGGAGTTCGACGTCGTGGTCTGTGGCGTCGGCGCGCCGAAGGACGCGACCCTCTACCAGGCGACCAGAGCCGCGACGTACGTCGCGCTCGGGGATCGGAACCCGCTCCGTGACGGTGGCAGACTCGTCGTCCCCGCGGCGCTTCCCGAGGGGGCCGGCGACGGAACCGGCGAACGGCGGTTCCACCGCCAACTGCGGGAGGCCGAGGACGCCGGCTCACTGTACAACGCCATGCGAGAGGGGTACGAACCCGGTGCGCAACGGGCGTTCGTCGTCGCTCGCGTGCTCCGAGAGTACGACCTGTGGATCACGAACAGCGACGCGCCAGCGATCGTCGAGGAGTGCCTGCTGCACGCCGCGGACGATGTCTCGGACGCGATCGAACCCGGCAGCGAGGTGCTGGTCGTTCCGGACGGGTTGAACACGTTGCTCGTCGACGATAGGGGGTAACAACGCAACTTTTAGTTTTGTTCCATTTTATCCGGCATTTGAGAGATGGGATTTACAGAATACACGGACCGAATAAACCATTATCCGAGCGATCACTCACCTCACTACAGGTAGTTGTCAATTACTTCCCGATAAAGAGATTTATCCTATAACAATGTATTGCATACCACACCATGGTTCGCGACCGATTAAAAAACGGAAAACGGGTGAACGAACGTTGGAATCGGGTTTTTCGTGCTATTTCAGCCGAGCCGCGTCGCCAACTTGTTGTTTCTCTCTTAGATCATCCGCCAGCCGGATCCGTTCCGCTACCAGAAAGTGCAATAAATCCCACTGTTCCCCCTAACCCAGAGAAACTCCGACGGAAATTAGTTCACTGCCACCTTCCGATGTTGGAGGATCTGGAGTTTGTGGAGTGGAATACAGACCCGTTCGTCGCCTCTCGTGGGCCGCGGTTTGATGAGGTGGCTGTTGTTTTTGATGCCTTGCATTCGTTCGCAACCGATATTCCCGATCCGTTAGTTACGGGATGCCAACGGCTCGAAGAAGAACGACAGGCACGTTTCTAAGACCGCCGAGATATCTGTCTCGGCCAGTGCGCGTACGTCTCTTCCAAGTGACGTCCTCGCGCGCCGTGAACGGCGGGATTCTCTCGCTGCTTACAGATAGTCGAGTTCGATCGCCACACTCGTGGACGGCCTGCGCTCGTAACTGATCCGCACTCTCGGCGGGGATTTACCGCATTCGGCGTGGTCAACCCGGTATGTTCGATCGACGCAGACGACACAGCAGACGAATCAAACGACACGGCCGGCGGGTCGCCATCTGGTTCGTCGTCGCCATCGCGCTCGTCTCGATCGCGACCGGCGTCCTCGCCATCCTGACCGATCCGAGCGTCGATGCGACGGGGACCCTCGGCACGATGCAGGCCGCCGCCGAGTACAGCGGGACCGTACTCGGATTCGCCCTGCTCGTCGCCGCCTGGGGGATGCGTCGCGGCTTCCGAGTCGCGTTCCTCGCGGCGACGATCCTCGTCGCTCTCGCCGCGGCGCACGGACTGGTCCAGTTTCGGCTGTCGTCGATTCCGCTGGTCGTCGTCGCGACGGGCGGCTTCGTCGTCCTTCTCGTGACGAGCGATCGGTTCACCCGATCGAGTTCGCTCACGCCGACCCAGCTCGGAAGTCTGGTGGCGATCGTCGGCGTGTTCTGTTACGGGACCGTCGGCGCATACGCGCTTCGCGGGGCGTTCGACGACCTCGACACCGTGGTTGACGCGATCTATTTCACCCTGGTAACGGCGACGACGGTCGGCTACGGTGACGTTCACCCGACCGGCGAGGGGGCGCGCCTGTTCGCCACCTCGCTGGTATTGCTCGGGCCGGCGACGGTCGCCGCCGCGGCCGGCAGCCTGTTCGGCCCGCTGCTCGAACGCCACCTCACGCGGACTGGGCATCGAGTGACGGCCGAATCGAACGGCGACGAACTCGCGGTCGTGGCCCTCGGATACGACGATCGAACTGCCAGCGTCCTTCAGGCATTCGCGGACCGATCGGCGTCGATCCGCGTCGTGACCGACGACGAGCGCGCGGCCGCGACGGTCGAAGACTCCGGACTGGAGGCGGTTCTCGGCGTTCCGACCGAGGCGGCGACGCTCGATCGGGTCGCGCTCTCCGAGGCGGATATCGTTCTCGCCACGACGAGCGACGCCGCGGCCAACAGCGAGGCCGTACTTGCGGCGCGGGACCGCACCGAGGCATGTATCGTCGCGTTCACGGCGGCCGAGACCAGCGACGCGATCGCCCGCGCCGGAGTGGACGTGCCGATCGCACCCGAGGAGATCCTCGCCCAGACGGCCGTCGACGCGGCGCTCGACGCCAGTGTACCTCAGTCGGTCGCGTCCGCCGCGGCCCAGAGCGGGTAGAGGTCGTCTTCGACGGGCCCCTCGATCGCCTCGCCGTCGATCGCGAGTCCGGGGTCGCCCTCGCTGACGGTTCCGATCGCGGTGGTCTCGATTCCTGCACCTTCCAGCGCGTCGAGACAGTCGGTGAGCGCGTCTTCGGGGACGGTCGCCAACAGCGCCCCGGAGCCGAAGATCCGGAGCGGGTCGACTCCCGCCGCAGCGCAGAGCCGATCGGTCTCTTCGCGGATCGGCACGGCGGCTCTGTCCACGTCGAGACGGACGCCGGAGGCCCGTGCGAGTTCGAGTAGGCCTGCGAGGACGCCGCCCTCGGTGGGGTCGTGCATCGCGGTCGCGTACTCCCGGACGACGCGAGCGTCCGGAACGACGCTGATCTCGTCGAGGAACGACTCGGCTCGCTCCCGGATCGCGTCGTCGACGCCGAGGTCGTCCCCGAAATCGGCCGCGAGGATCGCCGTTCCCTCGATACCTGCAGCTTTCGTCACGATGACTCGATCGCCGGGTTCTGCGCCGCCGGTCGGCACGAACGCGTTGGTCGCTCCCATCGCAGTCAGCGAGAGCAGCGGGCGATCGAGCTGGTCGACGTACTCCGTGTGGCCGCCGACGATCGAGGCCCCCACGTCGCGAGCGGCCGCGTCCAGGTCGGCCGTGATCCGATCGAGGTCGGCCGTCTCGTCGGGGAGCAAGATGACGACCGTGAGCCACCGGGGGTCGGCACCCGACGCGGCGACGTCGTTGGTGGCGACGGCGACGCCGAGCGTGCCGACCTGCGAGGCCGCAAGCGAGATCGGGTCGGAACTGACGACGAGCGTCGACGGTCCGTCGCCGGGCCAGTCGATCGCGGCTGCGTCTTCGCCGTAGGCCGACCCCTGGCGGATCGTCTCGTCGTCTTCGGCCCCTCCCGTCCGATCGAACACGTGTGCGAGCAAGTCCTCCGGCCCGACCTTCCCTGGCATACGTCGAACTGGGACGATCTGGGGTTTGTACCTGTCGCCAGCGGGTCGTCAGCCCCCCGGATCGACAGGCCACCGGACCGACAGTCCACGGCTCACAACGACGTCACGTCCTCGACGGTCGATCGGGCTGACACGCCGCCGTCGAATCGCGGTCAGTCGCTTGCGGTTTCGGGGGCCAGGGCGTCCATCGTCGTCTCGATCTCGTCGGCGTCCGCGCCGCGAGGGAAGCTGACGGCGATCGAGTCGATTCCCTCGACGGCCTCGTACCGTCGGAGTCGTTTGCGAGCGGCTTCGGGATCGCCAGCGGCACAGAGGTCGTCGAGTAGATCGTCTCCCAGCAGGTCGAGCGCGCGATCGCGGTCGCCTGCTTGCCAGGCGTCGTGGATGTCGTCGGCCACGTCGTACCCCTGCCGGAGGAGTGCATCGCGGTAGAAGGTTCCCATCCCGCCGACGTAGAAGGCCGCGTGCTGGCGGGCGAGTTCGCGGGCGCGGGCTGCATCTTTGAGCGCACAGCAGGTGACGCCGATCGTAACGGCCACGTCGTCGGGATCTCGATCGCTGAGCCCTGCACCGCGTTCGACGTCCGCGAGACGGTCCTCGACGCCGTCGGGAGTAAGCATGATGCCGTGCCAGCCGTCGGCAAAGCGCCCGGCGAGTTCGACCGCCTTCGGTCCCATGCCGGTCACCTCGATCGGCGGCGCGGGGTCGGGCGCGTCACACCGCAGGCGGAAGCCGGACAGCGAAAAATCGTCGCCGTCGTATTCGACCGGCTCGCCCGAGAGCACTTGCCGGACGATTTCGACGGTTTCTCGGGTTCGTCTGAGCGGATTTCCGTACTCTGTTCCGTGCCAGTTCTCGACGACGGCGGGACCACTCGGCCCGAGACCGAGTCGGAATCGGCCGTCCGAGACTCCCTGTAGCGTCGCCGCGGTCTGGCCGAGCAGCGCCGGCGATCGCGAGTAGGTGTTGACGATGCTGGTTCCCAGATCGATCGCGTCGGTCCGTTCAGCGATCGACGTCAGGACGGTGACGGCGTCCCGGCCCCACGTTTCGGGGAGCCACGCGCAGTCGTAGCCGCCGGCTTCCGCGCGCCGGGCGTAGTCGACGAGGGAGTCGACGGTTGGCTGGGCGGCGACCGGGAGGTGGATATCTCGATCGGTCATCGATCGTGACCCTCTCGGACGATCGCCGTGCTGGGGAGTCGAGCAGTCATATTTCGGGCGTTTCCTCGATCTGGGGAACGCCCCCCGCGGTAATCGTCTCCCCGACGATGTACGAGGAGGCCGGGCTTGCGAGGAACTGCGTGACGTCTGCAATTTCCTCGACGGTTCCCATCCGGCGTTCGACCTCGGTTCGATCGACGTTTTCGGCAGAGATCCCCATCTGGCTCTCGACGCCTTCGGTGGCGACGAACCCCGGCGCGATGCAGTTGACGCGGACGCCGTCGCTCGCCCACTCGTAGGAAAGCGTTTTCGTGAGATTGACCACAGCAGCCTTCGAGGCCCCGTAGTGGCTCATGTACGGCGAGCCAAGCGTGCCGGCGACGCTCGCGAAGTTGATGACGGTGCCGCCGCCGTCTTTCAGGTGCGCCGCGGCGGCGTGGGTGCAGTGATACGTCCCGTGGAGGTTGATGTCGACGATCGTCTTCCAGCCGTTTTCCGAAATATCGTCGAAGCCGGCCATGAACGACGCGCCGGCGTTGTTGACCAGCACGTCGAGACCGCCGAACTCCTCGACGGTCGCCTCGACGAGCGCGTCGACGGCTTCGCGATCGGTTACGTCGCACTCGATCGCCAGCGCCTCGCCGGGACTGTCGCTCTCGGTGATTCGACCGGCGACGGGATCGACGTTCTCCTGTTCGCGCGAGCAGATGACGACGTCGACGCCGTCGGCGGCGAACCGCTGTGCGATCGCTTCGCCAATGCCGCTCGAGGCGCCGGTGACGATGGCCACGTCTCCCTCGACGCTGAACTGGGCGGTACTCACGGGCGATCACCCGCAACTGCGGCCACGATAGCTACCATTGTAAGATACAGCGGGAAATATGAAGACGATGGTAATAAAGATGGGTTCGAGAAACTCATTGGTAAGTGGGTGGACGGCCGCTGTCAGCGAGATCGCAGTCGATGTCGTGGTGATCTCCCGTTGGTTTTTCGTCGGCACTGGCCGATGACCGGATGACAACGGTTTAGTAGCGTCCAGCGAACGTCAGATTCGTGAAACGAGCAGCCGGAATCGGGCTGGTCTTCGTTGCACTCGTGCTCGCGGTGACCAGCGGGGCCGGCTCACAGGTTCCGGACACGCTCAGTTCGGTTCTTGGCGTCGACGGAACGCTGTTCTGGCGGGCGACCCTCGCATTGGCCATCGGTACCGGTGCCTACGGGGTGTACTTGCTCGGGAGCCGTGTGATCGTTCGATCCGCGGCCAGCAAACGACGAACCCATCGTGCGCTGAACGTCCTTCGGCTCGGAATCGGACTCGCCACGATCGTCGCGCTCCTCGCGCTCGTCACCCAGCAGTGGGTCGGCCTGTTGTTCTCTCTCGGCGTGGTTGGATTCGCGATTACGATCGCCCTCCAGCAGCCGCTCTTTTCGCTGATCGGCTGGCTGTATATCATGCTCAAACAGCCCTACCAGGTCGGTGATCGGGTCCGGATCGAGGACGCCAAAGGTGACGTGATCGACATCGACTTCCTCGTGACGACGCTGTGGGAGATCAACGGGGAACTCGTCTCCTCGAACCAGCCGTCCGGACGGCTGGTCACGCTTCCGAACAGCACCGTCCTCTCCTCGCAGGTCTTCAACTACTCGTGGGAGGAGTTTCCCTACGTCTGGAACGAGATTTCGATCCAGGTCGCCTACGAGACCGATCTCGAGTTCGCCCGCGAGGAGTTCGCGGCCGTCGCCGACGACTACCTCGGGGACGAGATGGAGCGCAATATCGATCGGTACCGGGAGGTGCTCGCTGAGACGCCCGTCGAACTCGAGGTCCGCGACCGACCGTCGGTGAACGTCGTCCAGCAGGAAACGTTCGTTGCACTGCGACTCCGGTATCTGGTCCATCCGAAGGAGGGGCAGCAGACGAAAAACGAACTCTACAGTCGAACGCTCGAACGGTTCAACGAGTGCCCCGACAGGATCGCGTTCCCGATCGGTCGGAGCAGATAACGGCGACCGCCCGTCCGGACGAACTGCGACTCCCGCTGCGAACCAAATGTTTTTACTCGTGATTTCCGATCCTGCGAGTGATGGGCGAAGACGGCGAGGATGGCGAAAGCGAGTCACGATCGCAGGACACAGCGGATGCATCGGGGTCACAGGACGCGGACGAGAGGCGACCGCAGGACACCGAGGAGGCGATCATGTGGGCGACCTACCGGGCGCTGTGCGATCACGGCTACGCCGACCTGACGACGCAGGCGATCGCCGACGAGTTCGACAAGTCGAAGGGAGTCATCCACTATCACTACGACACTAAAGAGGACCTCCTCGTCGCGTTCCTCGAATACCTTCTCGAGAACTTCGATCGCACCGTCGACGCGGCGAGCGCGATCGCGGACACCGACGATCCCGCCGATCGACTCCTCGAACTCGTCGATATTCTCCTGATCGGGTCGGAGCGCCGGCGCAAGGGTGAGGGTGCGTTCGACCACTGGGATCTCGTGATCGCGATGCTCCAGATCCGCTCTGCGGCCCCGTACAACGCGGAGTTCCGTCGGCAGTTGACGACGAACTACGAGGCCGTCGAGGCGATGTTCGTCGCGATCGTCGAAGACGGCGTCGAGTGTGGCCGATTCCGGGACGTCGATCCCGAGGCCGTCGCCGGGATGATCCTTTCGGTAATCAACGGTGCACGGGTCTACCGGGTCACCCTCGAGCGGGACGACGTGACGGAGCTGGCCCGGACGTGTCTCCGGACGATGGTACGGGAGTGGCTGTGTCGGACCGACGAAACCGATTGATCGAAGCCTAACAGGTTCGGACCCGGAGGTCGACTGATCGGGGAGCCAGCGTCGATCGGCACACGGCCTCCGAACTCAGTCCGCACCCGGCGAAACGGCGGGATCGACCGACGGCGTAAACTGGCCCGTCTCGCGGTAGATGCCGGCAAGGAGTACGGCTCCGGCGATCACCGGCAAGCAGGCACACGCGAGGTAGATCGGCCAGAACCCGAGCAGATCGACGAGCGGGAGCGAGACGATCGGTCCCAATCCGCCGCCGACGTCCCCGAACACGTTGTTCGTCCCGACCGCTCGCCCCATTCGTTCCTCCGGCGTGAGATCGGCCAGCAGCGCCATCAGTGGACCGCTCGTTCCGCCCTGGCCGGCTCCGATGAACAGGCAAGCGGCGGTGAGCGTTGGGACGGAATTGGCGATCGCGAGCAGGACGAATCCGACGAACGAGATCACGAGAAAGCCGACCAGCGTCGGCACGCGCGATCCACGCCGATCGGTCAGGTAGCCCCCGAGGAACATGAACGTCCCGGCGGAGACGACTGTCACGGCCATAAAGATGCCCGACGAGGCCTGCGCTTCGAAGCCGAAGACGCCCAGATCGTGTCGGTCGAGGAAGAGAACGAGCGTGGCGAACAGCGCACCGACGTACGCAAAGAGGACGGTGAAGTTTACCAGCCCGACAACCAGCGCCGGGAGACTCGTGTCGACCTCCCAGGGCGTGACCGAACGGTGCTCGTCCGACTCGACGTGAGTCTCCGGGACCGTCGCGTAGGCGACCAGGGTGGCGATGAACGCAAATGCAGTCGCGACGACGAACGCTGGAACCGTCCCCGCCATCTCGCTGATTACCCCGCCGATGACCACTCCCGTGGGGAAGCCAAAGAGGACGCCACCCCTGATGAGCCCCATACTCGCACCCCGCGACGTGCCGTCGCTGACGTCCGCGGCGATCGTGTACGCGGTCGCGAAGACGAGCGCGCTTCCGATCCCCCAGATGACGCGAGCGCCGAGGAACCACGCCGCCGGGATTGCCGAGGCGGTCGCGACGACGTAGCCGAAGGTCGCGACGCCCTGTATGAGCATTCCCACGACGAACGGTTTCCGGGTACCGATCCGATCGACGAGGATGCCAGCCGGCGCGTTCGCGAACAGCCGCGAGAATCGATTGGCGCTGAGAATCAGCCCGACGAGAAACGGCGATATGCCGAGAATGACGCCGAGGTTCGGCAGAATCGGGAAGATAACTCCGCCGCCAAACCCCACGAAGAAGGTGCTGAGGATCACCGCGAAGATGACGAGCCGTCGACCACCTTCCGGACCGCCGGTTGGGGCGATCGCTCGACGGAGTCGCTCGAATTCGGCGGTCACACGCCCAGCGGTCGAGCGGCCCACTACGCGATCACGGGGTTCTCACAGACCCCTTCCGCGTAAGCGCTATCGATCGCCGCCGACCGTCGCTTCAGCCCTGTTCGGGTCGCGACGGGGATCGATTCCAGTACGGTACGCATTTGACTAACTGGTTAGTCAAGAAGCGCGAAAAGCGTTTGGATCGCGGCCGACTCGGCACTGATCCGTCTGTGGGACTCATCCGCGAGAGTCTCCTGTGCGTCTCACTCTGTCGGATCTGCCCCGGCCCGATCGCTACTCGCGTTGACTGGAACCCAGTTACTACCCGCGCAACCGCGTCACGGAATCGAGTTCGCTCTCGTCAACGGTATCGAAGGCACCGCAGGCGGCCAGACGCCGGTGAACATTGTAAAATATACTATCGGCAAAACTATTTTCGCTAAGCACGGTAGCAGTACTACCGTACACATTCGTGACGATCGCGAACCGCGGCCCGGGGGGCACGACCCCAACAACGTCGGGATCGACACGAAACCCGCACACACCGACACAAGACTCGCATACGCCGCCACACGAAAACCATGAGCGAAAACTACTACGATCGACTCGTCGATGAGGACGCACTGGCAACCTATCTGGAAACGCACCTGGGCGAGGTCGACGAGTACGCGGTCGAGCACCACCAGGCGGGCCACTCGAACGAAACGCTGTTCCTCATCTGGGGCGATCGAGAGCTGGTACTTCGGCGGCCGCCACCGGGCGAAACCGCCGACACAGCCCACGACGTTCTCCGGGAGTATCGCGTCACCAGCGCGCTGGTCGACACCGACGTTCCGGTTCCCGAACCGCTGGTGGCCTGTGAGGATCACGACGTCATCGGCAGCGATTTTTACGTGATGGACCGGCTCCGAGGGGACGTTCTTCGGCTGGCGGAACCCGATCGGTTCGCCGATCCCGACTCACGCCGCCGGATCGGGGAGGAACTGGTCGACACGCTGGCCGCGATTCACGACCTCGACTACGAGACGATCGGTCTCGAGGAGTTCGGCTATCCCGAGGGATACACCGAACGCCAAGTCGATCGCTGGGGCCAACAGCTCATGTGGGCCTTCGACGTGACCGTCGAGGAGCGCGAGGTGCCGGCTCTCTACGAAGTCGGCTCGTGGCTCCAAGAAAACTGCCCCGAGTCGCACCCGCACACGCTCGTTCACGGCGATTACAAGCTGGACAACGTCATGTACGACACGTCAGGTACTTCCGAGCCGGAGCTCGTCGGCGTCTTCGACTGGGAGATGGCCACGCTTGGCGACCCTCGCGCCGACCTCGGCTGGATGCTCTCCTACTGGCGTGACCCGAAAGATTTCGAACCCGCGGTTCCGGAGCTCACCGCGACGTTCATGGAGGCCGAGGGGTATCCGACGCGGCGCGAACTCGTCGATCGCTGGGAGTCACAAACTGGCTACGCGTTCGACCACGAGCGGTTCTATCGAACGCTCGCGGTCTACAAACTGGCCGCACTGGGCGAAATGTTTTTCCGACGCTATCTGGAGGGCAACAGCGACGATCCGATGTACCCGAAGATGGACGCCCGCGTCCCGGCACTGGCCGATCGAGCGATGCGGATCATCGAGGGTGACGAACCGCTGTAAATCGACTCGAACTGCCCGTCGAACGCCCCGGTCGCTGTCGATTCTACTGCCAATCGACTGATCCGGTCAGGTGGCGACCGCAACCCGACTGTCGGCGGTTCCTGCCCGGGTCGGCTACTCGTCTAGCTCTTCAGCGACCCGTTTTTTGAGCACGTATCCCGCGCTCACACCGGCGGCGATCGTTCCCACGATACCGAATCCGGGCATCCCGTCGCCGTTGCCCAGTTCGATCGCTGACTGCTCGGCGTCTCCCTGCTCATCCCCGTCGTCCGAGGTGTTCGAGTCGTCCTCGTTGCTTCCACCGTCTCCGCCGTCTTCATCGCCACCCTCGTCGATCTCGCCGAATACGAGAACGGCCGTCTCGCTCCCGTCACTCCCGGCGTTCGACGATTCGACGGTGACGAGAATCGTTTCGACGTCCGTGATCTCGTCCCACCGGCTGCGGACGATCTCCCCGCCGTCTACGCCCCCGAGATCGTCGGTCCGCTCGCCGATCGTTTCGCCGCCCCGGTGAAGTTCTGCCCTGGCGAGGACGTCTTCGGCGGGTCGATCGCCGACGTTCGTGATCACCGCGGTGACCGAAAACGGATCGCCGGCGTCGACCGTGTTCGGCGCTTCGATGGCCCGAACGCTGATTCGCGGCGATAGCGTCCGACTCTCCGTAATTGTGCTCGATTTCGCTTCGAGTTGTTCGTACTCGTCGTGATTTTCCTGGACTCGTTGCCCGCCTCGGGAGAGATCGCTCGCGAACTCTGCGTCGACCGACTCCTCGGCGGCCTCGCCGTCGTCCGTCTCGGCTGACTCTTCGATCGATCGTTCGAGCTCTTTGAGAATCGACACCGCCTCGAGCAAGAACGCGCTGCGGGACATCTGCGTTCCCGCCGCCGCGCGGATGTGATCGTTCAGTTCGTCGGCGGTTCCGTCGCCGTCTAAGGTCCCGCTTCTCGCCGCGGACGATCGTCTGACCGCGAGTCGTTCCTCCTCGCGTAACTCGTCGAACCGATCGGCGATTCGTTCTAATACCTCGCGAGCCGCGTCGACGTTTCGCGCTTCGGTTTCCGCGACGAGTTCGGTCAACAACGCGTCGACGGAGTCGTCGCTCATGCCGGATCACGTCCGACGATCTGCGAGACACCGTCGTTGCTGTCGTCGGCGACGAACCGCGTCAACTGGAACGCGACCCCGGCGTTGAATCCCTCGCTGACGATCGGCAGCCGATCCCAGATGAACTGGGCGATCTCCTTGAGAACGCCGACCACGTCCCAGAGTCCGTCCGCCCGCAACAGGTCCAGAACGAGGTCGATAAAGTCCATCAATCCGTCGTGTTCCGGCTCGACGGTCTCTTCGAGTTGCCGGGCGCGGCGCTCTACGTCCTCTTTCGCACCTGTCGCGTGGGTCCGCGCCATCTCGAGTGGGGTGTCGAACGTCGAACCGTCCTCCCAGGCCGCCGGTGCGGTCTCTGTGAGCGTTCGCTCGACCTGTTCTTCGTACCCCGGAGACCTGGTCGAGCCGGCCCCTTCGATGCCCCACTGGAAGCTCTGGCCCAGCGCGACGGCGACCGGATCGATCGCCTCCTCGACGAGCGCACGAACGTCGCCGGCGAGAACGTCCTCGGCGGTCTCGATCGCTGAGACGACCTTCTCTGCGACATTGAGCGCCTCTTCGTCGATTTCGAGGATCTCGTTCGAGGCCACGAAATTTCCGATCTGCTCTTCGATGAGGTCCTCGATCGCGTCGGTGAGGTAATCCAGTGCGGCACTGATGACGTACTCGAACCCGGAGAGCTCCGCGAGCGCTTTCTTGATTTCGACGATGCCGAACTTCCACTCGACGATGCCGTGGAGCAACGATCGGTACGCCGTGGCGGCCATGTTGTACTCGGACACGCCGTCGTCTCGCGGGTCGGCGGTGCCGGTGACTTCGAGCGATCGATTGATCACCTCTTCGCTCAGTACCAGCCGTTCGACCGCCGCTTCGGCGCGATCGGTGTCGACTTCGTCGGCCCGCAGGAGCGACTCGTACTCGTCGAAGAGCGATCGAACCTCGCTCTCTTCCTCGATATCGCTCACCGAGATCGATTCGATTCGTCCCGCGAGATCGAGTTTGGCCGATCGCCACTCTCCAAGGAGTTCTGCGGGCACCAGTTCGATATCTACCGTGTGGGACTCGTCGGGTTCGACGGTCACCTCGGTGGTCGAGGACTCGAACCCGGTGGCATCGATGTCGACGACGTACGTCGTTTCGCCGGGGACCTCGACGCCGTACTCACCGTCGTCGCCGGTGGTCGTCGTCGTTTGCACGGTGTTGGTATTCGATTCGACGACGTCGAGGTCGACTCCCGAGACGGGTTCGCCGTTGTCGTCGGTCACGACACCGGTTACCGTCCCAGTGCCGTCCGAGAGCGACGTCACCGAGATGTCCGCAACGTGGACTCCGTCCGGGTCGACCGTCACCTCGGTTGCGGCGGGTTCGTAGTCGGCGTCGTCGATCTCGACGGCGTAGGTCACGCCCGCGGGAACGTCGACGATGTACTCCCCGTTAGCATCGGTTGCCGTCGTTTTCGCGACGGATCCGTCGTCGAGATCGACGAGGTCGATGTCAACGTCCGCGACCGCGTCGCCGTCCTCGTCCGTCACGAATCCGGTTACGGTTCCGGGTCCGACCGAAACGCGCGTCAACTCGACGTTGATCGTCCGGGACTCGCCCGAGTCGATGGAGACGTCCATCTCGTAGGACTCGAAGTCGACGTCGTCGATTTCGATCACGTACGACCCCGGTTCGACCTCGAGTGCGTACTCGCCGCTCCCGTCGGTCGTGGTTTCCGCGGTTGACCCGGTATCGAGGTCGACCAGCGCCACGTCGACGCCCGAGACGGTCTCGCCGTCGTCGTTCGTTACGACCCCGGAAACGGCTCCGGTTTCGGCGGTGGTTGGTGTCAGCGAGGCGTTTACCCTGTGCGTTTCCTCCGCTTGGACGGTGACGGCCGTCGAATACGGCTCGAACGCCGGGTCCGCGAATTCGATATCGTAGGTCGTCCCCGCCGGAACCTCGAAGCGGTATCCGCCGTCTGCGTCGGTCGTGGCTCCCGCCTCGCCGTCACCGGTCTCGGAATCGAAGAGTGCCACGTCGACGCCATCCAGCGGCTCACCCTCTTCGTCCGTTACCGTCCCCACGACGGTCCCGATCGCCGGCGGGTCGATATCCTCGGCCGATTCGATCGAAAGCTCGTCCCAGAAGACGGTGAAATCGTCGCTTCTGATTTCGAGCGCGGACAGTTCGTCTTCGTGTCCACGCTCGTCACGGGTAACCGAGACCAGCCCGCCGCCGTCGACGCGACAGTTGTGCGTAACCGTGCCGGCGTCCGGGTCCCGGACGTACTCGACTTCGAACGGAGTCCACGCGCCGGGCTCGTACTCACCGACGACCTCGCCGGCCGAGTTCACCGTGCCGTCCGGTTTGAACTGCAACAGCCCTACCCCCGAGCCGTCCGACCAGGACGAACTCGCGACCGTCCGGAACCCGATATGACCGCTTCGATCCTCGTGGCAGCCAACCTCACCGTCCCCGCGTTTGAACCAGCCCTCGACCCGCATCGCGTCCGAGAGGTCGATCGACTGGCGAGCGATCGCCCGCCAGCAGCCGCCGTGAGAGCCGCGCATCCGGTAGGATTGTGTGCCGCCGTCGGCCGCCTCCGCGATGACCTCCTGGCTGGAGTTCCCGGCCAACACGAACGCCGGGGGAACCTCCCCCGTATCGTACGCCTCGAAGTCCTCCTCGAAGAGACGCTCTTCGGTGATCCCGGTCGATCGATGGCCGGCGACACCCTCTGACAGAACTGCGGCCCCGAGAACGGTTCCCCCGGTCGTTTTCAACAGATCGCGACGGTTGAGCGAATGCTCAGTCATCGCTTCTCCACCCGTCGAGTACGGCCGTGAGCCGTTCCTGCCGCCGCCGATTTCCTCATTCGTGGCTGGCAGGTGAAACGTACTCGAAACATACAAATCAAATACTGTGACTGTGACTTAAGAGTTACTTACGGTTACTGATGTTCAGCTATCGACGGTGTAAATAGTACGACTCAGGTAGTTCGAAGGGAGAAAGTTACCACTGATAAGCAACTTGCAGGGATATTATGACGCTTCCCGCTGTCGTCTCGACTATGTCGGAGAAGATCACCCATCGCGCCGCGGTGCTCGGTGTGGGGAACGTGGGACAATGGAGTACGGGAGCCGCCGCGACGAAGGAAACGATAGCGGCCGCTGAGGACCGAAAGCCGGCGTTCGAGGGGCGCTGAGATGGCCGACGACCGTCCCACAGGCGGCGAACGAACCGGCCAGACTGTGTCGTTCGACGATCTCGAAATCGGCCACGAGATCGTTACCCACTCCCGGACGATTACGGACGCCGACGTGCGCAACTACGCGGGCGTCAGCGGCGACTTCAACCCGCTTCATCTGAGCGATCGCTTCGCCGCCGAGGAGACCCCCTTCGGTGAGCCGATCGCCCACGGAGCCTTGCTGTTCGGCATTACGAGCGGCCTGCTGTGGCAACACCGACACGAACGTCCGGAGACGATCGCGTTCTACGGGGTCGACAGCCTGCGATTCACGACGCCCGTCACGATGGGGACGACGGTCCACGTGGAGTCGGAACTGATCGAAAAGGAGCCACGGGATCACCCGATCGCAAACGGCGTCGCCCGGCACGAAACGCGACTCGTGACCGACGACGGCGAGGTTGCACTCTCCTGTGAGATGCTGACGCTGGTTCGGTGATCCGGAGGGAAAGCCTGCCGTCGAAACAGTTGGCCGACGTCGGCTCGGGGCCCGTTAGCCCTCGAACTCGTCTTCTCCCAGGTCCTCGAATATCTGGGGATCGGTGCGGAACTTGAGCACGTTGTGGACCGCCGAGTTCCGAATGTTCGCGATCACGTCGCCGTACTCCTTGTAGCAGCTGTGGACCCACTTCGAGACCTGCTCGCGATCGCGGAACATCATCACCGTCTTCCACTGGTACTCGCCGTCCGAGAGGAAGAAAAAGAGGGTGTGTTTGTCCCGGCGGATGTGCTCCATCGCGTCGTACCAGCTTTCCGCGAAGTTCGCGGTGTTGAACTTGAACTCGAAGAGGGCGAAGATGTAGTACTCCTCGTTGGGGATAATCGCCTCGCGGAAGACTCCCTCGTCGCGCATTCGGCGGATCGATTCGCTGATGGTGACGTGGGATACGTCGATGTCGTACTCGCTTTTCAACACGTTCGTCAGCTCCCGCGAGGAAAGCTGTGGGTCCTCTGCGAGTTCACAGAGGATCGCAATATCGCGATCTTTGAACTCCCAGTTCGGGGCATCGTCGGTCATCCTTCCGTAACTATGGTCGGTTCCCTGATTTACGTGTTCGGTTCAGAACAGAAGGACAGAGCGATCGACCGCCAGTACGGATTCGGCCGGGAACACACTGGTGTACTGGCCAGCGATCAGTCGTCTTCGCCCGCTGACAGTCCCGCAAGCGACTCCTCGCCGATCTCCTCGAGGACGTGTTCGTGAAACGCCTGCAGTGCTGCACTCTCGTCTTCCGCGAGAACGACGTCACTCGCAGAGAGTGTCGCCAGCCCGAACGCCCGCGGCGTCGGCGAGTCGGCAAGCTGTCGTTCGATCGAAATCTCGCCCGAGTCGATCGCCGCGACGATCGACTCGATCTCCGCGACGTTGAGCTTGTCCGAGAGGATCTCGCGGTAGGTCTCCTCGATGACCGCGAACTCCTCTAACTCCTCCGCGAAGCCGAGCAGCATCTCGCTCGACACCTGCTGTTCGCTGGCGGACTTCTCGTAGCCTTTGTACCGTTTTAAGATCATCAGCGATCGCGTCGCGTTGATCCGGAAGTATCGCTGGAGCAGGTCAGTGTCCGAAAGGGCCGCCCGGAGATCCTCGCGAACCCGGTCGGGATCGAGATCCGCGAGGATTCCGTCGAGGTCGACCTTCCGGTTGAGTGGCATCGAGAGCACGAACCCGTTGTCCGCGACGGCCACCCGCACGTTCGCCGTCGCCTCCTGTGCACAGCGATAGGCGAGCAGGCGGGCGAAACCGTCGTTGAACTTTCGGCCGTACGCCGAGTGGACGTAGTAGTGGCGCTCGTACTCTTCGCGATCGCGGACGACTTCGACCGCGAGTCGATCGGGCGTGCTCACGCTCTCAGGGCCCGCATAGCGAATCTGGTGTTCGAACAGGCGGGCGATCGCGCGCACGCTGTCGTCGTCGAGCGGGAACTCCCGCAGCCACGCCCGAACGCGCGGCGGACCGCCTGCCGCGTAGCGATCGAGCAGTTCGGCCTGGAAGTCGAGGATCTCACAGCCGAGGTCGTACGAGAGGGGCAGTCGTTCGGAGTACCACGAGGGAACGGTGGGCCGGGCGCTGGTTCGATCGACGTACACCTTCGAGCCGCGCCGGTAGCGGTACTCGAAGTGGTTGCCGCCGAGGACGAAGACGTCGCCCTTCTCGAGAGTGTCGAGGTAGTTCTCGTCCAACTGGCCGACCCACTCGTCGCTCGCGCGGGTGTGAACGTCGCAAGTAAAGGAATCCGGAATCGTCCCGATGTTGGTCATGTAGATGACCCGCGCGAGTCGGCCCCGTTTGCCGATCAGTGTCTCGCCGACGGGGAACTCGTCGTGGTGGTGTTGGCCCTCTGGCGGGTCGTTCGCGTCGCGCCAGACCTTCGCGTAGACGTTGCGGTCTTCGAGGCCGGCGTACTCGGCGGTCAGGTAGCGCATCAGCTGTTCGTACTCCCGTTCCGAGAAGTTCCGGTACGGATACGCGCGGCGAAGAATCGCTTGCACCGCCGACTCGGGCCGAATTTCCGCGATCGCCATCCCGTAGACGTGCTGGGCGGCCACGTCCTGAGCGTTCTCGGGAATCGAGACGGAGTCGACAAAGCCCTCCTCGGCCTTCTTCAGCATGACCGCACACTCGAGCAGTTCGTCCCGATCGAGCGCGATCACCCGGCCGGTGACGGTCTGGCCGACGCGGTGGCCCGCCCGTCCGATCCGCTGGAGCAAGGCGGCGACGGATTTGGGCGACCCGACCTGCACGACGAGGTCCACGTGGGGCATGTCGATCCCCAGTTCCAGCGATGTCGAGGTGGTGACTACGTCGAGATCGCCCGTCTTTAGTCGCCCCTCGATATTCTGGCGAACCTCTTTCGAGAGGCTACCATGGTGACAGCCGGAGTTGTCCTCGTCGTAAGCGTCGAATCGCTCCCGGAGGTTGTGCAGGACTCGTTCCGCACCCGATCGCGTGTTGGTGAAGACGATCGTGTTCGTGTGGTCCCGAATGTGATCGTGAAGCATCCGGTAAAACCGGTCCTGGACGACCTCGCGGGGCGTGTTTATCAGGTCGTCGGTCGGACACTCGAGTCGCATATCGAACTCGCGGGCGAAGCGAGCGTCGACGATCTCGTACGGTCGCGGTTCGCCGCCGGACTCCTCGCCCTCTTGCGAGTCGCCTCGCTCCTCGCTCATACCATCCGAGACGCGTGGTGTCTCGCAGCCAACGAGGAACTCCGCAACCTGGGACAGCGGCTCGATCGTCGCTGAGCAGCCGATCCGAGTGATCTCGCCGTGGGCCATCGCTTCGAGTCGTTCGAGGCTTACCGAGAGGTGGGTGCCGCGTTTCCCATCTGCCAGCGAGTGAATTTCGTCGACGATGACGTACTCGACGCTGCGAAGCTTCTCGCGGAACTTCGGTGAGTCGAGCAAGATGGCGAGCGTCTCGGGCGTCGTATTGAGAATGTGGGGCGTCTCCTCGAGCATCTTCTGGCGATCGGCCGAGGAGGTATCGCCGTGACGAATCGCGTGGCGAATCTCGCCCATCTCCGCGTCGGCACGATCGGAGACGATCGATTCGATGCCCTCCAGCGGCACCTCGAGATTACGGTGGATGTCGTTTGCGAGCGATTTCAGCGGCGAGACGTAGAGACAGTAGACCGAGTTCTCGAGACCATCGTCGGATTCGCGATCGCGCCGGTAGAGTTCGTTGACGATCGCACAAAAGGCGGACATCGTCTTTCCGGACCCGGTTGGGGCACAGACCAGCGTATTCGTCCTCCGGTGAATCTTCGGAATCGCTCCCTCCTGTGGCGGCGTAAAAAAGCCCTCGTTCTCGGGGACGAACTCGCCGAATTCTTCGAGCCACCACTGCTGAACGGCAGGTTCGAGCAGGGAGAAGACGTCACCGTCCTCGATCGTCACCCCCTCGGGATCGAAGGGAAGGTCCTCGTCGGCGACAGGTAATTCGAGTCGATCGTCCCCGTCCATTACCGTCGTCTGCGGGTTGGGTATGTAAGAGGGTTTGCCCACCGGAGCGAAAGTGAACGCGTCGATTGAGGGAGTGGGCCGGCCCGTACCCTACTCGCTCGCGCCGCCGAGAGCCGAACGCCCGATCGCGAACAGCCGATAGACGAAGTAGGTTACCGAGACGACGACGAGTGCGGCGGCCAGTCCCGCTGCGACGATCGTACCGGTGCTCGCGGGCGATACCTCGCTCCGACAGCCGCCACAGCCGCCGGTTCCACACGAGTCACACGACGAGGCGGTCTCGTCTGGGTTTGCAAGGGTCCGAGACCCCGGCGTCCCGGACTCGTGCGGACCGGGATGGCCGGCGCCTCGGTCGGGATGGTCGGCGTCTCGATCCGGCTCTGTCGATCGCTCGCCGTGTGGTTCGTCGATCGCCTGGCCCGGTTCGTCCATCGCCGCTACGTTGGCATCGGCGTGATGCCCACACTGACCATCCTCTTCAGACTCGTTCTCGCAGTCAGCCACCGCGCCATCCCCGAACAGGCCCGGAGCCTGCTCGCGAAGGGCGTCCAGTCCCGCCTCGATCTCCGCCTGATCCTCGTGCCCGACCGCGTACGATTCCAGTTGGTCGGCCGTCGATCGAGCGCGCTCGTACTGGCCCACTTCGGCGTACGCTCTGGCAGCGTCGAACATGCTACGGGCGAGCCAGTGTTCGAAGACCGGGTTCTCGAACGTCGACTCGAGGTTCCTGAGCCGATCGAGTTTTCGATCAGCCGTTTCGATCTCGTGTTCGAAAAACGAGCCTCGCGCGGAGTAGAACGTCGCTGCCGCCGCCCACGTCGCGCGATCGACCGTTTCGCGTTCGTCGTACAGGTCGTTCGTCCGTCGTCCCCACTTCTGGAGTCGGTCGTACTCCGCCGCCTCGAAACTCGCACGGGTCGCGTTCGCAAAGGCGATCGGTAGCCAGCGCTCGAGGTCGCTTTCGGGATACTCCGCGGCCAGCCCCTCGATGCGCTCGATCCGTCGTTCGATCGTGTCGACGTCCGCACCGCGGGCGTCGGCGTTCGTTCGGGCGGCGATGACCCCCGCCAGTCCCGCCGCGACCGGTCCCTCGGGGTGGGCTTCGTACAGCTCTTCGGCGCGTTCGAGGCGGCTCTTGCCCGCCTGCTCGTCGAGGTAGCGCTCGCCGTAGGCGTAGCCGATCGCCAGCTGAGCCGCAACCGCCGTCGTCGGGTGGGTCCCGTACAGCGCCTCGAGTCGATCGACCAGCGCTTCGATTCGGGCGGGAGCTTCTGCCTTGCCGTAGGCGTGAGCCGTCTGGGCGGTCGCGCGGGCCAGTTGCGCGGCGACGGCCGCCTCGGGGTGGTCCTCGTAGCGCGTCTCCAGTCGCTCGCGGAACGCCTCGATTCGTTCGGGATCGATCCCGGTTTCGTACGCTCTGGCGCGATCGGAGACTGCGGTCGCGTTTGCCAGCGCTCGTTCGGTGTAGCCCGTCAGGTCCGCCTCGTCCGCACAGAGGGTGGCCAGTCGATCGATCGTCGACCGCTCGGCGTCGAACGCGCCTCGATCGCCGTAGGCGGCTGCGAGTTCGACCAGCGTGTCGGCCAGCTCGGTTCGATCGTCGCCATCGGTGTCCTCCGCCACGGGTTCGAGGGCGTCGACGCGCTCCTCGAGTTCCTCGACGGAGTGGTCCTGGCTGTCGAGCATAGGTTACGCGGCACTTTCGAGAGGAGGCAAGTAAGCCCTCCCCTCTCGGCAGGCCCGACCCGTTCGGTGCCAGCGATCGATTCGAGGGGTGGATCCGGTCGGTCGAACGACGGCTACGGCTGGCTTCGGGTTGCGGGGACGCAATTTCGCCCGTCTTCGACGTGAGGAGCCATGCTTATCCGGCAGGCCGACCCACGGCACCGTATGCGCGTTACCTTTCTCGGAACTGGCAGCGCGATGCCGACCGGCGAGCGGTTTCAGACCGGTGTTCTGATCCAGGACGAGGGCCGAACCCTGCTGATCGACTGTGGCTCGGGCGTCCTCCACCGCCTTCAGCAGTCCGGCGTCGGCTACGAGGCCGTCTCGACGGTGTTGCTCACCCACCACCACCTCGACCACGTCGCGGATCTGCTGCCGCTGATCAAAGCCCGCTGGCTGGCCGGCGAGGAACACCTCGAAATCGTCGGCCCGCAGGGAACCAAGGCCCTGCTCGACGACCTCCTCTCGGTCCACGAGTACATGCAAGACAAGATCGATCTACAGGTCCGGGAGGTCGTCGCCGGCGAGTTCACCGCCGCCGGCTTCGACGTCTCGGCCTACGAGACACGCCACTCGTTGCCCTGTCTCGCCTACCGCTTCGGGGACCTGTTCACGTTCAGCGGGGACAGCGAAGCGTTCGCGGGACTGGCCAACTTTGCCGAAGGCTCCGCAATAGTCGCCCACGACTGTTCGTTCCCCGACGACGTCGACGTCTCGAACCACCCGACGCCGTCGGCGCTCGGCCGCGAACTCGCCGGCCGGGAGATCGGCCGGGTCTACCTCACGCACCTCTATCCCCACACCGACGGTCGACACCAGGAGATGCTCGACTCGATCGGTGCCCACTACGACGGCGACGTGCGATTCGCGGAGGATCTCCAGACGGTCTCGATCGAGTGACTGATCTCACTCGATCGTCGGTTCACTGGTTTTCACCTGGGGCGGAGCGTACGGCTCGCGGTTTCACCAGAATCACCCCATCCGAACACGTTTATAGATCGCGTTAGTAGGATCGTAACAACAGAATGCTCTCCATCGAATGTTCGAAGCCGTACCGGGAGGTCAACGCATGAGTGCGCCCGATCGGATCGCGGAATTCGTCACTGACCACACCAGAGCAATCCTGGTCGTCTTGTTGCTGGCGACGGTCCTCGTCGGCGCGGGGGCGTCGATGGTCGACGACGACTCCTCGCTCGATCAGTTCGAGGGCGATTCGCCCGAGGCGAAGGCGCTCGAACGTATCGACGGCAATTTCTCGACCGGCGGAGAGGAGAACACGACCGTCGTACAGGTGATCGCACGCGGCGATAACGTCCTGACAAAAGAGTCGCTGATCAACTCACTCGAGTTCCAACAGGAGATTAGAGACACGGAGTCGATCAACGAAACACTGGTTGAAGACGATGCCATCACCGGCGTCGAAAACGTCGTCGCGATCAGGGCGGTCAACGAGCAACGAAGCGCCGACCTCGAGGCCGGCATCGACGAAACGATCGCCCTCCAGCGCGAGTACGAAGCGCTAAACCAGACGGCAAACGAGAGCGACCCCGAGTACCAGGCTCGGGCCGACGAGCTCGAGGCCCAGTTCGACGAGGTCGTCGAGAACGCCACTGACGGGCTCACCCAGGAACAGACCGAGCAGTACGCGGATACCGTCGCACAGGTCCGGGAGATCGAATCCCAGCGATACGCGATCGAAGCCCAGTCCGACGACCCGGAGACCGACCCCGAGTACCAGCAACTCTCTGCAGAACTCGAGGATGCGTATCTCGCTGGGACGGCTGGCGTCCTCCAAAACGGCGGTTCAGGCCCGACGGTCGATGAGCAAATCGACGCCCTCGAGGCCCTCGACGACGACGCGTACGAGGACACCCTCGAACGGACGCTCTCCGCGGACGATTCCAACGACAACGCCGCGCTGGCGCTGATGCCGACCTCGTACGTCCCCGGTAGCACGCAGGCCGACGCGCGGTTGACCTCAGTGGTCCAGTCGACCGGAGACAGCGGTGTCGACGAAATCGAAGGCACGGACGAACGAATCACCCAGAGCCAGCTCGACCTTCGACAGCTGGCCAACGACAACGAGCAGGACTACCTCGTCTTCGGTGCCGGAATCATCACCGACGAGATCGATCGATCGATGATCGACAGTCTGACGATCGTCGGCCCGCTCGCGATGTTGTTCGTGGTCGGCGCGTTACTCGTCGCCTACCGCGATCCGCTCGATATCGTCCTCGGCGTCGTCGGAATCGTCGCCGTCCTGATCTGGACGTTCGGCTTCATGGGCTGGGCAGATATCGCGTTCAACCAGATGTTCGTCGCCGTTCCCGTCCTCCTGATCGGGCTCTCGATCGATTACGCGATCCACGTCTTCATGCGGCATCGAGAGCAACGCGGGGCGAGCGACGCTGGCGAGACGGGACGTGAACCGACCGGCGAGAGCGCCGATGACGACAGCGTCAGCTCGGTTCGGGGATCGATGTCGATCGCGCTTGCAGGCGTCGGCGTCGCGCTCATCTGGGTAACGGCTACGACGGTCATCGGCTTCCTCTCGAACCTCGTCAGCCCTATCGCCCCGATTCGCGAGTTCGGAATCGTTAGCGCCGTCGGCATCCTCGCTACGCTCGTCGTCTTCGGGGCGATGATTCCCGCCGCCAAGATCGAGATCGACGAGTTCCTCGAATCCCGCGGCGTCGATCGCCGGAAGCGCGCGTTCGGAACCGGCGGCGGACGGTTCAGCGACGCGCTGACGGTCGGCTCGATCGCCGCTAGACGGATTCCGCTGGCCGTCCTCGTCGGCGTCCTGTTGCTCACCGCGGGCGGCGTCTACGGCGCGACGCAGGTGGATACGAGTTTCGAGGAGGAGGATTTCCTCGCGGACGCTCCGCCCGAGTGGACTCAGACGCTTCCCGAGCCGTTCAAGCCGGGCGAGTACCAGGCCAAGGACGATCTCGCGTTCGTCAACGAACAGTTCCAGCGCGAGGGGAGTCAGGCCCAACTGCTGGCCGAGGGAGCGGTCGACGACGACGAATTCCTGGAGCGAGTCGACGACTCGCGAACCGAGGCCGGCGACAGTACCGTCGCCTTTACGCTCGCGACCGGCGAGGCGGACGTACAGGATCCACTTTCGACGATGGAGTCCGTCGCCGCGGCAAACGAATCGTTCAACGAGTCGTTCTCTGCAGCCGACACGAACGACGATGGCGTTCCCGACGAGAACGTCTCGGCGCTGTACGACGACCTGTTCGAGGCGGACGAGGAAGCCGCGAGTCAGGTCCTCAGTCGCTCCGACGACGGCGAGTACGACGCCGCCCGCATCGTCGTTGGCATTCAGGGCACTGCAAGCCCCGGCGACACGACCGAGGAGATGCGATCGATCGCGGCGACCCTCGAAGACGGCAGTGACGGCCGCTGGAGTGCGACCGCTACCGGAGACCCGATCGTGGGCTACATCGTCGAACAGGACCTGCTCGATACCGTTCTCGAGAGTCTCCTGATCACGCTCGTTGCGGTGTTCGTCTTCCTGACGATCGCCTACCGGCTGACCGGCAGCAGCGCCACCCTCGGAGTCGTGACCCTGCTCCCGGTCGCGTTCTCCGTCAGCTGGATTCTCGGGACGATGTACCTCATCGGAATGCCGTTTAACGTGCTCACGGGGATGATCACGAGCCTCACGGTCGGGCTCGGAGTCGCCTACAGCATCCACGTCAGCGCCCGCTACTCGCTCGAACTCGAGCGCCAGGGCAACGTCTGGTCGGCGCTACACACGACCGTCACCGGCACCGGCGGCGCATTGCTCGGCAGCGCGGCGACGACGATCGGCGGCTTCGGAACCCTCACGTTCGCGATATTGCCGGCGCTTCGCCAGTTCGGGATCATCACCGCCCTCACGATCGCCTACGCGTTCCTCGCGAGCGTGATCGTCCTGCCGACGCTGCTGGTGTTCTGGACGCGCTACTTTGGTCCCGACGTCTCGTTTGCCGGGACGGGAACCAGTGGTCGAACGCCAGCCGCGAGTGACGGCGGCACCGACGCCGAATCGTCGGTCGATCGGGACGAACAACCCGAATCCGAAACCGAATTCGAGTTCGACGTCGACCTCGAACCCGCCGACGGCTCGGAGGAGTCCGACCCGTGACTGTCGACGAAAGCGACGCGGTCGACGCCTTCGAACGACTCGGGCTCACCAGTTACGAGGCCAAGGTCTTCATCGCGCTTCACCGACTTGGGTCGGGAACCGCCACGGAGGTCGCTGACGTGACCGACGTACCCCGATCGCAGGTGTACAGCGTCGCGGACAGCCTCGAAGATCGCGGCCTCCTCGAAGTCCAGCAATCGAGCCCGATTCGCTACCGCCCGGTCAGCGTCGAGGAGGCTCAGACCACGCTCGAGCGACGATTCGATCGCGAGCGCGAACGCGCCTTCGAGTACGTCGACGCGGTCAAACGGGAATCCGCGACCGAGGAAGCACAAGAAGATATCTGGACCGTCCGGAGTCGCGATCGCGTCGACGGTCGCGTCGTCGATCTGCTCTCGCAGGCTTCTGAGGAGATCGTCTTCGGCACGCGATTGCCGGAACTACTGACGGACTCGATCGAGCGCACGCTCGCGGAGCGAGCCGAAGCCGGCGTTCGGGTACTCGTCATCAGCCGCAGCGACGAGGTTCGCAGCCGACTCGGTTCGATAGACGGCGTCCGAGTGGTGATGCCGCCGGACTACCGCGAGAGCGACCAGCGGTCGGGCCGGATCGTACTCGTCGACGACGACAGCCTCCTGTTGAGCGTGATCGACGACGACGGCAGCGAAACGGCGATCTGGAGTTCCGGCTCGCTGTTCGCGTCCGTCCTGATCCAGTTGATCGAAGCGAGCGACGAACTGCGACCGAGTAACGAGTGACGAGTCGAGAATGGGGTCGACCAACGAGCGACGGCGGAGAGTGGGGGCAAGTAACGAGCGACGACACAGAGTGCGAACGATCGCCGCTCTCACTCGAGTCGGTAGCGCAACAGCGCCGCGATGCCGCCGAGGTTCGAAAGCTGCTCTCCCGGCGGGAACTCGCTCGAGAAGACCGTCACGTCGCCGCCTTTCTGTTCGGTCGTGCGAACAATCTCGTCGATATCGATCGCCCACTCGCCGTCAGGACCGCGCTCTTTCCGGAGTCGATCGTCGAGGACGAGCAGGCGTTCGATCGCGCCGAACTCGGCGGCCTGTTTGACTTCTTCGGGACCGTAGGCGGCTTTCGCGCCCTCGGCAATCCGTCGGGTGAGTTCGTCGATGTACTCGGCCTCGCTCTCGATGCGGGTCTCCTCCTGGACGTCCGCGACGGCACCGCGTTTGAGGACCTCGTGGACGCCGCGATCGCCGACGCTGGCCGTATCGACCATCGTGATCTTCTCTGCGACCTCGGGTTCGTTCTGCTCGATGTACTTCCGTGCGTCCTGTTTCGTAAAGCCGGGACCGGCGAGAATGATCGCGTCGGCGTCCTGGCGTTTGAGGACCGTCCCGAGTTCGGCAAACAGCTCCGATCGCCCGCGGGCGTACTCGCCCTTGCCGGTCGTGCCGGTGATGGTCGCTCGCTCCTCGGTGCCGTACTGGGCGACTGTGTGGACGTGGGCTTGCCCTTCCTCGACGGTGGCGATCGCGACGTCCGGGTTCTCCGTGGCCTCCTCGGCCTCTTCGAGGCGAGCCTCCTGGTCCGGTTTGAACCACTTCTCGATCGATAACTCGTCTCGCTCCTCGACGTTCAGCGTGTGGTGGAACCCGAGCTGGTCCTCGCGCGAGCAGGCGACGATCTCGCCGCCGACGCGCAGCCGATTGGCGAACTTGTGGAACTCGATATCCTCGACCGCAATCGCGACCCACATATGTTCGCGTTCGCCGCCGGTGTCGCGCATCTGGTCGTCGTTGCGCTGGATCCGCCGGGTGGTGTCGCCCGCGACGCGATCGCCGGGTTCGAGGACGTACTGGAGGTGCCAGAGGTCGTCGACGCTCTCGGGGACGACCGTGAGCCGTTCACGGCCGCCGTCGAGTCGTTCCCGGTCTTTGATCTGCATGGGAGGTGGTTCTCGGGGTGTCGGTAAGTGGGCTGCGATCCCTAGCGGCTATTGACAGGGCTCGGACGAGTTATCGGTTATCGGATCCGTTTTGCCCGTGTCGGATCCAGTAAACTACTGCTCCACCCGGTCCGAACGAACCAAAGAGGACCGCCTGCAGAAACGGCCGTGTGGTTCCACGACGGCGCGCGTGGACGTAAATACCGAAAATAAATGGGCCCCAAAACAGGGCCAAATACAAAGCATTGACTCCGGCATTTGTTGTGTCCATCTATATCTATGAATGAAAGAGGATGGTAAATGAATATTCCGACATATTTTGGGATTTTCCAAATGATTATTACTCATTTAGCTATAAATTTACTTTAGTATATCTAAATAATATTTATAAATATGACACTCAGATACGATATACTGTCTAACAAAACAGACAGCGAGATTGATCGACGGACAGTACTGAAAGCGGCGAGTGCGGGCGTCACAGCGGCTTCAGTCGGTGGATTTGCTAGTGGTATGGGTGCAGCAACGGAGGAACCCATCCAGATTCATACGAACGACGCTTCCGGTCGTGTTATTGGCCGAGCGTTGCGTTCAGAACCGGTCAAGGCGATCAAACGCGAACTGAAGCAGCCACAACTTGGAGACGATGCCGGCGGTGAAGCAGGAGTGAAATTCAACCCAAATCCCCGAGACGCGACGCATACGACCGTGCGGAATGCGAGCGGCGAACCGCTCATAGAGTACGTTAGTCTATCGACATCGGAAGGGACAATTCACTACGAATTGGAACACAATGAGGCGTACCTCCTCTTCGACGACGAATCCGCATATCCGGAACCGGTCCACGACATTCTCTCCGGCGCTCGATCCAGTGCTGATCGCGGCTGATGGGGAGATGGTGTTCTCCCACAGTGTCACCACCGACGAGCGGAGAGAAATTGCGGCCGTTATCGATGCACGTCCGGATGCTGTTATCGCGACATCCGATACTCGTACAGACGGCTACAGGGTGGTACACGAAGATGACGACGAAGCCGATGTTCGAAGTCGCACCCACGCCGAAGCGCAAGGTGATACAAATCCGATCACTCGTTATCAGGTGGACTCCGACATCACCGAGGCGAGAGAGCTCGTCGAAACGCAAATCGCTGGACCCTGTCCAACACTCTGTTTGAACTGTGTGTCGACAGCGACGATCTGTGGGGCCTGTGCCGGGATGTGCGCTGGCGTCGTTTGGACAGGCGTCGGAGTAACAGGCTGTGTACTTTGTCTGGTTCACACCTGCGGGACGCCGGCCGTGATCTGTGGCACGTGCGTTAGCGAGTGTGCCTGAGTCAGGGCGTTCCGCAATTGGTGGACAAGAACCGTTGTGAGCTTACCGCCATCACCGCCTGCTAACGGAATGGGAACCACAGCGGTCGGAATCTGGGGGACGCCGATCCGTAACGGGTAGTCGCTCCACGTTACTGGCAAGCTTCGCGGGTGCATTGTCCCGTCATCCGATCACCGGACTCGAGGGTGTGCCGTCACTATAGGATCGTCAACGCTCTCGGGGACGACGGTCACCCGTTCACGCTCGCCGTCGAGTGGCTCCCGGTCTTTGATCTGCATGCGCATGGGTTCTCGAGGTACGGGTAAGTGGACTGCGATCCCCCGTCGAGGGCTCGATTCGCACTCGCCGTTCGCCATTCTCCGTCCAAGAACCGATCGCGTTCACCGGATCGATCCCTCCCGATCGGGTCCGGATTACCGGCCTCTGCCAGCGTATCAGCGTCTCCTCGATCGGGCGATCCGTCGGGGATCGCCGCCGCGTTGTATCAAAAAATAACTTACAGTTCGACTGCGCCGATCCAGCGTTCGGCACCGTGGACCGGACAGAACGACTGGTGGTTCCGGTTGCAGTTCGGATCCATACACCACCCGCACTCACACCATCGCTGGAGCGATCGTCCTGGAATCGTTCGTCTGCAGAGCGTACACCTGACTTCCATGTGTTATGGTACAGTGTGGCACACGATAGTTGTATGCGTTGCCGAAACTCTGGTGATAGTACCGGCTGGAGTACGTGTTTCGCGGTCGTCGACGAGTCGACATCTCGCTCATGCCAGAAAATGTCGCCGGTATCTCGGTTCCGCTCGACCGCCGGAATCCCGACTTCGTCCTGCGATCGACGCCCGATTCGCCGTCCTCGAATCGGTAAGCATTGCACGGGGCGATGAAGAAAGACTCACTGAGGCCGTATCGATCGTATGACCATCGCACTGCGAACGCTCGACGACGGGGCCTGGATCAGCGTCAACGACTCGCGGCAGGTGAGCGTGAGCGACGTCTGGACCCTCTCTCGAGGCGCGTTCTGTGACTGCGAACCAGCCTACGTGCTGCTCGAGGGGTTCCTCGACGTCCGCGTCGACGGCTCGATCGTCGCCGTCGACACCGTCGGCCAGTGTCTCGAGTGCGGGACGAGAGATTCGATCGATCGGCTGCCGGTCGGGCAAATGGTCGACGAGGAGTTCATGCCCTTCACGCCGGACGCGGTTCAATCGACCGTCGAACCGGCTCCTGACGGCGAGTAAGCGATCGGGAGACTCGGTTCGGAGGTGATCGAGCAGGTTCGGGCAACAACCGCCGGAACTCGTGAGAGGCGGGGAGAACTGACGACAGAAGGAGAGGCTTATAGCCCCCCTTCATAGAGGAGGATAGCAAATGCCCAGCGACGTCGAGCAGTGGAAAGACGAACTTTACGGAACCGATATTCGCGCAGAAATCGAGCGCTTTGCCGAGGAGGGATGGGAATCGATTCCGGACGACGAACAGGACGCGTGGTTCGAGCGGTTCAAGTGGTACGGCCTGTACCACCAGCGAGCCGGTCAGGAATCGTACTTCATGATGCGGATCGGGCCGCCGGGTGGCGTTCTCGAACCGGGACAGTTCCGCCGCATCGTCGAGATCGCAGACGAGTTCTCCCGCGGTCCCGTCGCGAACCCCGAGTTCGGCAACGGCTGGCTCGACGTGACGACCCGACAGGCGATCCAGCTCCACTGGATCCGACTCGAGGACGTTCCCGAAATCTTCGAACAGCTAGAGGAGGTCGGTCTCTCGACGGTCCAGGCCTGCGGTGACTCCTGGCGGAATATCGTCGGCTGCCCGGTCGCCGGCAAGGACAAACACGAGCACGTCGACGCGGACGCGCTCTCGACCGACCTCCACGACACGTTCAAGCGCAACGAAGCGCACTCGAACCTCCCGCGAAAGTGGAAGGTCTCGGTCACCGGCTGTGACGAAGGCTGTGGACAGGGCGACATCAACGACTTGGCCTTCGAACCCGCCGAGAAGGAGATCGAGGGAGAGACCGTCACGGGTTACAACATTCGCGTCGGCGGCGGCCTCTCGCGCAACGAGCCCCGCCTCGCCCGCGACATCGACGTCTTCACCACGCCCGAACAGGCGGTCGAGGTCGCCGGCGGCATCTCGGCGCTGTTCCGCGACCACGGCGATCGAGAGAACCGGTACAACGCCCGAATCAAGTTCCTCATGGACGAGTGGGGGGCTGAGAAATTCCGCGAGACCCTTCAGGAGGAGTATATCGACTTCGAACTCGAGACCGCGGGCGAGGACCTGCGAGACTCGTACTCCTACAACGCGGGCGAGGCCGACGGCAAACACGACCACGTCGGCGTCCACGAACAGGACGACGGCAACTACTACGTCGGGCTGAACGTTCTCGTCGGCCGAATCGGCGTCAACGACGGCTACGCGCTCGCGGACGTAGCGGAGGAACACGGCTCCGGTGAGGTGCGACTCACCCAGCGTCAGAACATTATCCTCACCGACGTCGCCGAGGAGAACCTCGACGACCTGCAGGCGGAGTCGGTCATCGACCACTACAGCCCCAACCCGCACCCCTTCCAGCGCGGCTCGATCGCCTGTACGGGCACCGAATTCTGCTCGCTCTCGATCGTCGAAACCAAGAACCGACAGGTCCGCTTCGGGCGCTGGCTCACCGAGAACGTCGAGCTTCCCGAGGGCGTCGAGAACTTCCACATTCACCTCTCGGGTTGTACGGCTTCCTGCGCCCAGCCACAGATCGCCGACGTCTCCCTCCGCGGGATGAAGACGCGCAAGAACGGCGAACCCGTCGAGGCGCTCGACATCGGTCTCGGCGGCGGTCTCGGCGAGAACCCGCAGTTCGCCTCCTGGGTCGCAGAACGCGTCCCCGCCGACGAGGTACCCGGCGCGATCGCGAACCTGCTCGAGAACTTCGCCGAGGCCCGAACCGGTGAGGAGAGCTTCCGCGAGTTCGTCCTCGCGCGCGACGACGAGGAACTCGCTGCCCTGATCGAACCCGAGGAGACGGACTACGAGGACCCGTTCATGCACAACACGAAACGGACCTGGTACCCCTACGCCGAGGACGACGACCTCGACGCCAGCCCCGCCCCGGCGCGGGCCGACGGCACGCCGATCGCGTCGGACGACTAAAGTCGGTCCTCGCGCGACCCTTTCGAATCGAGGGCCACACCAGAGCGCTTCTTGTGGTGTCGTTCTAAAAACCGAGTACGATGACTCCAATCGATCCCACCCCGATCGATCGCCGGCGACTGCTCCGGACAGCGGGAGCGGGGGCGCTGGTCGCGATCACGGGCTGTCTGGGCGACGATGGTGGTGACGCAGACGAGTCTACAAACGAATCGGACGACGGGTCAGCCGCGGACCTCGAACCGGTCGACGTCGCGGCCGACGCCGCCTGGCGAACTGCCTCGATACGGGACGCGACGACCGACGAGTCGTTCCAAATTGCCGACTTCGATCGGCCGACGATCGTCCACACGTTCGCACGGGGATGTGCGGTTTGTCACGCCCAGCAGGATGCGTTCGACGAGTTCTACGCGACCGCGGGCGAGGACATCGAAATCGTCGATCTGACGACCGATCCGAACGACGATCCGGACCTGGTTCGGGAGTACGCGGCCGAAGACGGCTTCGACTGGCGGTTCGGAAGCTCGACCCAGGAGGTGACCGCGAGTCTCGTCGAGACCTTCGGCCAGGACGTGACCGTCAGTGCGGCGTCGCCGGTCGTCCTCGTCTGCCCGGCCGGCGAGGTGTACCGCATGGGCAAGGTCGTCGACGCCGACACCCTCGCGTCAGCGGTCGAAGAGGGCTGTTGAACCGCGATGTGCGAAACCGATTCCCGTTATATCGAACCCCTGCCAGTGGTCGCTGAATCGTGACCTCGACCGCCGCTGCGTTACTCGAATTCTTCCTGATCGGGCTCGCGACGCCGCTGACGGCCGCCTGCGTGATCCCGCTGTACCCGTCGTTCATCGCGTATCTGGTGTCCGCCAGCGAGGGCGATCGCCGGAGGTCCGAACTGACGCTCGGCGTCTCCGTCGTCGCCGGCGTGATCGCGTTCGTCTCGGTCGTCGGCCTCCTGTGGACGGTCGTGTTGGGTGCGGGAGTCTCCGAGGCCGTCGATCTCCTCTCCCCGATCGCCTTCGCCGTCCTCGCGATCGTCGGCGCGGTGTTGCTCGTCGCGCCGGAGGGGTTCGGCCGGGTTCCGACGCTCGAACCGCCCCAGTCCCGGTATCCGACGCTCTCTGCGTTCGGCTACGGCTTCTTTTTCGGAGCGATTGTCATCCCCTGCAATCCGGGGCTGATCGCGCTGTTTTTCAGCCGATCGACGGTCGTCTTTCCGGGATTCGACTCGGGACTCGAGGTCATGCTCGGCTTTCTCGCGTTCGGGCTGGGGATCGGTGCGCCGCTGCTCGCGTTCGCGCTTCTCGCCCAGTCGTCCGGCCGCCGGATCACCCGGACGCTCGCGCGGTACAGTTCGCCGTTGAATCGGCTGGTCGGTGCCGTCCTGGTCGTCGTCTCCGTCTACTATCTGGTCGTCGTCTTCGGCGTCCTTCCGGGCGTCGAGGGGCTGGAACTGCCACCGTCAATTCTCGGTGGCCGGTGAACGCTTGCCCCCGTCCGGCAGTATAAGTGCGTTCGCGCGCTCTCTCGAACCGAACACATGGCCGATCGACTGATGAAAGTCAACGCGTACACGAGCCTCGATCTCGTCGACGCGATCGTGAAGGGACACGATTTCGAGACGGAGTCCTTTGCCGTCGCGAACGCGACCGCCGACAGGGAAGACCCCGATTGCGTCCGACTCCAGTTCGAACTCGACAACATGACCGAAGAGCACCTGCCCGCGCACATGGAGGAACTTACACTGACGCCGGAACAGGCGCGAACGCTCGCAGGAGATCTCGAGAAACACGCCGCGCGCGTCGATGCGGCCGAAGACGGACAGTCGGAGTGAGTCGGAACTGTCTCCATTTCCGACGTGTTGTGTGAACATCCACCACTGTTAGGGTCCAGTGGTATGCCCCTCGGAGGCGTACGTCCTGTATGAAGCTCGCACACGTTTCGCTCCTCGAAGACTTCGGAACCCGATCGCTCGCAGTGCACGGAATCATGGTTCTCGCGTTCGCCAACGCCGTTCTGGCGGGGTTGTTCGTCAGCGGGGAACTGGGACTGATCTCGTTCGTCGCCCTGCTCAACTTCACCGCGGGGCTGTGGGTTTCTCACTCGATCCACTCTCTCGGAAACGGCGTCAGCGGCGACGGCGAGTACGCCGGCGTCCTTAACGAACTGTTCGACACCGACAACGGCACCGCGGACGACGGACTCGACACCGGTCGGTTCGGTCGCCTGCTCGCGCTGATCGCCGCCGTGACCGCAGTCGCACTGCTGACATCCGCACAGGTCCTGTCCGGGCCGATCTTCTCGATCGGGGTCGTCGCCGTCGGTGCGATCGCAGTCGTCACGGCGATTATCGGCTTCCTGATCGCTCTCGGGGCATCCTACGACGAGTCCCAGCAGCGGTGGGTCGACAAACAGGACGGGAACGCGGACTCGATCGACTAATACGGTCGAAAGCCGTTGAATTCGGACGGCTGGCACCCGTTTTTCATCCGCCCTCGATCGACTCGGTACCGTCGTCGGACGCACCCGGTTCACCGTCCTGTGTCGGCGTTTCCGGCTCGGAATCACCCGCAGTTTCGGACGGATCTACCGATACATCTTCGCTCGTCAGATCGAACTCATCGGCCCACCACGGAGTGTATTGCGCGAACGCAACGAACACGAAGAACACGACCGTCGCGACCAGCATCGCAGCGACGATCGCTGCGATCACGGCCGTGGCGTCCACCGGGAGTAACCCGACGAGGAGACCGGACCGATCGACTGACGTGACCGAAACCATGACGATGCTAGTTACGACGATCGGATCAAGCTTATCCCGAACTGATAGGGATTATCGTAGCCAACTGGAGGTCTCGAAACCGGGCCTTCGGCGCTGTGTCTCGGTTCTTCAGAGAGAAACTATGAATTCCTACGATAATCCCTATGAATTAGGGCTACCGATCGCCAGGTCGCCGCGGCTACCGGAGACGCGTCGCCCTCGCGCAGTCTCGTTTGGGCCAGTTCAGTTCTCGGCTATTCGACTCCCGCCCGGCGGCATGAAGTGTTGAATCCGATCGGGGCTGGCGATTTTGCGAACGAACGACTGGTCCTCGAAGCGCTCGCGGAACCGACGGTACAGCCGCTTGGCCGCGTCGGCCTGAGCGTACCGACCGGGCTCGAGTTCGATCGTCGTCTCGGCCTGCCCCTCGATCGCGGACGGCGGCCCGCCGATAACGCGCGTATACGGTTCACACTGGATACCGACGGCGACGCCGACCGGCGTGTCGTCGTAGTAGGTTCGATCGCCACGCACCGCGAAGCCGCCCTTCTCGAGGTACTCGCCGCTTTCGGGCGTCTTCGAGACCTGATCCGAGTCGACCGCGTAGACGTCGCCCGCGTAGCGCCCGTCCTTCCAGACCGACGAGTAAGAGACGGCGAACTGGGCGGCCTCCTCGATGCTTCTCTCGGGAATCTCGATGTCGTGTGAGGACGCCTCGCTCGGGTCCGTCGCCTTGAGGACGGTGACCGGCGCGCCGTGGGCCTGGGTGTGAAGAACCGTGTCGCCGCGCTCGAGGTACTTTTTGACCAGTTCCTCGTTCTGGTCGGCGTTGCGCCCGCCGATGACGAGGAAATCGTCGCTGGTGTGGAACCAGCGGAACCGATCGTACCAGGGCTCGTTCTCTCGAATCGGAACGGACGCCATCGAGAGCCAGTTCCGGTCTTCCTCCTCGTCGTCGTCCGCTACCTCGTCCGCGTCGTCTTCGTCCCACTGTCGCTTGCGGCGTTTGGCGTCTGCTAAGTCCTCGCGCGTGTCTTCGATCGCTGCCAGCGCGCCCTCTTTCTTTTCTTCGATACGCTTTGCCTCGGTGTAGAGCCGATCGGCGTTCTGTTCGACGCCGTCGTGGGCAACGAGTTCGATCCGCTCGTCGTCGACATTGACCGTTACGGTTCCCTCGCTGCCGTCGATGTCGACGACCGCCTCGGCGGCCTCGATGCCGCGATCGGCCCCTTCGGAGAATCGCTCCTCGATCTCGTCCCACGACCGATCTTGCGCGCGTGCGTCCTGAATCGTCGAGAGGATGTCGTCGACGAGGCCATAGTTGGCGTAGAGTAACTCGGCGTTCTCGCGCTGGGCGTCGGCCTGCTGTTCGAAGCCCTCGATCGCGCCTTCCTGCTGGTCGATGATCCGCTGGTACTTGGCGATCTCAGCGTCGAAATCCGGTTTCTGCTCGGTCGGGTCCGGTTCGGAGTCGTCCTCGAGGCTCAACTCGAAGAAATAATCGTCGAGCGCCGCGAGGAAGCTGTTTGCCGGCTCTGCGAGTAGATTCACGTGTTCCTCGATCGGGAACGGGGTGACGTCGACGACCGGGCCGTCGGCCGCATCGGTGCTCGCCTCGCCAGTCTCGTCGGTTCCGTCGCCCGCGTCGCCTGCCTCGTCGCTACCGTCAGCGCTCGCGTCGGCTTCTTCGCGGTAGAGGCGCGGATCGAAATTCCCGTTTCGGAGATCCAGTGCGAGGCGTTCGATCGCTTCGTACACCCGCCGATAGTCGTCCTCGGTCGCCTCGCTGATGTCGAGCGTTTTTTCGACGCCAGCCCGGGTACAGAGTTCCTCGGCGTAGAGACCGCCGAGATTGAGCTGGGTCGCGAGCGTGCGCACGACGTCCGTATCGGAGTCGTTCATTTCGTGGTCGAACGCCTCGCGAGAGACCGTCAGCGGGTTCGTCCGCGTATCGGGGAATTCGTAGCGAGAGCCGGGGACGACGGTCCGAGACTTCAGCCGGACAGTCTCGAGACAGTCGATCACCTCGTACTCGCCGTCTGTGACCGCGACGTTACCCTGCCCGAACAGTTCGACGATGATACGGGTCGTTCCGTCCTCGCGATCGAAGACGAATTCGAGGATGCGATCGAATTCGTACTGTTCGACGCCGACGAAATCCGCCCCGGAGAGTCGGTTCCGGAGCATCATCGCGAACTGCGGCGGCCGGCCGGGGGCGTCAGGGACGCGCTCTGGCGCGACCGTGTGGGCGCGTTTGACTTCCCCGACCTCGATCATGAGTTCGAGGCGACCGCGATCGAAGTCCCGCATCTTGAGACGGACGAGATCGTCGCCGTAGAGATAGGCCTTGTCGACCTTCGCTCCCTCGTAGGTGCCCAGTTCCTGAACGAGGGCGGCGAGGTCGACGCTCGTGAGTTCCCGCTTGGGGTCCATACGGCACACTCCCCGGCGCGGTCAAAAAGACGTGTCGCTCTTTGCGCGGTTCGGGGCGAGCGCGGTTCGGAGCGAACGGAGTGAGCGAAGGTGTGTCACTCGCTTCAGTTGTTACACAAAATCGAGGAGAAAGCCCACCGACTTCAGTCGTGGGATGAATCCGACCACCTACGACACAAACCATCTCCAATAGCCGACCGAGGGTTGATGAAAGAGTAACACCTAAGATAGATTGACTTCTATCTAACAGTATGCCACGGGGGTACAGTCGAGAACGGACGTCGGTTCACAACCTCCACTACCACTTCGTGTGGTGCCCGAAGTCAAGCAAAGCGTAGCTTTGCGTACCTCGCGGGATCTTTGATCCCGCTCAGTACCGAAAACCGGTGCTGACTGACGAGGTTGCCGACCGTCTTGAACAACTCATCGGGGAGAAAGCCGACGAACTCGATCTCAACATCCTCCGACTGGCAATCCAGCCCGACCACGTACACCTGTTCATCACGGGCGACCCGAAACTTTCCCCGAACAAAATCATTCAACAGGTCAAGGGATACACCTCCCGAAACCTCCGTGAGGAGTTCGACTTCGGCCTCCCCTCGCTGTGGACACGTTCATACTTCGTCTCCTCGGCGAGCGAAGTATCAAATCAGACCATCGAGGAGTACATCGAAGCCCAAACCGGACGATAACGATGCGCGGAGAAGTCACCACCACGATACGGGTTAAACTCCACTCACTCACCGAGCGGAAAGCCCGACTCGTCCAGCGCGAGTATAGCGCATTCCAAGACGCTGTTCACGGTGACGACGACGCGAACCTCTACTCTGCCACCAAACAACAGGCGGGGAAAGTCCGGTCGAACAAGAACCCGCGAGAAGACACCGAACAACCCGTCGTCCTCCGCAACGACTGCATCACCATCGAACACGACGAGAACACAGTTCTCGCGTCGTGGTGGTTCAAACTACCCGTCTACAATCCCGAGAAAGAACAGGGAGATAGCATATGGGTGCCCGTCCACGTTCCCAAAAAGGACACGCACCTGCTCACCGACGAGTACATACGCGACTCGGAACTCGTCCACTGTGACGGTGAGTGGTACGTTCACCTCGTCTGCAAACGGTCTGTGGCCATCGCAGACGAATACGATGACGTACTCGCCGTTGATATGGGTGCGAACTGGGTTGCCGTTAGCACGTTCCTGTCTGACCGCGACACCAAGTTCCACGGCGCAGAGGTTCGGCGTGTCCGCGAACACTACAAGCAACTCCGCAAGTCCATCGGGAAGGCAAAAGTGCGTTCGGGAGCGCAGGTCATCGAACGTCTCGGTGACAAGGAATCCCGAACGGTTGAACACGAGTTGCATCAGGTGGCGAACGAACTCGTCGCCCGCGCCCGAGAACGTAACGCTGTCATCGTGTTCGGAGATATGACGGGGTTGCGCTTCGACAACGACAGGGGGCAGTACGTGAACGACAAGACCCACAAGATGCCGTATGCGAAGATGGCGAACATCCTCACGTACAAATCCCATCTCGACGGACGGGAGTGCATCCCGGTGAAGGAGTACGATACGTCCGTGACGTGCTGGCGGTGTGGGTCACAGAACACGAGTCGGGAAGTACAGGGTCGTGTCGAGTGTCACGGCTGTGGACTGGACGACAACGGCGACAAGAATGGTGCGACGAACATCGGCAAACGAGCCGTCGGTAAGGACATTCAGAGCCCGCTATCGACGGTGGGGGCTGTTGTGGCTCAGCCCGAAACGCAGGTCGTACTCAAAGGAACAAGCGGTGAGATGGAACCTGTGAACTCCCCAAGCGACGTGGGCCTAACCCTCCGTGAGGGAAGCCCACGACTTTAGTCGTGGGAGAAGTCACTATGGGACTCTTCGTCCGACAGCCGCTTTGAAAGCCGATCGAACCGATCCTGCAGCCGTTCCTGGCGGTCCCGTTCCTCGTCGGGTCGGTACGTCATCGATCGAAGGTTCCCGTCGTCGAGTTCGACGGACAGAACGGCACCGTCGTGGCGGGCCGCCTCGGGGAGTCGCTCGACGTCTACCGTGCGTTCGTCGACGACCTCACCGTCGGCTTCGAACAGCAACACCGCGGTGGTTCCGTCCACGATTCGATCGATCGTCGCAGTATGGTTGTCACTCATGGTTTTGTTCGCACCGTTAGGGGTGTCTCGACTGTTGAAGACGTTCCGATCGACTGACGGTCCACTGGTGGTGGGTCGAGTCTCGATCCGTCGACTGACGCCGACCGCTCATCGGTCCCGTTCTGGGCTGCGTGTTTCGCTTCGAGCAGATCGTTCGGATCGCTCGATGCCGCACGCTCGGATGTCACGGAGACGGTCTCGCCGTCGGTAGTAAGAACGACGTCACCGTGAACGCCCGTCCAGTACGTCTCGACGCTGCGTTCGGCAAACGCTTCGAGCACTTCGTCGTGTGGGTGGCCGTACTGGGATTCGAGTCCGCTCGAGACGATCGCAACGTCGGGGCCGACGGCGTCGAGAAACGGCGACGTCGAGGAGGTCGACGAGCCGTGGTGGCCGGCCTGGTAGGCGTCGGATGCGAGGGCGTCCGTTCGATCCTCGACGAGGCGCTGTTCTGCGTCCTGCTCCGCGTCGCCCGTCGTCAGGTAGGTGAACCCGCCGAACTCGATGCAAAGTGCGACGCTGTTGTAGTGGAAGTCCTCCCGCGAGTCGGCGGCGGGCGGGTTCAGAACGGTCGCCGTGAGGGCGTCGCTCTCGATCGGGAGTTCGTCGCCGTCTCCGACCTCGAACAGCGTCACGTCGTAGGTTTCGATCGCGTCGAGGTACGATTCGTAGGTCTGGCTCGTGTGGATGACACCCGAGTCGTAGGCTGCACCGACGCCCTCGCCGCGTTCCTCGACGTGTTCGATCACGGCCGCGTGACCGCCGATGTGGTCGGCATGGGGGTGGGTCGCGATCAGGTGGTCGATGCGATCGATGCCGTGGGCGTCGAGATACTCGATCACCGTCGCTCCGTCCGCTCGCCAGTCGCCGGTATCGATCAGGATCGTCTCGTCGGCAGGGGTGACGAGCAGCGTTGCATCACCCTGTCCGACGTCGATGTGGTGAATTTCGAGGTCGCCACCGGGGTCGGCCGTCGACGCCTCGTCGGTGACGTCCACCTCGAATCCCGTGGTACAGCCTGCGCTCACCGCGATCGCACAGACGAACAAAACGACCAGTATCCGACGCATAGTCGGTTCACGTGACGGACGATGATGTTGGTTGTGACTGGTTCGTCGCCGTTGACATCACGAACGGCGACGGGCCAAAATGCGGAAGCTGGCGATTCCGTCGAGACCATCGCCGGAGCGTCGACAGCCGACGCGTCGACCACCGAGGCGGACCGGTAGCGAGTCGAACGCCGAACTCGAAGCGGCGTCCGAGAATCGTTCCAGTACGTTAGAAGGCGTCGCCTTCGATCGTCACCGATGCGTGCAGGTCGGACTTCAGCGCATCGTGGACCTTGCAGAGTTCGGCGGCCCGATCGATGACTTTCTCGGCCGTCTCGTCGTCGACGTCAGCCTCGACGCGAACGTCGAACGAGATTGATTCGAGTTTGTCGTCGTCGTTGAGTTCGCCCGAGGACTCGATCTCTACGTGACCCATGTCCTCGACACCGCGCTGTTCGCCGCCAACTCGGAGTGCGGGGACGTAACAGGACGCGTACGCGGCCAGCAACGATTCGAGCGTATCCGGCGAGTCCTCGCCGGTCGCGTCGATCGTCGTCTCGAACTCGCGTACTTCGTTCGTCGCGCTAAACCCCTCTTCGGAGACGGTAGTGACCTGTTTCGTCATCGCAGTCCAACCGTCGACAGCCTGCGCCGTAAACGTTGCTCTCGCGGCCGAGTCGGCCGGAACGGAAACGAAAGCACCGGTCCCATTCGGCCGACCATCGTGGTCGACCGCGATCGGCCGAGACCGATCGCGTCGGGCAGCGGGCAGCGGGCAACGGTCGTCGAGAGACGGTCCAGTTGACCGCGATCAGGCGTCCAGGTCGTACGGTTCGTCGGCCTCGAGAGCAACGACTTCGGCGTCGCTCCCCGTCGCGGCGACTTCGCGCGTGAAGTCGTCGGGATCCTGCTCGATCGGCGGGAACGTGTCGTAGTGCTGTGGGAACGCCAGGTCGACGTCGAGCCAGTCGACCGCGATCGCGGCCTGCCACGGTCCCATCGTGAAGTGGTCACCGATCGGCACCGCGGCGGCGTCGGGTTCGAGGTGGGGACCGATGACGTCCCGCATTTCGGTCATGAGCCCGGTGTCGCCGGCGTGGTAGAACGTCGTCGACTCCTCGTCGCTGACCTGAGTCGGCTTCGTATCGGAGATGATGAATCCGCCCGGCATCCCCGCGTCGACGTCGTACTCGGTCATGATCCCGTTGGTATGGTCGGCGCGGTGCATGGTGACGTAGGCGTCGCCACACTCGACGGTGCCGCCGATGTTCATCCCCATGCCGCCGACGGCGTCCTCGTAGCCGAACTCGGCCTGGCAGTACGAAACCAGTTCCGGCGTCGCCACCAGCGTCGCCTCGGAGAACTCGCCGGCGTGGGCGATGTGGTCTGCGTGGCCGTGTGTCAACAGCACGTAGTCAGGCGTCTCGACGTCCGACGGATCGAGGTCGGTCTTCGGATTGTCGAAGAACGGGTCGATCAGCAACGCCGTCTCGCCGACGGTAACGTGCCACGTCGAGTGGCCGTGCCAGGTGACTTGCATAGCACTCGGACCGTTCGGCGGAGATGAACTTAAAACCGGGCGGACACCGAAAACCGAGTCCGCATCGACGGTGCCTCCCGCTCGAACGAAAACGGAATCTCTCACAGACAATGCCTACCGTTTTTTGTACGTGGTGCGTACAGCGAGCATGCTCGCACTGACACTCGAGGAGTTCATGCTGGAGTTGAACGACGGATCGATCAAGAACGTCGGGCCGAAAAACAAGTCGGCGACGGTCAAACTGTTCGACGTCGAATCCGCCGAGGCGCGCGAGTTCGGTGACAAGCGGGTCAAACTCGTTTTCGAAGACGAGGACGGAAACGAGGTCCAGGTGTCGTTGTTCCCGGAGGACGTTCGCAAACTCACCGCGGACGTCGAGGCGCTCGAGGAGGACTCGCCGGTATTCGAGTGAGGGATCATTCATAATCAATCAATAACTATCACCGCGGTCGCCCCGAGCGCAATCCGACAACAGTTTTAGGGCGAAACTGCTTGGTCCGAGTAGATGGGTAACTGTATCATCTGCGGCAAGCCTGTCGACGGCTTGGTCTGTGAGATCCATCAGGAGGACGTCGTGTTTGCGTTCGACGGTAACTCCGCCTCACAGCTGTCCCCCAGCCGGTATTACCGGGGGACCGTCGATGGCTACGCCGACTTCGGTGTCTTTGTCGACATCGGAGACCACGTCACTGGCCTGTTGCACAGAAGCGAACTCGATCAACGACTCGAAAGTCTCGACTGGGAACCCGGCGACGAGGTCTTCGTCCAGGTACTCGACGTTCGGGACAACGGTAACGTCGACCTCGGCTGGTCGATCCGACAGCGGGAACGCGATTTCCGTGGCCAGCTAATCGATACGGGTGAAGACGAACGCCACCCCGAAGACGTCGGGACCGAAAGCGACGACGGGCAGACGCAGTCGATGGATACCGACACCTCGGCCGACGATACTGCTCCCGACGGAACCGACGTCGAAGCGGGCGATCTTCAGGCCCGGGCGGCAGCCGACGATGCCGCCGCGACAGAACAGGGAACCGCAGCCCCGAACGCGAGCGACACCGTTGCCGGCGGAAGCGGCTCCGTCGCGACCGAATCTGCCGCCGCGTCGACTCCAACAACTGACGACGCGGCCGACACCGAACCCGCGCTCAACCGGACGACGATCGACGCGATCGACGCGCAGGTCGGCAGCGTCGTTCGTCTCGAAGGAGAGATCATCGGCGTTCGCCAGACCAGCGGTCCGACCGTCTTCGAACTGCGAGACGAGACCGGCACCGTCGAGTGTGCGGCGTTCAAGGAAGCCGGCGTTCGAGCCTACCCGGACGTCGACACCGACGATGTCGTCGCCCTCGAAGGCGAAGTCGAACGCCACCACGGGGACCTGCAGGTCGAGACCGAATCGCTCGAACGCCTCGACGGCGACGAGCGTGAGACCGTCGTCGATCGCCTCGAGAGCGCGATCGAAAGCGAAGCGCGACCGGCCGACGTCGATCTGCTGGCCGACCACGAGGCGGTGACGGCCGTCGAAGACGATATCGTCGACGCCGCGACTGCCGTCCGACGGGCCGTTATGGAGGCCCGACCGATCGTCGTCCGCCACGGCGCGACCGCCGACGGCTACGTCGCCGGCGCGGCGATCGAACGCGCCGTCCTCCCGCTGATCCGGGAGAAACACACCCGCGAGGACGCGGAGTACCACTACTTCGAGCGCCGACCGCTCGACGGTCGCGTCTACGACATGGACGCCGCGACCAACGACGTCACCTCGATGCTCGAAGCCCGCGATCGACACGGCGAGCAACTGCCGCTGGTCGTGCTGGTCGACGCCGGCTCTACCGTCGAGTCGATCGACGGCTACGATCTGCTGTCGCTGTACGACGCCGAGTCGATCGTCGTCGACGACAGTCGTGCCGACGAGGAGATCGTCGACGCGGTCTCCGTCGCAGTGACGCCGTCGCTTTCCGGCGTCGACGTCTCGGACGTGACGTCGACCGCGCTCGGGGCCAACGTCGCCGCACACGTCAACGACGACGTTCGGAGCGACCTCGAACACCTCCCGGCGCTCAGTTACTGGGAGGAGACGCCCGAGAGCTACCTCGATCTCGCGACCGACGCCGGCTACGACGAGACGGACATCTCGAACCGGCGGGAAGCCGTCGCGCTCGAGGCCTACTACCAGTCGTACAAGGACAAGCGCGAACTCGTAATCGACCTGCTGTTCGCGGACAGCGAGACCACCGAGAGCGCTCGAAACGACGGGCTCGCCGCCCACGTCTCCGAGCAGTTCCGCGCGAAACTCGAGAACGAACTTGAGACGGCACGGGAGAACGCCACGGTGCGCGGCGTCGACGGCGTGACCGTCACGCTACTGGATACCGACGCGTTCACGCACCGGTATGACTTCCCGACCACCGTCCTCTTGCTGGACGAACTGCACCGCCAGGAACGCGCCCAGGCCGACGCTCCGTTCGTCACCCTCGGCGTCGGGTCTGACGAACTGCACGTTCGTGCGACCGAATCGCTGAACGTCCGCGATCTCGGTGATGCGATCGCCAAACAAGCACCGAACGCAGGCGTCAGCGTGGTCGGCGGTGCGGACGGTCACGTCGAGTTCCTGCCGGGCGAACGCGATGCGGTCCGTGAGGCTGCACTCGACGCGCTCGCAGAGACGCTCGCCTAATACGCGCCCTTCTCCGCCGTCGATCGCTTTCGAGCAGCCGCAGGCCCGCCGAGAGTCCCGAGTTCGGTCGCGTCGATCACTCGGAATCGACGCGAACGTGTACAACATATATTCGGTTGCGACGGAATACTGGGAGTATGAACACGACGGGAACGAGTGGTGCTCGCGACGACGGGCCGTGGACGCGGGTCAGGGAGAACGCGACGGGAATCGCGTCGGTACTCGTAACGGGATTCTGGCTGGGAGCCATGTTTACCGGTCAATCGTGGTGGCTCGCCGCGTTGCTCGTCGGCTACATCGTCGTGGTCCCGCTGGTCGCCTTGCTGTTCGGTGACGAGGCCGATCGACGCGAGTGGTGGGACGACTGGTCCTCGGAATCGAGCGCCGAGACGGACGCGACGACGGCTCCAGACGAGGCGAAATCCGGAGCCAGAACCGGGACGGACGACGAAACGACCCGGGACGCCCTCGAAACGCTTCGCGATCGGTACGCCGCGGGCGAGCTCACCGACGACCAGTTCGAGCGCAAACTCGATCGACTCCTCCAGACGGAGACGGTCGAAGATGCCGAGGAGTGGCGACGGAACGCTCGCGACGAGCGGTCGAGGGATCTCGAATACGAATCGTGAGTGTGTGACTGGGCCTCAGGACGACACCGGTCTGGCATCCGCGCGAATCGATTCGAATACGCTCGTCGCCCATTCGCGTGCGATCGCGGTTTCGGTGTCGACGAACACCCGCATCGCCCCCGTTTCCTCGTCGTACCCGCCGACGCCGACTCGATCATCGAATATCGCCAGTCCGTAGGGGAGCGCGTCTCGCGTCCGGATCGCGACTCGACCCTCCTCGCTCGCCTCCCCGAGACGCGTCTCGCGATCGCTACGGAGCGTTTCGACCGTTTCGGGTCGGTAGATGAGTTCGATCGCTCGCCCTTCGAGGAGCCGGTCACCGGTCGCGTCGAGCCCGGGCGGGATCATGTGCGTGGTATTGAACCCCCGGAAGCTCTCGCTCTCGCGGAGGAGTTTCAGGAAGCGAGCGACGGGGGCGTACGGGTCAGACGGGGTGGCGACGGTGACCGTCGCGTCGACGAACGGTTCGACGATGAACTCCTCGTGATCCTCGCAGATGTACTCGAACAGCGGCTCGAGTCGACGTGTCGTCCGCAGGTACGTCTCGAACTTGCAGACGCCGTAGGCGACGGTTTCGCCGTAGCCGGTCAGTCGATACCGGCCATCGACGCGCTCGCCGTACCCCTCGTCTTCGAGCCAGCGGACGAACCGGTGGCTCGTCGCCCGCGACACGTCGAGAACCGCCTCGATTTCGCGGCGATCGAGCGGTTCGGCGAGCAACGCTCGCAGCAGGTCGCCGTGGCGAACGACGTCGACCAGCGCTTTGATCTCCGAGTCCCGATCCCGGTCGCGCCAGTGCTGGTCTCGCTGGAGGTTTCGATCGTATCGAATGAGTTCGTCGAGGAGATCACGAGTCACGGAGAGTCACCCTCCTGGAGTCGGTACTACCGGTACACCGTTCACCCGCTTAACGCTGTCTCACGTCCTGAGATAGGATTCATTGCCAGATTTCAATCTCAAAAATTAAGTATAGAACGTCCGGCCGCCTCCACTGACCCATGGCAACGACGACAGATCAGATCGACCCCGAGCAGACCGAAACGTTCCTCGAGACGCTCCTCGAGCGATCCGCAGGAGCGATGTCGCTGTTCAGCATCCACGTCGGTGATCGACTCGGGTACTACGACGCCCTGTCGACGGGACCGCACACGGCTCTTGAACTGGCGGCCGCGACCGGGACGGACGATCGGTACGCGCGCGAGTGGCTCGAACACCAGACCGTCACCGGAGTCCTGACCGTCGAAAGTCCGGATGCGGACGCGACCGATCGACGGTACGCGCTCCCCGCGAGTTACGTCGAAGTCCTCTGTGAGCCGGAGAGTTTGAACTACCTCGCACCGCTCGCGGGCCTCATCGCGGGCGTGGGAACGCCGCTCGAGGACGTCATCGAGGCGTTTCGAACCGGCGGCGGCGTTCCGTTTGCGGCCTACGGAGACGCCTGCCACGAAGGGATCGCGGCGATGAACCGGCCCGCGTTCGTCACCCAACTCGGCCCCGAATGGCTCGCGTCGATTCCCGACGTCGACGCGACGCTCCGGGGCGGCGGGCGCGTCGCGGATATCGGCTGTGGCCACGGCTGGTCCAGCATCGGCGTCGCCGAACACTACCCCCAGACGAGCGTCGACGGCTACGATCTCGACGCGGCGTCGGTCGCGCGGGCAACGGAGAACGCGGCCGAGCGCGGCGTCGACGACCGGGTCACGATTCACAACCGAGACGCCGGCGACCCCGCCATCGACGGCGACTACGATCTCGTGATGGCACTGGAGTGCGTCCACGATCTCTCGGACCCGATCGCCGTCCTCGAGACGATGCGTCGGCTCGCGGGTGAGGACGGTGCCGTTCTGGTCGTCGACGAACGTGCCGGCGAGTCGTTCACTCCCGAGGGCAACGAGATCGAGCCGCTGCTGTACGGATTTAGCGTCCTCCACTGCCTGCCCGTCGGCACGGTCGACGAGCCGGCGACGGGCACTGGGACCGTGATGCGCCCGGCCACGCTCACCGAGTACGCGACCGACGCCGGATTCGAGGCGGTCGAGGTGCTGCCGATCGAGAACCTCTTCTTCCGGTTCTACAGGCTCCATCCGTAACCATGACCGACCCCGCTCCCGATCCCGACACCTCCGGAATCGAATCCGCTACCGACCCGGCTTCCCCCGGAACCGACTCCGCCGAGGCGCGGATTCCGTGGGATTCGTCGACGGTTCGGATCGTCCTCCTGAGCACGCTGCTGGCACCGCTCGGGGTGCCGCTGGTCAGCCCGACGCTCCCGGTCGTCCGCGACACGTTCGCCGTCAGCGAGGCGACGGCCAGCCTGCTCATCAGCGCCTACTTCGTCGCCGGGATCGTCCTCTCGCCGTTCATCGGGGCGCTGGCCGATCGACTCGGCCGGCGATTCGTCCTCGCCGCGAGCCTCGTCGTCTTCGGTCTCGCGGGCGGGGTAATCGTCCTCGCTCCATCGTTCACGACGGTCTTGCTCGTGCGGGTCGTCCAGGGGACGGCCTCTGCAGGTATCTTCGTCGCGACGGTCACCCTCATCGGTGACACGTTCGACGGCCCACAGCGAAACACCGTCCTGGGAGTCAACACGGCAGTGCTCTCGGTCGGCGCGGCGATCTTTCCGGTCGTCGGCGGCGTGCTCGTTGCCGTCTCCTGGGACGCTCCGTACCTGCTGTACCTGCTCGCGGTTCCGCTGGGGCTGGCGGCCTGGGTCGCTCTCGAAGATCTCGATCGCGGCGATCCTGCGGACACTACCGGACGAAGCGACGATGGGAGGACCTCTACCGATGGCGGCGACGACGGCTCGATGACGCTCGACGCGACGTACGTTCGAGGTGTGCTCGCCGCCGTCGGTACGGGGAGCGTGCTGGCAATGTTCGTCGCCACGTTCGCGGCCGAACTCCTGTTGTTCGGCGCGGTCCTGACGGCGGTGCCGTTCCTGTTGGTCGGTTCATACGGCCTCGCACCCGCCGTCGTCGGCGGCGTATTGATGCTCTCGGAGGGGGTGTCGGTCGCCGTCTCCCTCGCAAACGGGCGGTTCGCGCGAGTCGCCACGAACGCGACGATCGTCGCCGTCGGATTCGTCTGCCTCGCGATCGGATTCGCCGTCGCGTGGCTCGCAGCCTCCGTCTTCGTGATCGCGGTGGCCACGGCGATACTCGGCGGGGGCGTCGGCCTCGTGTTGCCGTCGGTCGACGCCGAGGTGAGCGATCGGGTCGCCAGCCGCTACCTGGCCGGTGCGTTGAGCCTCCGCAACAGCACGACGTTTCTCGGCCGAACGATCGGTCCCGTGAGCTTCGCTGGAGTCGCCGCGACGACCGGTTACGCCCCGTTACTGTTCGGCGGCGCGATCGCCGCGATCGCCGTCGCCGCCATCGTCGTCGCAGGTTCACGGCCGATCGACGAGCGTGATCGACCCGTTCCACGGAGCGCGTAACCGGCTCTCACTCGTCGTCCGGCTCCTTTTCGGCGCTGTTCCGTCGATCGCTCGAAAGTACCGACGCGTCCGGCCACGTGACGCTTCCCTCGAAGGGAACCCCGATCCGCTCGGCGGCGCGGGCGATCATGTGTGCACCCGTCGGAACGGTCACGAGGAGGAACGCGATTCCGATGAGCGCGGTCAACCCTTCGTTTCCGGGTCCGAAGTGGACGAAGCCGGCGACGAAGATTGCGGCAGTTCCGAGTGTCGTGGGTTTGCTCGTGGCGTGCATCCGGTTGTAGACATTCGGGAGGCGGAGCAGTCCGATCGTTCCGACCGTCAGGAAGAAGACGCCGATCGCGATCAGGGCCATCACGAGGCCCGTCCGGATCATTCGATTACCTCGCCTTCGGTGACGAACTTGGCCACGGCGACCGTCGCGATGAAGCCGATGATTGCGAGCACGAGGCTGACGGTGATAAACAGCCCGCGATCGGTCCCGATCGCAAAGAGGACCGCGATGGCGACCACGTTCGTCGCGATCGCATCGAGTGCGACCACTCGATCGGGGTCCGTCGGCCCCCGTATCACGCGGTAGCTACAGAGTACGCACAGCCCGCTGACGAGGATCAGGGCCGCACGAACCACCGCGTCGAGTAACGCCGGATCGAGCAGCTCACTCATCGTCGACACCTCCGTCATCGGGCCCCGGCGTGCTGTCTCGTTCCCCGCCAGAGACGACGATCTCTCGCGGGCGATCGTCGGGCGTGGCGTCCTCGTCGAACATCACGAGAGCGTAGTCCTCCCAGGTGCGGATGGGGGCGACGATCGCCGCCGGATCGCGGCCGTCGACCGCGTGGACGTAGAGCGCGTTCGTTCGTTCGTCGTAGTCGAGGGTGACCGTCCCGGGCGTGATCGTGATGCTATTGGCGATGGTCGTGACCGCGAGATCGGTTTCGACCCGGAGCGGGACCAGGATCACCTCGGGTTCGATCGGCATCCCCGGCGAGAGCACTCGGTAGGCCACGTCGACGTTCGCCCGGACGATCTCCCACAAGAAGATCGCGAGGTAGCGAAGCGCATACGGGAGCGAGCGGATGCCGCGACCGAGATCGAATTGCTTTGCGTACAGCCGTCGAAAGACGAACGCGATCGGAAGCCCGACGACGAGTCCGAGGAGGAACTGCCCGATCACCGCCGATGGGGTGAGAGTGACGCCGCGGACGAAACTCCACAGCACGGCGAAGACGACGCCGGCGACGGGCCAGGCCCGGACCCTCATTCGCGACCACCTCCGTTCTGCTCCACGGCGGGGTCGTACCGTCCGACGGCCTCCCTGTACCCCTCGCTATCCAGCGCGGCCGTCGCCGCGGCGTCAGCGAACTCGTAGACGGGTTCGAAGCCGACGCCGACCGCGAGGACGGTCGCTGCGAGCACCACGACGACGCCGACCTGAATCGGGTCGGTAACCGCGTCCTCGACGGCGGGCGTTCGAGCGCCCCAGAAGCTCTGATTCCACGTTCGCGTGACGTAGGCGATCGTCAACAGCGAGCCGACGAGCAGGAGGGCGACCACCGGCGTCGCCGCCGCCCGCGCCGCGGTGTCGAAGACGAGGAACTTACCGAAAAAGCCCGACAGCGGCGGGATACCGACGAGCGCGAGCGAGCCGACGAAAAACGCGATCGCAAGCGGCGTCGATCGACCCGCCAGCCCGCCGAGTTCGGCCAGTTTGCTGGTCCCGGTCGCGGACCTGACAGCACCGACCGAGAGGAAGAGCAGCCCCTTCGCGAGCGTGTGGTTGAGCGCGTACACCAGCGCGGCGAGGACTCCGAGGTGGCGCAACTCGGGGCTACTCGTCGTCGCCGCGATCGCGACGGGAATCGCGATGAAGCCGACCTGACCGATGCTCGAGTACGCGAGCACGCCCTCGATGGAGTCCCGGCCGACGGCCCCGATGCCGCCGACGAGGATGCTGGCGGCGGCCATGACGAACAGGGCAGCTCCGACGAACGCGAGCGGAGAGTCCCCGGCGACGGCGGTCCCGAGCCCGGGGACGTCGAGGCTGACTGGGACCTGCGCGTCCGCAAAGACGGTAAACGAGAGGCGGATGATCGCGTAGATGCCGACCTTTTTCGTCGCGCCGGCCAGCAAGGCGGCGATCTGTGGCGGCGCGGACCGGTAGGCCGTCGGAATCCAGAACTGGAAGGGGACGAGGCCGGCTTTGATCGCGAACACCGACAGGAGCATCGCGAGGAGACCGACGACGGGTCCGGGATCGATCCCGTACGCGACCGGATCCGCCAGCCGCCGGGAGAGGTCGGCCATATTGAGCGTGCCGGTCGTCGCGTAGATACCGCCGACGCCGAGCAGGAAGATGGCGCTCGCGAGCAGGTTGAGCGCGACGTACCAGAACGCGGCGCGGGTGTGCTGTGGGCCGCCGTAGTAGGCCACGAAAATGTAACTGGCCATCAACATCACCTCGAACCAGACGAACAGGTTGAACAGGTCGCCGGTGAGAAACGCCCCGGTGACGCCGAGCGCCAGGAAGTGAAACAGCGGGAAGTAGTAGCTCCGACGATCGAGTTCGGGCAACACGCGGGTCGAAAAGACCAGCGACGCGACGCCGAGGATCGCGACCATCGTCAGCATGAACGCCGACAGGCCGTCGACGACCAGCGTGATGCCGAAGGGGGCCGGCCAGCCGCCGACCTGGTAGGTCGCGATCCCCGGCGCGCCCGGCGCGAGGATAACGTACCAGTCGATCGCGGCGACGACGATCGCGTAGGCCGCGCCCCCGGCGAGGCTCACGCCGATTCGCCCCCGCGGCCACCGACCGAGCAGGAGGCTGCCGACGCCTGCCAGGAGAACCACGAGCATCGGCGCGATCACGAGTTGGGACGCCGTTCCGATCGGCATCGCGGTCAGCGTCGTCGTCGCAAGGTCCGTCACTGTCGCGGTCCCTATCGTCGTCGAACTGTTCATCGTCGTCGGCAGTGTCGTCGTCATTCTCGATCACCCAGTTCGGAGACGTCTAACGTGTCGTGTTCCTCGTAGACCCGGTAGGAGAGCACGAGCGCGAACGCGGTCATGCCGAAGCCGATGACGATCGCGGTCAGGACGAGCGCCTGTACCAGCGGATCGGCCGTCTCCGGGACGTGGTCGCCGTGGCCGGCAAGCACGGGGACCGAATCAGCCGTGCCTTCGACGATGCCGCCCATCGCCAGTAGGTAGACGTTCGCCGCCTGCCCGATGATCGCCAGCCCCCAGACGACTCGAATCAGGTCCCGCCGGAGGACCAGGAACGTTCCCAGCGCGAACAGCGCGCCGACCACGGCCGCGAGGACGATCGCCGTCATTCCGCCCCCACCACCGAGAGAATCGTGAGCAGGCCGCCGACGACCACGCAGTAAACCCCGAAATCGAATGCGACCGCGCTCGCGACCTCGACGTGGTGGTAAATCGGCACGCCCTCGAACTCCCAGAACGTCTGCGTGAGGAAGGCCCGACCGAACAGCAGCGGCACCAGTCCGCTGACGACGGCGATCGCCAGGCCGTACTCGAAGACGCGTCGGTAGGCGACGACGACCCGATCGCGCGAGGGCTCCTTGCCGGGGTCGACGTCGCGGCCGAGAACCCCCCGTTCGAGGAAGTCCAGCCCGAACGCGAGATAGACGATCGCGAAGGCCGTCGTCGTGAGGACGCCGCCGATGAAGCCGCCGCCGGGGAGGTTGTGTCCCTCCACGAACAGCGAGATGGCGACGACCAGAATGATCGGAACGATCGCCCGCGCGGTCGTTCGCATGATGACCGTCGTCGTCACCGGTCTGCACCTCCGTCGTCGGTCTTTGTCTCGCCGGATGTCGGTTCTTCGGTCTGCGTCTCGTCGGCGGATCGCATCACGATCAGCGTTAGGATCGAGATGGCGGCCAGCGCGACGACGACGAGTTCCCCAAGCGTGTCGAAGCCGCGAAAGTCGACGAGGATCACGTTGACGATGTTCGTCCCGCCGCCCTCTGGAACCGCTCGCTCGGCGTAGTAACGGGCGACGTCCGTGCTGCCCGCGGGCCGGGCGTCGGTCGTGAGAAGGACGGTGACGAAGACGGTCGCGCCGACGGCCACCGAGAGGACGGCGTCTCGGGCGACCCTGCCAAGGTCGACCTCGTAGTACTCCGGAATCTCCTCGATCACGAGCAGGAAGATCACGAGCAGGAGCGTCTCGACGACCAGTTGCGTCAACGCGAGATCGGGCGCGCTGGCGAGAATGTAGAAGATGGCGATCATAAAGCCGAGAATCGAGAGGGTGAGGATGCCGGCGACGTGTGACTCGGATGTTACGACCGCGAGGGCGGCCACGACCGCGACCACCAGAACGAGTGCGATCGACGCCGTGGCGTCGACACCCACGAGGTCGGCAGGGGCGACGGCGACCGTGGCGGCGAAGCCGACGAGCGCGAACGCGCAGGTGGCGGCCAGCGTCCACGTCGCGTACGTCCGGAGCAGGCCGTTGTGGACCCGCGAGCCGAGCCACGAGCCCGCACCCGTGAGATTGCCGACGACGGCGTCGTACCACCAGTTCGCGCTCACCGGCGGGACCGCAGCGGGAATCGACCGAACCACGCGGTGAATCCGATCGTAGAAGGGGTACGCGAGGATTCCGAGACCGATCGTGACGGCGCTCATCCCGACCGGCGTGGAGTACGAGGTGGGGAGCCCGACGTGCACCGTCTCGGGGTCGATCGCGGTCGCGTCGACGCCCGACTGAACGATGGCCCGAACCGCGATCTCCGGGTTGACGCTGACGACGGCCGTGAGGAGGGCCAGAACGGCTGGCGGGACGAGCAGCGTGACCGAGGGCCGATGGACGGCACCGATCGCGTCGGGCCGGCTCCCGAAGAAGAGTCCGAGAAATCGAAGCGAGTAGAGAACGGTGAACACGCTCCCGAAGACGGCCACGGCGGGGTAGAGCCAGCCGAGGAGACCGACGTCGTGGTAGTGGCCCGCCTCGACGGCCGCCTCGAACAGCAGTTCCTTCGAGTAGAAGCCGCTGAACGGCGGGATACCGGCCATACTGAGCGCGACGACGACGGTGATCGCCGCCGTAATGGGCAGGTCGTGGCGGAGTCCTCCGAGTGCGTCGATCCGCCGGGTGCCGGCCTCGTGGGCGATGATCCCCGCCACGAGAAAGAGCGCGGCCTTGAACAGGGCGTGATTGAACAGGTGGAAGACGCCGGTTTCCGCGCCATAGATCGAGGTAAATCCGAATCCGGCGACCATCAGCCCGAGGTGGCTCGCCGTCGAGTAGGCCAGCAGTTCCTTGATATCCGTCGCGGCGACCGCCAAGATCGCACAGACGGTCATGGTCGTCAACCCGAGCGTCGCGAACAGGAGCAGCCACTCCTCCCCGACGAGGATCGGGCGCATCCGTCCCACGAAGTAGACGCCGACTTTCACCATCGTCGCGGAGTGCAGAAAGGCCGAAACCGGCGTGGGGGCCGCCATCGCGTTGGGCAGCCAGAAGTGCAGCGGGACCTGGGCGGATTTCGTCGCCGCGCCGATCGCGAGTAGGCCGAGTACAGGCAGGAACAGCCCCGCTTCGCGGAGGGCCTCCTGCATCGTCTCCGGATTCTCGAGCATCGCGGCGAGGTCAAACGCGGATGCGGGACCGACGACGTCACCCGCGACGATCGAAAGCAGGAGGAAGCCGACCAGCAAGAAGAGGCCGCCGCCGACGGTGACGAGCATCGCCATCCGGGCGGCGTACTGCGAGGAGTTCTCTGCCGTGTAGTGGCCGATCAGGACGAACGACGCGAGGCTGGTGAGTTCCCAGAAGAGGAAAATCGCGATCAGGTCGGCCGCGAGTGCGACGCCGACGATCGACCCCATGAACGCGAGTAACGTCGCGTAGAATCTGGCGAGGTTCGACTCGCCGTGCATGTAGGCGGGCGAGTACAGGAAGATGAGGGTTCCGATGCCACAGGCCAGAAGGGCGAACAGCAGCGCCCACCCGTCGACGTAGAACCGGAGTGAGACGTCGAGCGCCGGAATCCAGGAGAGTTCGACCGTCCCGGGATTCGTCGTCGCGGCGTACTGCGAGGCGAGCAGCGCGAACGACGTTGCCGCGACGAGAGCGCCCGCGTAGCCGGTTCGCTCCCCGAGCAGGCGGAACAGCAAGGGCGTGAGCCCTGCGGCGACGAACGGCAACGCGACCGCGGCGAGGACCACCGCTAGGTCGGGTGACATGTAGTACGCCGGGGATAGGACAACCCCAGCCTTAAACGATTACCTTTCTTCCCTCGGTCGGAGGAAGCGTCGGGCCGACGATCGAAGACCACGGGCTCGGACCCGCAGGTTCCGGAGTCCGACACGCTTATTCGCAAACGGCGACGACGGTTGTATAGTGAGCACCGAGACGCCCGATCCGACCGAAACCGACGCCTTCGAGCGAGTCTGTGAGACGCTCGTCGATCGGATTCTCGCGGGCGAGATCGAACGCGACGAGGTCGAGAAGGCCAAACTCGAGGCCTGTTCGGAACACTCCGCACCGAAGGTGCCGAAAAACTCCGAGGTGGTGGATTACGCGCCGGAAGAACACCGCGAGGAACTGCAGGCCGTACTCCAGCGCAAGCCCGTACGCACCGCCTCGGGGGTGTCCCCGATCGCGATCATGACCTCGCCCGAGCGCTGTCCCCACGGGAAGTGTCTGTACTGTCCCGGCGGGCCGGACTCGGAGTTTTCCTCCTCCCAGAGCTACACCGGCGAGGAGCCGGCGGCCGCCCGCGGCGTCCAGAACGACTACGATCCCTACGGACAGGTGACGCTTCGTCTCGAGCAACTGCGCGAGATCGGCCACCCCGTCGACAAGGCCGAACTCATCTTGATGGGCGGGACGATGACCGCCCGGAGCCACGACTACCAGGAGTGGTTCGTCAAGCGCGCGCTCGAGGCGATGAACGACTACGATGTCGACACGGAGCCGGAACCCGCCGAAGGGGTCAGCTTCGCCCAGGATCCGGGCGACTACGAGTGGAAATACGTCGAGGACGTCATCGCGGAAAACGAGACCGCCGACGTCCGCAACATCGGGACGACCTTCGAGACCAAACCCGACTGGTGCGATCCCGAGCAGATCGATCGAATGCTCGACCTCGGCGGGACGAAAGTCGAGGTCGGCGTCCAGACCACCTACGAGCGGATCAACCGCGAGATGCACCGCGGCCACGGGACCGCGGATTCGATCGACGCGAACCGACGGCTCCGCGATTCGGGATTCAAAGTTGGTTTCCACATGATGCCCGGCCAGCCGGGAATGTCCAAAGAGATGTGTCTCGAGGACTTCCGGCGCGTCTTCGAGCAAGAGCAGTGGAAACCCGACTACCTCAAAATCTACCCGACGCTGATCGTCCGCGGAACGGCGACCTACGACTGGTGGCACAAGGGCGAGTACGACCCCCTCGACAACGAGGAAGCCGCCGAACTGGTCGCTGAAATCAAGTCGATGATCCCCCGGTTTACGCGCCTCCAGCGCGTCCAGCGCGACATTCCCGCGGACTTCATCGACGCCGGCGTCTGGAAGTCGAACCTGCGCCAACTCGCCAGACAGCGCATGGACGACCACGGCTGGACCTGCGAGTGCATCCGCTGTCGCGAGGTCGGCATGAGCGACGAGGAACCCGACGAGGTCGACCTCGAGGTCATGACCTACGACGCCTGTGGCGGGACGGAACACTTCATCTCGATCGAGGACTTCGATCGCGACCTCCTGATCGGCTTCTGTCGCCTGCGGTTCCCTGGCGACCCCGTCCGATCGGAACTCGAAAACGCCGCGATCGTCCGCGAGCTTCACGTCTACGGCACCGAAGTCGCGGTCGGCACCGACGGTGAAACCGGCCAGCACCAACATCAGGGCTACGGTCAACAGCTCATGACGCGTGCCGAAGAACTCGCGATGGAAGCCGGCTACGACAAGCTGAGCGTTATCTCCGGAATCGGCGCTCGCGAGTACTACCGGAACAAACTCGGCTACCATCAGGACGGGCCGTACGTCAGCAAACAGCTCTGAGACGGGCGGGTCACCGGCGTCTACCACTCGAGTATATCGTTCCCCGAAGCGTTTCGAGAGACGATGGCATTCAGCGATCGACTGCTCGACGCAGGCGACCACATCTGGGATGCACAGAAGAATCACCCGTTCGTTACCGAACTCGCAGCCGGAACGCTCGACGACGCAGCCTTCGAACACTGGGTAAAACAGGATTATCGGTATTTGCTCGATTACGCGCGGCTGTTCGCGATCGCCGGCGGAAAGGTACGCACCGAGTCGGAGATGACCCACCTGCTCGGCGTCGCCCACCAGGTGCTCGACCACGAGATGGATCTCCACCGCGAGTTCGCCGCCGACTACGGGATCTCGCGGGACGAGTTGGAATCCGTCGAGAAGGTCCCGACCTGCGTCGCCTACACCAGCTTTCTCATCAGAACCGCTTACGAAGGCTCGATCGCAGAGATCGCATCGGCGCTGTACCCGTGTATGCAGGGCTATCTCGACGTGGCAGATCACATGGCCGACCTCGCGGAGCACGACCACCGGTACACGCCGTTTATTGAAATGTATACCAGCGACGAGTTTCGCGAGGCGACCGGCTGGTGTCGGGGGTTCGTCGATCGGTGCGGAGAACAGTATCCCGGCGAGCACGACGCGATGGAAGCCGCGTTCCTGACGAGCGCCAAACTGGAGTATCAGTTCTGGGAGATGGCCTACACGCGGGAAGGGTGGGACCTCTAGACGCGGGGACCGAAAGCACGCGTCAGTCGATCGTGACCTCGAGTTCGAGCACGCCGAGATAGGAGGGGGCGTTCCCGCCGGAGGTCCGGAACGCCGTGACCGACGAGTTGACGATGTCGTAGAACTCCCCCTGGGTCTGTGGAAACAGCGGCTCACCATCCTCCTGAAGCAGGTACGCCGGCGCGTCAGTCGCCTGGAGACGTTCGACTCGCTGGGTCCAGCCCGCCTCGTCGAACAGGAAGACCGCAAAGGAGAACCGGCCCGCCGCGACCGCCTCCTGTTTGGACGCGAACTGATCCGATTCCTCGACCTGATACTCCTCGTCGCTGATCCAGGCGATCGCCGCCAGATCCCCCATCTGGACGAAGTAGGCGTCCCAGGACAGCGTGTCGTCGAATTTCGCCCAGGTGTTTCGCGGGCCGATCGTATTCACCTCGACGCTGAAGGCGGGTCGCCCCCGCGAGCCGATCGGCTCGTGGACGAAGGTGGCATCGTAGCCCGGTGCGCGGATTCCACGATCGTGATAGACGACGCCCGGCGTCTCGATGTCGATCTGTCCGCTCGCCACCAGTTCGTCGACCAGCGCCATGACCGAGATGCCACCCTCCGCCTCGAGCCGGTCGAAAACCGAGGGAAGCTGGTAGACGTCGTCCCAGCGGGGTCCGGGACCCTGACTCATTGCCGGGTCCTCCTTCCGCGTCCCGTATCCAGGAGCTGGCGTCGGGTCGTACGGGCTCGATCGAGCAGTCGGTTCTCGCTCCCGTCGTGCATACGCGTCCAGAATGGTCGGGTTCGGATTATACTGTCGGATATCAGTGCTCGCGGATCGTTTCACTTCCCGTTCGCTACCCGCGGTTCTCGCTTGCGTTGTTCGCTCACGGGTCACTGCTCGCGGTTCCCGCTGGTCACCGCTCGCTATTCGAGGCGCTTGGCGCTTCGCTCCCCGTTCGCTATCGTGGTTCTCGCTCACGGGTCACATCCGTTCCCCGTTCGCTATCGTGGTTCTCGCTCACTCCGTTCGCTCACGGGTCACATCCGTTCCCCGTTCGCTATCGTGGTTCTCGCTCACTCCGTTCGCTCCGAACCACGCTCGCTCCGAACCACGCTCGCTCCGAACCACGCTCGCTCCGAACCACGCTCGCTCCGAACCACGTTCCAGTCGTGCGATCGGGTGTGCAGTGATGTTCAGTGGCTGCTATCGGGTGGCGTTCCGAACGTCCGCTGGTCGCCGACTTCCGTAACCAACGTATATGACTCTCGGCAGCATATGCCACGCCATGGCGAGTGACTCAGCAACGCTCGGACATTCACGGTGTCGAAACTGCGGCTTCGAGGCAGCCGGCGGCTCCGACGAATGGTTGCGGATCGACATTCCAAAACTCGGGCGGATGACCCAGTGTCCCGAGTGTGGAAGCACGGACGTCATTACCAGGCGATAGCCGACGCGAGAGGGCGCGACCCCCTCGCGATCTCGATCGCCGCTTAGGCGGAACCGATCGTTGGCGAGATCGCCACGATCTACGGCAACGAACTCGCGGGCCCGGCAGTCGAATTGAAAAGTGGTGCCGTCGGTCACGTCCAGTCCGTCGGTCACGACGAGTCGAGTCGTGAGTGACGACCCGTTTCGATTTCGAGGTCGGCACCCGCCACGAACGGCGATAGGTACGTACGATCGGATAGCCTGCACGAACCGTTCGGTCGTAGCGTTCGCGAACGGTGATGAGAGGGCGTCTCGAAGCGCTCTGCCGGCCAGCCATCGTCGCGTCTCGTTAGAGGTCAGCGGCGTCGAACCGGTAATAGCCAACGGCGACGGGAACGACCAGCCACAGCGCCAGGACGACCAGCCCAACCTCGGGACTCGCGTAGAGCGACCCGGACTCGGTAGCCACCTCGACGCCCGCTTCGACCCCTGGATCGGCACCCACCTGGTCGGCCAGACCGGGCAGCAACGCGGTGAGTGACGAGAAGTACGCCGAAGAGGGCGACACCTGCGTGACGAGGAACACCCAGTCCGGAATCTCCGCGGGAAACGAAAAGCCCCCGACCACGTAGAGAACGCCCATCGGGACGACGTCCCAGAGGAGTTCGAAGACGACAAAGAAGCCGAGCGCCAGCGTCGTCGCACGCGAGGTCGACCCCGTCGTCGCCGACAGCGAAACCACGATCGCGGCGTAGACGGTGGCAAAGGACAGCGACAGGAGAACGAACGCGAGGACGGCTACGGCGTCGATCGCACCGATCAGGGCGGCTCCGAACCCGAGACCGACGACGACGCCGACCCCGAGACCGATCGCGAGGACGCCCGCCCGGCCGACGACCTTTCCGGCGAAAACGTCGCGGCGGGTGGTCGGCTGCGAGAGCAACAGTTTGATGCTGCCGAGTTCTCGCTCGCCCGCGAGACTCTTGTAACAGACAACGATCGCCGCCAGCGGGACGAACAGGGCGAGGAGTCCGGTGGTAAAGAACAGCAGTCCGGCGAACGTCGCGCCGGCCGGTTCCCCGAACATCTCCGGCACCTCGACGTAGGCGTACGTCGAGAGCAGCGAGAGCACCACGAACACGCCAACCAGTGCCCACAGCGCCCGCGACTGGACGGCGTCGCGGAAGTCCTTCTTTGCGATCGTGAGCCAGGTCATGCTTCCACCACCGTCTTCTCGCCGGCGTTCGTGTACTGGACGAACAGGTCCTCGAGCGACGACTCCACGACTGCGAAGTCCTGTATCGGGACGACTTCGTCGATCGCGTGCAACGCGGCGAACTTGGAGACGCCGTCGACGCTCACCCGCAGCCGACCGTCGTCGATCGCGGCGCTGCCGACGCCGTCGAGTGCCGCCACTCGATCGACGGTCCCGTCGTTCAGTTCGTCTACGTAGACGTACAGCGTCTCGCCCGTGCCGGTCGCATCCCGAAGGCCGTCGATGGTGTCGACGGCGACGAGTTGTCCGTCGTCGATGATCGCGACGCGATCGCAGACGGCCTCGACCTGTTCCATGACGTGACTCGAGAAGAAGACGGTCGTTCCACGGGCGTTCTCCTCGCGGATTATCTCGCGCATCTCGCGGGCACCGTTGGGGTCGAGTCCCGTCGACGGTTCGTCGAGAACGAGCAGGTCCGGGTCGCCGGCCAGCGCCATCGCGAGGACGAGTCGCTGGCGCATCCCCTTCGAGTAGCCGCCCGCTTTCCGATCGGCGGCGTCAGCAATACGGACTCGCTCGAGCAGCGCCATCGGGTCCTCGCCGGTGTCTTTCATCTCGATGGCGAACTCGACGTGCTGGCGGCCCGTGAGTCGATCGTAGACGTGGTAGGCGTCCGGCAGGACACCAGTTCGTCGCCGGACGGCCTCGCCCTCCGACTGGGCGTCGTGGCCGAGCACCGTCACGCTCCCCTCCGTCGGCCGGATAAAATCCAGCAGGATATCTATCGTCGTCGACTTTCCGGCACCGTTCGGCCCTAAAAATCCGAATATCTCGCCGTCCTCGACGGTCAGATCGAGGTCGTCGACGGCGACGACGTCGTCGAACCGCTTCGTGAGACCGGCGATTTCGATCGCTGTCATATAACGAGCAACCCACCGCCAGTCGATAAGTATTGTTATCTGTCTTACATATTGACAGCGAGCCTACTCAAATATTGTTGAGCAAGTCGCGTCACACGGTTATCCCCGCCCCGAGAGTGTTCTCGTGAGAGAGACACGCAGAACGATCTCCTGACCGGCCTCAGTCGGATTCGACCGGGCCGACGACGCCAGTGGCGTCCACCGCAATTCTGAGCGTCTCCTCGTCGATCGCGAACTCGACGATCGCCTCGAACGGGTCGAGCGAGTCGATTTCGTCCCGAACGACCCCTGAGGTGACGAATTCGAAGAACTCCCAGAGCGGCAGGTCGAACAGTGAGATGCCGTGGTCCCAGCATAATCCGATCGCCGCCGGATGGAACGCGGCCGTCACCTCGATCGGAATCGTGACCACGAGTCCGCACTCGCGACAGGTGCTCCGGTGGGCGGCGAACGATCGATCGTCGTATTTCTCCTCGTCGTGTTCACCCACAGTGTATTCGTGCGTGTAAATCTCCGTTTCGACCAGCCCGTAGCACTCCGGGCAGATGGTTCCTTGCAGGTGAGCGACAGTACTCCAGATTCGGGTGCCGAAGCTCGCGACGATCTCCGAGGGCGTTCGGTGTCGGGCCTGACTGCGCGGGAAGAAGTCGGTCACGAGTCTCGCGTCACACGAGTTACATCTAACGACGAAGTGTTCGTCCGAAAGCGTCGCGACGAGGTCGTCGGCCGTACAGAAGACGCACGCGCCATCGACGGATCGGTCCTCGAACGCTGATGCGCTCTCGTAGAGGTTCGAACGGATCGCTCGTACGATTTTGCTTCCGGCGTACGTGAGCCGGTAGCCTGACTCCGTTTCGACGACGAAGTCACCGACGAGCCGATCGAGGTGGTAGGAAAACTGTGACGTGCTCGCGATGTCGACGGCATCGTACAGCGCCGTAAACGACAGCGGGTGACCCGGTTCCTGTAACTCTCGCTCCCTGTCGGCGAGTGCCACCAGTATCTCGAGTCGCCGCCGGTTTCCGAGCGATGCGATCGCGTCGACTACGTCCGTCCCGATATCGAGACGGTTGTCGGGATCTGGCGTCGTCATAAGACCCACGTTCGAGGGGACCGGGAAGATCGAATCGTTCGGGATCGTGCTGTGAACCGCGAAACGCGGCGTCGATCGCGCGCGCTCGCGTCTCGCCGCACCCGTCGCCTCGCATCGGGTTCCAGAGAGTGACTGCAGGGGCGGACTCGATCGTCGACGGTGACGAAGTCTGGCATAGGGCCAGAGACGCCGGCGAGCCGTGAAGCGGTGTCGATCGGCGCGAACGAGGGCAGCGAGGGCGGCAGGCGATCGACCGAGTAACCGACAGGTTCTATCCGGTCACCGCAGTAGAAACAACGAATGGCTACCGCAACGCCTTCCGAGATCACACGCCCCCTCGTCGTCGGCCTCGAGAACGGTGAGGCGTCGGCCGTCGTCCCCGACACTATCGACGAAATCGAACGGGCGTCGACCGCGGCCACAGCAGTCAAGGTGGTCACGAACGAAGCGATCGACTGCGTCGTTGCGGCGGGCGAACTGCCGGACGGAACCGGACTCGAACTGCTCGAGACGATCCGCCATCGCGATCCCGTCCTCCCGGTCGTACTCGTGCCGGCAGACGGTGACGAGACGCTCGCGAGCGAAGCGATCGCTGCCGACGTCACCGAGTACGTCCCCCACGAGGCTGGTACAGACGCGATCGCACGCGCCGTCGAGCGGGCAATGGAGACGGGAGATGACCGACGAGCGAGACGCGATCGTGCGCGCCAATTCGAGGCAATTTTCGAGGACCCGGAAACGTACTCGTGGGTGCTCGACTCGGAGGGGATCGTTCGCCGGACCAGCACGATTGCACTCGACGCGATCGATGCGACGGCCGCCGAGATCCGCGGGGAACCGTTCTGGGCGCTTCCCTGGTGGGATCACGGCGACGGGCGCGACGCAATTCAGAACGCGATCGAACGCGCGGCGAACGGAACGGTCACGCACCGAGAGCTGACGCGGGCCGAACTACCGACCGTAGACGAGGGAGTTGCAGACGAGACGGGCTCAGATGGGGGAATTGCAGACGAGACTAACGGAGACGAGCCGCGAACCCTCGAGGTGACGATCCGGCCGGTCACCGACGACTCCGGAACGGTCGTCTCGCTGCTGGCACGGGCCACCGACGTGACCGAACGCGCCCGGCTCGAAGCGGACCTCCGAGAGTCCGAGGAACTCCACCGGGTGACGCTGAACAACATGACCGACACCGTCCTCATCGCGAACGAGGAAGGCGAGTTCACCTACGTCTGTCCGAACGTCCACTTCATCTTCGGCTACACGGACGAGCAGATCCACGAGATGGGGACGATCGACGAGTTGCTCGGACCCGACCTCTTCGATCGCGACCGACTCGCGGAGGCGGGCGTGTTGACGAACATCGAGTGTACGGCGACCGATCGGGCGGGGAACGAACACACGCTGCTGGTCAACGTCCGCGAGGTTTCGATCCAGGACGGGACGCTCCTTTACAGCTGTCGCGACGTGACGAAACGAAAGCGCCGCGAGGAGGCGCTGACGGCGCTGCACCGGACGACTCGCGACCTGCTCTACGCCGAGACGGAACGCGAAATCGCGGATCGAATCGTCGACGACGCGACAGACGTGCTCGATCTCGAGGCCAGCGCCGCGTTCCTGTTCGACACCGACGAGAACGTGTTGCAGCCGGCGTCGACCTCGCCGGCGATGGACCGGTTACACGGTCCCCTCTCGCGTCGACGGGCGAACGCCGAGACGATCTCGGGGCGGGTGTTCGTCGAAGGCGAGCGTCGCTTCTTCGCGGACATCCACGACTCGCCAACGCTGTCCGACCCCACGACCGACATCCGGAGCGCCGGCTTCGTTCCGCTGGGCGATCACGGCGTCTTCCTCGCAGGTTCGCCCGAGGTCGACGCCTTCGACGACGTTTCTCGGGAACTCACGGATCTGCTCGCGGCGACCGCGGAAGCGGCACTCGACCGTGTCGAGCGAGAACAACGCCTGCGCGAACGCGATCGAGAACTCAAGCGACAGAACCGGCAACTCACCCGACTCGACCGCATGAACGAGATCATACGCGAAATCGACCAGGCGCTCGTCGGTGCCGAGACGCGCGCCGAGATCGAAGCCGCCGTCTGCGAACGGCTCACCTCGGCCGATCGCTTCTCGTTCGCCTGGATCGGGACGACCGACGCCGCGGGCGAACGCCTCGAATCGAGCGCCCACAGTGGGACGGGACGAGGACGTGATTACCTCGACAGCGTGGATTTCACCGTCGCCGGCGGTTCCGAACCCGCGACCGCGACGGCCAGCCGCGGCGCGGTCACCGTCGTCTCGAACGTGGTCGATCGCCTCCACGAGGAGCCGTGGCGCGAGGCCGCGCTCGCGCGTGACTACCAGTCGGTCGCGAGCGTCCCGCTCGCCTACGACGAGTTTTCCTACGGCGTATTGACGGTGTACGCCGATCGGCCCGACGCGTTCGACGACACCACGCAGGCCGTCCTCGCGGAGCTCGGCGAGACGATCGCCGCCGCGATAGCTGCAGTCGATCGCAAGCGAGCGCTGGTGACCGATTCGCGGACCCGATTCGAGTTCGACGTCGACGACGACGGCTTCGTCTTCACCAGACTCGCACGCGAGACCGGGGCCCGTCTCTCGTTCGACGGCGGCGTTCGCCAGCACGAAGGCGGCGCGTCGGTCATCGTGACCGTCGAAGGTGCGTCCCCGGACGCCGTGGTCACCGCCGCGGCCGGCCTCCTCGCTATCGAAGAGGCGCGAGTGATCGGAACCGACAGTGGTCGCGAAGACGGTGAGGCCGGCAGTGACGGCGAGAGTGGTGCCGTCCTCCTCGAGCTATCAACGCCGTTTCTCGCGCTCCGACTCGCAGACCACGGCGTGGTGTTGCGGAGCGTCGAGGCGTCGCCGGACGGGACTCGCGTCGTCGTCGACATTCCGAGCACGGTCGACGAACGGAGCGGGGTGGCCGTCGTCTCCACTGCGTTTGCCGAGATCGAACTTCGATCGAAACGGACCGTCGAACGAACCAGCGCGCGCGACCTCCGCTCGGCGCTGCTCGATCGGCTGACCGATCGACAACTCGAGGTCGTCCAGCTCGCCTACTACGGCGGCTACTTCGAGTCGCCGCGGGCGAAGACGGGCGAAGACGTCGCGGAAACCCTCGGCATCTCGCCGGCCGCGTTCTACCGCCACACCCGGATCGTGCAGCGAAAACTCTTCGAAGTACTGTTCGAGGAGATCGGATTGCCGGCAAATACTGCGACTGCAGTTGAATAGTGAACCCCCTATTCGATATGACGCTAGATATCTGACGAACACGCTCACCCTAATATCCCTAATACAATACTACCACGACGAACGCCGCGATCACCGATCGATTCGTCGTGTACCCATGAAAGACGTGAAATTCGATCCCGAGAACGAATCGACCTACGAGTGTTTCGAGTGCGGTACCGTCGTGAGCACCTCGGCACCCGGCCGCTGTCCCGAATGCGGGACGGAGATGCGCAATCGGGGAATGCCGATCGAGTAGCGATATCGTCCCACCACCGTTCCCCACCCTCCGCCGAGCCGCGGCGAGCGAGCGACGACGCACGCGAGACGGTCCTCGAAAACTCTCTACGTCACCTGGCGCGAGGCCACCTACGTCACCTGACGCGAGGCCACCTACACCGTTGCGCTCTCGCGGATTCGTGACGCCCACGAAGCCCGCGGTCTCTGGCCCTGATCACAGCGGACGGCTGCGATTTTCGCTGTTCTCGCTGGGATCGTCGATCAGTCGCGAATCCGATCGCCGATCGCTCGTCGATCAGTCGTCGAACCGTTTCCGCTGGAGAAGCTCGCGCTCGCGGAAGACGACGAAGACGGCCGCCGGATCGCTCTCGAGTTCGATCGTCTTGCTGTCGCCCTCTACAACTGTGCCGTCGTCGCCCCACACCATCGGCTCTGCACTCCGTGGCTCGATGAACAACTGAACGTTCTCCGCAGCGAGTTCGTCGCCGCCGTCGTGAGTGACGGTCAGTGCTTTGGTCTCCTCGTCGTAGCCGATCTCGAACGACGCATCCGGAACGACGACGTGGTCCGTCACCTCGATCGACTCCTCGGGTGCGGTCCACTCGACGACGAGTTCGGTTCCGGCCTCGAACGTGCCGAGATCGATCTCGTCGTCGGCTGTGAGCCGATCGTGGTCGTCGGCCGGCTGTGCGTCCGTCCGGTCGCCGTCAGCGAGAATCCGGAACTCGGCCGCATCGCGAGCGATCCGGTCGCGGTAGACGGCGACGACGCCGTCCTCCCGAGACTCGATGGAGAACGCAAAGCGCGGTTTCGGGGTGATGCTGAGGACGTGGTGACGGTACCGACCGTCGTCGTCCGCGACGACGACGCGGATGTGCTCGTCGATCTCGACGGCTTCGATGACGGTCGTATCGCCCGTTGTGAGGGTGTCGTGTGCCTCCGCGAACAGCGCGTCCGGCCCCGCGCTGCCGCTCGACCCCTGGTCCCGCCGATCGAGGCCAAGCCGGTCCGGATCGGCGTCTTGCTCCCCAACGTACGTGAGTTCCATCTCGGCGGTGTCGGGATCGTAATCGATCTCGAAGGTGTCGTCGGCTGTCACCGTCCGATCGAGCGTGTGCTCACGGTCGATGTCTTCGGGAACCCACGAGAGAGTAACTTCAACGAACGGCTCCGCTTCGGCCGTCAGCTCATCGCCCGGGCCGAAGTTGTCGAACTCGTCGGTCGGCTGTGTGTCGGTCAGTTCGCCACCGACGCGCAGTTCGAGATCGTCTGCGTCGACGGCGTCGCCCTCCTCGTGGACGAGCGTCACCGCTCCGTCGTCCCCGGTGTACTCCACGGAAGCGTGCACGCGCGGTCGGACGACCAGTTCTCCGATCGCCATCGGCTCGTCCGGCGCAGTCCACTCGACGAGCAGTTCCGTGCCGATATCGTAGTCACCGAGTTCGATCTCGGCGTGACGATCGAGCGTCCGGCTCTCGACGAGATCGTCGAACGTCGCCTCCTCGTTGCCGTCGATCAGGAGACGAAACGCCGCAGGGTCGCGCTCGTGGTCGTCGTGATACCGAGCGACGACGCCCTGATCGGGCCGGCGGTGGAGGTGAACCCGCGGCGGGCGCATCCGGTAGTTGACCAACTGCGTCGGCGATCGCTGGGGGTTGTTCGGCACGTCGAGTTCTAGAGACACGCGATCGCCAACGCCGACGTTCTCGACGGCGACCGTCTCGCCCGCGGTCAGTTCGTCGCCAGTGCCGGCGAAGCCCTCGAGCACGTTCGATCCCTCGTCGGAATCGTGTCGAAGTGCCAGCTTCGTCGGATCGGCCGCCCGGTCGCTGACGTACTCGATTTCTACGCGTTCCGCGTCGAAGTCGTAGTCGACTTCGAAGGCGTCCCGTCCGACGAGGACGGTTTCGTACGTGTAGAACGCGTTCTCGTCGTCGTCGAACCAGCGGAGGGTCAACGTGGCGATCGGATCGGTCGCGACGATCAACTCGTCGCCCTCCTCGAATGTCTCGAACTCGTCGAGGGGACCGTCCTCGGACAGTTCCCCGTCGTGCCACAGTTCGAGGTCGTCGGCGTCGACCGACTCCCCACCACGGTGGCGGAAGACGACGGTACTTTCGTCGTGGTCGATCTCAGCGTCGATCCGCGCGTCGGGTGCCGCCTCGCGGTCCCGCGTCGGGGGCTCCTCGGCGACCACCGTCGCGTGGACGAGACCGGGTTCGCGATCGAACTCTATCTCGGCAACGATTCCGGGTTCCAGTTCGGTGACGATCGCTTCGACGGTTTCGTCGTCGAGGTCGCTATCTGTGGCCGTAGACAGGACGTACTGGTTTTCGACCGTCCCCTCGATCGTGTGCGGGACGTCCGCAAAGCCCGCTGCGAACGAGTCGAGCGTGTCGGAACCGAGGCCGCGAAAGCCGATTCCCTCGACGTCGGGTGCGAAGTAGACCAGCGGCTGGTCGGTGAGCAACTCGAACGCCGCGACGGCGTCCTCGCGACTGTCGAGAAACGACTCGGCGTCGCCTGCATCGACGTCGACGGCCGCACTCGTCAGCGCCGTCGGCGTCTCGCCGTAGCCGACCACCGCACGGTCGTCCGCCGTCGCGTACGACTCGCCGTCGGATTCCGCCAGTCGCCACCCGTCTCGCTCGTCGGTCTCTTCACCCGGCTCAGGCCGGTCGAATGAGCCGACCGCGACCCCGACCTGACCACGGGGGTCAGTGGCGTGGGCCGCGCCGACGTGCGAGATGTCGTCGGTGTCGAGGTCGTCGAGCGACCGCAGAACCTCCCGTACCTCGTAGCCGTACTCGGTTTCGTCCTCGGCGTCCGTGACGTCCGCGAGGATCACCATTCGATAGGTGGTCTCAGCGGCAGACTCCGCGGGGATCACCGCGAGTGCGTCCCCCGCGCCGTCGGGAACATCGGCATCGATGCTCGCGATTCGTTTTTCGGACGATCCGCCTGCAATGCCGGCGAAGCCGGCGGCTGTGGCAGTGCTTCCGAGAAGGAAGCGTCGCCTGGAGGGCTGCTTCACACCCATAACGTTTCAAGGTAGCTATAAATATATTTCCATGACACGAAATCGAACCCAGCGACACCGGAGCTGTACGAACCGTCGGGCGACCACAAGGTCGTTCCGGACTGAAACTGACCCCGAATCCACAGTCGAGCGTAGCTCCCGAGTTCCCAGCGGTCTCGCTCGGCGTGGGGCTAGCCGCCGTCCAGATATTCCATCGCTTCCTCGTCGCTGACCTGTCCGAACGTTCGGTAGAACTGGCCGACGGCCTGGAAGTGTGCGGGCGTCTCGAGGGCGATCACGTCGTCGGCTTCGCTCTCGAGGGCCGCGATCGATCGCGGTGAGCCGACCGGGACGGCGAGCGCGACGGACTCGGCGTCGGATTCCTGAACCTGTCGGAGGCAGGCGATCGCGGTCGCCCCCGTGGCGACGCCGTCGTCGACGATCACCACTCGCTTGCCGGCGAGGTCGGGCAGCCCAGGTTCGTCGCGATACCGATCGGCCTTTCGGGCCGCGTTCTCGGCCTCGTCCTCGCGGACCGTTTCGAGGTAGTCCTCGTCCACCCCGAGCTGGTCGATGAGTTCGCCGTTGTACCAGACGCTGCCGTCGCTGGCGACCGCGCCGAGGGCTAGTTCGGGGTTTCCGGGCGCGCCCATCTTCCGGGCCACGACGACGTCCAGATCGGCGTCGAGTGCGTCCGCAACGGGTCGTGCGACGGGCAAGGCCCCACGTGGAATGCCGAGGACGACGTCGGTCTCGAGGCCGCGACTGTCGAGTTCCGCTGCGAGTCGATCGCCGGCGTCGGCTCTGTTGGCGAACATGGTCGTTCCTACGCGGTCCAGATACTATGGGTTGACGTGGCACGCGTCGGGTGGCGCTCGCGGTCGCCACTGATCGCGACTCCGGAGTCGAAAAGGCGACCGGAACTCGCCTGCCGAAGGGCTACCCGCCGGGCGGCAGGAACGGCGGTATGGCGCGCCTGCAGCGGACGCTCACGAACGTCTCCGAGGGGAGCGGGACCGAAAACGGACGCGTCGGTGTCGTCGGCGGCGCGGTCCAGTACCCCAATCAGCCGGCACTGGTCGGACGCGCGGCGTTGCGAACCGGGTCCGACCACGTCCGGGCGTTCGTTCCGGAGCCGATCTACGAGGTCGTTGCGGGCCAGGATCCGAACCTGCTGGTCGATCGCTACGCGGGCGAGCGGTTCGATCGGCGCGCGGTCGAACGCACCCACGAGATGGGCGACTGGGCCGACGCGCTGGTCGTCGGGCCCGGCCTCGTCGACGCCGATCCGGACGCCGTCCGCGACGCCGTCGACGGTATCGACGTCCCGGTCGTCGTGGACGCCCTCGCGATCGAACCCGCACTCGAGGCCGATCTCTCGAACGCCGTCCTCACCCCCAGTAGCGCCGAAGTCGATCCGATTCGGGAGTCGTACGGCTCGCTCGACGCGTTCTCCGACCAGACGGGTGCGGTCGTCACGCTGACGGGAGATACCGACGAGATCGTCAGCGGGGCAGAGCGGCTCCGAAACGAGACGGGAACGTCGGCGCTCACCGTCGCCGGAACGGGTGACACGCTCGCCGGCATCGTCGGGTCGCTACTCGGGCAGGGGATGGACCGGGCGGATGCAGCGGAACTCGGCGCGTGGGTTCTCGGCAAGGCCGGCGAACTGGCGACGGCCGAGTACGGTCCCGGCGTCCTCGCGACTGACGTGATCGATCGAATCCCAGATGCGATTCGATAGCGTCCGCCACGCGCTCGCGACCGATCGATTCCTGCGCGTGACGCAACCGGTTTCCCGCTGGTCCTCGTCGATCGAGCCACGAATGTCAGCACACGATCGGGACCGAACGGCCTGTCGTGCGTCAGGTGGGGAGATTTCACACCCGCTTGTCGCCGGAGTCTACGACTGGGTCGTCCCGGAGCGAACGTTGTTCGCGCCGCACAGGCAGTACCTGATTGCCGACCTCTCCGGGCGCGTACTGGACGTCGGAGCCGGAACCGGCGCGACGTTCCCCCACGTCGCGGACGCATCCGGCGAGGTCGAGTTTCACGCGATCGAACCCGATCCACACATGCGCCGTCAGGCAGCAGCGAAGGCACGCGAGGTGGGCTGTACCGTCGACCTTCGTGGCGCTCGCGCGGAGTCGCTTCCGTACCCGGATAATGCCTTCGACGTCGTCATCGCCGGGCTCGTCTTCTGTACGATCGCGGATCCCGACGCCGCGCTGGCGGAGGTCGCGCGGGTGCTGAAGCCCGGCGGCGAGTTCCGCTTTCTCGAACACGTCCGCGCCGACGGCTGGCGCGGGACCGGCCAGAACCTCCTGAATCCGCTCTGGGAGCGCGCGGCCGGCGGCTGTCAGCTGAATCGCGACACCGTCGATCGATTCGCCTGTCACGACGCCTTCGCCGTCGAGGAGATCGAACGGCTCTCGGTCGGGATCTTTCCCGCGACACCGATCGTTCGCGGGACGCTCCGCCGACGGCGCGACGGGAGCGGTTTTATCGACCGGCTGCTTTTCTAGCCCATGACCGACTCATCCACGGAGCCGTTGCGAATGACTCCCGGCCCGACCGACGTGCCCGCTGCGGTCCGCCAGCGGATGGCCGAACCGATGCCGAATCCGGACGTCGAGCCCGAATTCGTCGATTTCTACCGCGAACTCGCGGACAAACTCGAGACGGTTCACGTCGCGGGATCGCAGGAACGGCCGGCCGGCGGTCCGGCCGGATCCGACCGGGGCGACGACGATCGAAACGAGTCCCGCGACGTCGTCGTTCTGGGCGGCGAGGGAATCCTCGGACTCGAGGCCGCCGTCGCCTCGCTCGTCGAGGACGGCGATCGCGTGTGCTGTCTCTCGAACGGGCTGTACGGCGAGGGGTTCGCGGAGTTCGTCGACGACTACGGCGGCGAGGCCGTCGTCTGTGATGTCCCCTGGGACGAAACGCTCGACCCGGCAGCAGTCGAGGCGTGTCTCGACGACGCTGATGACGCCGGGGAGGAGTTCGCGGTCGCGACGATGGTCCACTGCGAGACGCCGACGGGGACGCTGAACGATCTCGAGCCGATTCTCGACGTACTCGACGAGCGCGGCGTGGTGACGGTCGTCGACGCGGTCTCCTCGCTCGGCGGGACGCCCGTTCCGACCGAGAAAATCGACGTCTGTCTCGGTGCCAGCCAGAAGTGTTACAGCGCGCCGCCGGGCCTTGCGACCTGTGCGATCAGCGATCGCGCCTGGAAGCGCATCGAGTCGGTCGACAACCGGACGTATTACGCCGATCTCGAGCCCTGGAAGACCGCGATCGACGACGAGTGGTTTCCCTACACCCATCTCACGGCGAACCTGTACGGACTCGACGCGGCGATCGATCTGCTCCTGGAGGAAGGACTCGAAACCGTTTTCGGGCGACACGAGGCAGCGGCAACGCGGTGTCGCGAGCGTGCGGCCGACCTCGGGCTGGAGCTGTACCCCGCCGAGACCGCGGACTCGTCGCCGACCGTGACGGCACTCGCCGTCGACGGGCGGGCGGGTGAGCTACAGACGACACTGCGCGAGGACCACGATATCGTCCTCGCAACCGGCCTGGGGGACCTCGAAGACGACATCCTCCGGGTCGGCCACATGGGACACAACGCCCGGATCGATCGCGTCGAGCGGACGATGGACGCACTCGCCGACGTTCTCGACTGACGATCGCCCGGTCCGTCGAGGAGTCCGTGACCGCGGCCGGAACGTGCAGGTAGAACTGTTTCACCTGCCTCGCGGCTACGTCGGTGTATGTCCGAACCCGATCGGGAGCCGACGGAAACGCCGACGACCGACGCGGCGGACGCCGAGGCGGAAGGCAAGTGGATGATTCGCAACGGGGTCGCGATCGCGGTCGTCTCGATTCTGGCGCTGTTGTTGCTCGCGGTCGTTATGATGCAAGCGACCGGTCTCGTGGACGTCTTCGCGCCGATCGCAGACACCGGCGTCCAGCAGTGGGGCGCGATCGCCGTCTTCGCGCTCGTCGTGATCGCCCTGGCCGGGTGGGGATGGAGCGCGCTTCTCGGGTAGTCCCTCCGCGAACCGGGGACTGTTGTCGAGACACGGACGCTACCCGTCCCCAGATGCGAATACGACGCCGTCTCTCGCACAGCCGTCACGGCAGGTGGTTTCGATCGAGCGCGAGTATCACTTGATTCTGGAGAGTATCTATTGAATCCTGAGACAGTGTTTTCTCCAATAATATAATCTATTCTAGTATATTTCTATAAAAATAGAACAATATTTGAGATTTTGGCTATTAAATGAACAATTATTAATATAGGCGTAGACGGTATCGTGGGTCAAGGTAGCATGACACAGATAATATGGATCGTGGCGGCGGTGCTGGTAACGTTCACCGTGGGGTACGTGGGATACTCGAAGTATCTCACGCAATTCGTCGAACTCGACGAGGACCGAGAGACACCCGCTCATAAGTACGAGGACGGCCAGGAGTACGTCCCCTCGAAGAAGCCGGTGTTACTGGGCCACCACTACTCGAGTATCGCGGGCGGGGCACCGATCGTCGGCCCGATCACGGCCGGGGCGATCTGGGGGTGGGTGCCGGCACTGTTGTGGATCGCGATCGGGAACCCGCTGATGGGTGCAGTTCACGACTTCGTCTCGCTGTCGGGCAGCCTGCGACACGAGGGGAAGTCGATCGGCTACATGATCGGCGAATACGTCGGCGAGAGCGGGAAGAACATGCTGCTGTGGTTCGCGTTCCTGACGATCATGCTTGTCGTGGCCGTCTTCGCGCTCGTAGTCGCGATCGTTTTCAACGCATTCCCGCAGGTGGTGACCGCTTCGTTCATCTACATCGTCCTGGCACTGGCGTTCGGGGTGTACCTGTACCAGTTCAACGGGCCGTTCATTCCCGGGACGATCCTGTTCGTCGCGGGCGTGTTCGCCGCCGTCTGGGTCGGGATCCAGTACCCACTCGCACTGTTCGCCGGCGACTACCCGGCCGGAACGATCGTGCTGTTCAGTGGCCCCGGAGACTGGGTTCCCGGTGCGGCCGAAATGGCGGGCATCGGTGGCGGCAACACGGCAGCCTGGATCCCGATCGTGATGGTCTACGGTGCGATCGCGAGCGCACTGCCGGTCTGGGTCCTGTTGCAGCCGCGTGACTACCTGTCCTCGTTCCTGCTGTACACCGGCGTCGGCGGGGCGATCGTCGCGATCATCGTGGGAACGTTCCTCGGAACGTCGTCCCAGCCGCTGGTCATCGACGACACGATCGGTGCCTTCGAGGGGTTCTGGGGCGTCGAAGCCGCCGGCCTCGCGCCGCTGTTCCCGCTGCTGTTCATTACGATCGCCTGCGGGACGATCAGCGGATTCCACTCGCTGGTTTCCTCTGGGACGACGGCCAAACAACTCGACAAGGAGACCGACGCCCGACTGATCGGCTACGGCGGAATGCTCGGTGAGGGACTGCTCGCCGCGGTGGCCCTCTCGACGCTTGCGGTGTGGGGCTTTGCCGACCCGGCCGGTGGGATCGGCGCTGCCCTGCCGAACTTCGCCTCCGGCGGTGGAATCATCTTCACCAGCCTCGGCGTTCCCGAAACGGTCGGTGCCGTGTTCATGGCGCTCGTGCTCGTCAGCTTCCTGTTGACCTCGACTGACACCGCGGTCCGGCTGGGTCGGTACATGATGGAAGAGATCGTCGGTACGCCCGCCGGCATGACTAGCACGGGGCTGACCAGCGACCCCGCCTCGCTCGTCCGCGGCCGCTACACGAATCCGATCATCCAGATCGTTCCAGCCTACCTGCTCGTCATCTCCGGCCAGTGGGTCGTCCTCTGGCAGCTCTTTGGCGGCGCAAACCAGCTGCTCGCGGCGCTTGCACTGCTGACCGCGACCGTCTGGCTCGCCAACTGGGACGACAGCAAACAGCTCGTCTCGACCGGTGTCCCGATGGCAGTGATGGTGACGATCACCGTTATGGGGCTCTCGGTGCTCGTGTTCTACGAGAATCTCTACCAGAACCTGCTTCAGGGTGGGGCCGGGACCACCGAAGCGATCGTCTCCTCGAGCGTCCAGATGATCCTCGGACTCGTCCTGATAACGCTTGCGCTCGCACTCGTCAGGCTCGGGTACAGGAACATCCGGGACGTCCGGGGCGGACCGGAGACGCCCGCCGCGCCGGGCGACGACTGATCCGACTGCAGCGCCAACGCGATTCGCCTTCGCGGATTTTTGAAACCGCCGTTACTGCCAGAATCGCTTCGCAAACCGCGAGAGAACGCCCTCATCTGGCTCACTGACGTCCTGCCACAGCGTCACGGCCTCGACCACGTCCGCAACCTCGCTTGCAACGTGGTCTTCGGTCTCGGGAACGACGACGACGAGGTTGACGTCGTAGTGGCCGTAGTAACCGAACTTCAACAGCGTTCGCTCGCGAAATCCCGAGATGTACTCGCGGACCTCGTCGGACAGCTCCTCGGCGACGAGCACGAAGCTCACGTCGGTTCCGTAGTGTTCCTCGTCGGCGTCGATCCGATCGTCAGCGGCCTCGTGGCCGAGTTCGACGAGTCGATCGAGATCCCCCACCGTCGGGCGAGGTTCGCGGCGGACGAACAGATATTCCGCGGACTCGTGGTCGGCGTAGCTCAACGCGGGGTGAACGAACTGCTTCTGGGTGACGACGCGCATCTCGCCGTACAGCTCCCAGCGCTGCCCGCCGAGGCGATAGTCCTTTTCGAGATCGTAGCTGTAAACCAGCCGGTGGGCGATCCGATCGATGTACTCGTCGTCCCACTCGGGAACGGCGTCGCGAATCTCCGCGGGCAGTTCGTCAGCTTTGGGACGCGTTTCGCCGCCCTGACCTTCCGTATGCGTGGGTGAGGACGATTCGTCACTCACTCGTCCGGGTCCCTCGTCGGTCGATCGATCGAGAGCGTCCTCGCTCATGCGTTTTCGGGATCGTAGACGTGTGCGTCGTCGGCAGCCGGCGGCGCACCGATCGCGAGCACCCGAACCGCCTCGTCTGCAGTGGTCGGGTTGTACGCACGCTGTGGGCTGTCCGGATCGACGACGAACAGGCAGTCAGTTGGCACCTCGTACGTCTCCTCCGGCGTCTCGACGGCGAGCGTTCCTGAAAGAACGTAAAACGCCTCCTCCTGGGTCTCGTGATAGTGGTAGGCAAGCGGCAGTTCCTCGCCCGGTTCGGCGCGAAACCGGTTGATTGCCATCTGATCGAGACCCGCCGATTCCGACAGCTTCCGACACTCACACGGCCGGTTGGGAGCGGGGTCGATCGCCTCCGGATCGACGGCTCGGTATCCCATACCACGGCATACCGGTCACGACGGCAAATAGGCGTCGGTGGGTGTCGTGCCACTCGAGACGCTCTCGTCGGAGAGTGTGCGGTACGCTTTAGCCGCTGGAAATGAAAGATCATGCAAGAAACAGCCATGGGCGGGAAGAAAACCGAATCCTGCGGGCGGTGTGCGATGTCGACCGTCGTCGACGCCGTCGGGTCGGACGACGAGAGTGAGACCGCTGATCGAGACCCGTTTGGCGACGAGGCGATCGAGATCGACGAGGCAACCCTTCGGCGGGTGTCACCGGCCGCCTGGGCGGGCCGAGTGACCACTCGGATCGACGCCGCTGTCAGTCGGTTCATTTACCAGCGTTGAGATCGCGACCTGATGGCGACCGTGGTAATGGAGAACGTCGTGAGTGCCGCGGCGATCGCGCTCAGGCCATCGTTACCGCGTAGGTGATCGCAAACAGCACGATCGCGGCCGTCGCGACGTTGAGGAGTCCGAATTCGACAATATCGAGAAACGAAAGCCCCCAGACGACCGTCCACGCAAACAGCGTCGACAGGATCGCGTTCATCGCCAACAGGACGCGAGGGTCGCCCTCCGAGGAGGCAACACCCTCGTTGAACCCCCCGGAATCCGGCTCTCGATCGCTCATAGCTGAGAACTGTCCGTTCGACACTTAGCTCTTTGGCGCTCGAAAGCGAACCCACGGTATGAGGCTTCGGAACAGTCACGGACGGCCCATCGATCCCGTCCCGTTTTTCGTCGTCGTCGGGCTCGCGTTCATGATCCTGTTGTCGTTCGGGCCGCTGTACGGACAGGCACTCGGCGCACCGCTCGCGGCTTCGATCACCGCCTCGTTCGGGGCGTTCGTCGCCCTCACGCTCCTCGCGTACTACTGGCAGGTGTGGACCGCGCGGCCGATCGGAGCCCCCGTTCCGGCCGCCCTCCGGGGGGAGCGACTGTTCTACCTCATGTTCGTTCTCGTCGCGATCGTCGTCGCGCTCGCGATTCCATTTCTGAGATAGTGTGCGTTTGCCGTCACCGGCGTGTGCCTATCGTCGTGCCCGCGATCCTGCTTTTCGTGTCTCGGCGGGGAAGACTCCCGGCACTGAAGCGGTCGTGTGTGACGAGGACACATTCCCCACGGATTGGTACTGCTGGAGGGAGACGGACACGCATGGGCGTGTTCGACTCGATCAAAACGGTTCTCGACGCCGCCGGGCCAACCGATCGTCCGACCGACGGCTCCGTGGGCGCATACTGGTGTGACGAGTGTGCGATCCGAATCAGAGACGTCGATCTCGAGGAACGCGAGACGGACGTACCCGACTGTCCGGACTGTGGCGCGGAGATGCGCTTCGAGCGATCGACCGGTCGGGACTGCGCCTGTTAGCGCGGCAAACCACGCTGCCGAGTCGCTCGAAACGCCACGCTGTCAGGGCACACGGAGCACTGTTTCCGCCCCCTGTTCGACGGGAAACGGGCCTTCGAAACTCGTGCCCCACTCCCCGTCGGTGACGAGCGCCTCCGAGAGCGCCGTCCGGAGCGCCGACTCGTCGTACTCGGTTCCGATGAACACGAGTTCGGTGCGTCGATCCCCGTGCTCGTCGTCCCACTCCAGGTTCGGCCGGTTCGATCGATACATGTCCCGTTCGATGTCCGGAAGACTGGCGATCCACGGCCCCTGCGCCGTCGCCCTGACCGACGGCCCGGCCTGTGCGATCGCGACTCGCATTTCGTTGTCCGCGACCCAGGCAGTCCCCTTCGCGCGGACGATTTCCGAGGGAAGGTCACGGAGGAACGACGCGAATCGATCGGGGTGGAACGGACGTCGATACCGGGTTACGAACGACGAGACGCCGTAGACCTCGTTGGGGTGGCGATGGTCGTGGCTGTGGTCTCGACCGTCACTGTCGCCGTGGCCATCGTCGCCGTGACTGTGGTCGTCAGTCGTCTCCAGTGCGCGTTTCCACCCTGCGAGATCCGAGATGCGATCGGGATCGAACCGGTTTGCGCCGAGCAGCCGATCGGGGTCGACCGCGGAGAACTCCGTGCGGATCGTCTCGGCGTCAGGCTGGAGCGCGCGGACGAGCGCCTCGGCCTCCCTGAGTTTAGCCTCGCTGCACAGGTCGGCCTTGTTCAGGAGGACGACGTTCGAGACCTCGATCTGTTCGACGAGGAGGTCCGAGAGGGGCCGATCGTCTTCCTCACCGCGGCGTTCGGGGACGTCTTCGCCGCCGAACGCGTCGAGAAACGCGGGGGTATCGACGACCGTGACGAGCGTATCGACCGTGTACCGTGCGGCGACGCGGGATTCGGTGGTAAATAGCCGCGCGACGGGTGCGGGTTCGGAGATACCCGAGGACTCGACGACGAGGTGATCGAACGAGCGATCGCGAGAGAGGCGAACGACGGCCGTCTCGAGGTCGTCCTGAAGCTCACAGCAGATACAGCCGTTCGAGAGTTCGGCCACGCCGTCGTCGAGTTCAAGTTCGGAGCCGTCGGCAACGAGTTCCGCGTCGACGTTCACCGCGCCCATGTCGTTGACCAGGACGGCCAGCGTCCGATCGCCGGCGGTCGACAGCAGGTGATTGAGCAGCGTCGTCTTGCCGGCCCCCAGACTGCCCGAAAGGATCGTCACCGGAACGTGATCCTCGGTATCCGTACGCATATCCCGATAGTTGGAGTCGGGAAACTTGAAGGCGCGCCTCGATCGAATCGCGTAGCCGGCGCTGGCCACAACAGGTGGCCGCAATCGCCCGCGACAGGTCTCCGCACTCGGACCCAGCAGATAAGCGACTGTGGCCGCGACAGACTTTACCGGGGCGAACCGAATGGAATAGCATGGATCTGGCCGATCGGATCGAGCGATTCCGGGAGACACTGGAGGAGTGGCTCCGGGGGTTCTACCACGGACTGATTTCCCATCCGGCCTACGAGAAGATCGAAAAGGAAGCCGAAGACGCCGAGGACGCGTTCTTGCTCGCCTGTTTTCCCGACGCCTTCGGCATTCCGTCCCCGGTTTCGTACTACACCGCCGAACTGTTGCCCTACCTCGAGACGGAGTTCGAGGCCTGGGAACGACGGCTGTGGGATCGTGGCACGCTCCTCGAACGAAAGGGCCAGCAGTATCACTTCTGACATGGAGGACGAGTAACATGGAGCCGTTCGTCTTCTTCGGCGGCAAGGGCGGGGTCGGTAAAACGACCGTCTCGTGTGCCTACGGGCTTCGCTGTGCCCGTGACGGGCACCGGACGCTCGTCGTTTCGACCGATCCGGCTCACTCCGTCACCGACGTGTTCGACCAGCCCTTCGACGACTCGCCCACCCCCGTCGACGGAATCGACGGACTCGACGCCTTGCAACTCGATCCCGAAGACGAGGTCACGCGACATCTGGACGAGATTCGTCAGGACCTCTCCGAGCAGGTGTCGGCATCGATGGTCAACGAGATTAACCGCCAACTCGAGATGGCCCACGGCACCCCCGGCGCGTACGAATCCGCGCTGTTCGATCGGTTCGTAGACGTCATGCGCGATCCGGACCCCTACGATCGGATCGTCTTCGACACCGCCCCCTCGGGAAGCACGCTCCGGCTGCTCGGGCTGCCGGACCTGCTAGAGGAGTGGATCGATCGACTCATGTACAAACGCCGGACGAGCATCGACCTCTTCGAGAAGGCCGCGATCGGGAACAACGAACCCCGGCGCGTCATGGACGGCGACCCGGTCCTCGCACGACTACAGGGACGCAAGGACTTTTTCGAGTTTGCCGGCAAGACCCTGCGGGACGACGCTGCCTTCTTCCTCGTCCTGAACCCCGATGAACTCTCGGTGAACGAGACGGCGCGATCGATCGACGACCTTCGATCCAAAGACCTCGCGGTTCGCGGCCTCGTCGCGAACAAACTCACACCCTCGCCCGACGCCGACGAGAACGGCCGCGGCGCGCGCTACCTTCGCGATCGCGTCGCAACCGAACAGGCTCACCTCGAGACGATCCGCGAAGAGTTCGAGCCGCCCCTTTGTGCCGAAATCGGCTGGCGGGTCGCTGAGGTCAAAGGCAGCTTGCTCGAGGACGTTGCGAGCGACCTCGATATCGAAACGGCCGTGGACGCGCCGACGCAGGGATGAGGTCGATCGACCTGGCCACAGGCGGTTCGAACACGATCGCCCCTTTCGGCTATCCCACGATACGGCGGATCGCCGGATTCTCCGCATGAATTGTGAATTGTTTTCGCCAAAAATTACTAAGTGCCGTATCGGAGTACGTATCATGGTGTTTGGTAGCATAGATCATGATACCAGACACCTATTAAAGCCGCGGAACGGGGGAGAGACCAATGGCACAAGCACACAAGCTCGATTGTGAATCGGTATCGGATACGTGTCGATTCATTATCCAATCTGAAAACGAAGAAGAGGCGGTCGAACTGGCACAAAAGCACATGAAAGAGATTCACGGGCAAGAGTACACGGAGGACGAACTCCGGAGCGAACATCTACAAGTCGTCTAGCAACTCCCCTCGGTGAAGTACTACTCCTTTCTGCTGCGTTCTTTACTGGACCGCGTTCCACAGTTCGAGGGTACCCCCTGAACGTCGAAACGGCCGTGTGATACGCAGACACGTCTCAATACGGCCGGAGAGGGAAACCAGTTTACGCGATGGCCGCCCAGACGAACCAATGAGTTACCGAATCGGACTCGTCGGCAAACCCTCCGTCGGCAAGTCCTCCTTTTTCAACGCGGCGACGATGAACGACGTGCCCGAGGGAGCCTATCCCTTTACGACGATCGATCCGAGCGTGGGCGAAGCCTACGCGCGCGTCGAGTGTGCGGCCCCCGAGTTCGACGAGGAGTGTACGCCGAGCGTCGGCTACTGCGACCACGGCACCCGGTTCGTCCCGACGAAACTCGTCGACGTGGCCGGACTGATCCCCGGCGCACACGAGGGTGCCGGCCTCGGCAACCAGTTTCTCTCCGATCTGAACGAAACCGACGTGCTCGTCCACGTCGTCGACTTTGCCGGCGAGACGGACGCCGAAGGCGAACCCACTGAGGGTCACGACCCGCGCGAGGACATCGACTTTCTCGAGGAGGAACTCGACCAGTGGTATCTGGGCATTTTGAAGAAGGGAATCGAGCGCTACGAGACGGGCTACACCACGGAGGACGACGCGATCGAGGAGGAACTCGCCGAGCAGATGAGCGCGTTCAAGACCAACGTGGACGAAATCAAGCGCCTCATCCGGCGCGTCGACGTCGGCTTCGAACCCGAAGAGTGGGACGGTAAGGACAAACTCGCCCTCGCCCGCGAGATCCGCAAGGAGACCAAACCGATGGTCATCGCGGCGAACAAGATGGACACGCCCGATGCCCAGGCGAACTACGAGGAGATCACGGCCGACCCCGACTACGACCACCTGACGATCGTGCCCTGTAGCGCCCACGCCGAAAAGGCGCTCAAGTCGGCCGACAAGGCGGGCGTCGTCGACTACCGACCGGGCGACGACGACTTCGACATTACGGGCGACATCTCCGGCGACCAGGAGCAAGGCCTCGAACAGATCCGGGACTTTCTCGACGCCTACGGTGCGACGGGTGTTCAGGCGGCCCTCGAAACCGCCCTGTTCGACGTGCTGGGCGTCACGCCCGTCTTCCCCGGCGGTGCGAACGGCCTCGGAAACGAACGCGGCGAGGTGCTTCCCGACTGTTACCTAATCCCGCCGGGTTCGACCGCCGAGGACTTCGCCTACAGCCTCCACTCGGACATCGGCGACGGCTTCTTGCACGCGATCGACTGCCGATCGAACCGCCAACTCGGCAAGGATTACGAGGTCGAAAACCGGGACGTGATCGAGATTATTACGACGAACTGACGCTCTGCGCGATCGCTCCTCGCCGTGACCACCGTCTCTCCGTCCGACACGTCCGCGATTCTCGGAATCACCAGGTTCGGTTTGCCCAATTCAGAATTGTCGATACGTTCGATTGAGAACCGGTCAGACACTTGCTTTGACTGGATTTCTAACCGAATCCAATAGATATTCCCATAAGATTCTCAGAAGAACTGCAGACAATAAAGTTTAGGTATGTCTGGTTCCCCTACCCGAGCGAGTAGCATGAGTGCCGTATCCCGCCCATCCGCCGCTTCGGACACCCCCTCTAACGGAACGGCGGCGGATCGACCGCCGCTGTCACCCGACGACGTGTTTCACATCCTCCAGACGTTCCGGCGTCGGGAGACCATTCGGTACATGCTGGAGGTCGACGGCGCGGTCAAGATGGGAGACGTCGCCGAGCACGTCTCCGCGAAAGAACACGAGACGACGGTCGAAAACCTGACCTCCACACAGCGCCAGCGCGTCTACATCCCGCTGTACCAGTCACACCTTCCGAAACTCGACGAGGCCGGGATTATCGAGTACAACAAATCTCGTGGCATCGTCCGTCCGACCGATCGCCTCGAACTGTTTCGCCTCCATCTCGAGGCCGCGTCACCATCACCATCCGAGTCGACGCGCGCTGAGGAGATCTTCGGAACTGTGCGCCCCTCTCGCCCGTACTACGCTGCAACGATCGCCGCGTGTCTCGGCCTCCTCGCCGCCTCGGCGGTCGGCGTTTTCCAGCTTCCCGGTCCGACGCTCGGGGCGATCGTCACGGCGTTGTTCGTGCTCGCAACGGCGTCGATCTGAGTCGAGCTGATTCCCGAAACGCGGTCACGCGGTCAGATCGTATCGTCGGGTTCGTGCAGGCGAGCCATCCGCGTCGCTTCGGTGGCGTACCGCCGTTTGCGCTCGGAATCAGTTACCGTCCCGAGATTGCCCGGATCAGCGTCGACGGCAGCCGTCGTCTCACGAACGTCGGTGAACGACGTCAGTGCGCGCTCTTTGCGCAAGTATCGATCTCCCTCCGTCGTCGCGTACGTGAGGATGATAACGTTCTGTTCGTCGTCGGAGTACGTCCGTTCGACCAGCCAGCAGCGAACGGCGTCGTTCGGGTCGTCCATTGCGCTTCGGTCACCGTGAGATGATGCGACGACGATCGTGAAAGAAGTCGGTGTCGGTCGGATAGCGAGCGAATATAACCGCGTCGCGGATCGCGAGCGGAAAGTACTCCCGGCCGCGGCCACTTTGATCACCCAATGGCTTTGCGGTCCCTCCGCTCGTATCGCCCGACCAAGCCCGAACTCGCGGTCTTCGTCTCGGGGGTCACCAGCATGGGTCTCGAGATTCTCGCCGTCCGAACCGTCGCGCCGCAGTTCGGCAGCCACATTTACACCGTCGGCGGCATTCTGACGGTGTTTCTCGCGGCGTTGAGCCTCGGCTACTGGCAGGGCGGCAATCGATCGGCGCTGGCGACGAATCGCGAAATGTCCTGGATCATGCTGGCGACGGCGGTGTACGTCGCGATCGTGGTCTTCGCGAGCGATCTGCTGCTCGTCTACACGTCGACGCTGGCGTTGCCCCCGCGGTACGCCTCGCTGCCGGCCGTCATCCTCCTCTTTGGCCCGCCGACGTACTTACTCGGGTTTATCAGCCCGTACGCCGCCGAACTCTCCGTCAAAGAGGGAACCGGTGAGGCGTCGGGCCACGTCTATGCCCTCGGCACGATCGGGAGCATTCTCGGCTCGGCCGCGACCACGTTCGTCCTCATTCCGGCGCTGACGATCCCACAGATCGGCGTGCTGTTCGGTCTCACGCTCGTCGCGACGGCCCTCGCGCTTACGCTCCCCTCGCTGCCCCGAAACCCGACCGTTGCGAGCGTTTTCATCGCGCTGTTGCTCGTCGTCGCGGCCGGCAGCGGTCCCGTCACCTACGATTACCGCGGTGAGGTCGTCCACGAGAGCCAGACGGCTTACCAGCAACTCGAAATCGTCGACGACGGCGACGTGCGCATCATGTACCTCGACGGGGCCCGCCACAGCGCGATCGATCTCGAGGACCCCGATCGCCACGTCTTCCGGTATACCGAGTACTTCCACCTCCCGATGCTTGCGACCGACGACCCCGACGAGATCGATCGAGTGTTGTTCATCGGCGGCGGGGGCTACACCGGCCCGCAGGACTTTGCCGAGGAGTACGACGCGACCGTCGACGTCGTCGAGATCGACCCGGAGGTGACCGCAGCGGCAGAGACGTACTTCGGTCTCGATCGTGACGAAGTGACCGTCCACACCGGGGACGGTCGCCAGTTCCTGCAGCAAAGCGACGAGACGTACGACCTGATCGTCCTCGACGCGTTCAAAAAGGATCAGGTGCCGTTTCACCTGACGACCGTCGAATTCATGGAGTTGCTCTCCGATCGGCTGAGCGAGGACGGCGTTCTCCACGCGAACGTGATCTCCTCGCCCGAGGGCGCGGCCAGCGAGTTCTACCGCGCCCAGTACAAGACGATGAATGAGGTCTTCCCCGACGTCTACAGCTTCCGGACCTCCGATTCGAACGCCATCCAGAACATCCAGCTCGTGGCGACGAAGCAAGAAACCGGGCTCTCACAGGCCGACTTCGAGGACCGAAACGAGGCCCGCGACGTTGCGATCGACCTTCGGGAACCGATCGATAACAAGATGGAGCCACCCGAGACGGACGACGCACCGCTGTTGACGGACGATCGCGGCGAGGTCGACAGCCTGCTCGATCCGATGCTGGGCCAACGCTACGTGATAGAGGAGACCGGGGATCCCGATTCCGAGGGCGGTTCCACGGACGGGACCACGGCTGCCGTCGGCGCGCCCCTGCCGGTGCAGGCACCGGTCGTCGAGCCCTGACCTCCTGACGTGAGCCGTCTCCTTCGATTCGTCACTCGCGACCCGCTCACCCCATCCTGACGGTGAGAACGGGGACATCGCTCTTGCGGATCACCTTTTCGGTGACGCTTCCGAGGACGATCCGATCGGCACCGGATCGGCCGTGGGTCCCCATCACGACCGCGTCGATGTCGTGGTCGTCGACGTAGTCGAGAATCTCGAGGGCCGGGTTGCCGTGTTCGATCGCCTCGACGACGTCGACGGAGTGCCGGCTCGCGCGATCGGCAATCGCGGCAGTCGCGTTCTCCCCTTCCGTTCGCTGTTTCTCGACGACGCTACCCCACTCGGCCGAGGCCGGTTCGCCGCCCGCGGAGAACCCGCCCAGCGGGATCGGTTCGACGACGTACAGCGCGTGGAGTTCCGCGTCGTTCTGGGCCGCCAGGTCGACCGCTTCGTCGATCGCGGCCGTCGCCGGTTCACTGCCGTCGGTCGGGACGAGGATTCGATCGTACATCGTGATCACGTACCGCGTCCACGCCCTCGCGAATAGAGGTATCGGCGGCGCTACGTGCCCGGAGAATGTCACGGTCGCCCGGAGGAGGGCACAATCTACGTCGCCGTCACTCCGGCCTGCGATACTCGCGGTCGAACATCTGGGCGGACATCGGAGCGGGATCGCCCTCGGTCAGGTTGTACTGCGAGAAATCCTCGACGCCGGCCTCTCGAAGCAGCTCCTCGTCGTAGACGGCGTTACCGGTGAACTCGGCCGGATCGCGGCTGAGGATTTCGAGCACCGTATCCGCGACGATTGCGGGCGTCCGCCAGTCGTCTTCGGTGCCGAGTCCGAAATAGCGCGTCGCGCGGGTATCGATCGCCGTCACGGGCCAGAAGGCATTGCAGCCGACATCGTGTCCGCCAAGTTCGGACGCCAGCGAGAGCGTCAGGAACGTCATCCCGAGTTTCGACCACGCGTAGGGCGCTTCGCCCGGTGCGCGATCGACGGTCACCGGCGGCGCGTTCGTGAGCAACCAGGCGTTCTCGACCTCGGCGAGGTGGTCTGCGAACGCCCGCGACGTGAGGTACGTTCCGCGGACGTTGACGTCGGTTAGCAGATCGAAGCGGTTCGGCGGGAGGTCCGCGACGGTCGCGAGCTGGATCGCGCTCGCGTTGTTGATCACGATGTTGACGTCGCCGAACTCGTCGATCGCGCGCTCGGCCGCGGCCTCGACGTTCGCCTCGTCGCGGACGTTCAACTGGATCGGGAGCGCGTCCACACCGCGCTCGCGGGCCTCGCGAGCCGTCTGTTCGATCGATCCCTCGAGATCGTTCTCCTCGAAGTCGTCGTCTTCCTCGCTGGTCTTGCCGGTCGAGACGACGTTACACCCCCGTTCAGCGAGTGCGAGGGCGATCGCTTTGCCGATTCCCCGCGTCGTGCCAGTGATGAACGCCGTCTGTCCGGACAGATCCGGTCGATCGAGTGACATGGTACACCATTCGGCACCGGGAGTATAGTTCTCCGGGCGAAGCAGGGTGGTTTGACTCGAGATCACCGTCGGGATCGGTGAGTGCCTTTTTGTAACGCCTGCGCCAACGTCCGCAGATGATCGACTTCGGAGTACTTCCGGTCGCGATCGGCGCAGTCTGTGTCCTGCTGGGGTTCAGCGCGTTCTTCTCGAGTAGCGAAATCGCACTCTTTTCACTGCCGGCGGAGTGGGTCGCGTCCCAGGCGGCGACCGGCGACGAGCGAGCGAGGACGCTCGCTGTGCTGACCGGGAACAGCCACCGACTGCTCGTGACCATTCTCGTCGGCAACAATATCGTCAATATCTCGATTTCGAGTATCACGACCGTGCTCTTCGTCGCCTACCTCCCGCCGACGGAGGCTGCCGTGGCGGCGACGCTCGTCGCCAGCTCGCTCGTGTTGACCGTCGGGGAAATCATTCCCAAGTCCTACGGTCTCGGTCACGCCAAACCGTGGAGTCTGCGGGTTTCCCGCCCACTCTCGGCAATTCAGCGAGTTCTTTACCCGCTCGTTGTGACCTTCGATCTGCTTACGCGCGGGACCAGCAATCTGCTCAACGGTGATTCGGAGATCGAGCGTCCGTACGCAGACGGCGGAAGCGACGCGACGACTGAGACGTCATCGCAGGCTCCCGATCGGTAATACCCCGAAACCCTGCTCAGTCGTCAGCGGGTGCCGCCTCCTGATCCCCGATGTGTTCGACGATTTGTGCCGTCTCCGCGACGAACTCGTCCATGTCGACCTCGTTGCCGTGAAGCAGCGTCGAGAAGTACTGTGTCGAGCAGGCGACGTTGACCGCCTCTTCGATCTCGTCGTCGGTTACCTCCGCCAGACGCGCCTCTTCCGTGTGGAAGTGCGTACAGTACGGACACTTGATCGCCGACGCGACCCCGAGGCCGATGAGCGCCTTCTCTCGCGGCGCGAGTTCCGTTTCCCCGAGTACGAGGTCGCGAAAGATTCCCCAGCTGTGGTCGCCGGCCGGCTCTGCGATGTGTTCCATCCAGCTCGGAACCAGCCCGAGCGTCTGTTCGATCTCCTGTTGTGTGACTGCTGATACCATGTCTGATACACCCCGCAGAAAATCGCTACGACTGCGATCGGTAGATAGCCATCCCGTGACCATCCGGTAGCGGCTGGAAGCCGTCCAGACGGTGCGCGATGAGCAGCGACTGCACGAACCCGTCGCCGTCTCGATCCGTCAGTGGCCGGATGGAACCGAGATGCTGGCCGCCCGGAGACTGTTTCTCGTGTCGGTTGGGGACTGTAGCAAGCCCAACGCGGTGCTCTCGACCGCTTGCGCCGCTAGTGGCGGCTAGACGCCGGCTCCCGTCGGCGCGTCCGGCAACTCGTACTTTTCGACCTCGATTCCGAGTTCCTCGAGTGCCGCCTCGAGATGCCGTTCTTCCGCGAAGTCGACGCCGTCTTCCTCTCGCAGTCGCTGGGCGGTCGCCAGCACCTCGCCGCGGCGATCGTCCGGGATCGCGAACTTGTCGGTGGCGAGTTCGATCGTCAGGCCGTTGTGATCGCGGGTGTACAGCGAGTGGAAGATGCCGCGATCGAACTCGTTGTAGCCCCGTCCGGCGTCCTCGAGTGCTTCTTTCGTCTCGACGAAGCGTTCCGGGTCGACCGAAAACGAAATGTGATGAACCGAGCCGATCTGGTGCTGGAGCGGCCGCGGGTTCGAGCCGCGATCGCTGACGAAGAACGTGAGGATTCGCCCGTCGCCCGTATCGAAAAACAGGTGGGTCGAGTCCGGATCGTCGAGGTTCGGCTGTCTGAGCACCAGCGGCATCCCGAGCAGGTCTCGGTAAAACGCGATCGTATCCGCTTCGTTGCTGCCGATGAGCGTGATGTGGTCGGTTCCGGAGATTCGGATCGGGCTGTCCGGCAGGTCCGCGGTCACGGGTTGGTCGGTCGTCATGGCTCGGGATACGGGTCGAGAATATAAACCGCTGGCCCCAAGCGCGTCGCCTCGGCGGTTCGGCTTCGGGTGTCGCTTCGATCGGCCGGCGAATTGGAGCGGGTGTCGCTTCGATCGCTCGGCGGATCTCCGTCGGTCACCGGTTCGATCGCCCCGATAGCCGACCGACGGTCTCCTCGACTCCCGGAGGGGGGCGTCATACGGATTAGTGCCATCAATTGCCGCTGAACGGCCAAGACGGGTCGCCGTTCGGCGGTACCTACGGACACGAATCCGTATCAGTCGCCGTCCCCGGATCCCGTTACGACGACCGGTCGATCGGTCCCGAGAATAACCGACTGGGTCACGCTGCCGAAGACTGCCTTGCCGACCGGCGATCGTTTTCGCCCGCCGAGAACGATCGAATCGACGTCGTACTCCCCTGCCAGATCGAGAATGTCCTGTGCCGTGTCACCGCTGTCTTCGAGAATCGTTACGTCGATATCGTGGTCTTCGAGGTGCTCCTGCGCTCGCCGGACCGACCCGATCCGGGCGGCGGATTTGAACTGCTCGAACTCCCGTGGAAGGTCCTCGCTCTCGTCGGTGAAGACGAACAACACGAAGGCTTCGACGGTCTCGCTCGCTTCGGGAAGCGAGGAGACGTAGGTTGCTTGCGTGAGCGCTCGCTCTTCGTTCGTGTCGACGGGGATCAGTACACGGTGCATACGCACTCGTTGTCACGACCACCATATAAAACCGCTAGCGAGTATGTCTACTGATGGCCGTCTCAGCGCCACGAGCCACCGATCACAGTCCCCCGACAGTCGCTCACTCGCGCAGCGATCGCCGCCGAATCTTGCCCGTCGTCGTCGTCGGCAGTTCCGCGACGAATTCGATCTCGCGAGGATACTCGTAGGCGGCGAGTCGGTTGCGGACCACCTCGCGAATCTCCGCGCGGAGCGCCTCGGGGTCGTACTCGGCGGTCGCCGGCTGGACGAACGCTTTGATCGCCTCGCCGCGAGTCTCGTCGGGCACGCCCACGACGCCGGCCTGTTCGATCGCCTCGTGGTGGAGGATGGCCTCTTCGACTTCCATCGGGCCGACGCGGTAGCCGCTGGTGAGGATCACGTCGTCGGTCCGTGAGACGAACCAGAGGTAACCGTCCGCGTCGCGTTCGACCAGATCACCCGTCAGAAACCAGCCATCCGCCGTCTGCTTGGCCGCCGTCTTTTCGGGAAGCCCCCAGTATTCGTCGAAGAAGACGCGGCGATCGGCCGGCCTGACGGCGAGTTCACCAGCCTCACCGGTCGGGACCTCCTCGCGTGTTTCGGGATCGAGAACCCGAACGTCGTAGCCGGGGAACGGTTTGCCCATGCTCCCCGGCCTGGTATCGAACCAGTTGTCGGCGTTGCCGACCACGAGGTTGAGTTCCGTCTGTCCGTAGAAATCGTTGATCGCCACGTCCGTAAACGTCGCCTCGACCCAGTCGACGACCTCCGAGGTGAGGGGTTCGCCCGCGGAGGCGAACGTTTCGATCGCGAGGTCGTAGGTTGCTTCGGGATCGTCGACGCCCGCCAGCATCCGCAACGCGGTCGGCGGCATGAACGAGTGGGTGACCTCGTGGCGCTCCAGGAAAGAAAACGCCGCCTCGGGATCGAAGCCGTCGCGGGGCCAGCCGACGATCGTACAGCCGTGGTGCCAGGCCGCAAAAAGGGTGCCGCCGAGGGCTGCGCCCCACGCCCAGTCGGCGGGCGTCCACAGGGTCGCTTCGCCCTCGGTGAGCCCCTGGTCGAAGTAGTTGTACGCCGCCGCGGCACGCCCGAGCCACAGCGCGTGGCTGTGAAGCACGCCTTTCGGCGGGCCTGTCGACCCGCTCGTGTACATGATCGCCGTCGGCGTCTCCGGCGTCGCGTCGTAGACGTCGATTCCGGGCTCGTATCGATCGAGGAGGTCGTCGAAGGCGTGTGCGGTGCCAGCAGAATCGTTCTCGCCGGCCGCCGTTTCGTCAGCACCCGCGACCGTCCGCCCACTGCCGAGTTCGATCACGTGTTCCAGCGCCGGACAGTCGTCGCGAACCTCCTCGATCGTCCCTCGAACGCTCGGATCGACGACGACCGCGGTCGCCTCGCTGTCTTCGAGACGGTACTGGAGCGCGTCGCGGCCGAACAGTACCGTCAACGGCACCGAGACGGCCCCGAGTTTCCAGTTCGCGAGATGGGTGATCGGATTCTGGGGCTTCTGCGGGACGACCACCCCGACGCGGTCGCCGGCCTCGACGCCGAGGTCGGCCAGCGCGGCGGCGATCCGGTCCGATCGATCGTCGAGATCGTCGAAGGAGTACGTCTCTCCCTCACTGCTCTCGGAATGTTCGTACCGCAAGGCGACACGACTCGTGTCCTCGTGTTTCCGGAGGAAATCCACGGCGGGGTTGTACGACGCCGGGAGGTCCCAGGAGAACTCTTCGCGGGCCCGATCGTACGTCTCGAACGTCGGCATGACCGTCCAGCTCATGGGCGATCGTTGCGGCCGGAAGATATAGTAGCCATCGCTCGCCGGGGGCAAGCGCGTATCGTAGCTACTGTTCACGGGCCGCAGTACTGTTATAACGCCCCGGTACGACGATCTGTGCATGTCACGAGACGCGCTCGCGCGGGCCGTACTCGAGCGAGCCCCGGACGATCGAGTGCAGGTTCTCGATGCGGACGGAGCCGTCGTCGAGCCGGCACTGGAGCCGGATCTCGAACCGGAGACGCTGCGATCGATGTACCGCGACATGCGCTTCTGTCGGCGCTTCGACGAGCGGATGATCAGCCTCCAGCGCCAGGGACGGATGGGGACGTACTCGTCGCTGGCCGGTCAGGAGGGGTCCCAGATCGGGGCGACCTACGCACTCGCGGACGAGGACATGCTCTCTTTCCAGTACCGGGAACACGGCGCGATCGTCGCTCGCGGCCTCCCCTGGGAGTACCTGCTCTACTGGATGGGCCACGAAGACGGGAATGCCGCGCTCGCAGAGATCTCCGTCTTCCCGTTGAACATCTCGATCGGAGCACACCTCCCACACGCCGTCGGCTGGTCGTGGGCGGCGAAACTGAACGGGGACGAGCGCGTGTCGGTCGTCCACTTTGGCGACGGGTCGACGTCCGAGGGCGACGTCCACGAGGCGATGAACTTCGCGGGCGTCTTCGACACACCGACCGTCTTCGTCTGTAACAACAACCAGTGGGCGATCTCCGTCCCGCGAGAGCGCCAGACTGCGAGCGCGACGATCGCCCAGAAAGCCCACGCCTACGGCTTCGCGGGCGTTCAGGTCGACGGGATGGACCCGCTCGCAACCTACGTCGTCACGCAGGCCGCACGGGAGAAGGCACTCGACGGCGACGGCGATCGGCTTCGACCAACGCTGATCGAGGCCGTCCAGTACCGCTACGGCGCGCACACGACGGCCGACGATCCGGACGTCTACCGCGACGAGGCGGAGGTCGAACGCTGGCGCGAGCGCGACCCGATCGATCGGTTCGAGACCTATCTCCGGGACCGCGGCGTGCTCGACGAGGACGCGATCGACGGGATCGAACGCGAAATCGAGGAGACGCTGGCGTCGATCGTCGATCGGACAGAGAGCGTCGTGGCCGATCCCGGCGAACTGTTCGAGTACACGTACGAGGAGCCGACGCCGCGGCTGGTCGAACAGCGCAAGTACCTCGAAGGGCTTCGCGAAACGCACGGTGACGACGAACTGATCGACTACGAATAACGTTATTAGAGGCCTCATAAAGCGGCCAGACGGACATAGAAAGGACTACGAGACCCTCGTCCCGACGGGCCGGCATGCAACTCGAACAGCCGAGCCAGGAATCGACCTGGTCCGGCACGGTCCCGACCGCCTTCGACATGCGCGTCCTCGGCCTCGTCGTCCTGACGGCCGCGCTCGCGGCGTCGCTAAACGTCACCTACGGCGGCCCCTTCGTCGCCATCGGCGCGTTCGCGCTGCTTACGACCGGTGGCATCACGGTCCACGTCCTCGGAGAGCGACGACTTCGGCGGATTACCGACGGTCTCGTCGATCGCTGGCTCGCTTCCGGCGGCCAGATCACCGCCGTCACCAGGTCCACGAGGGGGACGCGAACCGAATGGACGGTCCACACGCCCGACGGCGAGGTCACCGTCGGCGGTGTCGCACTGGTTCCGATTTCGCAGCTTTCGGTCGAGTGGCGAGGTATCTGCGACACGATGGACGCGAGCGAGGCCGAAACGGATCTCGATCGACTCGCGGACGGCCTCTACGCGGAGATATTCGAGACCGAGACCGTCGAAACGTAGACCCCGACCTGCGGTTTCTCCCCCTCCGACCACACGCCGAGTGCGCTGGCGTGACACGGACTTTCAGCGACTCTCGTCGATCGAGACGTCCGGCGATTTTCGTCGATCGAGTCGCGACGAGGACCGCTTTTGCGAGCGGGTCGAGTCTCGGCGGCGCGGTCAGGTCGGTCGAGAACGGTTCGGCTTGCGCGCGACGTAATAGGGATGCCCGACGTACTGGCGAATACTCCCGTCGTTGCGCACGAGGTCGACGACTTCGAACCCGCATCGTCGAAGTTGCTGTTTCTGATCTGCGGGTCGAATGTAGTAAATTATTCCTGGCTCGCCGGAAATGTAGTTGTCGTATTTGTACCGGGAGAACACGCGTCCAGAACGGACGTTCTGGGCCCAGAATTCGGCGAATTTGTAGAGTCCCTCCAGATCGAGGCTTCGGATGACGTACGTGCTCCACAGATTGTGGGCGCTGAATACGAACACTCCACCGGGTTGCAACACGCGTCGAACCTCCTGAAGCACTCGATATCGATCGTGTTCGCTCGGGATGTCGTCGATCCCGAAGTACGAAAACAACGCGTAGTCGAACGATTCGTCTTCGAACGGTAACAGCCGTGCGTCACCCACTGAAAGCGTGATCTCGGGGGACTGCTGTCGAGCGCTTTTGACGAGAGGCTCGGTCAGATCGAGTCCGATCACGTCGAACCCTATTCGATCGAGTTCGACCGTCGTCCGACCGGCCCCGCAACCGAGGTCGAGGACTCTCGCCGTCGAATCGGTGAAATACCTCTCGATCGCCAACCGTTCGGATTTCGTTAGTCCCGCCGCGACGGCGTGCGTGTACTCTTCGACGCGATCCACCGAACTGTAGTACTGAACGACGTCGTCTTGTGTAGGTACCTCTTCGGACATGGTTCATTACACCTCGAATACGGATGGGATACGTTTGCGTCGGAGCCGACCGAAACGACCGGAAACAGCGGTGCCCGATGGTTTCGCCCGGCCACAGTCCCGACAGTCAACGTGCTCTACTGGCCCACGAGTGTTATATATTCTCCTGAATTTCCTTTAAATCAATTATTAGATATGGTCAACGATCCCGGTGAGTCAGGACCACTGTAAGTTCTCCGAGTGATGTCCCCGTCCACCGGCTGCGATCGCGTCGACTGGAAGCGACGGCAACGCACGGCCGCTGATACACCAGCGAGACGCAGGCAATCACTCGAATAGATCCTCGTGGCGCTGTGCGAGGTTCGTATACGCACCCGAAGAAAACTCCTCGAAGACCTCCTCCGGATCGATCGTCGTCTTCTCGAGTGGCGTGATCTCCGCCGGGACGCCACGGACGAACGATTCCGGTGGAACGCTGTAGTTGTTCGGGACCACCGTTCCTTCTGCGACGATGCTTCGCCGTCCGATCGTGGCGTTGGTGTTGACCGTCGCGTTGAAGCCGACCAGTGCGCGCTCTTCGACGATCGCCTCGTTGAGAACGGCACCGTGGCCGATCATCGCGTTCGCCTCGAGCGTCGAAGCATGAATCGTCGCGTTGTCACCAACGTGGGCCTGCCGACCAACGCGAACGGGACCGATGTCGCCGCGGAGGACGACGCCCGGCCAGACGCTCGCATCCGACTCGACCGTCACGTCACCGACGAGTACCGCGTCGTGACTCACGCGAGCCTGCTCGTCGATCGTCGGTGTGGTTCCCTCGAACGCGTAGGTTCGACTGTCGACCATGCGAAATTCGACCACGAGGCGTCTCATAAGCGTTCGTTGACGAGGTCGTGACAGACACGCCGCCCGAAACGTACACCGTGTCCAACGGGTCCGTTCGGCGTTAGGACTCGATCTTTTCGAGTATCTCGCGCGCCTGTTCTTCGGCGTTCTCCTCGCCGACGGATTTCGGAATGAGTACGCTCGTCACTTCCCAGTCGTCCTCGCCTTCGACCCGACCGGTTCGCACTTCGCTTCCCTCGGAGACCGATCCCGCTGGCTTCTCCGCCCAGTCTGGCGTTCGAATCTCGTCGTACCGGTCCGGATCGCGAAACCGTACGTGAATGTACTCATCTTCGGTCTCGACTGCGTCGACGTCGGGTGTGTCAGCCATGTACGACGCGACGGCGACGATCGACATACCGTTCGGCCTTGCGAGTGTCGCGTGAACGCGGGTCACAGCGGGCCGGCAGTCGTGGCCGATCGAACGGAACGTCCGGCGTCGAGGGGTTCCGTCTCGGGCGCGACGTGATCGAGGCGCTCGACACCGACGACTCCCATCCCGAAACGCAAAACGCATACCTCCGCGTAGAGGTCACATACGATGGCAAACGGGAAGCGATCGGCGGCCGGTGACGAGAACCGCGTCGCATTGCGTCCGACCGACGGAACGACGCTCGTGGACGCAGTCAAAGACGAGTTACCGCAGGGACGAGCACTCGACATCGCAACCGGTGACGGACGAGTCGCGATCGCACTCGCCAACGAAGGCTGGACGGTCGACGCAATCGACATCTCGCGAGCGATGCTCGACCGCGCACGCGAGCGAGCGGTCGCCCGATCGTGTGCGATCGAGTGGATTCTCGCCGACGTCGATAGCTACTGTTTTCCCGAGGCCGCCTACGACGTGGTGGCGATCCGGTTTTTCGACGCGCGCGATCGACTGGCAGACATTACAACAGCCCTCACACCGGGCGGCGTACTCGTCTACGAACACCACCTCCAGTCCGAACCCGAGAGCAATCGGTACCGGTTCGAACCGAACGAATTATTAGACGCCTGTCAAGAACTGACGATCCAGTACTACGCCGAAGACGAGGACCGATCTCGCGTCTGGCTAGTCGCTGCCCGATCGTTGGATCCAACGGTCCAGAGCGTCCCCTGACCAAACTGCAGTCCCGATCGACACAGCTCAGTTTCGGTCGAACGTGCAACGCGGACACTCTCCAGTCGGTAGAAGGCGCGCTCGAACCGCCAAAGCGCCAGCTGACCGCGTTGGTAACACATCCGTTTTCGGCGGGCGACCCGTTCACCGATCGAGCGGTGTCGGACCTCACCCCCGACGCTTACAGGCGCTTCAGGTTCTTCGCTCGAGGGCCTTTGTCCGCCTGTTCGATTTCGAACTCGACTTCCTGTCCCTCTTCGAGGTCCGGGCCGCCGACGTCTTCCATGTGAAAGAAGACGTCGTCGTCAATTTCGTCGGTCTCGATGAATCCGTAGCCGCCTGTGTCGTTAAAGAAGTCGACCGTACCGGTTGGCATTGCAGGTTCCTCCACCTCGTTCGAGTCGTCCCGGACTTATATACCTGCATGTGGCAGGTGCCACGAGTATATATAGGGGTTCGTCTGCGATCGCAGCGGGCATACGTTCTTCCCCGTCGACTCCGAATTCCGGACGTGACACCCTCACCGTTCGACCAGTTCGATCACGAATCGCACATGCGCCGGGCGTTCGATCTCGCCCGATCGGCCGCCGAGCGAGGCGACCGCCCGTTCGGTTCCGTCCTCGTTCGCGACGACGAGGTCATCATGGAGGCCTCGAACCGCGTGGTGACCGAATCCGACGTCCGACGCCATCCGGAACTCCACCTCGCCTACCGCGCCCGACGAGAACTCGATCCCGACGCCCGACGCGAGACCGTGATGTACACCAGCACCGAACCCTGTCCGATGTGTGCCGGCGGTCTCCGGTATGCCGAACTCGGGCGCATCGCATACAGCGTCGGCGGCGACGAGATCGGCGCGTTCACCGGACACGAGACGCCGGTTCGATCGGCAACCGTCCTCGAGGGCGTCACCGAAGTCGTCGGTCCCGTCCTGAACCAGGAGGGACGACACCTCCACGAAACGTTCGATTGGTAACTCACGCTCCCTCCACGCGAGTGCCCCAAGGGAAGGGGGGAGCTACGCACCCGATCACAGCGTCGCGGACGGCGCTCAGTCGACCACCGCGCCGTGTTCGTCGATCTCTCCTCGAACGATCCGAGTCGAAGAGATTCGGTTGCCGTCCGCGGCGAGCACGTACGGCGCGACGATTCCGGTCAGCGGATCGAACCCGCGCTCCCGGCGTCTCTCGTTGATCGCGACGAGTTCGTCTGCGGTCTCCGGCGAGACGACCAGCGCCTCGATCGAGGCGTCGTCCGTGACGATTCCGTACGGGTCGTCGAGTTTCCGGATCGAGACGTTTCGAGTCCACTCGTCGATCAACTCGAGTTCGGCGGCAACCGATCGCTCCCGGCTCTCGTAGGACGGGACCGGCCGCGATCGCGTTTCGGTCGCGAGGGCGTCGCTCGTGAGGCCGAGAACCACGCCGTCTTCGCCGAACCGAAGCGCGTGCTCGAAGAGTTCCCGGTGACCGTCGTGGACCGGACCGAACGTGCCAGCGACTGCGACTCGCATACGACCCGGTGACGGCCTCGAGCCACAAGAAGGGCGCGGGCCGGCCACACCACCGACGCTCGAACCGATCCCGGTCGAATCCTGGCGACCGCGTTGATAAACGACGGCGCTTATCACTGTGACGTACGGAGAGTCGATATGAACCTTCCGCCGGTCGGTCTCGGGACGATGGGCATCGACGATCCCGCAGTCGTCGAGATGGCCCTCGATGTCGGCTACCGACACCTCGACACCGCTAGCATTTACGAAAACGAGGATGTCGTCGGACAGGGCCTCGCCGCGAGCGACGTACCTCGCGAGGATGTGACCGTCGCGACGAAACTCTGGATCGACGACCTCGATCCCGATCGAGTCCGAACGGCGACCGAGGAGAGTCTCGATCGGCTCGGGGTCGATTACGTCGATATCCTCTACGTTCACCGACCACGCGGCGCGTACGACCCCACGGAAACGCTCCCGGCACTCGACGCGCTCGTCGACGACAACCTCGTCTTGCATCTCGGTCTGTCGAACTTCACAGCCGAGCAAATCGAGACAGCGCGAACGCATCTCCAATCGTCGATCGCAGCCCACCAGGTCGAACGCCACCCACTGTTTACGCGAGACGAACTCCTGGCCGACGCGCGGGAAAACGACTACGCACTCGTGGCCTACTCACCCCTCGCCGGCGGTCGGGTGCGAGAACTCCCAGCGCTACAGGCGATCGCGGACAAACACGAGACGACGCCCGAAACCGTCGCGATCGCATGGCTCGTCGGCACCGACGGCGTCGTCACGATCCCCAAGGCCTCCTCGCGAAACCACCTCGAATCGAATCGTATGGCCGCCCAGCTCGAACTGGACGCCGGGGATCGGAACCGGATCGCCGCGATCGATCGGGAAAACGAACTGTTCCCTGAATAGGCGGTCTCGAAACTGGGTCCAGTCCAACGGGTACCCGGAGCCGAATCGATTGCCGATTCTCACGAAAATCAGTAACCGACCGACCGCGGCACTTCAGCATCGTTCGAGGTGGAGCCATCCCACGCAAGGAGCGAGTTTCGGGGAGGCAAGCAAGTTTCGGGGAAGCAATCGAGTAGACGTGCGTGTGGTTGGGTGGTGGTGAACGGCGAGAATTACTCCGCGTCCGGAATCGCCGTGTCGGGAACGTACGGCAGCTCCGCGGCCTTCTTGTTCACTTCGCCCGCGTTCGATTTCATCAGCGCCGTCGTATCCCAGACGCCCTCGACGAGAGCCTTGCGCTGGGCCTCGTCGACGGTGACATCGATCGTCTCCCCGCCGTAGGTGACCGTCTCGGCGTCGACGTCGACGTCGATGTCGCCGTCGGGGTTCTCGTCGACCCAGCTCTGGAGCGCTTCGATCGTCTCGGTGTCGGCGGTGACGGTCGGAATGCCGAGCGCGAGACAGTTGCCGGCGAAAATCTCGGCAAAGCCTTCGCCGATGATGGCGTCGATTCCCCAGCGCATCAGCGCCTGCGGGGCGTGTTCGCGCGAAGAGCCACAGCCGAAGTTGTTGTTGACGACCATGATCGAGGAGTCCTGAAACTGTTCCTCGTTCATCGGGTGGTCTTTGGGATCGTCGTTCTCGTCGAAGCGCACGTCGAAGAACGCGAACTCGCCGAGTCCGTCGAAGGTGACGACCTTCATGAACCGGGCCGGAATGATCTGGTCGGTGTCGATGTCGTTACCTCGGATCGGAATACCGGTGCCGGAAACGTAGTCGACTTCCGGAATGTCGACCGAATCGGTGTCAGTCATACTGTGGTCACCTCCGTCATCTCTCGAACGTCAGTCACTTCGCCTTCGATCGCCGCCGCAGCGACCATCTGGGGGTTCATCAACACGGTGCGGCCGTCCTTGCTGCCCTGGCGACCGACGAAGTTCCGGTTCGAGGAAGAGGCGCTGGCCTCGTCGCCCTCGAGTTGGTCCTCGTTCATGCCGAGACACATCGAACAGCCGGCGTTTCGCCACTCGAAGCCGGCGTCCTCGAAGACGTCTTTGAGTCCTTCTGCTTCCGCGGCACGCTGGACGCGTTGGCTTCCGGGGACGACTAACGCACGGACGTCGTCGTGGACCTGCCGCCCCTCGACGATCGCCGCCGCCCGGCGCAGGTCCGGCAGTCGGGCGTTCGTACAGGAGCCGACGAAGGCGACGTCGATCTCGTAGCCGGCCATCGTCTCGCCGGGTTCGACCCGCATGTGCTCCTGGGCGCGCCGAGCGGTGTCTTGCTTGTCTGCGGGGAGATCTTCGGGTGCCGGAATCGGATCCGAGATACCGATTCCCTGGCCGGGGGTAGTCCCCCACGTGACGACGGGTTCGAGTTCGCCGGCATCGATGTGGACGATATCGTCGTACTCTGCCGTCTCGTCGCTGCGAATCGACTCCCAGTACGGTTTCAGTTTCTCGAACTCCTCAGGATTCTCCTGGAAGTAGTCGGTCTGCTCGAGCCATTCGTAGGTGGTCTCGTCAGGGTTGACGTAGCCCGCGCGAGCGCCGCCCTCGATCGACATGTTGCAGATCGACATCCGCCCTTCCATGCTGAGGTCTTCGATCGCTTCGCCGGCGTACTCGTAGACGTAGCCGACGCCGCCCTCGGTGCCGAGTCGGCGGATTATCTCGAGGATGATGTCCTTCGCTTCGACGCCTTCACCGAGTTCGCCGTCGACCTGGATCTTGCGGACTTTTTGTTTCTCCATCGCGATCGTCCCCGTCGCGAGCACGTCCCGAATCTGGGAGGTCCCGATCCCGAACGCGAGCGCGCCAAACGCGCCGTGCGTCGAGGTGTGGCTGTCGCCACAGACGATCGTCTTGCCGGGTTGGGTAAGTCCCTGCTCCGGACCGATGACGTGGACGATCCCCTGGTCGCCACTCGTCGGATCGGAGAAGTCGATACCCGCATCACGGACGTTCTGTTCGAGTTCGGCCATCATCTCCTCGGCGGCGTCCTCTTTGTACGGTCGAGACTGATCCGCCGTCGGCACGATGTGATCGACCGTCGCGTGGGTCAGTTTCGGGAATGCGACCTCGAGGTCGCGCTCGCGGAGCATTCCGAACGCCTGCGGACTCGTCACCTCGTGAATGAGGTGGAGACCGACGAACAGCTGATCCTGTCCGGTCGGCAGTTGCGTTACCTTGTGGCGGTCCCACACCTTGTCGTACAGTGTTCCCTCGCTCATGTCTCGTCCTCTACAGTCTCATCCCCTACGGGGCGTGTTCGGCCGCGTTCGAAGACGCGGTTGGCGTCGTCTGCGCCCTTTGGCGGAGTGTGGTCGACGTCTCGTACCGTCTCCGCTGCTGATTCGTCGGCTGTGCGTCCGTTCGGGTCGGTCGCCGCCGGCTCACCGCCGTCCGCGATGACGGTCGGGCCGCGGCTGAACAGCCGGCCGGCCGTCTCCCCGGTGTAGGGGTTGGTGTGGCTCATGTCGGCCACCGTATCGGTCGTCTCTTGCTGGTTTCCACTCATGATTTGTGAGTCGTGATCAGTCGTCCGCTTGCACCTGAACGGACTCCTCTTCGGTCTCGTCTTCAGTTTCGTCCTCGTCGGCCCAGGCGAACAGCTCGCGCAGTCGTGCGCCGACTTCCTCGATTTCGTGGTTCTGCTCGGCCTGACGAAGCTGGGAGTAGCTCGGTCGACCGGCCTGGTTCTCGAGGATCCACTCTCGCGTGAACTCTCCGTTCTGGACCTCTTCGAGCACTTCGTCCATGTTCTCTCGAACCGAGTCGTCGACGATACGATCGCCGCGGGTGAGACCGCCGTACTCGGCGGTGTCCGAGACGGAGTTCCACATCTCCATGTTCCCGCCCTCGTACATCAGGTCGACGATGAGTTTGAGTTCGTTCAGGCACTCGAAGTAGGCGATTTCCGGCGAGTAGCCCGCGTCGACGAGCGCCTCGTAGCCGTGTTTGACGAGCGCGGTGACGCCGCCACAGAGGACGGCCTGCTCCCCAAAGAGGTCGGATTCGACTTCCTCCTGGAACGTCGTTTCGATGACGCCGGCGCGGGTACAGCCGATCGCCTTCGCATACGCGAGCGCCCGTTCGTGTGCGTCGCCGGTCGTGTCCTGGTAGACCGCGAGCAGGCCGGGCGTTCCCTCGTCGTTCTCGTAGTTGCGTCGGACGAGGTGGCCCGGACTCTTCGGGGCGACCATCGACACGTCGACGCCTTCCGGCGGCTGGATCTGGTTGTAATGAATGTTCAGCCCGTGGGCGAACTGGAGCGTGTCACCCGCCTCGAGGTTGGGTTCGATCGCGTTCTCGTAGACCGACGCCTGGACGGTGTCGGGAACGAGCACGGAGACGTAGGTTGCCTGGGCGACTGCCTCGGCCGGGGTCGTGACCGTCAGCCCGTCGGCTTCCGCCGCCGATCGCGAGGACGAATCCTCGCGCAGGCCGACGACCACGTCGACCCCGCTTTCGTGGAGGTTCAGCGCGTGGGCGTGGCCCTGGCTCCCGTAGCCGAGGACGGCTACGGTGTCGTCGTCGAGCGTCGATACGTCTGCATCATCGTCGTAGTAGATATCGGTCGTGAATTCGTCAGTCATCGTCTGCTGTATACTGTTGGTCTTGGTTCGCCCCGTCGGCGGCCGATTCGGTCGCAGTCAGCGGTGCCGCAGTGTCGTCGGTGCCGCGTGCGAGCGCCGTCGTGCCGGTCCGGGAGATTTCCCGAATGCCGAACTGACTGAACGTCTCGATCGCGGCTTCGATCTTCTGCTGTGCGCCCGTGATCTCGAAGGTCGCGGTCTCCGGGCTGGAGTCGACGGTTTTGGCGTCGTACATGTCCGCGACGGCGGCGACCCGATCGGGGCGCTCGGCGTCGACTTTCACGAGCGCGAGTTCGCGGCGCATCGCGTCCGGGTCGAGTTCGCGCACGGAGATGACCGGCACCAGCTTCCGGAGTTGCTTCTTTATCTGGTCGATGCCGGGGTCTGGTTCCTCGACGACCAGCGTGATCCGGGCGCGGTCCTCGTCGTGGGTCGGCCCGACGGTGAGGCTCTCGATGTTGAACTGCCGTCTCGAGAACAGTCCCGAAACGTCCGAGAGCACGCCGGGTTCGTGGGTGACCAGCGCCGAGATGACGGTGCGGCGGGGGAGGTGGGTCGCCTCGACCTCGGGGTCGATGCGAATCCCCTGCTTGTTGCGCCGGCCCGCGGGCGTCGGTCGCTCCTCCGGGCGTGGCCCGTCGAGTCCGCGTTTCACGCGAACCACCTCCGGTCAGTGGTTCGCGTGCGGTCGGACGGAGTCCGTCCGACGGTCATAGCTGGTCCTCCGACAGCGCGAACTGTCCGTTGTCGCCGCCGCTTGGCACCATTGGGTAAACGTTCGCCTGGGGATCAATATGGACATCGATCACGGACGGCCCGTCGTAGGCGATCGCCGCCTCGATCGTGTCGGCCACATCGTCGTAGTCGTCGATGCGGAAGCCGCGTGCGCCAAAGGCCTCGGCGAGTTTGTCGAACTCGGGCATCCAGCTGTACTCCGAGGCGGCGTGTCGCCCCTCGAAGAAGGCATCCTGCCACTGGCGGACCATCCCGATGTACTCGTTGTTGAGCACCGCGACGGTGATGTCGAGATTCTCTCTGACCGCCACGGACAGCCCCTGCATCGTCATCAGGAACGAGCCGTCGCCGTCGACACAGATGACCTCCTGGTCGTCGTCGGCCGCGATGCGAGCACCGATCGCGGCGGGCAGTCCGTACCCCATCGTCCCGAGGCCGTGACTGGACACCCACGTCCGAGGCTCGGTGTAGGTCCAGTACTGCCAGGCCCACATTTGGTGTTGGCCGACGCCGGTGGTGACGATCGCGCGATCGCTCGTGGCCTCGTCTAAGGCCTCGACGACGAACTCCGGCTGAACCGGTTCGTCCTCGGGGGCGTCGTAGGCCATCGAGTAGTCGGATTTCCACTGCTGGCACTGTGCGCGCCACTTTTTCGCTTCCGGCGAGCGCTCGACCGCTTCAGAGAGTTGGGAAACGACGGTTTCGGCGTCGCCGACCAGCGGGTAATCCGCGTGGATGTTCTTCGAGATCTCCGCAGGGTCGATGTCGACGTGGATCAGTTCCGCGTCAGGCGCGAAGGTCTCGATGCCGCCGGTGAGGCGATCGTCGAAGCGCGTGCCGATCCCGATCAGGGTGTCACAGTGGGTAATCGCCATGTTGGCGTAGCCGGTGCCGTGCATGCCGGCCCCCTCGAGTGACAGTTCGTGGTCCTCGGGGAACGCGCCGGTTCCCGGCATCGTCGTAATGACCGGAATCTCGTGTTCGATCGCGAACTCGCGGCAGGCCTCGCTGGCCTCGCCTTTGATGACGCCGCCGCCCAGAAGCATGACGGGGCGGGCGGCGTTCTCGATCCGTTCGGCTGCGGCCGCGACGATCTCGTCGTCGGCTCGCTCCTGAACGGTGTAGGTGTCGGGGACGCGGGCTTCCTCCGGCTCCCGATCGGTCTCGGCGTTGGTGATGTCTTTCGGCAGGTCGACCAGGGTCGGTCCCGGCCGGCCCTCGCGGGCGAGCGCGAAGGCTTCACTCACGTCGGTCCCGACGCGATCGGGATCGGTCGAGAAGGTGTTGTCCTTCGTGACCGGAGTCGTGACGCCGGTGGTGTCGGTCTCCTGGAAGGCGTCGTTGCCGACGAATTCCGTCGGCACCTGGCCCGTCAGTGCGACCATCGGGTCCGAGTCCATGTCGGCGTCCGCGATGCCCGTGACGAGATTCGTCGCGCCTGGGCCCGACGTCGCGAGACAGATCCCCGGCTCACCTGCGACGATGCCGTAGGCGTCGGCCGCGTGAGCCGCGCCCTGTTCGTGGGCCATCGTCACGTGGTAAATATCCGAGTCGTACAGCGCGTCGTAGACGGGCATGATCGCCCCGCCCTGCACGCCGAAGGCGTACTCGACGCCCGCGTTTTCCAGCGCGCGAATCACGGCCTCGGCCCCGGTCGTGACCGGCGTGCTTTCGGTCGTCGGCTCGGACACGTCGTCGGTCTCTTCGCCGGGCGAGACTCCGTCGGTGACCTCGGCGTCGGCTGGTTCGTCGTCCTGTTCTGCTGGTGTGACCGATGCGGCGCGTTCGCTCATCGAGTATCTCCCGCCGCGGGTTGGCGATTCGTCGGTGTGGATGTACGGTGCGGTGTCATCTGGTAGGTGGCTGGTCGCTGTTAGGTAGCTGATCGCTGTGAAAGCGTGCGGACTCGGGTCGCTGACTGGGTACTGAGTATGGGGCGGTTACGCCCCTACAATACGAATAAGAGCGGACGCGCCGGTGTCGACGGTGCGAGCCGACAGCGACACGCGAGACCTCATTACTACCCACGTAGGTGGTTCGAGGGACATAATCCTTACGAGTCATTCCGGACCTCGTACGAATCACTCCGTACTTCGAGCATAGCCGGTGCTCGCGAACGGTAGCAAACGGGGAGGACATCCCTTAGATGCGCACCTCCTCTCGCTCCTCCTGGCGATCGATGCCAGCCTCTTCGGCAAAGCGCTCCAGGTCGTCGACCGTGATCTGGCGCTTCTCCGCGCCGTAGTCTTTGACCCGGCGGGTGACCGCGTTGATTTGCTCGTCGGAGGGCACAAAGCCCAGTTCGTGCAGGCGCTCCCGAACCGAGTGAGTCCCGGTGTGTTTGCCCATGACCAGTCGGCGTTCGGCACCGACCATCTCGGGGGTCATCACGCCCGGCTCGAAGGTGTCGGAGTTCTCGATGACGCCGGCCGCGTGAATCCCGCTTTCGTGGGAGAACGCGTTCGCGCCGACGACGGGTTTGTTGCCCGGGGTCGGCATGGCGCTTTTTTCCTCGACGACCTGCGAGAGTTCGGTGATACGGGTCGTGTCGATCCCAGTATCGGTCTGGTACAGCGACTCGACGGCCATCACGAACTCCTCGTAGGCGGCGTTGCCGGCCCGCTCGCCGATCGAGTTGACCGAGACCTGCGCCTGGTCGGCACCGGCTTCGATGCCGGCCAGCGCGTTGGCGGTGGCCAGTCCGAAGTCGTCGTGCGTGTGGACGTCGATTCGCGCGTCGGTGTGGGCACAGACCTTCTCGATCATGGCCTTGAACCGCGTCGGCGTCGCGACGCCACAGGTGTCCGGAATGTTGATCCAGTCGACTCCCGCCTCGGTGACCGCTTCGATCACGTCGATCAGGAACTGCTCGTCGGTCCGGGTCGCGTCCATCGGCGAGAACATGCAGATCGCTCCCGCCTCCGTGATGCGTTCGACCGACTCGACTGCGCGCTGTACAACTTCCTCTCGCGTGGCGTGCATCGAATCCTCGATCTGGACGTCGCTGGTGGACACGAACGTGTGTACCATCTCGACGCCGGAATCGAGTGCCGCTTCGATGTCCTTGTCGACGACGCGGGCCAGCCCGCAGGTCGTCGTCCGGGTCGACGATGCGATGTCGCGAACGGCCTCGAACTCGGCGTCAGAGTTCACTGGGAAGCCTGCTTCGATGACGTGGGTTCCCATCTCGTCCAGAATGGACGCGATCTGCCGTTTATCGTCGTACGAGAACGAAGTTCCGGGAGACTGTTCACCATCCCGGAGGGTGGTATCGAAGACACGTGCTGACTCTATTTCGTCAGTGGAATCTAACGTGCCCTGGAAGAACTCGACCCCCCTGACTGGTGTCAGAGGACGGGTTGTCTGGTGAAGACATTGTATCAGAATCCGACGTGCGACATGATATATAAGCGTGTCGCTGTCTCCACCGAGGAAGGGTGTGATTCAGTGACACGCTATCGCGATCGATCCGAAAAACCGCACGACATCAACGCCCTGATATAGACACTAACATCCTATTACAATACGGTAGACGACGCGTCGGCTACCGTGCCAACCGAATCCGATCGGGGTTTGATTCGGGATAATCGACCCGATCGGCCCCGATCGATCGCTCGCGCGCGCCCCGGCTGGACGACCGTGCATCGCCGCCGCCGTCGACCGTCCCCAAGTTTTCAATTGTCGACGTTGTCGCGCATCTAGAAGACAAACGTTCGAATAGTGGGGCGATCGCGGCCGACCCGGACTCGGCAACTGGCTGCCCGCGCGCGACGCTAGTCGATCGCTTCCTGGCGAGTCTCGTACTCGGTGAGATACCGGTCTTCGCAGGAGGGACAGCAGAACGTCTTGACCTCGCCGTCGATAGTCGCCGTCACGCCCCCGTTGGTGATCCGCTGATCGCAAACGACGCACTCGAGGGAGAAGTCCGTCGCCGAGACGCCGACGCGGCGCTCCGATCGGGCCAGTAGCGTCACGTCGTACCCCGACAACGTTTCGAGGTCGAGTCCGGCCTCGAGCCACGATCGAACGTTGGTGTCGGGAAGCGTCGCGTGGACTCGCACGCGTCCGTCCATCCCCTCGAAGACGTGTTCGACGCCGTCTAAATCGGCGGCCGCCGCGTACACGTCGTCGACCGCGGCCGGCTTCGGGTCAAGTTCGGCCAGCACGGCTACGTCCCGCTGGAGTTTCGATCGATCGATATCGACGGTGAAGCCGCGGATGAGTCCCTGTTCTTCGAGTCGGGCGATTCGATCGGAGACGGCCGGCGGCGTCAGGTCGACGTGATCCGCGATTTCGCTGTAGGGCCGGCGGGCGTCCTCGGTGAGCAACTGGATAATCTCGAGGTCGGTGTCGTCGAGGTCGCGCATGTGCGTTTCTTGGGCAGGGGCGGCAATGAGTGTACGGCTGCTACCGAACCGGTGCGCCTACGTTCGGCGCGGATGAACCGACGGAACCGGCCGTCCTGGGCTCGGCGCGGTGCCGGACTGCCGTAACGTTCGACTGGCCCTCTTGACGTGCGATTTGCCAGTGTGACGTGCGATCGAATTAGAAAATGACATGTTCGTTGAGTGTGTCGATCATACTCATCTTGCGGTAGTGAGGAAACCCCGTGCTTGAGTGATCATGGTTTGTTTTGAATACTCGCTGCAAAGCGTTCTTTCAAAAAGCTGGATACCAAGCCGAGCACTTGTTTGACCAGTATTCAGGAGTGACGCATACCACTCTAGCACGGGGAGGAATCGCGTTCGTTCGTGTCTCGACTCGCCCTACAACGGCCCCTCGGTGTCCAACGACTTTGCGCCTTGGAGTAGTACTCCTTTCCAGGTGAGGCCGTGGGCGTCTTTGATCTCGCTCAGGCGGTCGTACTCGTCTTGATCTACTTCGATGTTCAGGTTGGGCATCTATACACATGGTTAGTTTTTCGTTAGTTTTAACTATTACGCTACCGTACTCGTAGTTGTGTCGGCGACCGTCACGAAAACGCTCGAAGCCACGCTCGCCCCGCCTACTACGGGCAAAGAGCAACGGCTCAAGCGTACCGTGACGACGTACCGCCGCGCCCTTTCGGACGCTTTCGAGAGTGGCGCGGATACGCAAACGGCGGTTAATGATATCGTCATGCCGTACACTCTCACGTCCTACGCCAAGGATGCGCTCAAGAACTACGTCCCGAAGCTTCGGGATACGTACAACGCGTCGGAACTCGGAGACGACCACCCGGTTCGATTCACAAACCGGGGATTCACTCTCGACCATTCTGACGAACGTACCTACGAGTTCTGCTGGCGCGTTCCACAGGCCGGGCGTGGCAACGCCTTCTGGATTCCACTTCGGATCAATCCCGACCAGGAACCGCTCTGGTTCGACCTGCTCGACGAGAATGCGACAGTCGGAGAGTTCCGGCTGCAACAGCACCGAACGAACTGGGTGCTCCACGTTACCGTCGAATACGAGGTAGCCGACCCGGAAACGCCAGAGGAACCGACTCGAATCGGCTTCGATATCGGCGAATCCAAACTGCTGACGGGCTGTGCCTGTCAGAACGATACGCCGATCCAACCGTACATCTACGACGGCAGTCGTGCGCGAGCACTCCGCAAGGAGATGCACACGACACTCAAACGGCTGCAAGAGCGTGATGCCGCCGAGTGGCGCGTGGACGAGCGCTTCGACCACTACCAGAGTGCCTTGACGGATATCGTTGAGAAGGCGTCTCGCGAAGCCGTCGAGTACGCCGCATCCTTCGAGGACCCAGTGATCGTCCTTGAAGACCTGTCGTACATCCGTGAGAATCTGGACTACGGAAAGTACATGAACCGACGCTTGCACTCGTGGGCGTTCGCTCGACTTACCAAGCGGATCGAGGATAAGGCCCTCGAAGCCGGTATTCCGGTCGAGTTTGTGAACCCGCGCTACACGTCCCAGACGTGCCACGCCTGCGGTCACATCGGCGATCGTGGATCGCAAGCCGAGTTCACGTGTACGAACGCCGAGTGCCACGTGTCGACGTTTCAAGCAGATATCAACGCGGCGGCTAACATCGCCAGTCGCGTTGATCCGTGGGGAGAGAGCGTTCCTTGGAAACCGGAGCGCGATGACTCGCCACGGAATGGGAGCCGTTGTGACACGGCCACAGGACACCGCACGCCGAGTCGGTAATCCCGACAGACGACGCTTGCGGCCTTCGAGTCCTGAAACCTCCCTTGACGCGAGGCTTCCCTTGTAGGAAGCCCCGTCGTTCACGGCGGGCGAGGATGTCACGAATATGGGACGAGAAAGACTGCCGTCGATGTCCGTTTCGGTACGCTGGCCGTTGACGAAGCGCGCAGTGGCCGGGTCGATCGTCCTCGCCGTATTTGGGACGACGTTGATGATCGTCCCGGCAGCAGGTTTTGGCGAGATTCGCGCACTGGGACGGCTCTCGATGTTTCTCGCGCTGATCGGGTTCATCGGTCTGGCACTTCTGGCACTCACGATCGTCGTCCGGTACGGTCTCGATGCGCTCGGTTCGTCGATCTCGACCGGGCTGGACCCGCGACAAACCGATCGACTGTCGTCGGGGCTCGTACTGGGTGGGTTCATCCTCGGCGTGGCTGCTGATGTCGACATCTCCGTTCAATACTTCTGGTTCTTTTTCGATGCGGGATTCTCCGCTTCGAGAACGGTTGGACAAGTGGCAACCCTGGCAATGGTAATCGGTGCGTGTCTGTTCGTGGTTACTCTCGTCGAGACGCGAGAGATCGAACCCAGCTGACGACGTTCCGCAAGAGCGCTCAGACAGAACATCGGCGTCTCACGACAGTCGGGATGCTTCCGGTACGGATACTCGATCCCAGAAACCTCTCGGTAGAATTGACAGACCTCTCGATTCCAGAACGGTCTCAACCGGTAGGAACGATCCGAACTTCGTGATTCGACGGCCGCAATCGGGCCCGTGGTGGCAGCGGTAACCGGATGTACTCGAACCGAGGCCGGGTAGCGAAACGCGCGTGTCAAACCTTTATCCCCGGTCGTGGTAGGGAGACGAGCAATGACATCAGAAGAGGTTACCGACCTCTTGACCGAGGCGTACGTCGACGAACTCGAGACCGTGATGAACTACCTGACGAACGCGATCGTACTGGACGGCGTCCACGCCGAAGAGGTGAAAGCGAGCCTCGAAGCGGACGTCGAGGAGGAACTCGAGCACGCGCGGCTGCTCGGAAACCGCCTGAAACAGCTCGATCACTCGCCGCCGGGGTCGGAGTCCTTCGAGGCACAGCAGGCGAGTCTCCAGCCGCCCGAGGACACGACGGACGTCCAGTCGGTCATCGACGGCGTCCTCGAGGCCGAGGACAGCGCGATGGAGCGGTACCGATCGCTGCTGGAGGCCGCTCGGGACGCGAACGATCCCGTCACGGAGGACGTGGCGGTCACGATTCTCGCGGACGAAGAAGCTCACCACACGGAGTTCCGCGGATTCAGGAAGGAATTTCCGCAGGACTGACCGCGGCGGGACGACAGTCGTCGCGAGGCGAACGTTTTTCTCGTCGTAGTTCGACGCAGACCACATGAGTGATTTCGACCTCGACCTTCGGACCGTCGAGGAACACATCGACGACGAACTCGACCTCGAAGGCGAGCTCGTCCTGGGTGTGCTCGACGGCTCGACCCCCGCAGAAGAGTGGCTCGAAACAGTCTCGAACGGCAACGTCCTCGTGCTCTGCGTCGACGGCGACGTCAACGAACTGGCCTCCGGATTCGCCCGCGATATCAAAGAGTCCGGCGGAAATCTCGTCCACTTCCGCGGGTTCTTACTCGTCACCCCGCCGGGCGTCGACGTCAGTACCGATCGCCTGTAGGGAACTGACGGCGCTACAGAGTCGTCGGCCGTCGGTTCGATGTTACCCGGCGGACAGACCGGCTGCGACCGGCACGCTCTCGTTCAGGCGGACCTGACCGTCAACACGTGGCCGTCCGGATCGCGAACCACGATCTCGTCTCCTTCCTCCCGATCGATCGTCCGGACCCGATCTCGCACCGCATCGAGCGCCGCCGCCGGGTCGTCGGCCTCGAAGCCCAGATCGACGTGGACGCCGCCGCGGGCGTCTGCGATTCCCAGATGCGGCTCCCACAGTTCCAGCGCCATCGGCCCCTGGAGTCGGATGCGCTTGCGATCGCCGCCCACGTCGACCGTCTCGAACCCGAGCGATTCGTAGAACGATCGGGCGCGATCGAGGGATTCGACTTCGAGGACGACCTCGAAGATACCGTCGATCCCCGGTCCGGCGACGTCTCGCTGACCGAGTTCGACGCAGTTGCCGTCCGGATCGTACAGGTAGAGCGATTTCGCGGCACCGAACGTCACTTCCTCCAGATCGAACGCCTCGCTCAGGCGATCCCACCAGTCGTCGTACTCGGCGGCCGGGATCGAGAACGCGAAGTGGGTGTGCAGTCCGCCGCGCGGGACAGCCTCGGGCCGGCGAAGCACGAGATCGGTCTCCCCGGCCGCAAGCGCGAGTTCGCCCGCCCGCTCCTCCCGGACGGACAGTCCCAACTGCTTTTCGTAGAAGGCGCGCGCTCGATCGAGATACTTGACCTCGAGTGCGAGCCACGACAGCCGGCGCAACATACCACACCTACAGGGTCCGGGGGCAAAGAAGCGTCGGCGGTTGGGGGTGGAAAACAAGTGCCGACGGGGAAAGATATGAACTGTGTGAGCCGCGGAATCGACTCGCAACGAAACCAACCGCTTCGCCCGCGTTTATTGAGGTGACGGTCTTACCAGTGGTATGAGCTTCCGGATCGACGAGCGCGCGACCGACTTCACGACGATCGATCGCTTCGCAAACGGCATCGGCTGGATCGCCCACCCCGAGGAGACCATGCAGCGGGCAAGTCACGCCCTCGCCATCGACGGCGAGGTCTGGGTCATCGATCCGGTTGACGCGGCCGGACTGGACGACCTGCTGGCCGAGTTCGGGAAGGTCGCCGGCGTCGTCATCACGCTCGATCGACACAAGCGCGACGCCGCTGCGATCGCCAACCGACACGGCGTCCACCTCTATCTGCCCCGCTTTTTCGAGGGGGTCAGCGAGGAACTCGACGCACCGATCGTCCGGTTCGAGACCGAGCTTTCGGACACTGGCGTGGAGGTCCGGACGATCGTCGACAACCGCTTCTGGCAGGAGGTGGCGCTGTACAACCCCGCGGACGGAACCCTGGTCGTCCCCGAATCCGTCGGTACGGCCGACTACTTCCTCGCGCCGGGCGAGCGCCTCGGCGTCCACCCGATGCGTCGAGCCGTCCCGCCGCGGGACGCGCTGGGCGACCTCGCGCCCGATCGCGTCCTCGTCGGTCACGGGGCCGGTATTCTGGACGACGCCGCGAGAGCGCTCGACGACGCACTTTCGGGTTCTCGACGACGGATGCCGCTCGTGTACGCAAAGGCAGGGTGGAACCTGCTTCCGTTCTAGGGGCGTCGCGTGGGAACTCGATCGAAGTATTCACGCGATTCGTCGTGTATGCGTCCCCGACTTCGCACCCGCGGGGAACACAGCTTAATTGTCAGCCGCCCGTACGCGCGGGCATGGTCTACGTCACGCGGGCGCTCGTCGACGTCTTGCTCGATCTCGCCAGCGACGCCGATCCCAATCGCGTGACGACGGGCGTGTCCGTCACGCCGGCCGGCGAGCTCGAGGGCGCGGACGCGGCGGCGCTCCCGCCCGAGACCCCGGTGTTTACGGACTTCTACCTGCCCGACCCCGGCAACGCGGTCAACGCGGTTTTCGGCGTCGACCTCTCGACGCCCGCCCGGCAGGCCCAGGGACGATTCGTCTCCCACCCGCTTCGCGAACTCGCGGTGACCAAACGGGACGACCTCGCGCAGGTGATCTTCGTCGCCGTCCCACCCTGGGAGATCGACGACCGATCGTTCGCCGCGTTCGATCGGAAGGGCAACGACCTGCCCCTCGAGATCATCGAGGCGAACGCGCCCGACGAGTTCCTCGCGGACGTCGAGTGGCGTGTCGGTAACTGACAGGCACTGCCGTTCCGATGAGCTACCGATCGATCGTCAGTCCAGATACCCCAGCCCGCGGAGCTGTTCGGTGATCTCCTCGAACTCAGCTTCGGTCAGTTGCCCCTCTCGCTGATGTTGGATCACGATACTGCGAAGTAGGAACCGGACGAGATCGCTCGTGCTCTGGAAACTCGTCCCCTCGATCGTCTCGTCGACCCGATCGGCGAGATCCTTCGGAATCGAAACCGTGGTGTATTCGGTCATACTTGATACTCCACTGGGGAGGCAAAAAGGCGTGTCGACGGGATGTGGGTGCGTCACGGGACGCTGCCGATCGGAGCGTGCTGTCGCACCGTCTTCGTAGCGGTTTTTATATTTCACTGTCTAGTGAGTCAGTATGGGAGTCCGGCCACCATCGAACGGAGACGACGACGAACCCGAGAGCGTCGAGTTCGGCATCGCCGCCGTCGACGCGCGTCTCAAAGACGCCGACCTCTCGTTCCCGGCGACGACAGACGACGTCCGGGCCGAAATCGGCCACGAACGCATCCCCTACAACGTCCACGGCAACGACGTCGCGCTGGGCGAGATGCTCGCGGAAGTCAAGGCTGAAGAGTTCCGATCGCGCCAGGAACTTCTGAACGCGTTGCACCACCCCTTCGAGGAGTATCGACAGCAACATTCCGGCGGCGTCGTCCAGCAGTTTCGATCGCTCCTCCCCTTCTGAATCTGGTTCGTGTTCGCGATCGGAGTCGGAAACAGCGTCTTTCGAGACGCGGGTACGGATACTCCCCAACGCTCTCGACCGCTCGGCCGGTTGCAACTCGCCGTCGTTCGAAAGACCGGAGATCTTTCGTGATGACGAGAGAGCGCCGCTCTCTCGAACCACGCGCTTCGCTCACGCCGTCCGCGACAGTGCTCGCATCGGTTCACCGGACCGATCGGTCTCGCCCTTCGGAAGCGATTGCATCGAAACTCTGGTGTCGAACTCAGTCGTCGCGGCCGTTTTCCCGCGTGATCTGTTCGAGGCGACGACGCTGTTCGCGGTGGAGCGTGACGAGCATATCCGAGAGCACGCCGAACATGAGCAACTGGACGCCGAGCAGGATCGCGGCCGCGGAGACGACCGCCATGATCTCGTGACCCTGGCCGTACTGGACCCACTGCCAGAGGACGTAGGCCGCGATCACGGCCCCCGAACCGATCGCGCCCAGTCCCAGACTCCCGAAATAAAACAGCGGGTTGTTCGTCTTGGCGAGCGAGTACAGCGCCAGGATGATCGTCCCGCCGTCTTTGAGCGGGTGGAGGTTCGTTTCGGAGGCGTCGGGCCTGGCGCTGTATCTGATCGGGACGACGGCCGTCTCGATCCCGTGTTTGACACACTCGACGGCGAGTTCCGTCTCGATCGTGAAGCCGTCCGAGTCCAGCGACAGCCGCTCGAAGGAATCGACGGTAAACGCCCGGTAGCCCGAGAGGATGTCGTCGTAGTCGGCTCCGTGAATGAACCGGAACGAGTTGTTGATCAGCCGGTTGCCGAAGCCGTTCAACGCCTTCATCGCGTCGTCGTCCATGTCCGCAAAGCGGTTCCCGATCACGTGGTCGTACCCCCGCGAGAGGGGCTCGATCATCGCATTCGCGTCCGCGGGGTCGTACGTGCCGTCGCCGTCGACCATCAGCACGTACGGGACGGTGACGTACTCCAGTGCCTCCCGGACGGCCTGTCCCTTTCCGCTGCCCGACTGGACGATGACTTCGGCCCCGCGTTCGCGGGCGATTTCTCGAGTGTTGTCGGTCGAGTCACCGTCGACGACGACCACGTTGACGTAGCCGTGCTCGTAGAAGCCGTCGATCACGTCGCCGATCGTCGCCGCCTCGTCGAGCGTCGGAATGAGGATACAGACCTCGTCGGCCGAAATCTCGCGCGTCTCCTCGATCATCGCGAGCACCTCCCCGCGCCGATCGACCGATTCCACGCGCGCCCCGTCATGCTCCATTGACTGGCATTCTCGCGTCGGTGTCTAAAAGCATGCTGATAGATCAGTGAATCGTTTTTGTACTGGCTGTCGAATCGACCGATCGGTGTCGGTTGGACGGCGTGCGTCGATCGGGCCGAGGTCGCTCGGGTGCTCACCACGTCAGCCCGTCGTAGGTCTCGAGGGCCCCCTCGTCGACGTCGATCCGGCGGCCGTCGACGACCACGCGGCGGGCCATTCCTGCAAACGAGAGGTCGTCGAACTCGGGCCAGTCGGTCGCGACGACCGCCCCGTCGGCGTCCTCGAGTGCGGCCTCGGCCGAGTCGGCGTAGGTAATATCGAGGTCGGGATACTGTTCCCGGACGTTTGCCATCGCAGCCGGATCGTAAGCGACGACGTCCGCGCCTCGTTCGCGGAGGCAATCGATCACGTCGAGTGCGCGAGATTTGCGTATGTCGTCGGTTCCCGGCTTGAACGAGAGCCCGAGAACCGCGATTCGGGCACCGTCGAGGTCGACGCGAGTTGCGAGGAGGCCGACGAGTCGCCGGGGCTGTTCGTCGTTGACCGCGACGACCGCGTCCAGGAGTTCGGGTTCGTACCCCTGTTCGCGCGCGCCCGCTCGCAGCGCGGCGACGTCTTTCGGGAAACAGGAGCCGCCCCAGCCCAGTCCCGATCGGAGGAACCGATCCGAGATCCGATCGTCGAGACCGACGGCGTCGAGCACCTCGTAGGCGTCGGCGTCGTACTGTTTGGCGATGTTGCCCAGTTCGTTCACCAGCGAGACCTTCGCGGCGAGGAAGGCGTTGTTCGCGTACTTGATCAGCTCCGCTTCCCGGATGTCGGTTTCGACGAGGGAGGTTTCCGGGCGATCGAGAATCGGTGCGTACAGGTCGCGGAGTGCGGTGGCGGCGGTCTCGTTCCCCGCGCCGACGACGACCTTGTCGGGTTCGAGGAAGTCCGCGACCGCGGTCCCCATCCGGAGGAACTCGGGATTCATCGCGAGGTGGAGATCCTCACCGACGCGCTTGCCCGAGTGGTCTTCAAGAATCGGGCCGACGACGTCCTCCGTAGTGCCGGGGAGGACGGTGCTCTTGACGACGACGACGTGGTCCTGGTCCTTTTTTGAGAGGGCATCGCCCAGCGATTCCGCGCCGGCTTCCATGATCGCCGTGTCGAGACTGCCGTCCTCGGCCTGTGGCGTCGGGAGACAGAGCAGGGTGAGATCGGTGTCGGCGGCAGCCGCGTAGTCGGTCGTCGCGCGCAGGCGGGTTCCGGCGTGTTCGCTGATTCGGTCCTGGAGGCCAGCCTCGTGAATCGGGGCCTCGCCCGCGTTGATCCGGGCGACGACGTCCTCGTCGATCTCAATGTTGACGACGTCGTGGCCAAGGTCTGCGAGACAGGCCGCGACGGTCGTTCCAACGTAGCCGCTACCGACGATCGAGACGTGCATACCTGTCGAGAGGACGGGAGGGTGTTAGTGATTTTTGGGTTCGATCGGTGTGGATTCAGCGACTCGAAGTGACGGTACTCACAAGTCGAGGACTGCGGCGATGTGTTGGCGCATCCGCGAGTCGATCGGAATCGTCGCACAGCGATCGTCGAGCCCGATCGTCTGCAGGAGAAGCCCCGAATCGTCCAGTAGTGACAGCCGCAGGTACGTCCCCTCTCGGTATCCATCGCTAGTTCGGGTCATGTCGATGATCTTCAGGGTCTCGTACTCGCGGAGCTGGTCCGTGATGCGCTTTTTGCCGAGGACGTTCGCGTCGATCGACTCGGCGAACGCGCGATAGACGCGATACAGTTCGGTCGCCGTGAACGCCGATCGCTCCGAGAACTCGTCCATCGTGGCCAGCGCGCCGATCGCGATCTTCGCCTGCGTCGGACAGCCGCGGATGAGATCCTGGATGCGGGTGACCTCCGCGTCGTCGTTTGCTACGCGGACGTGATCCTCGCGGACTCGATTGGCGTCGGTTTCGCGTGCCACTTCGCCGGCGAGTCGAAAGAGGTCGATCGCGCGCCGCGCGTCGCCGTGTTCCTGTGCCGAGAACGCAGAACAGAGCGGAATGATGTCGTCGGTGAGCACGTCCTCGCGATAGGCGTCACGCCGCCGGGTCAGGATGTCGCCCAGCTGGTTCGCGTCGTAGGCCGGAAACACGATCTCGTCCGGCGAGAACGAACTCTCGACGCGGGTGTCCAGTCGATCGCCGTACTTGAGGTCGTTACTGATCCCGATCACCGTGATGCTCGCGTCGACGTCGTTCTCTTCGCCCGCCCGCGAGAGTTGCATCAGGAGCTTGCTGTCGTCGGCTTCCTCCGGCGGGACGTTCTCGACGTCGTCGGGTGGCGCGAGCCGATCGATCTCGTCAAGGACGACGATGATCGCGTCGTAGAGGTCGTCGATCACCGCCCAGAGCCGGTCGTAGTACGCGCCCGTCGAAATCCCGGAGTGTGGAATCGCGATTCCGGTCTCGTCGGGATCGTTGAGACTCTTCGCGAGGTGAATCACGGTCTGGACCTCCGACCGGCGCTGTGCACAGTCGATAACTGCGCGTCCGATCCGGACCCCGTTTTCCTCGCCTCGATCGACGACCTCCCGGCTGACGTAGCGGGTGACGAGTGTCTTGCCCGACCCAGATTTGCCGAGCAGGAGCGTTCCCTTGCCGGTTCCGCCGGCGATCGTGGGTTTGAGGCGACGGGCGACGGTTTCGATCTGGTTGTTCCGGCCGACGATCTTGTTCTGGTCGGGGACGTGATCGATGCGGAGCAGATCCTCGTTCGCGAAGATTCGATCTTCCTCGTCGAGAACCGACAGCGGATCGTCGCGAGACTTGGAGCGAGAGTGAGCGACGGCCCCGTGCTCGGCCGCGTACTCGCCGAGCGACTGGACCTCCTCCGTTCGGAGAGACATACACCGAATTTCAAATGAATTCGTCTTAGTTCTTTTCGTTCCGAGACTGTCTCTCCCGAAGTGGGATTCAGAGCCGTCTTCGGCGGCTATTTTCGCCAGGAAGCGGTCAGCGATGGGTCAAATACCTGTGGGCAGTGTCGCCGCGGGAGCGAACACCGGATTTCAAATGATCTGGTGGGGAAACGGACCGACGAAGCCGATCGGCTACACCAGGTTTCAGATGAATTTGCGATCGAATATCACATGGGGGTGGCGGATACGTTCCACACCCACACCGGATTTCAGATGAATTTGGGTACGGTCAGAGGGGCGTGTTGCGATCGAGGTCGCTGGGAGCGGGGTTCTGGTTCCGTCGGGCGTCGGCGTCGCTCAAATCGATCGTCCAGTTGGAGTTACCAGAGGGAGCTGTCGGTGGTTTGCGTTGGATGGTTTCGCCGAGTGTTCCGCCCCGTTTTCTCTGCGCTCGATCGCTGTCGATAGAATTGTCCGATCGATACGCTTCGGGATCACTCACTACTACTAGCTTGTCATACTAGTACGTAGTAATACATTGCCGTGACAGTAACAGATATATTTACGCGTCAGGGTGTCTCCCCGAACCGAATCTGTCCCAGATCGTGCCGAACCCGCCCTTGCAGTCCGTTTTCCGCCCGAAATCGTTCCACTGCATTCTACAGGTACCCACCCTCATGGACGCAAAATCATCTGAAATCCGGTGTGGGGGTGGTCGTATTAGTCCGATCTGTGGGCCAGTTCGGATCGATCCCGATCGAAACACTCACTGGGAACGCGATTCCCGCCGGTCGAAAACAGTGTGCGAACTCACTCGGTCGGCGCTGGTGGCTCAGCTTCGTTCTGGATTCGCTCCGCTGCAGCCTCGCGATCTTCCGGATAGCCAACGTCGATCCGCCAGCCGTCCATCCGAATCGCGTCGATCGTTCGTCCTGACTGGATGAGCAGATCGATCGCGTCGGGGAGTTCGTACTCGCCGCGATCGGAAGGCTGGACGAGATGGCAGGCGTGGAAGATCGCGGGCGTGAACGTGTAGAAGCCGGTCATAACGAGGTTCGACGGTGGGTCGTCCGGTTTCTCCATGACTTCGACGATCTCGCCGTACTCGTTGGTGTCGAGGACGCCGTACCGGGAGGCCTCCTCCATCGGAACCTCCTCGACGAGGAAGGCAGCGTCGGCGCGATCTTCCTGCTGTCTGTTGATCACGTCGCCGAGGTTCCCGCGGAAGATGTTGTCCCCGAGCATGAGGACGAAGTCGTCGTCGACGTGGGGTTCGGCCTGGAGGATCGCGTGGGCGAGTCCGAGTTGTTCGCGCTGGTGGGCGTAGGTGATCGGGACGCCTTCGTATTCGTCGCCGTAGCGTTCGATGATCTGTTCTTTCTGGTAGCCGACGACGACGATGAGCTCGGTCGTGTCGATTTCTAGTAGGTTGTCGAAAACGTCCTCGATCAGGGGTTTGCCGTCGACTTCGACGAGGACCTTCGGTTTGTCATCGGTGAGCGGCCGGAGGCGGGTTCCTTTGCCCGCGGCCAGGACGACTCCTTGCACACGTCTAATGACCGAGGAAAGATACATTGATTTGCCGGTGATTTTCACAGCCAGAAAATATTTGTAATGTATACACAATCACTGAATCAGATGAGTACTTCCACCGATCCATTGTTGACTTCCGCGAACGGCACCCATCTCCTCCAACTAGAAAATACTGATTGTTCCTTCTGTGATAGTGGATCACTCGTTCGAGACCGATATAAGGGGAACGAAGCCGTCGTCTGCACCAAGTGTGGTACTCCGGCAGTGCAGTTCTGGGACGTTGATTGAGTTAGAGGACTCCCCCGAACAGATTTCGGTAACAGATTCCGACTGAGATCGCCGAAGTGAACTGTCCAGACCCTACACCGAACTTATCTAGCCCGGCGCGTCTTCTTGGGGCCAATACAACCGGAAGAGCTTCTTCAGCGACGGACAATCGGGCTGTATGGGTCTAACGGATCGCCGTACTCTAACCACGGTGGTGTGGAACTTATTGGATCACAGTTATCGAGCATTTCCTTACTGACGGTAACAAAATCGTCGACGGCGACGACTTTTCGAACCGTCACAAGGGGAGAGTTCCAGACAATACAGCGGTCGTCGATATGGAACTGACCGATCGGAGCGCAGTAAGTACGGTCGTCAGTCGGGCCTCAATCTTGTCTTCCACCTCGCTACTCGGAAGGACCCAAACGATGGCAATCCCTGCGGACAGTTCGACGAAACCGAGATTCGTAGCGAGTCAAAAGGACCTCCGAACTGATCTCGAACCCTTTTTATTCGATTGCTGAAAGGGTCCCAGTATGCAGGATCAGTGCGTCCTCGTAACGGGCGGTGCGGGATTCATCGGCTCGAATCTCGCAAACTACCTCGCGACGGACAACGACGTGATCGCGATCGACGACTGCTACCTGGGTACCCCGACGAACCTCGAAGACGAGGTAGAATTCGTCGAACGGAGTGTTTTGGAGGACGACCTCCCAACTGACGTGGATGTGGTGTTTCATCTTGCGGCACTTTCTTCGTATGCGATGCACGAAGACAATCCTCAGCATGGTGCCCGCGTGAACGTAGAGGGGTTCGTAAATGTCGTCGAGCAGGCACGACAGGACGGTTGTGACACCGTCGTCTACGCGTCAACGTCGTCGATCTACGGGGACCGGACCGAACCTTCTCCCGAGTCGATGAACGTCGAAGTCAACACCGGCTACGAGGCCTCCAAACTCGCCCGCGAACGGTATGGTGAGTACTTTGGGAACCACTACGGTATGGCCATGGCCGGTCTTCGTTTCTTTTCGGTCTATCAAGGGTACGAGGGAGCCGAGGGGCACAAAGGAGAGTACGCTAACGTGATTGCGCAGTTTGCAGACGATATTGCACACGGTCGATCGCCAAAGCTCTACGGCGACGGGACACAGACGCGCGATTTCACACATGTGTCTGATGTTGTCCGGGGCCTCGAACTGGCCGCCGACCACGAGCTCACTGGCATCTACAATTTAGGCACGGGGGATCCTTACGATTTCAATACGGTCGTCGATTTAATCAACGAGGTACTTGGGACCAATGTAGAGCCCGAGTACATCGAGAACCCGATTCCTGAGTCGGTGTACGTTCATGATACCTGTGCGGATTTGACGAAGATTCACCGGGAAATTGGCTGGGAACCCAGAATCGACTTCAAAGAGGGTATTCGGCGTGTGTGTGAGCCGTACACTGACGGGTAGGGTTCGGCGGGCGACTATGTAGCTTCAACCCTTGACCTGCTGGGCTAAGCACTCTGGGACCCTATCTCTATGAATGGGAGCGAAGAAGCACGTTGTCGAACTCTCTGATGAAGACCGCAGAACACTCGAATGGTTCATCTCGACTGGTGACGGAAGGCCGAGAAAAATACGCAGGCATGGATTCTTGGCAGATGACGCGCTCACCGATTCACGACAGTTTCGGTCTCGTGCTCGCCACTCACATGCTCCCAGGCATCTTTTGCGTAGAAGTAGCCTGCTCAGTCGAGAAATACGACTAACTCTTCTCCGAATTTCTCATAGTCCTCAGCAAACTAACTCATTTCTTCTAGACGAGTAAAAAGGCCCCATGATGGAGTGGGGCGGCAAGTTGGATGGTGTCGATTAGGACCAGTTGCGCAGCAACTGTGTAAGGAGATGGATGCGAAGGCTGTCAAACGTCTCATGAGTACTCTGCCGTATGGACAGGGAAATTCACTGGCAGAGATTGAAGAGTTGCCTGGTTTTTCCGGACAAACGGTGTACGATTGGCTTGACACCGTTCTAGTCCCTATGATTTTAGGAAACTGTAACACAAATCCCCCTTTATTATGAACTTTCAATTCTGTAGAAGTCGATTGGGTGGAAACCAGTCTTAAGTTTTGCAGACAGTATATGAATAATGTGAAACATTCGAGGGGTAAAGAAACTAAGCGGAATCGTAAGAGCTTTGCAGAACTGTGATAGTGCGAGTCCAATGGGACGAGAACGCGGTGGTGTAAGAGTATGAAGATACTGTTCGTGACGCATCGGTATCCGCCACACGAGGGTGGTATCGAAACCCACGTTCAGGAACTTGCCACACGAATAGTAACTCGTGGTCACGAAGTAACCGTCTTCTCCGCCGATGCAGACCGAGACGTTCCATCGCGAGGGACGGAAGACGGCGTTCGTATTTGTCGATTCCGTTCGCTATCACCCGGGAACGCATTGCACGTTGCACCACAACTTGCACTCGCCGTCCGTCGCGCTGATGTGGACATCGTTCACGGCCACAACTATCACTCTCTCCCACTTTTCTGCGCCGCGGTCGGAGTCACCGACGAGCGCTTCGTCGTGACACCACATTATCATGGTCAAAGCGCCAGCAGCGTTCGGGGTCCCCTTTTCTCTCTCTACGGACCACTCGGCGGTTGGAGTCTTCGCAGTGCAGATGCAGTCGTCGCCGTGAGCGACTGGGAACGCGACCGCTTGCACTCTGATTTTGGTATCGAACCGGCCGTGGTACCGAACGGTATAGACATTGAACGATTTTCTGATCGTGATCCGGGAACTCGCGGTCGCCCCTATCTGTTGTGTGTCGGTCGGTTAGCGGAGTATAAAGGCATCCAGCACGTGATCCGTGCGCTTCCGGAGCTCCCTGGATTCGATCTCCGCGTCGCTGGAAAAGGCCCATACAGGAAGGAACTGGAACGAGTCACACGCAACACGGGCGTTACCCACCGGGTCAAGTTTCTCGGGTACGTTGACGATAGTCGGCTCCCCGGGTTGTACGCAGGCGCAGAGGCGTTCGTGACCCTCTCCGAATTCGAGGCGTACGGTCTGACCGTCGGTGAGGCGTTGACTGCTGGAACACCATGTGTGGTCCGGGAGGCCGGCGCATTACGGGACTGGATTCGTTGTCACGGTTGTATCGGTGTTTCCGAGATCGATCCAACAACGGTCGCCGACGCTGTCCGGGAGTGTTTAGAGATCAACGACCATAATGTCAACGCCTCCCTTCCAACGTGGGAGGACGTAACCGATCGAGTGGTTGATGTGTACCAGCGGCCTATCGAACAGTCCAGACCGACCGATACCCGGACTGAATCGGGAATATAGGCAACTCAAAACGATGTCCGAGGAAGAATCCATATTCAAAAACGTATCGATTATCGTGCCGACGATTCGGGACGACATAACCACTATCCGGACGACTCCCGAATCGGCCGAAGTGATCGTCCGGCGGGACGAGGGACTGAATGTGGCCAGGAACGCCGGCGTCAGTGCAGCGTCGAACGAGTGGATCGTCATCTGCGACGACGATATCGATTTTCCGACGGCGACAGTCGGTGAGACGATCGACAATATAGACGATCGAACACTCGCTGGGCTTGGCGATTTCCCGCCGTTACGGTGGGTGATCGGACGGCTCATGATATTCCACGTCTCGTTGTGGGAAACCATCGGCGGCTTCGACGAGTCGCGCCACCACGGGGGAGACACCGATTTTGCGATCCGCGTAGAGAAAGCCGGTGGAGCGGTACATCGGCTGGAAAGGGAGGCGGTTCCGCATTATGATATTGATACTGGTGAATCCATGCACTCGCGGGGACATCTCGAGTGGCTCAGCTATCTCACCCGACGACATCCGCGTATTTTCGCTCCCGTCGCGGGGCGAATTGTTGCGAGGAGAATTCGATTCGTGGTGACATGATCGATGCTCGAAGCCGCACGAATCCGGCTGCTGGTGCTCCTCGCCCTAATCATCGCACAGGGCGGACTCGTCGTCTGGTTCGGGGCATTACCGTCCGACGGAAGTCCCCACCCTGAAACGTCCAATCTCGTGGACGAATACGACTCGTACGTGGGCGACGAGGCCGTCGTGTACGGACAGGTCGTTGAGACCGACCCGGTCCGAATCCGGTACGATTCCAGTGATGGCCCGTTCATTCTCACGATACGGTCTCTTGACCCTGACACGGACGTCGTCGAGGGGCAGTACATCGAAGTGCACGGTGAAGTCAGGGAGGACCACCACATCGAAGCACAGGGTATCGTCGTTCGGTCTGAGCGAGCCCACTGGTACGCGTACGGAATCTCACTTCTAGCTGGCCTCTGGGTACTCGGTCGGTTCCTTCGCGATTGGCGCTTCGAATCCGAGCGATGGGGATTCAGCCCCGGTGATGACAGTGCCTGACCTGTTGACTCACGCCCTGTTAGTGTACGCCGTTTTCCGCATCGCTTCGGTAAGGTGGTCGTGGATCACTCGACCGTACGTGACGATGGGAATGGTCGGAGCAATACTTCCCGATCTCACCAAGGTCACGCTCTTTATCGACGACTCGTCAATCGTATCGGTGATCGGGGGATCGCTCGGCTGGACAGCGCTTCATACGGCGGTCGGCGTCGCAATTACCATCGGTATCGTGGTGGTCGTCCTCGTTCCGCGGGCCCAGTCTAAGAGCCTCTTGGTACTTACTGCAGGAGCACTATCCCATCTCCTGCTCGATGCACTCCTGAAGACCGCGAGCGGTCTCGCCCCGTACCCGCTGTTCTGGCCGCTGTCGACGTATCGTCCACCGTCCCCGGGTCTATACGTGAGTTCCGACGTGTGGCCGACGATCGGAGCGACAGTACTCGCACTGGTTGCGTGGTACATTATCGGCAACCGGACTAGAACGACCCATTACTCCAGATAGCCAAGGTCCCGAAGCTTGTCGAGTACCTCGTTGCGGTCGCCAGCATCCTCAGTTCGATCGCCTTCAAGCTGGTCGAGGACTTCCTTGAGAACGAACGTCGTGTACTCGTCTGCGGACTCGAACTCACTTTCCTCGACACGCTGTTCAACACGGGCGTAGACGCCGTCCGGGATCGTGACTGTTGCCATCGATTGACGGTACGTGAACAGACGGATAAAACAGTCGATATTCGTACGTTCAGTCTTCGAGTTCGAGATATCCGAGGGCCTCGAGTCGATCCCGGTCGCCCTCCGGAGTTCGCCATCATCCGTTCCGAATAAGCGATCGATTCCCGATCGCTCAAACCACACGATGATGTCGGGGTGTTTGTCGGCAACCGAGACCCGCTCTCTAGAATTGACATTCAGATCGAACAGCAGGTCCTCACCTCCGGTGTAAACGTACTTCCATCGGTTCCAGCGGCCGGAGACGACACCCTCGTCGCGACGAATCTGTGTGCCGAGTGAGATGACCTCTCGCTCGTCACCCTCGAGCAGGTGCTCTCTGAGGAAGCGTTCGGCCGGGTCGACATCGTGCAGAGAATAGATCGTCGGAGCCACGTCTAGCAGTTCTCGCTGTTCAATACAGTTTTCGCCGTCAGTCAAGGCAGTCATCAGACGATCATGAATGTCGGGGTAATCGTCGCCGACTTCAGTCTCCTCCGCACCCATGTGGGTATGGTGATAGAGCTCTCGTTCACAGTATTTCGGCTCGACGTACTTCCACTCTCCGCTGGTGATGCCGACCACGTCGTCTCTCTCGTCGTCGGTCACACAGAAGTAAACCGGAAAATCGTGCTCTCAGTCGCTCTGACATACGGAATCGCCAGACAGTGCTGATGGGGGCGTTGATCCCTGCCATCTCAAGAAGCATCGGCGTAATGTCGAGGTGCTGGACGGGATACTCGTTAAACGGTCTAGTGCTATCCACGGGACACGGAAGACAATTGGAACCTGTGTGAACGGACTGTAAACCTTCCCGCCGTGGAATCCGGCGTACCGGCCGAAGGACTCGCCGTGATCTTACGTGAGAGCGACCGCGGTGTCGTCGGAGATGACGTCGAGCACGCGATCAATCTGTTCGTCGGCGCTCTGAATTCCACCATCGTGGGCGTCGATCACCGCTCCCGGAGGAGATTCGCCCATCGTGATCAGGCCGTGTGGACGAACGACATGTTCGATGTCGGTGTCACCGCGCAGTTCCTCCCGGTGTCTGTCCCACCGGGAGTAGGGGGTGTGCGCGTCCACCAGGTGGGTCCATGCGAAGAACGGTCCGTCGGCCTCCCGTAGGGCCTCAATCCAGTCGATCGCCGCGTCCACCACGTAGCGACCCGTCACCAGTTCACGATAGTCATCGTGGTCACCGTTTCCTCGGCCGATCAAATGGATTCGACGAATGGCGTGTAGACATACCGTAGGACCTTACTTTCAGTGAATCTATCGACACGATCGCCGAGACGCTTCAGGAACGGTTTCGATCGGGTAAAATCGGAGACGTTCTTGCACTTGTTAAAACATTACTTTAGTGATAATGATATTCCCAAGACACGAACCCGTCGTTGGCGAAGTCTCCGGTCGCGTACCCTCCCGCACTGAACCGATCGGCGAGCGCGATGCCTCGTTCGTCGGGAATACCGAGTCCGCCGATGGCGTGGGCACAGACACCGGTATGGAGAGACTGCATCGCCCACTGCGTCTGTGGACAGTTCGCGTAACTGTACTCGAACATCGTCGCGTCTCGTGCGAGTTCGTCGACGTTCGGGTCCTCGGACGGTCGTATCCGTAACAACCGGTGTGGTCAGCCCGGAGGCAGTCGACCGTGACGAACAGTATCGAGTGATCGCCCACTTCGGAATCGGTCATCGCCAGTACCAATATGACAGGTGCTGAAATAACGCTCGTTCGTGGACGTTGGGGCAGTTCTGTCTCAACGGTTCAATGACTGGTTGACGACGTGTCGAAGCTGTGACCGCGCCTCGTCGGCACCTGCAAAGATCCCGGCGAAGTATACTGCGGCGCCCAGGGCCACCAACATTACCGTTTCGATTTCGGTGACTGGTGCGATCTGTTCGCGGGCCCAGAACACGACGAGGCCCATGACGACCGCACTCACCACTTGCACGCCGAGCGTGCTCCAGTCCACTGTAAACCCGACAGTGTCGTTTAGAGCTCGCGCGGCAAGCGCCGTGCTAAGGAGCATGGTCGCCGCCGTCGCAAGTGCCGCTCCAATCGCACCCATCTGCCAGACGAGGACGACGTTCAGCGCCAGATTCAACGTGATGAACAGCGCCGAAATGCGGAAGGTGACGTCGGGTCGATCAATGGCGTTGAGTGATTGTATCAGGAACGTCTCGTAGCATTGACCTAGGCGACCGAACGTCAGCACTATTAGTAGCAACATCCCGGTAGCGAATTCGGGCCCGTAGATACGGAGCACGTCCATCCCGATTACGAACGTACCGACCATTCCTGGAATAGCGAACAAGCCTGCGAAGGTCGTTGCGGTTCGTAACGTATTCCGGATCTGTTCAGTATCTCCTTCTGAAGCTTGACGGCTCAGGTATGGGAATACGACCTTACCCATCGCCGACGGGAGCAGAATGAACGCGGCGCTGATCCGCCACGCAACCTCGTAGACCCCAATGACGGAACTCGTAACGAAAAAGCCGAGGACAAGAACGTCGACCCAAGAGTACGCGAAAGGTTTAATTGTACTCAACCACGCGTACTTGCCGTACTCGTAGAGCGATCGGAAATGATGACGTGCAGGACGAGCGAGCCGTAACGAGAGTATCACCGTCAGGACGACGCCGATCAGTGCACCCGCCGCGATCTCGCCGATGAGTAGCCCCAGCAAGCCGAATCCGCCGATAACGAGCGCCAGTTGCAGGAGGATACGGAATGTCTCCCATGCGCCGCTGACGATCGCCGCGAGTTCGACCCGGTGCTCGGCGCGGAGTGCCGCTTGCTGGAATGTCGCGAATGCTTTGACGACGGTCAGTGCGCCGACCAGTGCGACGCCTTCGAATCCGAGATAGTCGTTAACAGGACCTCTGAAGAGAACGAGACCTCCGATGATAACGGTCAGAAAGACGAACTGAGCGATTAACCCTGCGGTAAAGAACTGGTCCTGATCGCTGTCCTCGCTTACCCGTTTATGCATCGTGCTTCGGATGCCCGATGACGGAATCAATAGCCAATTGACGACAGCCAGCGCGAGAAAGTACTGTCCGAGGGTCCCCGACCCGAGACGTCGTGCAAAGTAGACGATCGCGATGAATCCCAAGAGCGTCTGGAACAGTTCGATCCCGAACTGGAGTGTCGACGCGCGAGAAAGACGTGCCATATTAGAACTCAAAGTACGATTCGAAGACGCGGTCGGTGATTTCGGGATGGGTTTCCTCGATCGGACGCGTCGTGTCGACCGTCGTCAAGTCGATCTTGGTAGCGTTCTCCTGGAACAGTTCCCGTCGGTCCCGGAGATACGTTTCCACATCCACCTCGAGCTGCAGCCGATCGAGCATCTCCTGGGTATCGTCCTTTCGTGACAGGGCCACCTCGACTGGAACGTCCATCAAGAACGTCTCCGACGGTGTCGGAAGCAACCGGACAAGCAATCGGGCTGCCCGATCGTTGTAGAGTCCATCGTAGCGCATTTCGACGAGCTGATCGACGACGTAGCGATCGATACACACGACCTGACCCCTGAGCAAGCGAGGATAGATATACCTGAGATAGAAAAGGCTATGATCGACTACGAGAAGATAGCCCCAGATTCGTTGAAGAATAGTACTCTTGTGATAATCCTTCCGGCGCCAGCCGAGAGTGAGATAAAGAACGCCCATAAGTGGGTAGGAAAAAAACGGACGCCAGCGGGCCCAGATATGTGTTGCCGGAACGTTGCGGTCTTCGAACTCCTCAACGAGCCGGTTCGCCTGTGTTGTCTTTCCGGACCCGTCGATGCCGGTAAAACAGACCAGCATCCCGCGTGAGCCTTGGAGCCGAGACCCGCGCGCCCCTCGTAACGTGTACATGACCTCGCCGAGCGTCGCCTTCCGCGTCGACGGATACCGAATTAGCTTGTAACTGATCGGGAGAACGGCGACGATGGCGATTGTGCCAAAGGCTATGACGAGTAGGGAATTAACTATCGTCCCCGCGAGAACGGGAGCGACCCCGATGGCAAGCAGCCCAAGGGCGATACTGACGTCTCGAGTGCGGCTCATCACGCTTCACCCAGCAAAAGTTGCGATGCAGTCGCGAGGTAATGCGACTGTGCGTCTTTGAACGTTTCCCTGAGAGACGAGTGACGGGCAATTAGCGGCGTGTGATAAAACGAAGAGACGACGCCAGCCAGATGTACTGGAATCTCCACTGGATAGTTGAATGTCGACTGCCTACGCCACCACCGGTCGATCAGTTTACACGGCCACGCGCTCCCGAGCCTCTCGAAGACCCGATCGGGAACCCGCTCCCGCCTCGTCGCCGCCAGATATGAATCGACCAGCCGGAGATAGACATAGAGCGCGTCCGCACAGCCATAGGTCGTCGCCGTCTCGATCAGATACTCCCAGTCGATTTGCTCGTCTTCCAGCAGACGAACACCGTGGAACATCTCGGCGAATGTGACTGAAAAGTGTGAAAACGCGTGGGTCGCGACCAGATACAGGTCGTCCTCTGGAGCAGGTCTCCGTTCTCTGTGGGCCGCTGCACGGTTGACGACCGTTTCTGGGTCGCACACCCGTTTGCGGATCCAGATAGCATCAGGGTAGATGTCAACCGGTCTGGGATCCCCTTCGGACTGCTTGGCCATCATTTTGCGAGGGTGAGCAAGCAGGCGGAATCGATAAAAATCGTAGCCGCGCTCGGTGAGCACGCGTGCGGCTTTCGCCTGCTGTGCCGGATCGGGTATCAACAGATCGATATCGCTCATCAAGACGTTCGGTCCGCGGAGATTCTTGATTGAAGCATACGAGACCCCCTCTTTGTTGAATGCGGCGGTTACCCGTTCGAGTCGGTTCTCGCGAGCATGACGGTGTTCCCGATGATCTTCATCTTCGAGACCAGTTTCGTCGACACCTACCTTGACAGCCAGTTCGTGAGAGAACTTGTTCGCCCGAAGGGCTTGAGGAAGACCTTCCAAGGAAGTCGAAGGTGAGGATGGAAAGCGAGGATCAACGGCGGCTGCAACGGCCTCCGACGTCGGAGAGAGGGCGTTCCGTCTCGTTGCTGGCTCGGCCTTCATAGTAACGCCGTGCCGTGGTCCGATTATAAATTAATCGCATCTTTACCAGAGTCGCTTGCGACGAGTGAGCCGACGGCCCGCTTGATGCTCGCTCGTTCGCTACTGTGTTGCTTCATCCACTCCTCTAACTCCGTTCGGAGCGTTTCAACAGTCTCCGGCCGCTCGTCCACGATGTTCCTCGTCTCGTCCGGGTCCGCCTCGAGATCATACAGTTCTTCCTCGCCCCCGTGGACGACGTGACACCCACGACAAACGTGGTCGTCCCCGATATGTTTGATGTACTTGTAGCGGTCGGTCCGAATGCAGATCTTACGCTGGGTTTGCGCTTCCTCGGCGACGATCGCCGATCGCGTCTCGGCGTCCCCGTTGAGGACAGGCAGAAGCGACTGGCCGTCCATACTTGCAGGAACGTCGTACCCGATGAGATCGAGGATCGTCGGAGCGAGATCGACGTGCTGGACGAACGAATCGAGGTCTGCGCTCGGAACGTCAGGGTGGGAGAGGACGATCGGAACGTGAATCGTCTGGTCGTACAGGCCGTGATGGTCGTAATAGATGCCGTGTTCGCCGAGGCTCTCGCCGTGATCACCCATCACGACGACGAGCGTCTTGTCGCGGATCCCCCGACCCTCAAGTTCGTTGAGGAGCCGGCCGAGTTGAGCGTCGATGTAGGCGACACCGCCGGCGTATCGTGCAGTCGGATCGTCGAGATCACCGAACTTGGTCGTGTACTCTTCGGGGACTTCGTACGGCGCGTGGGCGTCCCAGTAGTGTGCAAACAGGTAAAACGGACGACTGGAGTTGTCGATCCGATTGACAGCCGCGGACGTGACGTCCGCTGCCGAGTCCGGGAGCCATCCGAGTTGCTCCACCGTCGGCGGGCTGACCCGGTGTTTTACACCTCTAATAGCAGCGTAGAGGCCCGGAGGAATACGCTCACGAAGACTCTCGGTAACTGTCGCACCGATCCGTCTCCTGTCCGATTCACCGTCCGCGCTCGTCTCTCGTTCGACGAGTTCACCGGTGTACTCGTCGTAACCGTTCTCGTGCCAGCGTTCCATCCAGTCGATCGCGATCGTTTCGTATCCACGCTCTCCGAGCACTTCCTGAAGAAACGGGGTCCGTTCGATCGATCGACGCTCGTCAGGAGTTACGCCCGACCCGTGGTTTACGAACCCGTTCGATCGAGGATAGCTGCCCGTGTAGATCGAGGTTAGCGACGGATCGGTCGTATTGATCGTAGAAAAGGCTCGGGAACAGTAGACGCCCGATTCCGCGAGCGACGAGATCGTCGGGGCAACCTTTCGGTTCGCGTAGTCCGCCCGGAGTGCGTCAACGACGACAACGAGAACATTCGGCCCATCAGGGTGCATTCGTCGTCTAGTGATTCGATCGTGAGAATAAACCATTCGTATTCAGACTCTCCGCATGTATTCGAGCGAGTGTTAATGAATAGTTCGCAAGAGGCCTATTTCTAGAAACACAACAGATAATCGACTAGAACTTTCAAATATAGCCGGTATACTGGACAGTCCTCTCCCGTTCAAGCGTTCAACGAAGGATTCATGAGAGTGTTATCAATAACTGTCCATATGACCGTCGTTGAACTCGGCTGCGGAACGGTCCCACATCCCGAGTCGGATATCAGGGTCGATATAGCGCCATTAGACGAAGTGGATATTGTTTGCGATCTAGACCGCCCCCCGTGGCCCTTTGCCGATGAGATCGCCGATCGAGTCATTGCATATCACGTCGTCGAACACTTAAGTGATTTAGAAGAAACCTTCAATGAGATTTCTCGAATACTGAAACGTGGTGGGCAGGCGGAAATCCGAGTCCCCGTCGGAAGGCAAATGTTCACCGATCCGACCCACAAACAGTTCTTCACGTGGAGCACACTCGAATTTCTATTCGAGGGGGATCACGAACGCGACTACTACTTCGATTTTCCGCTGAGATTGACATCGAGGGAGATCAAAGCAAATATTGATCTTCCGATAATAGGCGTGTTCACGCCCATATTCAGACTACTCGCGAGAAGGTACCCGGGAGATTGGCTCAGCAGCACGCCTTGGTTTTCGGGCGAGCTCCGGTTCACAGTCGAAAAAAGTTAGATCTCGTCGACGTACTGCAACAAAGACCGTTCAAAATTCGTGAGATCGTATTTGTTGCTGCACTCTCGAATTTCCTTCTCGTTCCAACTGATCGATCGACACTTCCGAATCTCTTCTTCGAGTCCATCCGTAGTTGGCTCGGCGAACAGCCCGTTTTTCTCCACTTCGATCTGATATTGGGTAAACCCTTCGCATACCCCGATCACTGGTTTACCAGAGGCGAACGACTCGATAGGGACGATGCCAAAGTCCTCCTCCATCGGGACGTAAACCGTCGCAGTGCAGTGGCTCAGTAGTTCAATCTTCTCCTCGTCGGAAACGCGGCCTCGGTAGTCGATGTTCTCCTGCGCCTGAGCGCGCTCTTCGTACTTCGAGAGTCCGTCGCCAACGACGACCAACGTCTCGTCGAGTGATTCGAACGCATCGAATACGACTTCGGGTCGTTTACGCGGGAGTAACCGATTGATCCAGAGGAAGTACCCGTTGTCTTCAGCGTGGTGAAACTCCGACGTATCGATCGGCGGGTAGAGGACTTCGGCGTCGGTGTTCCAGTACGTTCGGATCCGCTGTTTGATGACCGGAGAGTTACACAGCAAGGTATCGACGTTCCGTAGCGATCTCCGGAGAATTCGATCCCAAATCGTAGCGAGGAACCGCAGCGCGTATCCTTTCGGGACTCCTAACTCCCCGGCGATCGTCTCTCGAAGATCGTATACCCATCTGGTCGGCGTATGGGTGTAATTGATAACCCGCTGCTCGGCGGTCGGAACATAGAGTTTCGAACGGTCACCAGTACTGATGATTACGTCCACATCCGGCAGATCCAGTCGATAAAACGGAATTCCGGATAACATCTCGTCCACGATCGGATTCCCGATCGAGGGTGCACCGAGTTCATGTATCGTAACTTCGTCATCGTAGTGCGTCGTTTCTTTCTTACTCGTGTAAATTTCGCAATCCAGTGTTTTTGCCATCTGGACGGCTACTTCTTCCGCGCCACCGACGCTCTGAAATTCGTCGTGCAACACGGCGAGGGTTGGTTCGGTCATACTCTGTCACCTGAAACAACTATGCTCGCCGCTGCGCAGCCAGCATTCGACCCATCGAACACAATTACGGAACCGTACGCTCTGTTCGAAGTGCTTCCGTCTCTACACGCGGTGTCACACATCAGACATCACGTCTCCGTAAACGTCACAGAGTACGTTCGCGACCTGTTGGCTAGAGAAATTGTCGCGGACGTACTGTCGCGCATTCGTTCCGACGCCGGAGGCGTTGCGCCGCTCGTTACGAAGCGTTTCGAGCGCTCGGAAAAACGACTCGAAATTGCCGCCAGACCGGAGGAAACCGTTTTCACCATCCGTGATAATCTCGGGAAGGCTCAACGTCGACGACGCGACGACCGGTTTTCCGGCGCTCATCGCTTCCAGAACCGTAAGTGGCGGATCGATTATCGGCGCCTCCTCCGTACTCGGGAACACGAAGGGGAACACCCACGCGTCGGCAGCGGCCAGCGCTAGCTGTTTTTCCTCCGTCGAGAGCGACCTGACAACGACATCCAAGTTCGGTAGCGCTCGGATGTCCTCGTCCTCTATTTTCTTCGTGAAGACCACCGCGCTCGTTCCGGAATCCGATGCAAACTGATCTAATCGCTTCGCAAATTCGAACGGGAATCTGTACTGATTGACGTTACCGATGTATCCCACCACGAAGTCGTCCATCGGGAGATCGTATCGTTCCCGTCCGTCAGTGTCAGTTCGGGTTTCGGTCTCCACTATCGGCGGGACGTAGTACAGTTTCCTGTCGGGAATCCCGAACTCGATAAGCTCCTTTTGACCGCTTTTCGAGGACGTAACGTACGCGTCGATCCGCCGCTGCGTTCGGAGGAGTCGTAACAGTTTCCGATGTTCCAGTCCCCCGAAAACGTGCGCGACGAACGGGACCGACGGCCCCGCTATCGCAGAGTATATCGAATGGCTTGCGAACCCAGCGTGAACGAGGTCACACTCACCCGAACGAATCTTTTTCCGTAGTTCGACACCGAGTCGCAACATCATCGGAACGTCCGTATTGTACCGATACAAACCCGCTCTGGCGGCCGCTCGGCCGACGAAGGATTCTCGAACGTAGTCGGTGGACAGTTCTGTCGCCGGCTCCTCCCCGCGGTCGATCGTAGACAGGCCGATCGGCGTGACGTTCGAATAGTCTCGAACCGCCCGAAGAAGATCTCGCGTTAGAACGCGAGTTCCTTCGTCCCACGGGGGGTGCAATCCGTATCCCAGGTAACAAACTCGCTCTGGAGCGAACTGCGAACTCATTAGCAAACCAATCGAATTTTCGCTTTATTCAGCGTCCGAACGACCGAGAGGTACTGCGAACGAAGCGGGTGGTACTTGTACGATTCCATGCTCGCTTCCCGTTTAGCCGACACTTCGTTCCGGTAGTCGACCGTCTGCCGGTAATCGTCCGGCGTCGTCACGGTGAAATCACCGCTCCTGATCCGCTGATTTACCGTCACGATCTGGGGGAGGAGGCAGGAGGGGACCCCCTTTTCGGCGAAATTCCGTATCGATGTCCGCTCACCCGTCGTCCGCGACCAGTCAGCAGTGTATACGTCGGAGTAGATGTCGGCCGTCCGTAGCTCTCTGTCCGGCGCTTCGACGCGAACGCCGATCGAGGAAAGGGTTTCAGCTAGTTCACCGGCGAGGATGAAAGCGGCCGTGACCGAGTCCTCCAGGCGTTCCAGAAGCGTTTCTTCCTGATTCGGGTTCTCGAACCACCCTTGCCGAAGGTCAGTTATCGCTCGGTCGAACTGTTCCAGGGTTTCGTTCCCGTCTCCGTACTGCTCTAAATACATATTGACGTCGTTTCGGAACGAATTGAGCCGATGGATCGCGAGCCGGACGTCAAGGCGGAGCGTTATCTGACGAGTGATCGGCTGCGGGACCACCAAGCTGAGCAGATCTTGACTGATAATTCGCAACTCGTGAGAGCGGGTTACGCTCGGTAAGTACAGAAATTCCAAGAACTCACGGGGGTAGGTCGCATTCACCGAATCGACGAGGTACACGAATGCGGTATATTCCGTTCGAGCACCCTCGTGGTCCAACTGTTCGCCGTACAAATGATGCAGTTCTTTCGGCTGAGGCAACACGCTGTGATACGTACGAAACACGTCGCGCGTCAGGACTTCCGGTCCGTGGAAAAAATAGTACTCGTCGGTTTTTGCGCTTTCGATCGCGGCGCGAACCCGATCGATGTCATCGATCTCGTCTTCGACGACGACTATTAGATCGATATCCGAGATGCCTCTCGTGGAGGGGCGCCCCGATTCGTATACAGAAATGATCCCTTCTTCGCCCGCGATCCGGTCGATGAACGTTTGCCGGGCTTCCTCGTACGCTTCCCAGGGCACGTCTCGGGGATAATCGATAAATTCGTAATCGTACTTGGATCTCGACGAACGGACGGTATTGCTCGCTATTCGGTGACTCATAGTTCCTCTTGGGCGGACCAGATCGCCAGTTGAATTCGTTCGGCTTCGGACTGTACTTCGACGTCGCGCAACGCAGGGTCACTTCTGGGTTCGAATATTTCGTCGGCAACCCGTCCGTCTATCTCTTCAGCAACTGCGTGTCCCATACTGTGGAGTATCGTCGGTGCAACGTCGAATATCTCGAGATCGGTCGACTCGCCGCTCCGAATATTGGGGCCGTGAGCGATGAATATGCCGTCACGAGCGTGAACGCTCCAGCGTCCCGCGAGGTCTTCCGTATTCCACAGCGACCCCGAAATACCCGGACTCGCGAACGCATTATCTTTCGTCAATAAGAGCAGGTCTGGGATCTTGTGATTGTCTTTCGGCGAATGTGGAGTTTCGTACACCTCTTCCGGCGGACAAACCGTCTCGAATATCCGCTCGCCCGTTACCGGGGAGGTTATCCGTACGAGTTCCTCGGCGAGTTCGTCGCGAACATCCTCGTATCTCGAACCGAGGTTCTCGGCATTGAGGAAAATCCCTCCGTAAAAGAACGCCGTACTGTCGTCCCAGTTGATCTTCTCGAGATACTGGTCTACGCCCACCTCTCCGCGGGGGTTCGGCACTTGCCGTCGAAGTGACTCGGGGACGACTTTACGTGCAACTCCGAGCAAATTAACGCGATCGAGCGCGTTTCGAAGACCGCTCGATGTGAGACCGAGCGACCGCATAACGCCCGTTTTCTCGATTTCGTCGAAATTCAGATAGCCGTTCTCCTGTAGCCACTGGTTCATGTAGAAAATTCCAGACTCGAGTTCGTGAAACCCGTGATCCGAAACGACGAACACGTTCGGCTCGTCGACCTGGTTGAGGAGGTCACCGATCTGGCCGTCGACGTACTCCCACATCTCGTGGAGAATCTCCCGTTCCTCCCAGAAGAAGTGCTGGTACGTGTCGGTATAATACATCGTCAGCTGGAGAAAGTCTGGATCCAACTGTTCTACAGCAAACGATGCCAGGTTGAACCGACTCTGCATCAGTCGGCGTATCTCCGACCGCTGTTGTTCAGTATCCTCGGCGAGAAGTTCGGTGTGGACCGGGAAATCCACCAACGGCTCGTAATCGAACTCCGACTCGAGAACGCCCTTCAACTCCTTGGGATAGGCCCAGTCGTCTCCGGACACGACGTATCCCGACGTCATGATCCCGTTGAGAGGTTTCGCAGGATACGTGGTGGGCATGTTTATCATGACCGCCGTCTCACCCTGTACCGAGAGATAATCCCAAATTTCCGGCGCGTCAGTAGATGCTGGCTCTAACTCGCCTTGATCGAAGTCGAGAAAACTGTGAAACTCGAGCTTCGTCGGATGTTGTCCCGTCGAGTAGCACTTCCAGGCGGGGTAGGTCGCTGGTGGAATCGTCGACCGAAGCGTTCCCGATACCCCCTCGTTAATTAACCGTGAGAGATTCGGAAGCCGACCTGCGTCGAGCAGATCACCGAGGACATCGTATGTCGCAGCGTCGAGACCAATTACGAGCGTTTTCATAGTGAGTGTTGTCGGATCTTCGAATCCAGCCTTTCTCGTGAAGAAGGCCAGCCCCTATTTATGCATGTTTCGAAAATACATCTGTTCGTCATATCTCTATCTGCTCCGTATATCCGGATACGTCCGTAGAAAAGAGCTCCGTTAGCCCGGTAGTAGAAAATGAACGCTCTAGTAGCGCCGCTCGGCGATGTTTAATCCGGTCTAGATGCGCTGCTGGCACGTCCCCTGCAAAGGCGTACAGTGAGAGGTAGTAACTCTGCGGATCAAGTTCGATGTCGGTGCCGGTCGCTACTTTGGCGGCAGCCGCTGCCGCAGACAGGTTTTGACTGCCGGGTTGCGGGCGCCCGCCGTTGAGTACGTACACACGGTCGACCCGGGCATCGCGTTTGATCGTCGCGACATCGTGCGGGTCGATACTCTCGGAAAGATCGATCGAGAATTTGTGCAACAGGAGGGCGCTGAGCAGATCCGACTTCGCGATCGCTCGTTTGCCCCGAACCCGAAGTCGCTTCGTGATCGATAGCTGCCGATCGGTGACGGCCGTTCCTGGAAAGATACCGAGGGTGGCAGGCCACGCGTACGCTCTCCCGTCGGAATCGATCAGTACCACGTTGTCCCCCATGAATTCGACGTCCTCGTTCGCCGATAGAACTGATAAGATGGTCGATGTTTTCCCCATCCGTCCCATGGAGGCTAACAGCGTCGCCTCGTCGCCCCGAACGAGGCCACCAGCGTGAATTAGCGCGACGCCTGCGTCGAGAAGTTTCACCGTCAACAGCCCTTCGAACAACCCGCCGAAGTCGACCATTTTCCGAAACGCGGGCGTATACCGAACCACTGTCTTCCCCTGACCGATATCGGAAATCTGGACAGCAACCGGCTTACCAGTCGGTGTCTTCGGGTACGTAACCGTCAACGTCCCTTCGTCAAACCAGTAAAAATGACTCGCAAGTCGACGGGCGTACGACGGGGGATCGAAGTCGAACGCTGTCATCTCCTGAATCAGCAGTTCCGGATCACCGCTGGCCGTTTCCCCGGCGAAGTATTTGGGGACGGGAAGTGAAACGTTGGTTTGAATCGTGAGGAAGTCGTGAATACCGTATGTGTCGATCATAGTAGTTCAACGGAACGTGATACGTCGTTACTCCACCCACTCCAGGAACTCGTCGTAAATCTCGCTCGCAATCCGATCCCACGTGAACTGTTCTTCGATTCGCGAGCGGATTTCGGTGCCTGTGTCGCGTTCGAGTCCTTTCAAAACGCCAGCAGCAATACTCTGCTCGTTCCCCGGTTCGACGTAGATCCCGTGTTCACCCAATATCTCGGGTGCACCGGCCACGTCGGTTGCAACGACCGTACACGAACTGGCGCCCGCCTCCAAAACGTTAATCGGACATCCTTCAGAGAAACTAGCCGATACCGCGACGTCACAGGTCGAGTACCATCCCAGTAACTCCTCCCGGGAAACTGTTCCTGTCAGTGTGACCGCATCTTCGACGCCGTGCTCCGAGAGGCGGTTGTAGATGTACTCTGCGTATCCGCTGTGACTGTGCCCGCCCACATGGACGAGATGCGCGTTCGGATTTCGGGATCGGATAGCGGGAACGGCATCGATTAACGTGTGTATCCCCTTTCGAGGAACCATACTTCCGACGGATAGCACGATATCGGCGCCTTCTAGCTCGTACTCCGTTCGGATGGTACGCTCGACAGTTTCTTCGTCAAACTCCTCCAGATTAACCCCGTTTGGAATCGCCGTTATCTTGCCGCCGTCGATACCCATCTCCTCGAGTTCCGGTTTCGATCGGTCGGCAACCGTGTGAACGTGATCGGCGAACTGCGAGCCGTACTTTTGAATCAGGTGATCTAAATAAACGCCGGTGCAGTACTTCCACTTTCGTGAGAACGAGGGATAGTTAGAAAACGCTCGAATCTCGTTAAGGTACGTCCCGTGGGCGGTTTCAATCAGCGGCGCATCGATGAGTCCCAACTGCCTCGCGAGGATCGGAAGCATTATGTAGTTCCCGTGAACGTGGATCGCATCAAAATCGTGGCGACGGTGGAGGCTTTCGAGCACTGGTGTCGTCCGAAGCGCGAAGGCAGTGATGTCTAGTGGGAAGAGTGCACTAGATTTCGGAACTGTATAGATCTCCACCTCATCAGGAAGTTCAGGTTTTACGTCAGATTCCTGTTCATGATCAGTAACTACTGCACAGTCGATGCCTCGATCAAATAATTGAGCAACGAGATTACGGGCGACATACGGAACCCCGCCGTGCTGATTGAATCCAGGAGCGACAGTACAGATTTTCACACTACCGATAAAATCAAATAGCAGGGGAAATAAATCCGTCGTTATATCCCCTTCAGACGCGCAGCATATTCAAACGTAGTAGTATCTCGTATTTACTTCTGTCACAATACACTGCGCTAATTCAACGGCCATTGTAGAGTGGTCCATACCGCTCTCCTTTTGGGAAATCCGACGATCCCCCGCTTCGACGGAGCGTAGTCAGTCAAAGGAATCGTTAAATACCCGGCACAGCGATCTGGTGACGAAATGAAAGCATCGGTCGTGGTCAACGTCCATGATGGAACACGATTCGAGCAATTCAGCGACGCTGCCGATAGTATCCTCTCCCAGGGCCACTACGAAATGGAGTTCATCATTGTCGTTTCGGGTGCGCCGATCCTTTTTGAAGCGATCGAGGATCAATATGGGGCTACCCCCGAGACGCGAATTGTTGCACTTGACGACGACGACGGATTAAGCGCTGCTCGAAACGCGGGTGCCAGGGCCGCAACCGGTGACGTAGTCGTGTTTACCGACGACGACATCGTCACGGATTCCGATTGGATTTCAGAACTGATGACGATCTACGAAACCCACGATCCGGTTGGCGTCGGAGGGCATGTCGTTCCGCTCTGGCCGGGTGACGAACCGTGGTACCTTCCCTCCGAGTTCTACTGGCTCGTCGGAGTCATGCACGACAACTTCGTCGAGACGATGGAACCGCAACCTGTCCGAAATACGTTCGGCTGTAACATCTCTTTCCGTCGAGACGCGTTCTTCGACGCCGGTGCGTTCCGAGAAGATCTCGGCAAGAATCAAACGAACCCGCTCCAAGGTGAGGAAGCCGAACTCTGTGAACGGATCGACGGCGAATTCTGGTATACCCCCAAGGCCGTCGTCCAGCACAAGGTCGACTCCGGACAACTTTTGCTCCCGTATCTGTTCCGTCGATCGTTCTGGCAGGGGTATTCCAAAGCAGCGCTCACCGAGAGTATGTCAAACGAATCGTCGTTCTTGGCGGATTTGGTCACCGATAGCATTCCGCGCCGGCTGAAGAGTCCATCTCTAGCACATCTCGGAGAGATACTGATCCTATTCTTACTGACGGCCGCAGTTGGTCTCGGATACCTCTACGGTCGTTTGGCGAGTTGAGGGTAGCACACTGGATCCCCACTCTGTAACCAGATCGACCGCGATCGTTCTCCGTCAAGAGACAGTCGAAAATACCGGACCGGTTCGGGCCGTGGATATCAAGAAACCACGAGTATATAACAAGACTTATTCTTGACTTGGGTCTGGTGCAAGCTAATGAGTACGGATACCGAACGCGTCGAGGAGCGGACCGAAACGTCCTTCCTCGGATCATGGGAGAAATGGTATCATATTCCCTTCATCGGGGTCGTGATGCTGTTTATGTTCTGGGCACGAGCTCAATCCTATGGAGGATTTATTACCGAAGACGGCACCCCTGCACTGAGCGGTGTCGACTCGTGGTATCACTGGCGAACGGTCCAGTGGACTGCAGAAAACTATCCGCGGACGATGCCGTACGATATCTGGACCGGCTTTCCGACGGGTACCTATGTCGGCCAGTTCGGAACCCTATTCGACCAAATCATCGTCACCGTCGCGATAATCGTCGGACTCGGCGGTCCATCGACGAGCACGCTCTACACCGTTGCGCTCCTTGCCATCCCGGCGATGGCTGCTCTCGTCGCGATCCCCGTCTTCTTCGCCGGACGCCGACTCGGCGGCACGATCGGCGGCATCGTTTCAATAACGATCCTTGCCCTCGCGCCCGGACAGTTCTTCACCCGATCGACCGTGGGCCAGCTCGACCACCACATTGGCGAGGTCCTGTTCATGGCGATCGCCGTCCTCGCGATGATGGTCGCGCTCCGCGTGGCCGAACGGGAGAAACCGATTTACGAGTTGGTGATCGACAGGGATTGGGACGCCCTCCAGACGCCGGCCATCTATAGCGCTCTCGCCGGGATCGCGCTTGCACTGTACGTCTGGGTCTGGCCGTCAGCGATCCTGCTGATCGGCATCTTCGGTGTCTTCTTCGCCGTCCAGCTCTGTACAGATTACCTGCGCGGTGTCTCGCCGGACCACGTTGCCTTCGTTGGCGCAGTTAGTCTTGGCGTGACGGCCGTTGTGACGTTGTTATTGAGGGAGCAGTCAGGGTTCAGCGTGACGCGCTTCAGCTATCTTCAGCCGTTTACCGCCCTTCTGGTCGCCGTCGGCTGTCTCCTCATGGCCTGGCTCGCCCGACAGTGGAACGATCGCGACCTCGATCGCCGCTACTACCCAGCCGCGATCGGGGGACTCATTATCGCATCCTTCGCCGTCATGTGGCTCGTCGTCCCCGACCTCTATAGCACGCTGGTCGGCAATCTCACGAGCCGATTGCTCCCGATCAACCCCGCACGAGGGACGCTCACCATCCAGGAGGCCCAGCCGCCGGAGAACTTCTTCTCGGATTACGCCTTCAGCGAGTTCGGGGCGGCCTTCTACACGATGCTCGCCGGTCTCGCCCTCCTGATCGCCCGACCGTTCCTCGGGCGCGAGTTCCGCGCCGAGTACACCCTGATCGTCGTCTGGTCGCTCTTTCTCACCAGCATGGCCGCGACGCAGATCCGCTTTTCCTACTACCTCGTGCTCGCGGTCGCGATCGTCAACGCCGTCTTCATCGCGGACATCGTCCGGATCTTCAACCTCGATATCGAAAGCGGCGTCCAGTCGCTTCGACAGGTCGAGACGTACCAGGTCATCGTGATGATCATGGTCGTCATGCTCCTGTTCGCGCCGCTGGTTCCGCCCCTCGCCGGTGCGACGGTGATGGACCGCGGCGAAAGCGCCCAGCCCCACGGCGACGCGATGGTCTGGGAGGAGTCGACCCACTGGCTGAAAGACAACACACCCGCGCCGGGGAACTACGGAGACGCCGAAAACGCCGATCAGCTCGAACTGTACGGCACCTACGACTACCCTGAAAACGGCGACCACGAGTACCCCGAAGGGGCCTACGGCGTGATGTCGTGGTGGGACTACGGCCACCTGATAACCACCCAGGGCGAGCGGATCCCTCACTCGAACCCGTTCCAGCAGAACGCCCGATCGTCCTCGGCCTATCTCACCGCCCAGTCCGAAGAACGCGGCGAACTGGTCCTCGACGCGATCGCCGCGGGCGAATCGCCCCGTGGCAACGACGTCCACTCGAACGAAGACCTCGAGACCATGGCCGGCGACGGCCACGAGGACATCCGCTACGTGATGATCGACGACCAGATGGTCGCGGGTAAGTTCCACGCGATCACGGAGTGGACCGGTCCGGACTACAACCATTACGCGACGCCCCACGGCTACGAGGAAGGCGATCAGATCCCCGCGGAAGCACTCCAGAACATCTCCCAGGGAGACGACGCGCCGTACTACGACACGGTCCAGTCACAGCTGTACTTCGGTGACGCAAGCGGGATGGAACACTACCGCCTCGTGCACAAAAACGACGCGTACCTGATGCCGTTTACGAGCTACGCGATCGTCAACACCCAGACCGGCAACGTCGCCACGGAGGATCTCGGCACGACGATCGATCGGCTGGTCCAACAGCAAGGCGGCGAGAGCGACGTGGCCGACCCCGCCGACACCGAGTGGAACCCGCAGATCTACCTGAACGAGCGAGGCGGTCCCGAGCAGGTCCAACAGCAGTTCGCGTTCCTCCAGCAGATCCCACAGCTCGAACTCCGGATCTTCGACGTGCGCCAGGGAGCCGCGGTCAAGACCTACGAGCGCGTCGAGGGCGCGACGATCACCGGTACCGTCGAGGACGAGGCCCTCCACGGGGAGGGCGAGGTCAGCGCCACCATTCAGGTCGACGCCGGGACGCAGCTCGATCCGTTCACCTACCAGCAGACGGCGACCGTCGACGAGGACGGCACCTTCGAGCTGACCGTGCCCTACGCGACGAACGACGAGCTCGGCGTCGAGGACGGCTACACGAACAGCAGCGTCAACACGGACGACCAGTTCCTCGTCACGGTCCGGGGCGATGATAGCCAGTATGCCGGCCAGACCGAAGTCCCCGAGACGGCCGTCGTCGACGGCGAGACGATCGACGTCGATCTCCAGGAAGTCGCCTTCGAGGACCCCGCCGACGGAAACGAGACCGACACCGACGACGGCGACGAAGCCGGCGGTGACGAGACCGCCGGCGACGACACCGAAACCAACGAAACCCAGAACGCGATCGCGGTTGAGCCCGCGCCCTGATCACGAGTCGACCGAAGCCGTTCCGCGGATCGAACTGAATCTTTTTCCACGAATCTCATTCCCCCGTCAGTCCACCGTACGTGTCCAACCGGGCCATCCGCCCGGGGTGGGACTGGAAGGGGCCGGCTGGTCCGGGACGGCGGCCGACGCAAGCACTGGAACGAACGGCGTGAGTGAAGCGCGCAGCGAGGTCTTCGCGAACGGAGTGAACGAAGGGGAGCGAGACGCGGGGCGTCTCGCGTACCCCCGACCGGAGCAGTCGGGGGCTTTCTGGCTGTCCGAACGAAGCGAGAAGTGAGAACGCTTTTCACCGCATCCGAAATATCCCAGACCGATGCGGGAGTTTCTCGCCGTCTACCTGAAGGGGTTCTCGATGGGCGCAGCGGACGTCGTCCCCGGCGTCTCCGGGGCCACGATCGCGCTCATCGTCGGTATCTACGATCGACTGATCGCCGCGATCACGGCGATCGATCCGCGCGCGTTCGAGCCTGCCCTGCGAATTCACGAGACCGAGAGCCGTCGCGCACTCCGAACGGAACTCGAGCGCATGGAGATTCCGTTCTTGCTCACGCTCGGACTCGGCATCGGGACCGCGATCGTCGTCCTCTCGCGGGGGATGCACGTCGCGGTGACGACGTATCCGGTGCCGACGTACGGCTTCTTCTTCGGCCTGATCGGGGCGTCAGCGATCGTGCTCTACGCCGAAATCGATCGCTGGACCGTGCCGCGAGTGGCCGTCTCGATCGCCGGCATCGCCATTGCGGCGGCGATCACGGGCATCACCGCGGGCACCGCCTCCCACGGGCCGGCGATCGTGTTCGTTTCCGGCGCGATCGCGATCTGTGCGATGGTCTTGCCGGGCGTCTCGGGCGCGTTCTTCCTGCTGGTGCTGGGCCAGTACGAGTACATGACCGGCACGCTGAGCCGGTTCGTCGACGCCCTCCTCGGATTGCTCAACGGCGACACGCTCGCGCCCGTCTTCGAGACCGGCTCGGTCGTCGCCGTCTTCGGCTTCGGGGCCGTCCTCGGGCTGTTCACGATGGCCCACCTGGTCAGTCGCGCGCTCGATCGGTACCGGGCTGCGACGCTCGCTTTTCTGGTGAGCCTGATGGTCGGCGCGCTCAGACTCCCCGCCGTCGAAGTGTATACGAACCTCAGCGAGACCAGCGTTGGGACGCCGACGGCCGCGATCGGCATGGGACTCGTCGGTGCCGGACTCGTCCTGGTCGTCGATCGGTACACGGACGATCTGGAGTACTAGATTCCAGTATTTCACCTGGATGCCAGTGCCGCACAACGACGCTGAAACACTGGATTCGCGGACAGGAACCCGGCACGAGCGGGACGCACGCGAAGAAACATCGTCTCGCGGACGATCGACGCGATCCTCGGCCGCTCCCGGTACCGGCTAGTGAGCCGCCCCGGTTATATCCACTGTCGGGTCCCCACTCTAGAATTCGGAATGTGCGCCGCAGTGGTCGGTCAGAGAGAACCGGGACCGAGACCGGAGTTCGTGTGATCGTCGCACCGGGGCATCGTGGGGCGATCTATCGACCGGCGAGAGGGTCAGAGAGGGGTAATATTCGTGTTAGTCCACGTGATCGTTTTATTTTTGTCAGTATGGTCGTAGGGACGGAGGTCGAAACAGATGACAGACGTCACACTGGATGTCGCAACGGGGATCATCGAAGCGGCGGAGAATCACGTCGAGGAATCCGACGTCCCACCGATGTGTATCGCAGTACTGAACGAGGGCGGGAATCTCGTCGGCTTTCACCGGATGGACGGCGCACTTCTCGCGAGCATCGACATCGCCCAGAACAAGGCCTATTCGGCGGTCTCGTTGAAACTGGATACGGAAACCATTCACGAGGTATCGCAGCCGGGAGAGTCGTTGTATGGGATCGGGCATACGAACGACGGCCGAATCGTCACTTTCGGTGGCGGGTTCCCCCTCGAGGACGACGACGGCAACGTCGTCGGCGGTATCGGTGTGTCCGGCGGCAGCGTGGAAGAAGACGTCGAAGTCGCACAAGCGGGACTCGAGGCGTTCGAGAGCAGGTGAACGGTGGCGCGGGTCGACTTCCTCGAACGTGGGGTCGTCGAACTCCACGAAACGCTTTTGCGTATGAGTACCCATACATACTACATGAGCAAGAACATCGCGATCTCCGACGACGTCTACCGCGAACTCAAACGCGAGAAAGGAGAACGCAGTTTCAGCGACGTCATCAGAGACCACCTCGAAGAGCGTCGCCAACTCGCCGACGTTACGGGCGTAGGCGTACTCGATCGCGAGACGTACGACGCCGTCAAGGAGGATATCGGACAGTTGAGTCGCGGTCCGCTCGAGGATTTCGACGATGAAGCTCTGTGATACGTCGGTACTCGTCGATATCGATCGCGGCGGGGTCGCCGATCGGGTCGCCAAGCTTGACGATGAGGGACGCCACGCGATTAGTACGGTCACAGTTACCGAACTGCGCTTCGGTGTAAACAAGCGATACACGGACGGCGCGACACAACAGGACGCACTGGAGAATCTCGAACGCCTCCTCGCACGGTTCGAAATCCTCGATGTTGATCGCGCGGTCGCGACCGCTGCCGCCGACATCATCAACGAGTTACAACAGCAAGGCACGCCGCTTCACGATCTCCATGACGTCTACATCGGGGCGACGGCAATGGTCGAACGGCTCTCGGTGCTCACTGCGAACGTAGACCACTTCGATCGGATGGACGACGTCACTGCCGTCGACTGGACGACGTTTTGACACCCGCGCGCTACACAGTAGGTACGAATCACTTTCTTCTTCCGTTGAATCGGCTCCGAATGCAGGAAATAACCCTCTGTGGCCTCCTCCCCGCCTTGTGCGTAGGATTCTCCACGTCGAGAGTGTTGCTCTCCTCGAGCAGAGGAGGACGATTCAATTGGAATCGGCAACAAAGAACGTCGGCAGCAAGAACAACTCACACCTCGTCCAGTTCATCGTAAATACGCTTGCGAAGCGTCACGTCATCGTCCGCGAGATCGTAAAGGAGTGTTCGAAGCTCCTCGGCGGACGCCGCCGTGAGGACCGTATCCAGCGATCGATCGTCGGCGACGGAGTCGACGTCACCGCTGGCTAACACGGTTGCGACGATATGCTTGCAGGGGATGGCGTCATCCGGACAGCTACACCGACCATCGACGTAGCTCCCCTGTGAGAGTGTTACCTGAACGTCGTACGGACGGCTTCCCTGGACCGTCGCCTGGAGGTGATCGTCGACACGCTCGATGTCGGTCACGGCTCCACGTTCGTAGTAGCGCGTGCCCCGCTCGTAGCGGCCCGGTTCGCTCGCTTGTCGAAGGAGCTCCAGATCAACTGACGGCGTTAGCGATTGTGTCTCGAGGCGGGGGAATGCATCCGTGACGGGTTCGTCTCTGGGAATCGAGGGATCGGCCGCCCGACCGTGGATCCATCCCTGCTCTGGCCACCCGATTGGAACCCAGTGAGTAGGATCACTTACGATATCCCAACACTCGTCGATCACCAACGACCGATCCTCGGGGGGGATGCCATCGAGCGTGATCGTCCGTGGCGTCGTCCCGATCTCCAGCGTGACATCAGTTCGGTGTGCGTCGTCGGCTGCGACCTGGTCGGCGTAACTCGTGCGGACCCGCTCGAGCGCAGCGATCCCTTCGGCCGAGAAGGCATGGCCGGTCCGCTCGAGTTCGAGCACCAGCGACGCGTATGTGTGCGTTTCGTGGTATTTGATTAGCGGCCGGTTGCTCCCGACCAACTCGGTGGGCTCGTAGTCAGGGAGTGTCGCCCCGACGACGATCGGTGTGATCGGCTCCGCTGGCGTCTCCGGCAGGCGATCGACTGCCGGCGTGTTCTCGGCAGTCGGCTCCCCGAGCGGCGTCTCGAAGAGCCGTCCGCAGGCCGGACACACTGTACAGCCGAGGCTTTCACCGTGCCACGTCGTGCGTTCGTGCGCTCGGCACCAGTCGCAGGCGCGTCGGGTCTCGTGCTCGCTCACCTCCCAATCACCGTCACGAACCGGCGTCACCTGCTTGAGTTCGGTGATGAGCTTCGATCGCCGTTTCTGGTGGTGGTCCAATCGGAGACGGCATGACCCACACAGGTCAGCATCGCTCTCGCGAACGTCGACCGGGAAGACGAGCCGTTGCTCGTCATCTCCACTGAGTCTCGCTTCGAGGGAGACGGAGGCCGGGCTAAGCTAATCGTCATCCGGCGGCTCGTACGCGACGATATCGGTCGCTGTGTGGGTTTCGTCCGGGGGATCGTCTATCTCAGCTGCGAACGCTCGTCCGTATCGACAGCCATCGGGACCAACCAGGTGCCACTTGCCGGACTCAGTTCGACCAAACGTTGGCACGGATAGCTGAGAGAACGAGACGCACCGTCAAAACGACTCGCAAACGAAACTCGAAGCCGATTTTCTAGTGGCGTGCCAGCGATGAACGACCGCCGATCGCGCCAGCAGGTTCGACCCGCGCAAACCCGACCGGAACCCCTATGACCGATCGTCGATCGACGGCGCGAGCGCGCAAAACGCGATCGTCGGGAACCGGGGTTCGACCGTGCTCGGGCGACGACCGCTGCCCGTCGAGGGGAGCGGGACGCGTTCGATGACGCCGCGATCGGCGAGTTCGTAGAGAAATCGCTTGACGGTACCGGTCGTCAGCGACGATCGCTCGGCGATTTCGACGGCGACCTCGCGGATCGGTCGGTCGGCCGCGTCGACCGCGACCAGATCGAGCAGGACGCGCTGGCGGGTTTCCGACAGCGCGAGCGCGCGATCGACGTGGACGCCGTCCTCGGGAACGTCCGCGGTCGCGGTGTCGATGTGGCGGCGTTCGATCCGGGAACACCCCTCGTCGCTCGCGAGGATCGCCGCGCCGAACAGCGCTGCGAGCGCGTCGTGAGCGTTGCCGTCGGCCCAGACGGCCAGATCGCGGACCAGTTCGTGGTCGAGTGCGCCCGCGGCCAGTCCCGTCGAGGAGCGATCGGTGACGACGTCGACGAGTTCGTGGTTGCGGTAGGCCGGCACCGTCACCGTCGGTCGGCCCCAGCCGTCGGGTTCGCTCTGGCCGACCGCGACCGTCGTGACGCTGTCGGCCGCTGGGTCGAGGAGTTCGCAGATGCGTTCGTGCGATAGGGTCTCCGGTTCGTCGTGGTGGTCGATCGCGACGACCGCGCGGCGATCGGGTCGGGAGAATCGTTCCCGGAGTCGCTCGCGGAGGTCGTCGGTCCCCACGCCGCTTTTGGGGACGGTCTCGTTCGAGACGACAGACAGGACGGCCCGGTAGAACGCGAAGGCGCTGTCGACGCGGCGGGCGTCGACGTAGACGAACCACGTCACCGGACTCGGCGTGCCGCCGCGCGTCGTCGTCCCCATCGACCGCGAGGATGCACCGAGACGATCGTTCATCGCGGTAAACAGCGCCGTGACGATCGCCGACGTGCCGGCACCCGCGGGTCCGACGACGGCGACCGGCGGCGGCAACTCGCCGTCGAAGACGGCCTCGAGTTCGTCGAGCAGTTGCTCGAGGACGGGGCCGCGTCCCACCGGCTCCGATCGGTGAACGACCGGACTGAGGTGGTCTCGATCGATGACGATCGCCTGCGCCTGGTGGGCAGAGCGTCGCCGGGCGATCCGCTCCTGTAAGTTCATTCCTGGGCGCCGGCTCCGACGAGCGCCGCTTCGAGAACCTCGAGCGTGTGCGTGATTTCGTAGCCCGTCCCGTGTTCCATCTGCATCGAGCAGGTCGGACACTCCGTGAGTCCGGTTTCGGCGTCGGCGTGTTCCATGTGCTCGAACATCTCTTCCCCGATCTTCATGGAGGTTTCGTAGTTCTCCGCCTTCCAGCCGTAGGTTCCGGAGATGCCCGAACAGGAGTCGCCGACGTCCTCGGCGTTTGCGCCGTCGATGTGGTCGAGCACCTCGATCGTCTGGCCGTCCAGTCCCTGGTTGCGCGCGTGACACGGCGCGTGGTAGGCGAAGTTCTCGTCTTCGACCGACGTTCCCTCGAGGGCCCCTTTGAGGTCCTCGTGAACCCGGAGGTATTCGATCGCGTCCCAGGTGTTGGCCGCCATCTTCTCGGTCCCCTCGAAGTCGAACAGTTCGGGGTACTCCTGGCGAAGCGACATCGAACAGGAGCTACAGGAGGTGATGATATCCGCCCCGTCTTCGATCGCAGCACCCAGTTCGCGGACGTTCGTCTCGGCCGCCCGGCGGGCGTCGTCTAACATCCCGTTTGCGAACATGGGCGTGCCCGAACAGTCCTGCTCGGGGACCATGATTTCGTAGCCGAAGTGTTCGTAGACGCGCACGAGCGCCGTGCCGACTTCCGGCGTGTTGTAGTTCGAGTAACAACCGTGGAAGTACGCGATGCGTTTGTCGGGATTCTGAACCTGCGCGCCACCTCGCTTTGTCCACCACTCTCGGAATGTCTCGGTCGCGAACTCGGGCAGGTCCCGATCGCCCGCGATGCCGAGAATCTTCTCGCCGAGCCAGCCGGTCATCGGCAGCCCCATAACAAAGTTCGCGGTTCGGGGGAACGCGGCCCCCAGCGGCGCGAGCGTGCGGTAGTTCGCGAGCATCCGGTTGCGCCAGTACTCCCGGGAGTACTTGCTCAGGTTCTCCTCGACGTACTCGGCGCGGGCGGTGTTGTGCATCTGCGAGAGGGGCACGTCGGATGGACAGGCGCTATCACAGCGCATGCAGTTCGAGCACTTCATCACCGAGTCGTCGATATCCTGATCCTCCTGGCGCTTGAGTCGCCACTGTTCTGGTCCCTGGAACTTCGGGCCGGGGAACTCGTCGTCGACTTCCGCGACCGGACAGTTCGTGTCGCAGGTCGAACACTTATAACAGTTGTCCGCGCCCGGTCGCAGGTCCATCTCCTCGGCTTCGGGGAACACCTGGATCGGCTCGAACTCCTCGCTTCCCGGTACGTGATCGTCGGTCGGCTGTTCTGCGTCACTCATCGAATCACCTCGTCGTTTTCTGCGGCCTCGGTACGGTCCGTGGCCAGTACGGTTCGCACGGTCGTCATTACTTACCACCCTCCCTGCCGGCGCGCTGGCCGGCAGTGTACCCGGTCGCGAGCGAGACGCCTGCACCGGATTTCTCCGCGGCAAAATCGTAGCCGCCGAGGACGGCACCCGCGGCTCGCAGGTTCGTAAACTCGGGATCGTCGTCGGCGTCGAGCGGCCGCAACTCGCGATCGGTCGCGAGTCCAAACTGCGCGTAGGGCTGGTCGCCAAAGACGTCGTCGACGAACCAGTCGTAGCGGTCCGCGGCGTGGGCCACGTGACAGTCGAAAATCGGTTCGAAGACGCGCTCGCGTTCCGATTTGACGCCTTTTCCAACCAGGCCCCCGGTCGCGAGGACGTACTGGTCGGCCCGGAACGGGAGTTTCGCACCGTGACGATCGACGATCACGCGATCGACCCGATCGTCGTCGCCGTTCGTCTCGTAGTCGACGACAGGGACGCCGGATTCGACGTGAACGCCGGCGTCCTCGAGCGCGTCGAACAGCAGGTCTTCGAGACGAATGCCGGGAAGACTCGGCGGCCCCATCGGGACCTCGAACACGTCGACGCCGAGTCCGTTCGCGAGGTCGGTCCGAACGTCCTCCGGGTGATCGTCCCCGAGAACGGCCGGGAAGCCGACTCGCGTCTCACCGTCGAGGTGCGGCCGAACCGTCTCGACGAGGCCGTTTCGCGCGCCGGTCTCTCCGACGCCCATCTCGACCGTCTCGTCGCGATCGAGCAAGTGGGCGTAGCGCGTCACCTTCGCGTCGTCGCGGACGATGCCGGGAAACGATACCGTGATGCCCCGTGCCGAAAACGGCGCGCCCGCGGCTTCGAGATGTGCCGCGGCCAGCGGGGCTTCGAAGTCCGGCAGCGTGTCGAAGCCGACCAGCAGCGTCTCCTGTGGGTCACTCGCAAGACCGGCTGCGGTCGAGGCGGGGTAGCGAGCCGTCGGTTTGACGGTCCCGCCGTGGGTCGGCACGAGCGCGTTCGCGTCGGTGTGCCCGCCGGCGTACGTCTCGCCCGCGAGGTCGTCGAAAAACGAGAGCGCCTCGCGAACGGCCTCGACGCCGACGCGCTCGTAGGGATGGCCCTCGGGGAGCGACTCGATCGCGTCGAACGGGTCGACGAGCGGCCCGTGTGCCTCCCCGTCCGAGGAGTCGCCGTCCGCGCTGCTCGCACTGCTCGCGGGCCCGCTGGGCGCGTAGCCGAGCACGTCGATCAGGCCGCTGGCGTGGCGCAGCGTGCTCTGTTTGTACGTGACGAGTCGGACCTCGTCGGCGTGTTCCGCGGCGGCCAGCGCCGCCGTCGCACCCGCGAGTCCGCCGCCGATGACGAGGACGTCGTCTTCGATCGCCATCTCAGCGCCCTCCGTCGGTTCGCGGCTCGGCTCGCCTTCGTCCGCCGTCGAAGGCGTCGAACGCGATCGATTCCGACTCGTTCGCGGGATCGTTGTCCCGGTTCATCGTCGTCGCGTGCAGGGCGTAGTTGAGCATCGCCTGGGAGAGCTGTTCGCCCCAGAGGGCGTGGCGCTCGCCTTTCCAGCGTTCCTGGAAGAGTTCGTCGAGGGCCGCCCGGACCGTCGGCTCGTCGTACTCGGGGTGGAGTTCGTTGGCCACGTTCTGACAGCAAAAGCCGCCCTGACAGTTCCCCATCGACGCGCGCGTGCGGATTCGAACCGCGTTGAGGTCGGAGCCGGATTGGGAGATCGCATCCTGAATTTCCGCCCGTGTGACGCCTTCACACTGGCAGATAACGGGATTCGCCTCGTCGGTGTCGAGAACCTCCCGCGATCGACTACCGAGTCGCTGTTTGCTCCGGCGGGCGATCGGTGATCGAAGGCCGAAATCGTCCATGCCCTCGTCGAGGATCGACATGTCTTCGCTGCCCGGAAGCGCCTCGTCGGCGGTGGCACACGACGCGGTGACGCCGAGTTTGGTACAGACATGGTCGGATATTTTCTCACCCATCATCCGGTAGGTGGTAAACTTCCCGCCGACGATGCTGGTCATCCCGGCGACGCCGTCGCGGTCCTCGTGATCGAGCAGGAAGAAGTCTCGCGTGATATCCGTCGGATCGGTGGTTCCCGTTCCCGGCGGTTCGTACAGCGGGCGAACGCCCCAGAACGATCGGATCGTTCGTGCCTCCTCGAGAATCGGAACCAATTCGGTGAGGGTGTCGATCATCTGGTCGACTTCCCAGCCCTCTTCGGGGTAGTCGTCGGGGTCCTCGACTTCCTCGTCGGTCGTGCCGAGGATGGCCGTCGTCTCGTGGGGGACGATGATGTCCGCGTCACCTTTTGGCCCACAGCGGTTGATGACGGTGTCGACCTGGCGGACGTTCATGATCGTCATGACGCCCTTCGAGGGCCGGACCTCGACGTCGAGATTCGCCATCGCGCCGATCTGGCCCGCCCACGCGCCCGTCGCGTTGACGACGTACTCGGCGGTGATCTCCTCGGTCGACCCCGGCGTCTGGTGGGTCCGCTTGCCCGGTCCGGAGTCGTGGCGGACTTTCACGCCGTAGATGTCGTCGCCCTCCCGAAGCAGGTCGATCACTTCGGCGTGGGTCTCGATGCGCGCGCCGTGGTTCTCGGCGTCGATCGCGTTCGCGACGCAGAGCCGGAACGGATCGATCGCGCCGTCGGGGACTTCGATCGCGCGTTTGACGTCGCTGGCGAGGTACGGTTCGACCTCGCGGGCTTCCCGTCCCGAAAGCACGCGGGCGGGAATGTTACACTCACGGCAGCCCTCGAGTTTCTCCCGGAAGTAGTCGTCCGAGTCCTCGGGACGCTGGACGAACAGGCCGCCGGTCATCTCGACGCAGTGGCCCGCGATCTCTCGCAAGACCTCGTTTTCTTCGATACACTCCGTCGCACTGGCCTGGTCGGAGACGGCGTACCGTCCCCCGCTGTGTAAGAGACCGTGCATTCGGCCGGTGGTGCCGCCGGTCAGATTGCCTCGTTCGACGAGTGTCACGTCCAGACCGCGCATCGCCAGATCCCTGGCGATACCACAGCCCGTGGACCCCCCGCCGAGGACGAGGACCTCGGTGTCGTGTGCCATCCCTTCACTCCCATCTAGGACGCCGTCGTCTTTATTTTATCGGCGCTGGTTCAACGCCCATAATTAATGGCTGGTGGCCCGATCAGTCCGTTTGACCGAACCTTACGCTCGAAATTCGACTCGTTTCTCCTGCGATGGAATCAAAACAGGAGTCCGAGTATGTTCTAAAAAGTCGAATAACCCCGTAGAAATCCGCTGACTTATAATTCAGATTATAGAATCATTATTATATCTTTAGCAACATTTATAATGACTCTCGTACTTTATCAATAACACGCGACCAGTAGTAAACGTTGCGTAGTAACTCACCAGGGGTGACCAGAAGTGACTGACAATACATACGTCGGCGCAGTAGACCAGGGAACGACCGGGACGCGATTCATTGTTTTCGATCATCAAGGGAAAGTCGTCGCCAACGCGTACGAAAAGCACGAACAGATCTATCCGGAACCCGGCTGGGTCGAACACGACCCGATGGAGATCTGGGAGAACACACAAAGCGTCATCACGACGGCACTCGGGCAGGCGGGAATCAGCCCCGACCAGCTCGAGGCGCTCGGGGTAACGAACCAGCGAGAAACCACACTGCTCTGGGATGCCGATTCCGGCAGACCCGTCCACAACGCGATCGTCTGGCAGGATCGACGAACCACCGACCGAGTCGAAGAACTCGAAGAAAACGGCATGGTCGGAACGATCCGGGAAAAGACCGGTCTCGAGGCGGACGCCTACTTCTCGGCAACGAAAGCCGAATGGCTTCTCGACAACGCGGACCCGATCAAGCTGGAACGATCGCGCCCGGAGGACATCCGAGACCGCGCCGAAAAGGGCGAGGTCCTGTTCGGGACGATCGACACCTGGCTGATCTACAACCTCACGGGCAACCACATCACCGAGGTCACGAACGCCTCGCGGACGATGCTGTACAACATCCACGACCTCGAGTGGGACGACGACCTCTTAGCGGAGTTCTCCGTCCCCGAAGCGATGTTGCCGGAGGTCCGTCCGTCGAGCGACGACGAGACGTACGGAACGACGGACTCGGAGGGGTTCCTCGAGGCGGAAGTACCCGTCGCGGGCGCACTCGGTGACCAGCAAGCGGCGCTGTTCGGTCAGACCTGTTTCGACGCCGGTGACGCGAAGAACACCTACGGGACTGGCTCGTTCTTCCTGATGAACACCGGCAACGAGGCCGTCGAGAGCGACCACGGGTTGTTGACGACGATCGGCTTCCAGAAGTCGGGCGAGGACGTCCAGTACGCTCTGGAGGGATCGATCTTCATCACCGGCGCGGCGATCGAGTGGCTCGAAGACATGACGCTGATCGACGACCCTTCCGAAACCGCGGAACTCGCCCGCAGCGTCGATTCGACGGACGGCGTCTACGTCGTCCCCGCCTTTACGGGACTTGGCGCGCCACACTGGGACCAGCGCGCACGCGGGACCATCGTCGGGATGACCCGTGGCACCCGAAAGGAACACGTCGTCCGAGCGACTCTCGAATCGATCGCCTACCAGACTCGCGACGTCGCGGAAGCGATGGAGGCCGACTCCGGTATCGAGATGACGTCGCTGAAAGTCGACGGCGGTGCGGTCAAGAACAACTACCTCTGTCAGCTGCAGTCGGACATCATCGGCTCGGAAATCGTCCGTCCGGTCGTCGACGAGACGACGGCGCTCGGTTCGGCCTACGCGGCCGGACTCGCCGTCGGTTACTGGGACGACGTCGACAGCCTGCGCAACAACTGGCAGATCGATCGGGAGTTCGAACCCAAGATGGACGACGACGACGCAGACGAGATGTACAGCCGCTGGAGCGACGCGCTCGACCGATCGCGTGGCTGGGCACAAGAAGGAGCGAGTGAATGATCGATGCACTGACAGATATTGCGAACATCATTGGTGCATTTGGAGGCGGTGCCTTCGGTGCCGCTCTCGGTGCGTTGCCGGCGTTTATTTTTACCGGCTTTATGGTGATCGCCGGCGAAGCGGCCGCGCTGGCCGGCTTCGGGGAGGTCACCGGGCAGGTCGCGTTCGGACCGCCGTTCTCGCCAGCGATTTCCTTTGCTGGCGGTGCGGCCGCGGCCGCCTACGCCGCGAGACGGGGCTACATCCAGTCGGGATTCGATTACCACAACGCGAAGGATATCGCCTACGCGCTCGGGACGAAACCCGACGTACTCGCCGTCGGTGGTGCCTTCGGCGTGTTGGGCTACTGGCTGACGGAGATCTCCGCCGGCCTCGGCATGCCCTACGACGCGATCGCGATGGGGGTCGTCCTCTCGGCGTTTGCCCACCGGATCGTCTTCGGCTACAGCATCATCGGGACAGTCCGGGGCGAGAACATCTTGGACATGTCGCCCTTCGAGCGCGGCGAGCGCCGACCCGCAGCCGACGGCGGCGACGCACAGACTGCGGCCGCCGGCACCGCCCAGACCGGGCGCTTCGCGGTCGAGCCGTGGCTCCCCCACCAGTACAAGTGGGGCCACGTGGCGATGATGGGTCTCGCGGCGGGCATCCTTGGCGCGTACACGGCGCTGGTCACCGGCAGCGCGTTCCTCGCGTTCGGGATCAGCGCCGCGACGCTGCTGTTTCTCAACTGCGGCGTCGAGCAGATTCCCGTCACCCACCACATGACGTTGCCGGCGAGCACCGCGGCGCTGGCCGTCTACGCCAGTCCCGATCGGGAGGGAGTCGCTGCAGGGCTCGCAGATGCCGCCCCCGTCGCCTACGAAAGCGGGGCCGTCCTCGCCGGAACGAGCCTGGAAGTCGCGTTGATCGTCGGGCTGCTCTTCGGGATCATCGCCGCGCTGTTCGGAGAGCTGTTCCAGCGCGTCTTCTATTCCCACGGAGACACCCACGTCGACCCACCTGCGGCAGCGATCGCGTTCGGCATCTTCCTGGTCGCGCTCATGTACGCCGTCGGCGTCTTCGGAACGACCGTCTGGGTCCCCTGGTTCTGATCGTCGGGCACCCGTCGGTTGCCGACCGCTTTTTCGATCGCGTCCCGCACATTTCGCCAGCGGCGGCGGGGAGCCGCTCCGCGACGCGCGCGAACGAACCGATCGTTTTTGACGCCGCTGTCCCCACTACCGGGTATGGCCGACGACCCGCCGCTCGTACTCGACATCGACGGCACACTGACCCGCCCCGACGGGTGGGGCATCGACCCGCGCGTCTTCGACCCGATCCGGGAGTGGGACGCTCCAGTCGTAATCGCGACCGGCAAGGCGTTCCCCTATCCGATCGCGCTCTGTCACTTCATCGGCGTGCCGGAACTCGTCGTCGCCGAAAACGGCGGCGTCGTCTACACCGGTGACGACGTCTACTTTACGGCCGATCGCGACGCCGCTCAGGCCGTCCTCGAAGCGTACCGCGCCAGTGGCTATTCGCCAGGCTGGGGCGATGAGGACACCGTCAACCGGTGGCGAGAGACCGAGATCGCCGTGAATCTGGAGCAACCGATCGGGCCGCTTCGCGAAATCGCCGCCGACCACGGGCTCGAAGTGGTCGACACCGGCTACGCCTATCACGTCAAAGACGTCAGTCCGAACAAAGGCGACGGCGTCGCGACGATCGCTGAACACGTCGGCGTCGACCTCGACGACTGCGTAGCCGTCGGTGACTCGATCAACGACGTCTCGACGTTCGAGGTCGTCGGACGGAGTTTTGCCGTCGCGAACGCCGACGAGGCCGCGAAGGCGGCAGCCGACGAGGTTCTCGATCGCGTCCACGCTGATGGAACGATGGCGGTCCTCGACCGAGTTCGTGCAACCGAATAAGGCTCCGGCCGGAGTCGACGCGCAGTCCGCTCCCGTGGCCCGTTCGGACGACTTCCGCCGCGGGACACTTCTAGAAAAGTAGTAGTCTCTATCTCGATTGAAATATCTTCAAAAGCGCCGGCGTCGATACCGCACGCATGGCGGACGTTATCGCGAAAGTGACACGGGCAGTCAGCGATCCATCGGACGTCCAGCCCTGGATCGAGACCAATCGTCGCAAGATCGAGCGCTGGGTCCGCCGGGGAGAGGTCGGTCCGTTACTCGGCAGTGCCACGGGCGGACTCCTCGACTGGAACGCGTACCTGCGGTATCTCGACTGGAAGGGTGAGGATGGAGTCGTGATACGCGAAATCAACGGCAGTGAGATGTTTCTCGACCCGTCGATGGCCGGTCTTTCACAGGAGTTGCTCATGTACGGTGGCCGTGAAGAACTGTCGGCCAGCATCTTCGAGACGGAACTCGAACGACTCACAGAGCGGATCGATTCGACCGTTACTGTCCTGGAAATCGGCGCGAACATCGGTTACTACGCACTCCTTGAGGCACACGTTCTCGGCGATCGGGGTCGGGTACTGGCCTTCGAACCCGATCCGAGAAACGTCGACCTCCTGTTGCGATCGATCGAACACAACGGGTATGCCGACCTGATCGACGTCGAGCGGGTGGCGGTAGGAGACAGCGACGGCACGGTTACGTTCAATATCTTGCCGTTGAGTAACAAATCGCACGTCGACGAGGAGTCGTTCGTGCGGAAACACCACCTCGAAGAACAGATAGACGTTCCACAGAAGACGACGTCGACGATCCTCGACGAGCGCGACGTTACACCGGAATCGATCAACGTCGTCCGGATGGACGTCGAGGGATACGAAGCACAGGTGTTTCAGGGAATGCCCGACGTACTCCAGTCCGAGCAGCCGTTGGTCGTCTTTTTCGAACTTCACCGGTCCAGACTGGACGACGAGGCGTTCGAGCAACTGCTTCGGACCCTCGAGGACGCCAAGCTCGAGATCGTCGCCGTGACGGACCTCGTCGGGCCGATGTGGTACGAAGTCCGGCTCCCGTGGAACTCGTTCGACGAGTTACGCGAGATCGACGAGGAGCAATCGATCCACGTCATTCTCAGACGCACTCGATGACCACGAACGACCCGGCGGCGACCCCGTTACCGACCGACGCCCGCCGAGGGCGCCACTCTCAGAACGCTTTTCCTCCGTCCGACCAAGTGATCAGTATGGGACCGGTTGAGTCACCCCTGATCGCGCTTTTCGGCCTCGTGGCCACGATCGGCGTGTTCGCCTACGTCCTCCGGGATGCGACGCGCGTCGGGATGGGGCGACCGCGGCTGTGGGCCGCGATTACGGCGATTCCGATCGTCATGGGACTGAGTCTGTATCTCTTCGTTCCGACCGCGCCGATGACGGGCGTCATCCTTACCGCCAACACCGGACTCGTGCTGTACGGCTTCGAGCGGGAGGTCACGACCGAAGACGAGGAACCGGCCGAACCGGGTCAGTTGCCACACAAGAAGTGAGCGATCGAGCGGGGGTTTTTTCCGCGGTCGATCGTCAGGGCACCGGTAAACGATCGCCGCAACGACCCCGCGCGATCGCGTCGGCACAATCCACACCACACGTCTTTTGAAGACGCCCGTCCAACGACCTGCAACATGAGCGACTCCGCCGATCCGGGGACTGCAACCGACGCCGCCGACGGGGACGGCGGGGCGGCACAGGTTTCGAGTCCGGACTACCACAGCGAAAACCACACCGCGGCACAGACCTGCGGCTGGACGGCCAACGCCCTCCGCGGCGAAGGGAAGTGTTACAAGAACATCTACTACGGAATCGAATCCCACCGCTGCATCCAGATGACGCCCGTCGTCAAGTGCAACGAGCGCTGTGTCTTCTGCTGGCGCGATCACAGGGGCCACGCCTACGAGATGGACGATGTCGAGTGGGACGACCCCGAGGCCGTCGTCGACGCCTCCCTCGAACTCCAGACAAAACTCCTCTCCGGATTCGGGGGCAACGAGGACGTCCCGCGCGAGGTCTTCGAACAGTCGATGGAACCCCGTCACGTCGCCATCTCGCTGGACGGCGAACCGTCGCTGTACCCCTACCTGCCGGAACTGATCGAGGCCTTCCACGATCGGGACATCACCACGTTCCTCGTCTCGAACGGCACCCGACCCGAGGTGCTTCGGGAGTGTGACCCCACGCAGCTGTACGTCAGCGTCGATGCCCCGGAGCGACACACCTTCGATCAGGTCGTCAAGGCGATGGAAGACGACGCCTGGGAGCGACTGCTCGAGACGATGGACGTCCTCGCCCAAAAGGACGAGACGCGAACCGTCCTTCGGACGACCCTCGTCAAGGGCGAGAATATGCACCACCCCGACTGGTACGCCGGCTTCTACCAGCAGGCCGATCCCGACTTTATCGAACTGAAGGCGTACATGCACGTCGGCCACTCACGGGGTCGTCTCGACCGATCGTCGATGCCCGATCACGAGGAGGTCGTCGAGTTCACCGAGCAGGTCCGGGAGTATATGCCCGAGTTTACCGAAATCAAAGACGTTCCGGCCTCCCGCGTCGCCCTCCTTTCGAAGACCAGCGACACCTGGGTGCCGAAGCTCAAGAAGGGAAGCGAGTTCTGGGCGCGCGATCCGGTGACCGGCGACTGATCGGTGGTCGAGCTGTGCGGAGTATCCGAGAACCGATCGACGAGTGCAGCTACGCGAACTGTAGCCCGTCCGCACAGGCCGACTCGCGCGCTGTCTACCACTCGAGTCGGGACCCCCGGACGACGCCTTCGATCGTCACCCTGAGCTTTCTGCTGATCGCGACCAGCACGAGCGAGTAGACCGCTGCGCCGATCGAGACGACGCCGATCAACACGTACCACCGATCGATCGTCACGGTTCGCACCAGCGAGAAGACCACGACGAACATCAACGCCGCGGCCCCGACCTGTTCGACGATCGCCCGTGGGAACAACACGACGTCCTGCAGTTCCCGCCTGATCACCCGGGCCGAGAGGATGTACCGGAGCGTCTCCGCGATCACCGTCGCGACGACGACCCCGATCGCGCCGAACGAGAGCGTCAGTGCGACCCCGAGGACGATATTGATCGCGAGCGTCAGCGCCGAGATCCGCGTGTTGATTTCGGGCCGGTCGATCCCGGCGATCGCGCTCGTCAGCGGCCCGCTTTGCGTGCTCGCAACCTGAAACATCGCGAGGCCGACGAGCAGCGACGCGGCGTCGGCGTACTCGGGACCGAACGCGGTCACGACGAGCACTTCGGGCATCGCAACCGCACCGAACAGCATCGGAATCGCGACGATGCTCGAGAACGCGACCGTGTTCGAGACATCGGTGCTCACACCCTCGCCCTGGCTGTGGAGGCGGCTAACCCGGGCCATCAATCCGCTCTGGGCGGCCAGCATCACGAACGTCGCCGGGAGCGTGAGCTTCAGCGCGACCTCGTACTGGCCGGCCGCTGCGGGCGCCAGCAAGAACCCGAGCAAGAGGATGTCGAACCGATCGTACGCCTGTCCCAGAACCGAGTTCGGGATGCTGTACTTCGCGTACGACCAGAGACTCGACAGCGTCGGGCGAGACGGCGTCGTCGGCCGCACCCGGACGAAGTGCCAGAGCACCGGTACCGACAGGAACGTCGCCGCGGCGAGGCCGTAGGCCATGCCGGCGGCACCCAACCCGAGGAGGACGAGCGCGAGCTGGAGCGGAAACGTGAGCAGCGATCGGAACGTGTCTACCCACATCGAGGCACCGATGAGTCCGCGCGCCTGGACGACCCGGTCGATCGGCTCGTAGAGCGTGACCGACGCCATCAGGACGACGAACAGGACCGGCGCTTCGGGGAGTCCGGTGTAGGAGACGAGCCACCCCGATGCGAGGACGGCGGCCGCTCCCGTCACGACGAGCCACGCGAGCGTGAACGCGAACTGACCCCCGATGAGTTCCCGCTCCGGGGCATCGGTCTCGGAGAACCGCTTCATGATCGCCGTCCCCCACCCGTTGACCGCCCGATCGGCGAGTTTCACCAGCGAGAAGAGCAGGTAGAACCCGCCGAATCCGGTCGGGCCGAGCACTCGAGCGAAGACGACGGTCCCGGCGAATCCGATCGCGGCCATCGTGAACTTCGCAACCGTCGCCTTCACCGTCTCTCCGCCGAGGCTGACCGACGTCGCGTCCGTCATGTGTCTCGGGCCGGGAGCGGCGAACACGGCCTCTGGTCGTCAGTTGCGGGTCGTCCTGCCAGCGGTGTGCGATCGACCGTTCCGATCGCCGCTCGAACGGTCACCTCAGAGTGCCGCAAGTCGGGGAAACAGGGGATCCTCAGCATCGATATCAGCGGACGAGGTCGCGTTAGAACCCACTGCATCGTCCGGCGGTATCAGTGTACCGCCTGCTACGGCCGCTGAGACGCCGGCCGCCGATCGATCCGTCGCCGAGTCCGCGAGGCGGTGGGTCGCAGCCCGGAGGTTAAATAGCGGTTCGTGGTTCGTCGGTGTATGAGGACGCTGGGAGTCATCGCCCTCGACGCCGCCGACTACGCCCTCGCCCGCGAGTGGAACTGCGAGAACATACTCCTCGATCGCCACCGCGAACTCGAGACGTTCGCACACTCCGGGCAGAACCCGAACACGCTCGAAGTGTGGACGTCGGTGGCGACGGGCGTCGGCCCCGAGGAACACGGCCTCGCCTCGACCGGGGAGCAACAGCAGTGGCGGAACCCGGCGATCGAATACGCGAGCAAAGTCGCGCCGTATCTCCTTCCGAAGGAAACGCGCATCACGATCGGAACGTGGCTGCGCGGCGACTCCGGCGCGGGCGGCGGCGCAGGCGATGGCGGCAGTCCGAACGTGGACGGGGGGACGGGCGGCGCTGGCTTCGTCGGCGACGTCGGAATGACCCTCCGGCAGACCGACCACTCTCATCTCTTCGAACCCGCCGATCGCGTCGGACGCTGGTGGCCGGGGGTCACCCCTGCCGAGCACCTGAGCGAGACCTGGCACTGGCTCAACCTCGCCTCGAACGGCGAGATCAGCGACGCCGAACTCTGGCGACGCGTGTACGGGAACGCCGGCCTCGAGGTCGGCTGGCTCCAGGGGATGGGGCAGACGGATGTCGCCGTCGCCGGCGTTCACATGCACGTCCTCGACGCGGCGGGTCACGCCTTCGCGACTCACCCCGATCGTCTCCGGGACGTTTACGATCGAGTCGATCGCCTGCTCGGGTCCGTCCGCGAACACGTCGACGAGTTGCTGGTGCTGTCGGATCACGGGATGCAAGTCGGGTGGATCGACGGCGATTCCGAGCCCGGTTTCCACAGTTTCCGCGCGGTCGCGTCGACGACGATCGACGACGAGCCGCCCGAGAGCGTCTTCGACGTTCGCGACTGGGTCGACGCACGCACCGACGCGGGCGGGGAACGAGCCGATCGTCGATCGGCGGTGATGGACACGACCGAGCAACAGCTTCGGGATCTCGGGTATCTCGAGTGAGGTCCGCGGAAGTCAGCAGGTCGCCTCGCGCGTCGTACCCGCCGTGATTCTCCGACTCTCGAGTGCACCGTCGATCAGTCGAGATACCCCAGTTCTCGAAGGTGGTCTCTCGGGATGTCGACGCCCTCCTCGCTGACGTCGTCGCCCCCGATTCGCGTGGTCCGTGCGCGCTCTTCGACCCACTCCCGGACGTCGTACACCGATTCCGGACAGGTTTCTGCGGTCGAACTCGCGTACGCTCGCCAGGAGTGAGTCGCCGGGTTCTCGTCGGCGTCGGGCGGATAAAACGCCGCGCGCATCCCGTGGTCGCTGAGCAACAGGAGGTCGTCGCCCTCTCCGAGCGCGTCGACGACGGTCTGGACGAACTCCCCGACGCGAGCGTAGGCGTGTCCGAGCGCGTCCTCGTCGTCGGCGTAGGCGTGACCGGCCGCGTCCAGCGCGTGCACGTGGACGCCGGCGATCGAGACCGGATGGCGAACCATCTCGCGAGCCCAGGCGAACTGCTGGACGGCCTGGCCGAACAGGTCGCGTTCGAACTCGCTACGGGGCGTTCCCTGCGCGACGGCGTTCATCAGGTCCCAGGCTCGCTGGAGCGGCCGGCCGTCTGCGACTCCCGGCCAGTTGTGGACGACGGCACCGTCGGCGTCGAACATCGATTCGGCGTCGGTACGGCCGATCCGCTCGCGCTCTCCCGTCCGCGATCGGACGACCCGGCCGAGCGTCCCGCGAGTCGACTCGTCCAGCCGACCCGAGACGCGCGAGAGCCCTTCGAGGACGGGGTTGTCCCACTCGCTCGTTCCGCCGCCGGTGACACCGTGTTCGTCGGGAGGTAGACCGGTCGCCACCGTCGCCCACACCTCGGGCGTGTACGGAACGTCCTGCGTTCGCGCGAACGTTTCGAGGGCGCTACTCGAGTCGAGTCGGACGGCGTCGAGGTCGAAGTGCTCGACCAGTCCGGCGTCGAGGGCGTCCAGTGCCAACACGACGACCGTCATTCGCCGCCCCCTCCGGCGTTCGAGCGGTGTCGGCCAGCGATCGGTCGGCGGCCGGCGGTTGCGAGTTCTCGCCCGTCGCTCTTCCGGCGTCGATCGTCGGTCATGCGTATCCCAGATCCTCCAGGTCTTCTCGTAGCGCGTCCTCTGTGACCACGTACGCGGGATCGAACCGTTCGAGTTGTCGTTCGAGGGCGGGGTCGCTCGCCGGTTCGCCGTCGACGAGTCGGGCGGTTCCCTCGCTCGTCGCGAGGTGGTCGGCGTTCATCGCCGCCTTTTGTTCGCCGTAGGCGGCGAACGCGACCGTCCGATCGAGCGTCCCGACGCCGTGTTCGCTCCCGGTAAGGATGGTCGGGACGTCGATCAGCGAGACGACCTCGCCGACGTCGGGCGCGTTTCGCGTCCCGAAGGGCACGCGGAGCAGTTCAGACCGCATCTCGCCGGGGTGACCCCACAGGCCGTCCTCGCCGAGCAACTCGCCGTGGTCCGCACAGAAGACGACCCGCGTCCCGTCGGGGATCGCACTCCAGAGTCGCGCCAATTTCCGATCGAGTTCGGCGACCTCCCGGCGGTAGAGATCACGGACGAGTTCCGCGTCGTCCGCCGAGCCCCGGCCCGCGAGTACGCGACGAGTCACCCGCTGGGCCTCGGCCCGGCTCACGCTCGCGCCGTCCGGATCGTAGGGGTGGTGAGGTTCCATGAAGTGGAGCCAGCCGAACCACTCGTCGCGCTCCGTACAGTCCGCGAGAAACGCCTCGATCACGTCCTCGGCCGGCCGAAACGACTTCTCGAGGTCGACAACGCGGCTGCGAAGCGCCTGATACCGGTTCCAGCCCCAACTGGCGAGCCGGTACGCGAGGGTGCCGCGATCGAGCACGATCGCACCCTTGTCTTTCAGCGTCGCTCCGTCACCCTTCGGCGAGGCGAACGAGTCGAATCCCTCGTCGTAGCCGTACGCGGACGAGAGGAGATGGTTGGTCGTTACTGCGACGCTGTGGCGATCGAACGCGCTGGCGACGCTCGTTCCCTCGTTGAGGCCGTCGCCGGTCGCGTACTCCCCGCCGACGATCGCGGGGAAACTCCCGAGCGTCGCCGTCGAGGTCGCGAACGCCCGCGGGTGGGTTCGGTCGAGATAGTCTCTCGTCCGATCCATCTCGTCGAAGTGGTCGGCGCGCAGCGAGTCGACAGTAACGAGGAGCGTCTGTCGGGGCGTTTCGATCGAATCCGCCGCTGCCTCCGTGTCCGTATTCCGCTCCGTCGTCATCGCCGGGTCACCTCTGGCAACAGGTCGATCGCGCTCGCAGTCGCGGCCCGAAGTCGAAGCCGCGCGTCGCGAAGGGCTACCACTTTCGCGCCCAGCCACGTGGGGACGGGGATATCCCCGTCGAAGACGGCGAGGGGTTTGTCGACGGACTGGTTTCCGAGCCAGAACTCGCGGGCGACGACCTGGTCGTATCCCCACTTCTCGCGAAAGTACGACTCGCTCGCCAGGTGCTTGGCGGGGTCGTGGCGGTTGGTGTCGTACTCGCTACCGCCGCCGGGATGGTGGGGAAAAACCACGGCAGGGCAGGTTCCGAACCGCCAGTCGGTCCCCTTCCAGTGGCCGACGAAGAAGTCGAGGTGTTCGCGACCGATCACGTACCGTTCGTCCCAGGCCAGTTCCTCGAGACACGCCCGACGGAACGTCGTGACGTTCGGAACGAAATCGAACTCGACAAGCGGATAGTCGGCGACCGTCCGGGCCGTCTTCGGACCCGTATCGCGGACGAGCACGTCGCCCTCCTCGAACAGGTCGTGACACAGTCCCTGGATCCGCCCGTGTTCCAGTAACAGCCCGCTGATCCCGCCGAACTCCGGGCGCGCTTCGAGCTGTCTCGCGAGGATGTCCGCGTTCTTCGGCACCTCGTGGTCGCTGTCGACGATCGTCAGGAACTCCTCGGAGAGCGCGTCGACGATCGCGTTGCGACCGCGGCCGAGCCCCGCGTCGTACGGTAGATCGATGCATTCGAGGTCGAACGGCCAGTCCCGCTCGTAGAGGTGCGTCCGATCGTCCGTTCGCCCGTCGTCGGCGACGTAGACCGTCTCGTAGGTGTCTCCGGGGACGGACTCGAGAAGCCGCTCGAGTTTCTCGGTTCGGTTGAACACTTTGACTCCGAGAGCGACGGCGGGCGCGCTCACGGCGAGTTCACCTCCGCCCCGTTCGTGCCGTCGACCCGGGTCGGTACGATGACCGGGGGTGGTTCGTCGATCCGACTCGGCACGTCGATCGGGTTCGGCCCGTCGATCGGTTCCGGTCGTGTCAGCGTCAGTCTCAACATGTGTTACTCCGTGTATCCGAGCGACGCCAGGCGCTCCTGGACGTCGACGTCGATCGGGCGGTCGTCTCCGTCCGCCACGTCGGGGTCGAGCGTCGGCTCTCTCGTGCCCTCGTCGCGGGCTTCGAGTTCGATCCACGGCACCCGCCTGATGCTCGAAACGGGTTTGTCAGGATGCCCCCAGATGCCGAGTTCGCCGATCGCGTTGCCGTGGTCCGAACTCAGGATCAGCGTCCCGTCGACGTTGCGCCGGAGCGTCTCGACCGAGTCCAGACCCGTCCGGAGGTTGTCGGCGTAGGCCGCCCACACCTCGTCGCGATCGAGTTCCCCCTGTCGAATGCGACCCCACACGTTCAACCCGGTCTCGTCGGAATCGACGACCGAATCCGGCGATCCCCAGTTGTCCGGCCGGTACCCCGCGTGCAGGTCCGGGCGGTCGAGAAACGGCACGTGGGGCTGCATGTAGTGAACGATAACGCGATCGAACTCGCCCTCGTGATGGACACTGATCGCCCGATCGGTGAGCGGGTCCGGCCGAACCGAGCCGAGGTCGTCGTCCCAGGCGTACCGCCAGACCTCGTCGAGCAACCCGAGCTGGTGATCCTCACTGAGGACTTCTGCCGAGAACGGGTTGCCGGTTACGTAGGCCGTCTTCGCGAGCGTCTCGGCGTGCTCGGGCGTGAACGTACGGCGCATCCACTCTTTCGACGAGCCCGCGACCGAGTCGATTGCGTCCGCCTCGATCGCAGCGGCCGGGGGAAGCCACTCGTACTCCGAGGCGACCGCGGCCATCAGGTCGACCCGGCAGGCGTCGAGCAGGACGAGCACGTCCCACTCGCGCTCGAAGACGCTCTCGTCGGCGAACTCGCCCATCCACACCTGTCGGCCGACCCACTCGAAGACGATCTCGAGCGATCGCCTGGCACCCCGCTCGGGCAGCCGTCGTACGAACCGGGCGACCCCCATCAGCGGCTCACCTCACGAGACGATCGTAGTGTCGTGCTCATGCGTATCCCAGATCCTCGAGCTGTCGCATCACCGATTCGTCGAGTTCGCGGTCCTCGGAGACGTCCGTCCGCCGATCGATCGTCTCGACGAGGGCCTCGATCCGGGCTTGCGGGTCCTCGTAGGGCGACTCGCCCCACTCCGCGAACCCGTCGAACGTCTCGTAGCCGAAGTAGTCGGCGACGGCGACGCCGTCGAGCCACTCGGCGCGGTAGTCGAGGTCCTCGAACCCCTTGCGGCGGAGGGCGTCGAGGTGTCGTTCGGGGAGACCGTGATACTCGACCAGGACCTCTCCCTCGCGAAAGCCCTTCGCTGCCGGTTCGCCGCTGGATTCGCCGTCCGTCCCCTTCGAATCGCCCTCCCGGTCGGCGTTCGGAAGATTCGTGAGGTCGCGCCCTCTCGCTCCGGTCTCGGACTCGAGGCCGGCCGCGGCGAGTACCGTCTCGTGGACGTCCATGAGCGACACCGATCGATCGTCGACGGCGGCGTCTTCGACGGGCCCGTCGCGCGCGTCGTAGATCGACAGGGGGACGCGGGCGAGTTCCGGATAGATTCCCGAGAGGTGCTCCCAGCCGCCGTGCTCGCCGAGCAGTTCGCCGTGGTCGCTGACCGTGACGATCAGGTCGAACGACTCCCGCAGGTGGGCGAAGATCCGCTCGTAGACGAACGAGAGGTAGCGGACGCAGTCGTCGTACGCCCGTTCGATCGCCGCGGGGTCGTCCGTTGGCTCCCCGAGGGAGGCGGCCAGTCCGTCGATGTCGACGTCGACGGTCTTCCACGCCGCCGGCGGATCGTACGGCGAGTGGGCCTCCATCAGATTCAAAAAGAGGAACTCGTCGTCGTCGAAGCTCGCGTCGCGAACGAGGTCGAGGGCGGTACTCGCGCCCTCGTCGACGTGTTCGACGCGGCTCGCGAGCGGCGTATCCCGCAGCTTCAAGACCGCGCCGTGTTTCAGCGACGGGAGCGTCCGGTTGTCCCCCAGCAGAACTTGCTTGAGCGCGCGGGCGTACCGCTCCGGTCCCTGCTCGCGGGTCTCAGCGATGAAGCCGTCCCAGTCGAACAGGTCGTCGCCGTGGTGTCGAATGCGCCAGCTCAACTCGAACTCGTCGAAGCCGCGATCGGCGTCGAATACGGGCGAAAGGTTGGGGTTCGCACTGAACGCCCGCGTGGTGTAGCCGGCCGATCGCAACTGCTCGGCGAGCAGGGATTCCGGACAGTCGAACGTCTGTGCGCCGGCGTAGACGCCGACTTCGCTACCGTACCGCCCGGTAAAGAGCGACGCGTGGGCCGGAACCGTCCAGTGGCTCGTAGTCCAGGCGCGCTCGAAGCGCGTGCCGGGAAGCCAATCGAAGTGTTCCTCGAAGGCGTCGTCCCGGAGCGTGTCGAGGACGACGAGTGCGACGTTCGTCATGGATCGTGTGTGGAGTTGTGGGAGACGGCAGGATTCGGTATCATCTGTCGGATGTGTTGGGTTGGTCGGATGGATTGGGTGGTTCAGACGGGTTGGGTCGGTCGGATGGATTGGGTGGTTCAGACGGGTTGGGTTGGTCGGTCCGGGCGGCTCGAACGGCCTCCGGGAGGTCGTACCGAAGCGTATCGACGAGATTCCAGACGCCCGTGCGCCAGAGCCAGTCGTTGACTCGCCCGGGAAGGGTGTCGGGGACGAGTACCTCCTCGTACCGCGCGGGGTACTCCCGGCGCAGACGCGACTCGAGTTCCTCGTCGATCGTTGCCCGCGGCTGATCGGGGTGGTGCATGCGAACCGCGTCGCGGTACGCGCAGTGGCCTGGAGCGTCGCGTTCCATCCGCCAGCCGAACTCGGTGTCGTCGCGCCAGCCGGCGAACGCAGACCGGAAGCCGCCGACCTCGAGTGCCGCCTCGCGATCGAACGCGAGGTTGCAGCCGACGTAGCGGCGCTCGCCGTCGTAGGTCCGTCCGCCGTGGACGGCACCTTCGAGGCAGACGAGGGCCGGATCGCGATCGAAGGCGCACTCGACGCCGGCAAGCCAGTCCCGTGCCGGCCGGCAGTCGTCGTCGGTCAGTGCGACGATCCCACCCCGCGCCGCGCGGATGCCCGCGTTGCGCGCCTCGCAGATATCCCGCGTCGGATCGTCGACGACGATCACCTCGTAGGCGTCGATCGTTTGCTCGCGGAGGTGATCGACGACGGCGTCGTGGCTGTTGGCCGGCACCGTCGGAACGACCACGGAGACGTCGGGATCACGGTGGTCGATCGGCCGCGAAACGGTCGCTACTGCGGACTCCGTCACCCGTCGGTCACCCCCTCGAAGGTGGTCGAGTCCGCCCCCTCGCCAGCGCGTTCGTTCGGCTCATCCCGCCCGGAGTCCGCCGTCTCGGTTCGCCGGTCGGCTTCGGCGGGTCGGGGGATCGACTCCCCGGACGCCGTGTCCTCGATCACGTCCCGAAGTCCGCGCGCGAAGCGATCGTACTCGTACCGCCTCGCCTCCTGGCGGATCTCCACCGGATCGAAGTCGGACGGATCGAATCGTCGAACCGCGTCCCGGATCGACTCGACGGTCGGCTCGAAGAGGAGCCCGGTCCGCTGGCCTTTGATTTGATACCGCGTGAACCCCTCGTTCACGCCGAGCAGGGGTTTGCCGGCCATCATGGTCTCGGCCCCGACCAGCCCGAAGTCCTCCCGTTTCGGCGCGTACACGACTGCGGTAGCCCGTGCGACGAGCGATTCGATATCCTCGACGTAGCCCCGCAGTTCGATGTTGTCGGCGGTCGCTGCGATGGCCTCCAGTCGCTCTCGCTGTTCCCCCTCGCCCGCGATCACGAGGCGTTCGTCGAGTCCCGCGAAGGCCGTCGCGATCAGGTCGATCCGTTTCTCGGGGGCGAGCCGGGACCACGTGAGAAAGTAGCCGTCGTCGCCGTCGGTCCGCCAGTTGCCGGTTACCGGCGGGTAGACGACCGTGGCGTCACGGTCGTAGAACCGTCGAATCCGGTCTCTGACCAACTCGCTGTTTGCAACGAACTGATCGACGTAGTCGTTTGCCTCCTTGTCCAGCGCTCGCCACCCCTTCGCGTACGCCTTGATCCCGCTCCGGACGAAGGGGTACTCGAACGACGAGAGCCGATCCCGGTAGAGGTCGTACAGCCACCGCGGCGGGCTGTGGGGATAGTGGACGATCCGCTGGTCGACCGTCGGAACGTAGTACTTCGAAAGCGGTGCGCTCTCGAGGACGACGTCGTACTCGGTGACCTCCTCGTGGGCGTCGGTCATGTCGAGGGCCACGTTGAGCGTCTCGAGGGGATTCATCCCTTCGTTGGACCACTCGAGGAAGGGACGCCACGGCAGCGAAGTGTACTTGGCCTGCTGGAACGGGATCACGTCGACGTCCGCAGGCAGGTCAGTCCCGCCGGCGACGTAGGTCGTGTAGATCGGTGCGTCGAGCACTCGCGCGGCTTCGATCGCGAACTCCTCGCCCCCGCCGATGCCGGGGAAGCGATCGTGCAGGATGGCGACGTCGGTCACTGTAACACCTCCCGGAGTTCCCGATCGGGCGACCAGGTGCCGTCGTGTACGTGCTCGTCGTTCGTGCGTCCACGAACGAGGGCGATACTCGCACGAAACAGGGATATCTGGGTATCGAACAGCGAGTACAACGGCTGGAGCGAACCGAGTGCATCACGAGAGCCAAGCACCGTAAAGCCGAGAACCGCGGCCGGAACGAGGAGGCCAGCCGGGCCGAGGACGGCCAGCGAGCCGATCGTGGCCAGCGCGATCGAGCCGGCGACGAGCCACGGCGAGACGATCATGAACCACCAGTTGAACGGTAGTACGACGCGTCCGTAGGCCCCGTGGCGGCCGAGTGCATCCCGCTGTCGCCACAGCAGCCGCAACAGCCCCATCGCACGCCGATCTTTCTGTTTACGGCGCTTCCCGAACGCGGAGTGAGCCGCTTCTCTGTAGTGGATCTCCGGATCGAAGACGACCCGATCGCCGTTGCGTCGGATCTTCAGTGCGAGTTCGGTGTCGTCGGCGATCGAATCCTCGTCGATCGGGACGATCGAGTCGCGCTCGAACGCCGAGAACGGCCCGTGAAAGATCAGCGTCGAGTCGATGTGGGACTCGAGGACCTGAATCATCGTCTGGAGGTCACGGTATCCTCGTTCGACCTCGCTGCCGCCGATCACGTCGGTGTTGCGCCCGGTCACGGCCGCGACGTCCGGATCCGCGAGGTTCGCCGCCGCCTTCCTGACAGCGTCGGGCGCGAGCCGCGAGTCACAGTCGGTCTTCACGACGATCTCGTTGCTTGCGGCGGCGTAGGCCTCGTTCAGCGCGACCGCAAGCCCCTCGCGCTCGCCCGTTCGAATGAGGGTTAACGCCGGTTCCGAACGATCGGCAAAGAACGCCTCGACCAGGTCGGCCGTTCCGTCGTCGCTCGAATCGACGACGACGATCTCGACCCGATCCATCGGGTACGCCAATTCGACGAGTTCAGCGAGTTTCGACTCGACGATCGCCGCTTCGTTGTACGTCGGCAAGACGATACTCACCGACGGTTCACGCGGCCACGTCTCCGCGGGGGTGCCCGATGGTTCCCGGAGGTAGAATACGCCGAGGTAGACCAGATACGGAAGACCCGTCAACGCCGCTAAACCGAACAGCACTTCGAGGAGTCGCTTCATCGGAGTACGAGTAGCTCTCAACAGATCGCGACAAAGCCAATCGCCTTGCATTGTGCAAGGGACTATTCACGATTTCGCACGGTATCCGAAGCGAGTGCCGAAATGCGCCCCCGTTACCGACGACAATCGCTCCTGGCCGCCCTGCCGGGTACTCACGCCGACTCTCGACCGGTACGAGACCTGACGGCCGGAACACATAATATCGGGACTTGACTACCGTCGATAGTGACACTTCGCTCGTTCATCGACGAGGCGGGCCGGCCGGAGTACGCGATCGCAGTTACTGGCGTCGACGACGGAACGGGACTACTCACGGAGATGCTCGCCGAGACGTTCGCCGACCAGCCGATTACCGTCGAATCGAACGTCGATCCGGCTTTCGAAACCGCGTTCGAGGCGGACGGATCCTCGGCCATCCTGCTCGACGACGGCACGCCGATCGCCCACTCGACGATGGATACTCTCTACGACGCGATCCTCGCGATCAACTCCGATCTCTTCGTGACGGGGGCGCGGGGGCTCGGCGAAATCGAACTACCCGACGTGCTTGCGGGACTCGCCGGAAGTCGCCTCCGGCTTCGTGGCTATCCGCTCGCCCACAAGGAGAAACTCCTCTTGATACTCGTCTCCCGATACATCGAGCAACTGGCCTGGCGCGGTGACAGCGGAACGCTTCGATCGTCGTTCCAGAAACTTTCGCGCCTCGACGACGAGGTCGGAACCCGGAGAGTCTACGGCGAACTCGGGGCGACGAACGTTGACATCCACGTCTACGGGATCGGCGACGACCCCACACTGGATCTCGACGTGGGCGTGCATACGGGGACTAGCCGCGAATACGAAGACGGCTGGTTCGTCGTCTACACTCCCGACGAATCACCGGACGCCTGCGCCGCTGCACTCGTCTGCCTCGAGACGGAGCCAGGCATCTGGGATGGCTTCTGGACCGAGGATTCAGATCGGGTCGCGGCGATCGATGCGTACATCGCGACCGAGTTGTGAGACCGGTGGCTTTTTGCTCCGATCGACCAACGCTGGGGTAGGGAAAACTGCGAGCAACCCTATCTCAGTTCTGTTATCCATGCCACATTCGGTATGCTTTTAGGCTACTATCCCTAATCCGTGCGTATGTCACTGACGACTGAGTCCGCCGTCGGCCACGACGAACTCGCCGTACTCAAGCTGCTCGCACTCGAGGGCGGACTCGAAGGGGACATGAAGATCTCCTGTTCTCGCCTCGCAGATCAACTCGACGCCTCCAACCAGACCGCTTCCCGCCGGCTCCAGCGCCTCGACAGTGCCGGCCTGCTCGAACGCGATACGGTCAGCGACGGGCAGTGGGTTTCGATCACCGACGACGGCGAGCGGACGCTTCACGCCGAGTACGAGGATTACCGGCGGCTCTTCGAGACCGAGTCGGCAGTCGAACTCGACGGCACCGTCACCAGCGGCATGGGCGAAGGTCGCCACTACATTTCGCTGTCGGGGTACAGCCGCCAGTTCGAGGACCGACTCGGGTACGAGCCGTTCCCGGGGACGCTCAACGTCGATCTGCGAGAGGAGAGCGTCCGCCGTCGCAGCGCGATTTCCTCGCTCGAACCCGTTCCGATCGACGGCTGGGAGACCGACGAGCGAACGTACGGGCCCGCGGTCTGTCACCCTGCGACGATCGAAACGGCCGGCGGCAACCGGTATGAGGGCGCACACACCATCGCCCCCGAGCGCACGCACCACGACGAGGACCAACTCGAGGTGATCGCACCCGAGAAGCTTCGCGAAACCCTGGACCTCGAAGACGGCGATCATATTACGGTGTCAGTCGGTGATCGACGATGACCGGTCCCTCACCCAGCACCCGATCGAACGCGGAGTCCGGCGCACCCGTCGAGGATGGTGTCGCGACGACGCCGGAGGGCGATACGGCGGCATTCGACGCTGCACTCGCTGCACTTCGCGCCGGAGAGCCAGTATTGGTCCACGACGCAGCGGACCGAGAAGGGGAGACGGACCTCATCTATCACGCCGACGCCGTCACACCCGAGGCCGTCTCACGGCTCCGAAACGACGCCGGCGGACTGGTCTGTGTCGCACTCGGCCACGAGACCGCCGAGGCATTCGACCTGCCGTTTTACACCGAGGCCGTCGACCACCCCGCAAGCGGCGACCACGAACTCGGCTACGACGAGCGCTCCTCGTTCTCGCTGACGGTCAACCACCGCGACACCTACACCGGGATCACCGACGACGATCGATCGACCACCATTCGGGCACTCGGCGCGGCCGCCGCTGCGCCCACCGAAATCGACTTCGCCAACGAGTTCCGGGTTCCGGGTCACGTCCACCTGCTGAAGGCCGCCCCCGACCTGCTCGCCCACCGCGAGGGCCACACCGAACTCGGCGTCGCACTCGCCGCCGCTGCCGACCTCCCGCCGGCGGTCGTCGTCTGCGAGATGCTCGACGATGAATCCGGGCAGGCGCGGACGCCCGCCGACGCCCGCGCCTACGCCGATCGGCACGGCTTTACCTACCTGGAGGGCAGCGAGATTACGTCGCGGCTCGGCTGAGTTCTCGGTCGCAATCGGGTTCGATCGACCCAGATCGAGATCCCCTGCTTCCGTCCCGTCTTCCCCTGCTTCCGTCCCGTCTTCCCCTGCTTCCGTCCCGTCTTCCCCTGCTTCCGTCCCGTCTTCCTGCTTCCGTCCCGTCTCGATCACGCGTCCTCCTCGCCGTCGATTTCGACTTGGACCTCGTCGGGAACGTCCGCCTCGCTGTCCGTAATTCTGATGGCAAACGTGTGAACGCCCGAGTCGTCACCGTAGTCGGCGGGATAGTCGATCGAGAACGTCACGGCGAGTCCGTAGTCGGCACGTTCGATCTCGTCGAGGACGAGTTCCGGATCCGATTGCATCCTGTACTGGACGATCACCAGGTACGACTCCGAAAAATCGGTTTCCGAGACGAACTCGTGGTCGGCGTATTCGTCCACGATTTGCTCCTCGACGTCCGCCCGATCGGTAAGTACCGCGTGATGTTCTCTTCTCGTACCGCTATCCGGACCGAGCGTAAGCCCGTCCGACAGTATCTCGTCGTGACCGTACCACGTCTCGATCGCCGTGTCCGAGGGCAGGACGGGGTCGTCGGAGAACGAAGACGAACAGCCTCCTACCCCAGTCGAGAGAGCAGTCGCCGCTGTGATAAGGACTGGACGACGGTTCATACTATTCATCCGTCTACGGAAAACAAAAAACCGTCCCGAATACCGCCGTCAATCGTCGTCGGTTCCGATCGAGACGCGATCGGTCCCGGCTCCGGCCCGGTACACCGCGTACAAGATGAGCACGGCGATCGTAAAGTCGAAACTGTGTTCGACGAGGTGGTGGACGGTCATCGGCACCAGCCCGAAGACGGTCCCGAGACCGACGACCGATCGAACGACGAGCAACCCGAGAACGATCGTGATCAGCAGATAGCGGGTCGATCGGCGACGACGGTAGGCGACGAGACCACAACAAAAAAGCACCGTGGTTCCGAGAACGGCGAGGACGATGCTCGCGAGGACGACGGGTGCCAGTTGTGGGTCCAGCCAGAGGACGCCGAACGGGCTCGGAGCATTCATATCCGGTACGGTACCTCGGTGAAAGAGCACCGTAGGTGCTTCGGTCGGAGGAACTCTCGTAATTTCTCCGCGACGTCCGCGGACCCGTGACGAGCGGTCACCGGTTCGCAATTACAAGAATTTCCCCAGTAGCCACTGAAACGATTTACACAGTGATCACAACGCCGTCCTGCGAGCAGGTGTGCAGTGACGTTCAGTCGCTACTATCGCACCGATCGACGATTCTCAGTCGCCGGGAACGATCGACCCGCGTTATGTCGGGATCATATGTAGGTAGCAGTAGTCCCTACTCACACTCGCGGGACGCATTCACATGAACCAGACCCGACGACAGATTCGCGATCGCATCCACGCGAACGCCGGAATCCATTTCAACGACCTCGTCAGGTCTTCGGAGTTCGCACCGGGACAGGTCCAGTATCACGTTCGCCGGCTGCTCGCGGATGGCGAACTCGTCCGCAACGAATTCTACGGCCGAACCCACTATTACCCACCACGGTACGACGAATGGGAGCGTGCCGCGCTGGCGCTGTTCCGTCGCGAAACCGCCCGCGAAATCGTCGTCTACCTCGTCGAGAACGAACCCATCGAGCCGGCGACCATCGTCGACGATCTCGGCATCGCACGGAGCACGCTCGAGTACCACCTCGATCGCCTCGTCGACCACGACATCGTCCGGAAATCCTACGACGATCGCAATCGCGTGACGCTCTCGCTTGCTACCCCGGACCGGACCGCGCCGCTGCTGTCGGTGGTTACGCCGACGGTTCCCGATCGGCTGGTCGATCGATTCACCCGACTGGTCGACGGCCTGCTCGAGGGGACGACCGATTCGCAGTAAGCGATTGGCCCGTCGGATTTCCCGGTCCGCTCCCCAGCCGGGTTCGGCCACGGAAAAGTGGCGGGATAGTCCGGAGTCGGTGCCCGAAGCGGTTCAACTGGTGTTTGTGGTCACGGTCAACTGGTCACCGATTCGTCGATCGTTTTCGAGGATCGAACCATAATTTCGACGTTCGGACCAGAATCAAAAATAGTGGCGGGGAGAGATGGGTTGCTATGAAGCGATCGACGGACCGACGACGATTCGTGCAGGTACTGGGTGGCAGCCTCGCAATCGGGCTGGCGGGTTGTCTCGGCGGCGACGGCGGAGACGACAGGGGCAACGGCGACGAGAACGGCAACGACGACGGAAACGGTAGTAGCGACGAAAACGGCAGCAGCGACGAGGACGGTTCCGACGGGGGCGGAAGCGAGGGACTCGTCTACGCGTTCGCGCCGAACCGGATCGCGATCATCGATCCGGAAGCAGGCGAAGTCGTCGACGAAATCACCGACGGGATCGAGGACAACGAGTGGGGCGATCCGCGAGTTACCGCAGACTACGGCCACCTGTTCGTCATCGAGCAGTCGCTCGATCAGGTGCTGGTGATCGACACCGGTTCGCGGGAGATCGTCGACGAGGTCGACATCGGCCCCGACGGGACGCACATGTACTATCCGAACGACGAGGAGATGTGGGCCCACGCCGACGACGAGGGGACGTTCTACGTCATCGACGTCGACTCCCGCTCCGTCACCCAGACCGTCGAGTCGGGACTCGAGGTCGAGGGGCACGGAAAGTTACTTTACCACGAGGATCTCGAGACGACGGGATACGCGACGAACGTCAACGATCCGGGCGTACCGGTCATCGACCTCGATGCGTACGAGCGAAGCGATTTCATCGAATTCGACGACGAAGATCAGGGAACTCACTACATGGCCTACGCCCCGCAGACCGGGCTGGCGTACTTCGAGTACGGCGACGTCACCGTCGTCGTCGACACCGAAACCGACGCCGTCGTCGACGAACTCGAGTTCTCGGGCGGCATGTACCTCTCGCCGGACGAGGAAATCCTCGGCGTCCTCGACGGCGATCGCATCCGGTTTCTCGACGCGACGAGCGAGGACAGCGACGAACTCGGCACCGTCGACGTCGGGGACGGTCCCGACGCCCTCCGCTATCACGAGGGCGACGACACCCTGTACGCCTACACCGCACACACGATGACCGACGAGGCGTCGATTATCGACGTCGACGAACTCGAGGTGGTCGGCACCGTCGACGTCGGAGATATCGTTCGCCCGGAGGGTGCCCCGTTCCTCCACCGGACCGCTGTCGCCGGCGGCGGCTACTTCATCACGCCGGCCGGGGAGGACGAGACCGTCGCGATCGTCGACATGGACGCCCAGGAACTCGTCGACCACGTCGAAGTCGAATCCGGCGTCGACACCGTCCAGTACGTCGGTGACTCCGGCGTCGGCTACACCGGCAACCTCCGATAACCGATGGCCGATTCCGGGTCAGCCGATCGCCGCCGTCCGAACCGCCCCGTCCTTTCGAGGGCGGCGAGGGCGGTGTTCGTCGCGATCGCGATCGGTCTCCTGGTCGCTACCCTCGCGACGCCGGTGGCGGCTCACGCCTACCTGAGCGACGCCGATCCCGGAAACGGCGAGCAGGTCGAGACGGTCCCCGAGGACGTGACGCTGTACTTCTCCGGCGACGGCATCCAGACCGCGGCAATCTCGGTCACTGACCCCGACGGCGAAGACGTCAGCGGCGATCCTCAGATCGATCCCGACGACACGCAAGTCGTCAGGGTCCCACTCGAGGACGCGACCGCCAGCGAGGCCCCCGAGGGAATGTACTCCGTCCGGTGGGAGGTGCTGGCCGACGACGGCCACACTGTCACCGGGTCGTTCTTTTTCGTGGTTGGCGACGGACCGCTCGATCGCGACGCCGTCCTCGCGGCCTACGAGGACGACGAGGGACCCGACGAGACCGTCCCGCCGATCGAAACCGCCGCGAAGGGCCTGTTGCTGGTCGCCCTCGCCGCGCTCGTCGGCGGCCCGATCGCGGCCGGTGTCGCGCTCTATCCGGTGGCCCACCGGTTCGGATTGACGGAGAGAGCGATCGATCGACGTCTCACCAAACTGCTCGCCGCCGCCGGCGGACTGCTGCTCGTCTCGGTGCTCGCGCTGGGAGTCGTTCAGGCGCGGTCGGTCGGCCCGCTGTCGCTCGAGACCCTCGGGACGTTCCTCGGACTACCGCTCGGCCGGGCGTGGCTCGTCCAGGTCGCGTTCGCGGCCGGTCTCGTCGCGGTTCTCGGCCTCGCGGTCCGAGGCGTGCTTTCTCGTCGTCTGTGGCTTACCGGAACGGTCGCCGGCGCGATCGTCGTCGGCGGCGCGATCAGCTGGACCAGCCACTCCGCGACCGCGATCGACCGCCTGCAGGGAGCGGCCGTCGACTTCGCGCACGTCGCCGGCGCTGGTCTGTGGGTCGGCGGGCTGGTCGTCCTGGCGCTCGTCGGCCCGGCGCTCCTCCGGGAGGCAGCGCCCATCGATCGCGCGGAGGTCGCGGCCGGAACCGTCCGGCGCTACTCGCTGCTCGCCGTCGGCGGCGTGACCCTCGCGGCCGCAACGGGGCTGGTCCTCGCAGCGTGGCACGTCCCGGATTTCGAGGCCCTCGGCGCGACGCTCTACGGCGTCGCGCTTTCGACGAAAACCCTGCTGGTCCTGCTGGCGCTCGGACTGGGCGGTCTCTCCCGGTTCGTTCTCCTCCGACGCCTCGAATCCGCCACAGAGGGCGATCGCGACCGCATCACGAACCGATCGCACTCCGGGTCGGCTCCGGGAAGCGACGGGACAGTCAGAGAGGACGGCGGTCAGTTCGAAGCCGGTTCGGATGCGCTCGTCGCGTTTACCCGAACCGTCCGTCTGGAAGTCGTCGTTCTCGTTCTCGTCGTGCTCCTCTCGGGGCTGCTCACGTCCGCCCCGACGGCCGCCGTCGTCGGTGGCGACGACGGGATCGAGCGGGCGACGATCGAACGCGAGGGCGATCCCGGTATCAAACTGACCGCGATTCCCGCAGAGCGCTACGGCGACGGCGGTGAGACCGACGTCCTGTTCGTACAGAGGGGTGAGCCGGTCGTCTTCGAGGTTGCGTTCCTCGACGGCGGTGAGCCGATCGAATCCGACGGACAGGTCAGGCTGACCGCGGACGGCGACGGCGGCACGTTCGATGTCGCCCTCGAGGAAATCGAAAACGGGACCTACGCGACCGTCCAGACCCTGCCGGATGATGGCGACTGGGACGTCCGCATTACCGGCCATCCCGACGGCGGGTTCGTAAGCGAGTGGTTCGCCGTACACGTTCTGCCGGCCGACGTGGAACGCGCTGGCGGCGAACAGGACCAGGAAACCGGTGCGGAAGGCCAGGAAAGCGGCGACGACGAGCACGACCACGGCGACGACGGGCACGATCACGGCGGCGACGAACAGGATCGCGCCGACACGGATGATACCGTGTTCGCGACGCTGCTCCGGTTTGGCGCGGTCGTGGTCGGCGTCGTCGGAACCGTCGCGGTCACGATCGAGTCGATCCGGTTTCGCGATCGCTCCGTCTGACTGCCGCCCCGCCGACAGCGAAGCGTTCCACTCGCAAATCGCGAACACTTAGTACAGTGGCTTGTAACAGTGTCACCCATGGGATTCGACGAGATGGACGTCGATACGATCTGGATGGACGGGGAGTTCGTCGACTGGGACGACGCGCAGATTCACGTGCTCACCCACGGACTCCACTACGGCTCCGGCGTCTTCGAGGGCGCGCGGTGTTACGAGACCGAAGACGGCCCCGCAATCTTCCGCTGGGAGGAACACCTCGATCGCCTCTTTCAGTCCGCAAAACCCTACGAGATGGACATCGACTTCTCGAAGGAAGAACTGACCGAGGCGACGAAGACGCTCATCCAGCGTCAGAACCTTTCGTCGTGTTACATCCGCCCGATCGCCTTCTACGGCTACAACACGCTCGGCGTCAGTCCGGCGGACTGTCCGACGAAGACGGCGATCGCCGTCTGGCCGTGGGGCGCGTACCTCGGTGAGGAGGCACTCGAAACGGGTATCGACGTGATGATCTCCTCGTGGCGCAAACACGCCTCGAGCCAGATTCCGACGAACGCCAAGACGACCGGTCTCTACGTCAACAGCATGCTCGCCGGCGAGGAGGCTCGTCGAAACGGGTACGCGGAAGCGATCGTGCTGAACAAGGAGGGTAACGTCGCGGAAGGCCCCGGCGAAAATCTCTTTCTGGTCCGCGACGGCGAACTCTACACGCCCGGACTCTCGGAGTCAATTCTCGACGGTATCACCCGCGACACCGTGATCACACTCGCGGAAGATCGCGGCTATACCGTCCACGACAACGTCTCGCTCTCGCGGGGCGAACTCAACACGGCAGACGAACTGTTCTTTACCGGCTCCGCCGCGGAGGTCACGCCGATCCGGAAAGTCGACAACGTCGTGATTGGCGACGGCTCTCGCGGCCCCATCACGGCGGACATTCAACAGGCGTTCTTCGACGTCGTCGAGCGCCGCACCGACGAGTACGACGAGTGGTTCGAGTACGTCTAGACGCCGATTCCGGTTCGTCGTCGGTTCTCTCTTGCGGTTCTCCGCGCACGCTGACTGGTGATTCTCTCGCCGTTGTTCCCTTTCACTGTCGGTTCTCTATCGGCGTCGTGATCGATTCGTTGCCGGGTTCGAACTGGCGGTTTCGTTTGCCCGATCGGTGCGAAACTGTTAAACGGCAGCACGAATCTTGGGCCGGCCAATCCTACACGATTAATAGCAATATAACCAAAACATATTTAACAGCAACCTCGAATAGCTTATAAAGTAGGCGAAATATTTATAAGCCTTCCGGGCTTACTCATAGTTAGCTGAGGGCGACCGGGGTTCTTCTGGCTCACTCCACCCGGCAGCCCCGAGTAACCCACCCGATACACCATGACAGACACCACCATCAGGACCTACACGGACGAGGAGGAAGAGGAAACCACGACAGTACGATCGGACGAGAAAGAGCGCTGTCCGGAGTGTGGCGGCCGCGTCGTCTCTGACGCCGAACACGCCGAGACGGTCTGTGAGGACTGCGGCCTCGTCGTCGAGGAAGACGAGATCGATCGCGGTCCGGAGTGGCGCGCGTTCGACGCAGCCGAAAAGGACGAGAAGTCCCGCGTCGGTGCGCCAACGACGAACATGATGCACGATCAGGGGCTGTCGACGAACATCGGCTGGCAAGATAAAGACGCCTACGGCCGCGCGCTCTCGAGTCGCCAGCGCCAGAAGATGCAACGGCTTCGCACCTGGAACGAGCGCTTCCGAACCCGCGACTCGAAAGAGCGCAACCTGAAACAGGCACTCGGTGAGATCGATCGCATGGCCAGCGCGCTCGGTCTCCCGGAGAACGTCCGCGAGACGGCGAGCGTCATCTACCGTCGCGCGCTCGAAGAGGACCTGCTTCCGGGTCGATCGATCGAAGGCGTCGCGACGGCGTCGCTGTACGCCGCCGCGCGACAGGCGGGAACCCCCCGCAGCCTCGACGAAATCGCGGCCGTCAGCCGCGTCGACAAAATGGAGCTGACCCGAACCTACCGGTACATCATCCGCGAACTCGGTCTCGAGGTCAAGCCGGCTGACCCGGAACAGTACGTCCCCCGGTTCGTGAGCGATCTCGATCTCTCGGACGAGACCGAGCGCATGGCTCGGGACCTGCTCGAATCGGCGCGTCAGGAAGGCGTCCACAGCGGCAAATCGCCGGTCGGCCTCGCAGCCGCGGCAGTTTACGCCGCAGCCTTGCTGACCAACGAAAAGGTCACCCAGAACGACGTCAGCGACGTCGCGAGCATCTCCGAGGTTACCATCCGAAACCGGTACAAGGAACTGCTCGAAGCATCCGACACCGCCGCGCCAGCCTGATGTGCGTACATTGGGGTGTCTCGACGATCGCTGACCGTCGTCGCCGCGTGTTATCCTCCGCGCTCCGATGAGTCGATCACCGACGCTCGATCACCGACGTAACAACACTTTTGACGATCCGTGTGCTCACAGATACCATGGACCACACGACGATTCAGCTGTTGTGTCCCGAGTGTGCGAAAGATTGGCGTACCGCTCCGGACGATTTGCCGACCCCCGCCGAGATGTTTCACTGTCCGAACTGTCACGCATCGCGACGAACGTCCGAATTTATGCGAACCGATCGCGACCTCCAGACGCTCAAACAGCTCGGGTGACAGCGCTTCCACAGTTCGATATGCGCGGTTCGATCATCGCTCTGTCTGGTGGTCGATCGATTTGTAGTGACCGCTTACTGGCCGGTAGTGCTGCAGCGACCTGTCAGCGACACCCCATAAACCACTTCGTACCGTCGGTAAGATGAGCCTACTCCGGAGACGAAACTGCAACGTTCTCCGGCGAGCGCACCGTCGTCACGCTCTCCGGAGCTGACAGTGCTAACGTCGGATTTGGGCTGCGTGTTAACGCGACTCAAGATAATAATATAACCCTGCAGTGGATAGGGTTGCATGGTTATGAAGAAGCAGGAGCTCATTCACCTCCACGGCCTTCTCGCGGAGGTATCGAACCAGTGTGCGGCGTGGGACAACTGTCAGATCGACCTCGACGACTACGAGTCGCTCGGTATTCGACCGACCTCGATTCACAAGTCGAAAACAGATCACAAAGCTGCTGTCTTTGCACTCGCCGGGGGGATTACGGCGAATATGCGTGACGAAGAACAGGAAGTCGTCGCTCCAACTGCAGACTGAGCCAGATTCGTCTCCTCCGTCCAGACATTTCACACCGAGAGCACTCTCTCTGCCGGCGAACCGATCGTCGTCTCGGATCTCGATCGGTTCTCAGTTTCCAGCAATCGTTTCACCGGCCGATAGAGGTGTCTAGAACTCGTTATCGGGGAACGTCCGTGATGAGGGCGACGATCGACGACGGCTGATTATTCGACGAGATCCTCGAACTCTGGGAGAATCTCGTCGTCATCGTCACCGTCCGAATCCGAATCCGAATCCGAGTCGCCGGTTTCCTCACCGCTCGCGTCGTCTCCGGCGTCGGTCGTGGTGTCTTCGTCCTCGTCGTCGTCTTCGTCTATGACGTCGACGACGATCACTTCCAGCGGGATGTTTTCGAGTCGCTGACCGATCTCTTTGCGTGCGATGCGCGAGGCGTGTTCCTCGCGCTCGACGTTAAACACGGTCATTTCGAGTTCGAGCGCGACGAGTGCCTCGTCCGCCGCGATGAACGCGGGCGGCAGTTCTTCACCCGACGGAGCGGTGCGCTCGCCCATGTTGATCTCGACGTAGTTCAGGTCAGGGTTCAGCATCTCGCCCGTCTTCGAGATGGCGATGCGAATCGCCTCGTCCTCCGTCTCAACGTCGAACACCGGCACGGCAGCCTCGACGACGACCCTGCAATCCATACGTAGATATTGTGTGGCATCCTGTATGAAGGTTCGCCTCACTGGCCCGGAAATCCCCGTCCGTCGGTGCGCTAGGGTGTGCCTACTGATTACCTGCTATCGAATTCGTGAAGAGTCGAACGCCGGCGGTCGGAGTGCCGACGGCCGATCCGCTCGACGCCGATCGACCCGGTTCTCGCATCGAAAGGACCAAGCCCGCCCTCGCGAACTTTCCGGCGAATGCAGACGGGTTCGATTCCAGTCGCTGAACTCTCCGGTGGGTTGGACCTCTACCGGACGCTCGAGAGCGGCCAGAGCTACCTCTGGCGCCGATCGGACGGCGAAATGTACGACGGCGAGCCGCCGAACGAGGCGTGGTATCACACCGTCGTCGACGGCGACGTGATTCGCGTACGACCCCAGGACGGCCACCTCGCGTGGGAGTCGACGACCGACGCCGACCCGATCGTTCGCCGGCTCCTGCGACTGGACGACGATCTCGAGGCGATCGTCGCGACTGCTCCCGACGACGCGCTCGTCCAGGAGGCCTACGACGCACACCGCGGAATGCGCCTGGTCGAAGACCCCTCGTTCGGCACCCTCATCTCGTTTATCTGCTCGGCACAGATGCGCGTCAGCCGGATTCACGGGATGGTCTCGACGCTCGCCCGCGAGTACGGCGACGCGATCGAGTTCGACGGCGAGACATACCACGCGTTCCCGAAGCCGGACCAGCTCGCCGCCGCGACCGAAGCCGAACTTCGGGATCTCGGACTCGGCTACCGCGCCCCCTACGTCGTCCGGACGGCCGAAATGGTGGCCGACGGCGAGGCCCACCCCGAAGCGGCGAGAGACCGCGAGTACGAGGCCGCACGGGAGTACCTGTGTCAGTTCGTCGGCGTCGGTGACAAAGTCGCAGACTGCATCCTGCTGTTCTCGCTCGGATTCGACGAGGCCGTCCCCCTCGACACGTGGATTCGCTCCGCGATCGAGGAGTACTACCCCGACTGCGATCGGGGGAGTTACGCGGAAACGTCGCGGGCGATTCGTGACCGCCTCGGCGGCGAGTACGCGGGCTACGCCCAGACGTACGTCTTTCACCACCTGCGAACTGGTACGTGACCGGTATCTACGTCTACGGTTCCTCGTAGTCCTCGCGGCCAGCGACGGCCCAGTAGGCCTGCGAGACGATCGTGATCGCGAAAATCAACGTGAGAACGATCGCGACGTCGATCGCGACGGCGCTACCGAGCAAATACCACGTCACCCCGGTCGCGACGACAACGAACAAGATCGAACCGAAAAGTAACGCAATCAGGTCCTGAAGCGACGCCCGCTCACTCGATATGTCGAGATACTCCTCCTCGAAGCGATCGATGATCCCCATCAGATGACCTCCTCGCCCGCTTTCCGGGCGGGCAGGAATTCGGTCTCGACGAGCATGGTTTTTGCCGATCGGAGCCGTTGGTCCGCACATGACGGATCGAACCCGCGCACACGTGTTCGTCTCGGGCACGGTACAGGGCGTCTTCTATCGGGCGACGACTCGCGACACGGCTCGCGAACACAGTGTCGACGGCTGGGTGAAAAACCTTGCCGACGGTCGAGTCGAAGGAGTCTTCGAGGGACCTGAAGAAGCAGTCGAGTCGATGGTCGAGTTCTGTCACGAGGGGAGTCCGGCGGCCGACGTCGAGAGCGTTGCAGTCGAGTACGAGGCCCCTCAGGGAGAAGACGGGTTCGAGGTTCGGTACTGATCGCGCGTCTCGTCGAACCGATCGCGTTCGTCGGTGAACGATCGACCGCCGCGCTACACTCGTCTGACCGACCCACCGAACTCGTCTGATCGTCGCATTAGACCCGTTCGACGATCGTTGCAATCCCCTGTCCGAACCCGATACACATCGTCGAGAGCCCGATGTCTTCGCCGCGGCGATCGAGTTCGTGAACCAGCTTCGTCAGCAACGCCGCGCCCGTCGCGCCGAGGGGGTGACCGTGGGCGATCGCGCCGCCGTTGACGTTCGTTCGCGCCCACAGGTCTTCGCGAGGTGCGTCGGTCTCCTCGAGCCACGCGGCGGCGACGGATGCGAACGCCTCGTTCACCTCGAAGAGATCGATATCGTCGATAGAGAAGTCGGTTTTCTCGAGGACGCCCTCGGTCGCCGGAATCGGACCGGTGAGCATCATGACGGGGTCGACACCGACGACCTCGGTCTGGACGATGCGGGCCATCGGCTCCCAGCCGTGTGCCTCGGCCGCCTCCCGACTCGTGAGGAGAACTGCGCTCGCGCCGTCGACGATTCCCGAGGAGTTGCCCGCGTGGATGACCCCCTCCCCGTCGTCTCTGAACGCCAGCGGCAGTTTCTCCAGACTCTCGACGGTCGACTCCGGGCGCGGATGCTCGTCGGTGTCGACGATTCGGCTCTCGCCATCATCTTCGACGCGGACCGGCGCGATCTGGTCGTCGTACCGACCGTCGTCCCACGCCGATTTCCACCGGCGCTGAGAGTCGACGGCCAGTTCGTCCAGTTCCCGCCGGCTGAATCCCCATTCATCAGCGATCCGCTCGGCACTCTCCCCTTGCTGGATCAGTTCGTCGTACTGCTCGAAGTACGAGTCCGCGACACCGCTGAAGTCGCTGCCCATCGGAACGCGGGTCATGTGTTCGACGCCGCCGGCGACGATCGCATCGTGTGCCCCCGTCGCGATCGCACCCGCGGCGAAGTTGATCGCTTGCTGGCCGGAGCCACACATTCGGTTTATTTGGACGCCCGGCACGTCGTCGCCCCAGCCGGCGATCAGCGACGCGATTCGCCCGACGTTGCCGCCCTGTTCGTCGATCGGATTTACGCAGCCGTAGATGACGTCCTCGATCGTTTCCTGGGGGTCGAATCCCAGCCGCTCTTCGAGCGCGATCAGTGGCTCCGCGGCGAGGTCCTGTGGGTGGACCCCGGTGAGGGCCCCGTTTCGCGTCCCGAACGGCGTCCGCACGGCGTCGACGATGACTGCCTCTCGCATGTTCCGATCGTCGACACCCAGCACGAAATACGCTGTGCCGACGGCCACCGGTACTATCCGAACGGCCTCGGCGGCGGCCTTGCGATCGAGCATCCGCAATCTTCAACGGCCGGCCGACCGAACTCCACCCTATGATTACAGGCAGACGGATGGCTGCCGTCGACGAGAACGCCGCCGCGCTCGGCGTCCCGCGCAAACAGCTCATGGAATCGAGTGGGAACGCCGTCGCCAGGCGGGTCCGCGCCATCGCGGAGCCGGACGATCGCGTCGTGATCGTCGCCGGCCGGGGGAACAACGGCGGGGACGCCTTCGTCGCCGCCCGCTTTCTCGACGAGTACGACGTGACGACCCTTCTGCTCGGCCGATCGGACGCGATCGGCACGCAAATCGCGCGCGAGAACTGGGAGGCTCTCGAACGAGCGGGCTACGACGCGCGCGAGGTCACCGACTCGAGCGGATTCGAGCTGCCCGACTGTGACGTCGTCGTCGACGCCATGCTGGGAACTGGAATCCACGGCGACCTGCGAGAACCCGCCGCTACGGCGGCGCGGGCGATCACCGACGCCGACGCGACGGTCGTCGCGGTCGACGTGCCCTCGGGGTTCGACGCCGACGGCGGCGACCACGCCGAAAACGGCGTCGAGACCGACCACGTCGTCACGTTCCACGACGAGAAACCGGGCCTGACCGACCTCGACGCCGAGGTGACGGTCGCGGACATCGGCATCCCGGCCGCGGCGGAGCGGTTCGTCGGTCCCGGCGACGTTCGGTTCGCCAGGCCGGACGATCGCGACGGTCGCCCGTACGTCATCGGCGGCGGTCCGTACACGGGCGCGCCGGCGCTGGCCGCCCAGGCCGCGTTGCGAGCCGGGGCAGAACTCTCCTTCGTCGCGGCCCCGGACGCCGTTTCCGGCGCGATTCAGGGCTACAGCGAGGACCTCATCGTCCAGCCCTACGACGAGGACGTGCTTACGCCCGATCGAGCCGAGGAGTTGCTCGAGACGGCCCAGCAGTACGACAACGTGGTCGTTCTGGGACCGGGTCTTGGCACCGCCGACGAGACGCTCGAGGCCGTCCGCCGGTTTCTCGCGACTTTCGACGGCCGGGCGGTCGTCGACGCCGACGCGCTCGCGGCCGTCCCGGACGTCGAGACCGACGCGACGCTGGTCTGTACGCCAAACCGGTCCGAACTCGCTCGAATGGGCGGGCCGGAAACCGACGATCTGGCCGCCGTCACTCGCGAGATCGAGGACTTCGCGGCCGACCTCGGCCACGTCGTCCTCGCGAAGGGGGCAACCGACGTGATCACCGACGGCGATCGAACGCGGCTCAGTCGCTCGGGAACGGTCGGCATGAAAGTCGGCGGCACCGGCGACACGCTCGCGGGGATCGTCGCCGCGTTGCTCGAACACGCCGATCCGGTGGACGCCGCCGCCGCGGGGGCACGGGTCAACGGTCTCGCGGGCGAACGCCTCGCCGCGCGCGAGGAACACGGCTTCCTCGCGTCGGACCTCCTTGCGGAGATTCCACCGGCTCTGTGGGGTGATACGGATGTCTGAAGAGGAGAGTACCGACGGTCTCACGCACACCACCGAAGACGGCGACGTCCAGATGGTCGACGTCGGCGACAAACCCGACAGCGATCGGCGCGCGATCGCCGCGGGCGAGATCCACCTTCAGCCGTCGACGATCGAGGCGATCAGCGAGAACGAGGTCGGCAAGGGCGACGTGCTCGCCACCGCTCGCGTGGGCGCGATCCAGGCCGTCAAACACACCTGGGAGACGATTCCGATGTGCCACCAGATTCCGATCACGAACGTCGACACCGAGTTCACCCTCGAGGACGATCGGATCGAACTCGAAATCGCCGTCGAAACGACCGGGAAGACGGGCTGTGAGATGGAGGCGCTCGAAGGCGTTACGACGGGACTGAACGTCGTCTGGGACATGGTGAAAGCGATCGAAAAGGACGAAAACGGCCAGTACCCCCAGACGGGCATCGAGAGCGTTCGGGTGCTCGATAAGAAAAAACGCGAGCGGGACGCGTAGCGACCCGAGCGCTGTCGACGCAAACCGTAAACAGAGTTAACCGATTACGACCGGCGATGGAATTAGATCGTCGCGACGGAAACCAGGGGAGACGCGACGCGGCGGGTTAGAGGTCCATACCGCCGTTGACGTCGATGACTTCTCCGGTAACGTACGAGGAGTCCTCGCTCGCGAGGAACCGGACGACGGCCGCGATGTCTTCGACTTCCGCCAGTCGTTCGAGAGGGATGCCGGAGATGATCCGATCGAGTACCTTGTCGGGGACGGATTCGAGCATGTCGGTGGCGGTGAAACCGGGGGCGACGCAGTTGGCCGTCGATCCACCTTTCGCGAGTTCGAGCGCGATCGTCCGGGTGAAGCCGAACATGCCGCTTTTCGCGGTGGCGTAGTTCGCCTGGCCGAAATTCCCCTGTTTGCCGACGACGCTCGAGATGTTGATCAGTCGGCCCTCGTATGCGTTCCAGATATCGTCGTAGAAGACCTGCGTGCAGTTGAACATCCCGCCGAGATTGACGTCCATCACGCGGTCCCACTCCTCGCGGGTCATCTCAGTGAACTGCTCGTCGGCGGTGATACCCGCGTTGTTCACGAGCACGTCGGCAGGGCCGAACGCCTCCTGGCAAACCTCGCGCATATGTTCGACGTCCTCGCGGACGGAGACGTCGGCCTGGGCCGCGACGGCCTGCCCGCCCGCCGATTCGATCGCGTCGACCGCTTCCTGGGCCGCCCCCTCCGACGATCGGTAGTTGATGACGACGTTCGCGCCCTCTTCGCCGAGGTATTCTGCGATTCCCCGTCCGATGCCGCGTGCCGATCCTGTAATGACACAGGTGCGTCCCTCCATAGACATCAGTGACTGCTTGAACGTCTGGTATTAAATAACGACCTGTGAGATACCCGAACATACGTCGGCTCGAACCTGTTCGGTGACCGGTGTGTGGCGGTTCGATGTGACGCCCCCGGTCGGTCTGTGCGATTGACAGCCCAGCGAGTCGGGTAGCGAAACGCGATCAGAACACGCCAAACCGAACGGGAACGCGGAACCCGATTGGACGAATCATCCGATCGGAGTGGGCCGGTCGCAGTTGCTGCGCTATCGGTCGGCCGCCTGTTCGATCCAGTCTTCGATTCGGCTGGGAGAGATTCCCGTCTCGACCGTCAGTTCGGCGGCGTCGGCGGCTGCGAGCTGGTCGAACGTATCGATCCCGGCTTCCGAGAGATCCTCCGCGTAGGCCTGTCCGACGCCCGAGAGGTCGGTGAGATCGTCCGCAGATTCCTCGATTATGTCCTCGTCCGTTACTTCCTCGGCCAGTCCCTCGTCGACGGTCATCTCGCCCGGTTCTGCGGGCGCTTCCTGAACGTCTTCTTCGACGCGCTCTGCAATTTCCTCGTCGGAGCGGTCGTCGCCCGGAAGCTCGTCAGTGTCGGTATCCGTCTCGACAGTTGCACCACCGTCAGTGAGGTCTGCGGTCCCGGTTTCGTCACCCTCGATATCCTCGGTGAGGGCAGCGTCCGTCTCCTCCGGTTCGGGAGTCTCCGGTGCTTCTTCCGTTGCCTGCTCGCCGTTCGATCGGGCCTCGAACCACTCGCACACGTCGGGCCAGAGTTCGGCGTGGCTCCGCGAGGAGACGGACATGCCGATGTGGCCCGTCGCGAACTCCATGATCTCGGTGTCCTCGGAGGGGATTGCGTCGTTGAACGGTTTGGACGCCTCCGGCGGGATGAGATGGTCGTACTCCGCGACGATCTGAAGGACTGGCATGTCGATGTTGGTGATGTCGACGTGTTTCCCGTTCAGACGGAGTTCGTTCTGGATCAGCTTGTTACCCTGATAGATGTCCTCGATGAACTGCTCGTAGGCACCGCCGGCGACGTCGATCCCCTCGTCGAGCCAGCGTTCCATCCGGGCGAAGTTCTCGACGAACTCCTCGTCTTCCATGTTGTCGTAGAACCGGACGTACTTCGTCACGTTGTTCGCGACGGGATCCATCAGCGCGAAGCCGACGTCGAGGAATTCGGCGGGGACGTTGCCGAAGGTGTCGGTGACCCGCTCCGGGTCGTAGTACTCGTCTGCACCCCAGAGTTCGAGCACGCCGCCCTCGCCGGTGAAACACAGTCCCGAGGCCATCAGCGCGAGGTTCTCGACTTTCTCGGGGTGGAGTGCGGCGTACATGACCGACTTGGTGCCGCCCATGCAGTAGCCGAGAATGTTGATCGCGTCGACGCCGGCGCGCTCGCGAACCTCGTCGACGCAGTTGTCGATGTAGCGGTTGACGTAGTCGTCGAGGGTGAGCGATCGATCGAGTTTCGAGGGCTCGCCCCAGTCGATCATGTAGACGTCGAAGCCGGCTTCGAGCAGCGTCTGGACGACCGATCGATCGGGCTGGAGGTCGAGGATGTAGGGCTTGTTGATCAGCGCGTAGACGATGAGGATCGGCACGTCGTGTTGCTCCTCGGTCTGTGGCTCGTAGTGCAACAGGCGAAGCTTGTTCTCCTCGTAGACGACCTCGCTGGGCGTCTGGCCCACCTCGATGTTTTCGATCGTCTCGGTTCGATCGGGGGCGACCTGGGTCTTCTCGGCGAGGTCCGCTGCGCCTTCCCAGGCCTGGCGCTGCATGTCCAGGACCGATGTGAATGGGTTGTTCATTGCTCGTCTTCGAGGTGTGCGAGAACGCGGTCGAGTTTTTCCTCGACGGCGTGCTGGCGGCGCTCGAGTTCGACGAGGCGGTCACCGATCTCGACGGCGTCGCCTTCGGTTGCGAAGCCGAGCGTGTGCAGGGTCTCCTCGGCCGCTTCGTCGGCCTGTTGCTGGAGTTCGAGGATATCACCGACGCTCTCGCCGGTCATCTTGGCGAAGGCCGTCGTCGACATGATCTCCTTGAACGCCTCGTTGGAGGTGTTGAGCCAGATATCGCGGAACTCCTCGATGTCGACGTCCTCGCCTTCCATCTGGTCGTTCATCCGCTCGACCATCTGTTTCGAGGCGTTCATCCATGTCTCGTAGGCGCGGGCGTAGCCCTCGACGCCGTCGGAGATTTCGTTGTCCTCGCTAACCTGACCGATGGTCTCGGACCAGCTCTCGACGAACTGGGCCTGGGCTTCCATATTGTCCTCGAGCGAGTCGAGAAACTGTTCGTTCCACTGTTCGACGAAGGCGTTCCAGTTTTGTACTGGTGGCTGCTGTGAGTCTGACATTGGATAAAATTGGGGTAGGGTAGCCAAAAGACTACGGCTTTGTTACGCGGAGACGTCGAACTCGTCGGCGGCCTCTTCGACGTTTTCGGCGACGGCCGTCACGTTCTGTTCGACCTGCTCGTGGGCTTCGAGGAAGGCGTCGAACGAGGAGTCGACCATCTCGGAGTAGTTCCCGGCGAACTCGTCGTAGGCGGCCTCGGATTCCTCCATCGCTTCGAGGACGGCCTCGAGCGACTGGGACTGAGCGTCTGTCGCGGCGTCGAAGCCTTCGTCGACGAGTTCACGGGCTTCGTCGAAGTTGGCGGCGTCCTCGGGGAGCGAGGCCTCGACGGCGTCGAGGTAGCCGTGGACTGCGCCCTTCGTGAGTTCCGCGTTGGACTCGAACAGGGCACCCGACGTTTCGACAGCGTCGCTGAAGGCGCTGATCGAGCTCTTCTGTGCCTCGAGGGCGTCGTGGGTAAGGTTCTGGGACTGTTCGACTGCGGTGCGCTGTGCGTCAAAGACTTGGGTGAATGGGTTCTGGGTCATGGTTACTCGTCTCGGTTGCGTTTGACGGGAACGACGATCGTCTGGACGATATCGCCCTCCTCGATGTCGAGGGCCTCCCGTTCCGGCCCGGGAATGCTGATCCGACCGCCGCTCTGGACGCGAGCCTTGAACGTCGCCGTTCCCATGTTCATCGGGCCGAGCGCCGACCCGTTCTCGAACGGGTTCGCGGAACTCGCTTGCAGCAACTGCTTCATCATCTCCTGCTGGGATTCGGCAACCTGCTCGCCTGCCTCCTGCATCTGCTCGGTAAACATCGCAGGAGGAAACCAGGTCGATCGGTCGGAGTCGTCCGTCATCAACTCAACGAAGGAACCAGCGAGTAATAAAGCTTGCCCTTAGATACCATCTGATGCCATTGGTTGGATCGCAATGGAGGATGTTGTGTCTGACTCCCTCAGATGGGGCGGTCGGATCGGTTGGGTTCACCGGGTCGTTCGACGAAGACGCCGCGCCGGATCGATAACGCGAGGTGGGGAGCCGGCCGCACGTCTCCCGGCGGAATCTACGGGTCATCGTTCTAATGCTGGCCGAAAAAATAGCGACCTTGCGAAATCGGCCGAAATCCGCAGTAATACTCGATTTCAGACCAACACGTTTCAGTTGCGCCGGCCAAAGAAGTCATAACCCCCACACACATATGCGCCCATAGATGTCACACCAGAACACTGGGGGGAACAATTTTGCCGCCATGACGAACGCCTGGACGACGATGACACAGTCGTTTTTCGAGAGCGCGACCGCCGCAAACCGCGCCGCAGTCTCCGCGATGCTTCCGCCAACGGCGACCCAAAACGGCACCGACGACGAACAGCGCCCGGCCTCGATTCCGTCGATCGACTACTCCAGTCTCGACTGGGAGTTCGATCGGACCGTCGACGACCCGGACCAGATCAGCGTCGGTGACACCGTCACCTTCGAGAAGGTACTCTCGGAAGAAGACGTTCGCGCGTTCGCACACGTCAGCGGCGACACGAACCGACTCCACTTAGACGAGGAGTTCGCCGCCGAAACACGCTTTGGCGAGCGAATCGTCCACGGGACGCTCGTCTCCGGACTGATCAGCGCAGCGCTTGCCCGCCTTCCCGGACTCACGATCTACCTCTCACAGGACCTCGAGTTCAGCGGGCCGGTGGGGATCGGTGATCTCGTCTCCGCGCGCGTCGAAATTGTCGAAGATCTAGGGAGAGATCAGTACCGCCTCGAAACCGTCATTCGAGACGAAGACGACGACGCGACGGTGATCAGCGGCGAAGCGGTCGTCCTGATCGATCCATTGCCAGAGTAATACTCCCGAGACCGTCCGGTTCGGTCGATCTCGGTCCTCGCTCACTTCCCTTCGAATTCCGCTTTTTCGATCGGTCTCGATCGGTACTGTCGGCGGGCGAACTCGTCGCCGCGTTTCGAGAGCGCCGCGTTCGTCTCGCGATCGGTTCCTCGCCGTCGTTCTCGTGAATATAAGTAGTTCCTCGCGGAACGGGCCACCATGACGCTGTTCGGGACCGCAGGAATCCGCGGGCCAGTCGAGGATGTAACACCGTCGCTCGCGCTCTCGGTCGGAGAGGCGGTCGGTGAACCTGGCGAGACCGTCGTCGTCGGTCGCGACGGCCGGGAAACCGGGCCGGCGCTCGCGGCCGCCGTCGAAGCCGGCCTCGAGAGCGCAGGTGCCGACGTGCGTCGGGTCGGTGTCGTTCCGACGCCTGCACTCGCATTTGCCTCGCAGGGTCGCCGCGGCGTGATGCTCACCGCGAGTCACAACCCGCCGACCGACAACGGAATCAAACTCTTCGCGGACGGGGTCGAGTACGACAGCGAGGCCGAGCGCGCCGTCGACGATCACGTCAGCGCCGCCGCGTCCGGCCTCGCCCCCTGGGACGAGTGGGGGGATACACAGCGCCTCGAAATACTCGATCGATACCGCAGTGCCGTCGTCAATTACGTTCGGGACGCGTTCGACGACTCGAGGGGCGGGGACGAGCGACCGCTCGCCGGCTACTCGATCGCCGTCGACTGTGGCAACGGCGTGGGTGCACTCGCGACGCCCCAGGTGCTCGACCGTCTCGGGGCGAACGTCGTCGGAGTCAACGCCTCGGTCGACGGCCACTTTCCGGCCCGTCCGAGCAAGCCGACTCCCGAAACGCTCTCCGAGTTCGCGAACTTCGTCGAACGCGGCGAGTTCGACTGCGGCCTGGCTCACGACGGCGACGCCGATCGACTCGTCGTCCTCGGTCCCGACGGCGACGTCATTCACGAGGATACGATTCTAGCGGTCGTCGCATCCCACTACGCGGCCGACAGCGACGCGGCTGATCCGGTCGTCGTCACCACCCCGAACGCATCCGCCCGGATCGACGAGCGGGTTCGCGAGGCGGGCGGGCGCGTCGAGCGCGTCCACCTCGGCGCGCTTCACGAGGGAATCGCCCGCGAGCGATCGCGGGGGAGCGCCGACGCCGAGGTCGTTTTCGCCGCGGAGCCCTGGAAACACATCCACACGGCGTTCGGTGGGTGGATCGACGGGGTCGTCAGCGCGGCGGTCGTCGCAGGCCTCGTCGCCGACGCTGGGGATACGGCCTCACTTCGAGAGCCAGTCGCCGAGCGACCGTACCGGAAAGTCAGCGTCGAGTGCCCGGACGACGCGAAGTCCGGCGTCATGTCCAGGCTCGAGACCGAACTCCCCCAGCAGTTCCCCGACGCGACCGTCGACACGGAGTACGGCGTGCGCCTCGAATTTGCCGACGCGTCCTGGCTTCTCGTGCGACCGAGTGGCACGGAGCCGTACGTTCGACTCTACGCCGAAAGCGACGAGGTCGACGATCTGGTCCGCGAGGGACGTGCGGTGATCGAGTCGGCAATCGCAGCGAACGTCCGGTGACTGCGTGAGAGAGTACCCGAGAGCATCCGTATCAGCGGACCGGTCCCGTTCGCGTGCCCAAATCGGGGAATCCGACGGCTATAAAACAAGCCTCTACGCTAGTCTACCTCATGTCGCGAAACAGACGGACGATTCTGAAAGCAGGAGGCGTCGCTGGACTCACCGCACTGGCCGGCTGTGTCGGCGGGTTCGGTGATGAAACGGAAGCGGACGTACAGGTCGGAATGGTGTACGCGACCGGGGGACTCGGTGACAACTCGTTCAACGACATGGCACAGCAGGGTGTGTTGCAGGCCCAGGACGAGTACGGCGTGTCTATCGACGACAGCGAACCCGAAGGGGAGGGTGAGTTCGACGGAGCACAGCGTGACTTTGCCGAATCCGGCGACTACGATCTGATCAGCTGCATCGGGTTCGCCCAGGAGGACGCGCTGAGCGGGAACGCACCGGAGTACACCGACCAGAACTTCATCATCGTCGACGCGGTCGTCGAGGAGGACAACGTCCGGAGCTTCGTCTTCGGTGAACCCCAGGGATCGTTCCAGGTCGGCCACCTCGCCGGCTTGCTGACCGACATGGAGTTCGCGGCCGGCGACGGCGAAACGAACCCCGACGAGAACGTGGTCGGCTTCGTCGGCGGCGTCGAATCGCCGCTGATCGAATCGTTCGAGGCCGGGTTCAGGGCTGGCGTCGAGTACGCAAACGAGGACGCCGAGGTCGTCTCGAGCTACGTCGGTGACTTCAACGACACCGCTGGCGGACAGGAGACCGCCGTCTCCATGTACGAAGATCAGGGTGCCGACATCGTCTTCCACGCGGCGGGCGCGACCGGCGTCGGCGTCTTCCAGGCGGCCGAGGCGGAGGGACGGTTCGCGATCGGCGTCGACGACGACCAGTCCAAGAGCGAATCGGATTACGCGGACGTTATCCTGGCGAGCATGGTCAAGCGCGTCGATACCGCCGTCTTCAGCGCGGTCGAAGACGTCGTCAACGACGAGTTCGTCGGCGGTGAAGTCGAGCAACTCGGCCTCGAATCGGACGGCGTCGAAGCGGTGTACGGCGATACCCTCGGCGACGAGATTCCCGACGACGTCAAAGACGCCCTCGATGACTCCCGGCAGGCGATCATCGACGGCGAGATCGACGTTCCGTCCGAACTGTAACTCCTCATGAATCAGCCGGGAGCGCCCCTCGACAGCGGAACTGACGAGACGCTCGCGCGGAGCGACGACCTCGCCGTTCATCTCGACGGAATCACGAAGCGGTTTCCGGGCGTTATCGCAAACGACGACGTCGACCTCGCCGTCGAGCGTGGCACCGTCCACGCGCTGCTCGGTGAGAACGGCGCGGGAAAGACGACGCTGATGAACGTCCTTTACGGACTCTACGAGCCCGAGGAGGGGCGGGTCGTCGTCGACGGCGCGGAACGATCGTTCGAGACGCCTCGAGACGCGATCGACGCTGGCGTCGGGATGATCCACCAGCACTTCATGCTGGTCGATACGATGACCGTCGCGGAGAACATCGCGCTGGGAAACGAACCCCGAAAATGGTTCGGCCTCTCCGTCGATCGGGCGGCGATCGATCGGGAGATCCGGGACCTCTGTGACCGGTACGGGTTCGACGTCGATCCCGCCGCCACGATCGAGGACGTCGGCGTCGGCGTCCAGCAGCGCGTCGAGATCCTCAAGGCGCTCTACCGGGGGGCGGACGTACTCATCCTCGACGAACCGACGGCGGTTCTGACGCCACAGGAGGTCGAGGGACTGTACGACGTCCTCGAGGAGCTTACCGCCCAGGGGAAGACGATCATTTTCATCACCCACAAACTCGGAGAAGCGATGCACGCCGCGGACGCCATCACCGTCCTTCGGGACGGCGAGTCCGTCAGCACCGTCGATCCGGCCGCGAGCACTCGCGAGGACCTCGCCGAACTCATGGTCGGTCGCGAAGTCTTACTCGAGGTCGATGCCGATCCCGCCGAAACCGGCGACGTGGTCCTCTCGACGACCGACCTCTCCGTGGCGGACGATCACGGCGTCGACGTCCTCTCCGACATCGGCTTCGAGGTCCGGGCGGGCGAGATTTTCGGGATCGCGGGCGTCGACGGCAACGGCCAGTCGGAACTGATCGAAGCGATCACCGGCCTCCGAACGCCGGACGAGGGTTCGATCGGGTTCGACGGCAGAGACATCACCGAGTGGTCTCGCCGGCGACGAATCGAAGCCGGCATGGCCTACGTTCCCGAAGACCGCCACGAACAGGGAGTGGTAATGCCGTTCGACCTCGTCGAGAACGGCGTGCTCGGCAGTCAGCGATCGCCCGAGTTCGCAGATTCGGGACGGATCGACTGGAGCGGCGTCCGGGAACATACCGACGCGATAATCGAGACCTACGACGTTCGACCGCCCGATGCAGACGCCGAGGCGCGATCGCTCTCCGGTGGCAACCAGCAGAAGTTCATCGTGGGGCGGGAGTTCGAGCGGGACCCGGCACTCGTCGTGGCGACCCATCCGACGCGGGGCGTCGACATCGGCTCGACGGAGTTCATCCACGACCGACTGCTCGACCTCCGTCGTGAGGGTGTCGCGATACTGCTGGTCTCCTCGAACCTCGACGAGGTCCGCGGGCTGTCTGACCGCCTCGCCGTCATCTACGAGGGCGAGTTCATGGACGTCACCGATCCGGACGATCTCACCGAGGAGGAACTCGGCCTGTTGATGGCCGGTGAAGAACCCACGACCGAGGGGGCGATGGCCGTCGACGCCGAGGATGCGTTTCGAGGGGGTGACGAATGAGAGCTCAGTTCGAGCAGTTCCTGGATCGACTCGTCCGCGCCTCGGTGGTCGAACGCGTCCTCGTCAGCGTCGCCGCGTTGTTCGTCTCGATACTCATCGGCGGCGTCCTCGTGTTCGTCTCCGGTGCCTTCGCCGGCTGTCGAACCGGGCTCGACGTCGCCGGCACCACGTTCTGTTACAACCCGATACAGGTCTACTACGAGCTGTTCTTCGGCGCAATCGGCCACCCGCTCGAGGGAGGATGGAGTCCCTTGAACTTTAGCCTCGCGACGACGCTTCAACAGACGACGCTCCTGATATTCACGGGTCTGTCGGTTGCCGTCGCCTTTCGGGCGGGGCTGTTCAACATCGGCACGCAGGGTCAACTCGTCGTCGGCGGTCTCGCGACCGGCGTCTCCGTCCTCGCCGCGGCGGCGATCGTTCCCGGCGGATTCCTCGGGACGGTACTGCTCATTCCGATCGGAATCGTCGCCGGTGCCGTCGCCGGCGGATTCTACGGCGCGATTCCGGGAGCGTTGAAGGCCTACGCGGACGCGAACGAAGTGATCACGACGATCATGCTCAACTTTATCGCGGTCGGTATCACCTCGACGCTGCTGTCCTGGCAGTTCCAGGACCCGGATAGCGCGAACCCGCAGACGGCGGCCGTCCCGGAGTACGCACAGATTCCGACGATTCCGCTTATCGGCTTCAGCGGCCGGATGCGGTTCTCGCTGCTGGCGCTCGGCTTTGCGGTTTTCCTGATGCTTGCGATCGCCTGGCTCCTGGCCCGGACGAGTTTCGGCTACGAACTGCGAACGAGCGGCGTCCAGCCCGAAGCCGCCGCCTACGGCGGGGTCGACGAGAAACGAATGACCGTCGCCAGCATGACGCTCTCGGGTGCGCTGGGTGGCGTCGGCGGCGCGTTCTGGGTCCTGATGGTTCACGGACGGTGGCTCGAGAACGTACCGCCGCTGGGATTCGACGGCATCGCCGTCTCGATCCTTGCCGGCAACAATCCCCTCGGCGTCGGTCTCGCGGCGTTCCTGTTCGGCGTGCTCCAGAGCGGGTCCCGATCGATCAGCACCGGAACCGACGTTCCGCCGGAACTGGTCGGTATCCTGAGCGGTCTGATCATCCTCTTCGTCGCCATGCCCGAGTTCTTCCGGATGGTCGGCCGGCGGTACGTGTCGATCGACGCCGAACGACCGGTGAGAGCCGACGGTGAGGGGGGTGATTCCGATGAGTGAACTTCGCGCGCGTATCGATGCCGCCTGGAGTCCGCCGTCCCGTCGCACCGTCGGGGCCGTCCTGCTCGCCGTCGTGGCCGTCTGGATCCCGGTCGGAATCGTCTACCCCGACTCCTGGCCCGGCGTCTTGCTTTCGGTCATGGCGAGTCCGAGTACGCACACGGCGACGCTCCGACTCGCGGTTCCGATCGCGCTGGCGGCGATCGGCGGCATCTTCGCTGAAAAGAGCGGCGTCATCAACATCGGAATCGAGGGGCTACTCATCGTCTCGGCCTTTAGCGGGATTCTCGTGACGTTCTGGCTCGGATCGGGCGAGTCGACGATGCTGATCTCGAACCACTGGTGGGGACTGCTTGCGGGCGTCGTCGTGAGCACCGCCTTCGCGCTGGTGTTCGCGATCGTCTGCATCGAGTTCAAGGCCGACCAGATCATCGCGGGACTGGCGGTCTGGCTGATCGCGCTCGGTCTCGCGCCGTTCGTCTCGCGCATCGTCTTCGACAGTCCGAACTCCGCCCGCGTCGGCACGTTCGACAACGTGACGATCCCATTGCTCGCTGAGATTCCGCTGCTCGGCTACCTGCTGTTCGATACGCCGCCGCAGGTCTGGATCATGCTGATCGCAGCGGCTGCAGGCTGGTATCTGCTCACGCAGACGCACTTCGGTCGCTGGGTCGTCGCCAGCGGGGAGAGTCCGAAAGCGCTGGACACCGCCGGCGTCGACGTCCGAAAAGTCAGATACGCAGCGGTGCTTCTGTCGGGTATCTTTGCCGGACTCGGCGGGGCGGGATTCGCACTCGGCCAACTGGGAACCTTCGCCGGGGGCGGCGACACCGACATCCAGGGTCGGGGCTTCATTGCCATCGCGACCTACCTGTTCGCGAACTACCATCCGATCGGCGCACTGGGTGGCTCGTTCCTCTTTGCCGGACTCGACGCGATGCAGATCCGTCTGCAGGCGGCCGGCTACGCCGTTCCAACGGAACTCATCCGGACGATCCCGTACGCGACGGTGATCATCGCCCTCGTGTTTATCGGCCGGACCCGCCTTCCCGAAGCCGCCGGTGAGAACTACGAGTCGGGCGAGGACTGATTTCGCCACTGCGATCGGTGTGGAAACAGGTACTTTCTTTTCCGGACCGGCGGTAGATATCGGTATGACAGTCGACGAACTCGTCGCTGCGGCGCGCGAAATTCAGTCCGAATCCCACGTCCCGTACTCCGAGTACCGCGTCGGTGCCGCCCTCGAAACCGCAGATGGCGAGGTGTTCGTCGGCTGCAATCTCGAGAACGCGAACTACAGCAACAGCCTCCACGCCGAGGAGGTCGCGATCGCCGAGGCGGTGAAAAACGGCCACCACGAGTTCTCGCGACTCGCCGTGAGTTCGAGTCGGCGAGACGGCGTCACGCCCTGCGGGATGTGTCGACAGACACTGTCGGAGTTCTGTGACGAGGACCTCCTGATCGTCTGTGATGAGGGTGAGGACGAATCCGTCAGCGAGTACACCCTCGGCGAACTGCTCCCCGATACGATCTCCCAGGACACGCTCGAGTAACGCGTTGCCGGGTCACCGGCGATCGCACTGCTGGCTCACTGGCGACCGTCGTCGAGATACTCCCGGAGAATCGTCCGGTGACAACGTTTTTTCTCGGTGTTCTCGTAACACACCAGTGCGATCGATTCGCCCGACGCGAGGCGGTTTTCGAGGGTTTCGAGAGCGGCTTGTGCGTCGGCAGACGACTCGAGGTGCTCCCGGTACGCGTCGCCGTACCCGAGCTGGTCCCACGCGGCGTTGTGTGCGCCCTCCGCACAGAGGCCCTGTATCTTGAGGTCATCTTCGACCTCGCGGAACGACCCGAGGAGGGCAGCCGGCGGCCCCAGTTCGGGCACGTTCTCGTCGACTGCGCCGTGGAACCACGGCGTCGGGCGGCGAACGACGCCAACGAGCGTCGTCTCCAACGGCAGATCGACCAGCCCGTGCTGAAGCGCGGCGACGTACGTGTCCGTGAGCGTCCCGTTCCCCCGGTCTCCCAGATCGGTCGCGGCCGTCTCCTCACTCATGCGCGGATGAACGGCCGCCCCGCAGTTATATACCTCGCCGGTGCGAACCCCTTTTTCTGAATGACAGGCGACAGTGAAGATCCGAACGCAGACGTGCAGTACCACCTCGAAGTCGGTCCAGAAGACGTCGCCAACACCGTCCTCCTACCGGGGAATCCCGAACGTCTCGAGAAGATCGTCACCCACTGGGACGACCACGAAATCGTGGCCCACCACCGCGAGTACCGAACGGCGACCGGACGCGCCGAGAGAACGCCGATCTCGGTTACCTCCACGGGAATCGGGAGTCCATCCGCCGCGATCGCCGTGGAGGAACTCGCCCGCGTCGGTGCGGATACCTTCATCCGGGTCGGCTCCTGTGGTGCGATTCAACCCGAGATGGACGTAGGCGACCTCGTGATCACCACGGGTGCAGTCCGACAGGAGGGGACCAGCGACGAGTACGTCCGCGAGGACTACCCCGCCGCTGCGGATTTCGAGGTCGTCTCCGCGCTCGTCGCCGCCGCCGAACGGCTCGGCTACGACTACCATACGGGCGTGACGATGAGCGCCGACTCTTTCTACGCGGGGCAGGGGCGGCCCGGATTCGACGGCTTCGAGGCTGCGGGCGCGGACGACCTCGTCGACGAACTCGCCGCCGCGAACGTCAAAAATATCGAGATGGAAGCGAGCGCCATCCTCACGATCGCGAACGTCTACGGACTGCGGGCGGGTGCGGTCTGTACCGTCTACGCCAACCGCAAAACCGGCGAATTCCGGACCGAAGGCGAATCACGCGCCGCCGAAACCGCCACGCTCGCGACCCACCTGCTCGCGAAAATGGATGTCGTCAAACGCGAGGCCGGCGTCGATCGCTGGCACGCGGGACTCTCGATCGCGGACGCGGACTGAAGGAACTCGCGCTCCCAGAAGTCGGAAACACAGCTTCAGCATGCAGCGATGACTGTGAAAATCCAGCATCGTCCGGCTGGTGACGGTCTGGCGAATATAGTACCAGCTGAAACGAGTGACACACCGATCGCTGGCCGTGGTTTTCACTCACTCCGTTGCTCGCGGGTCACTGCTCGCGGTTCCCGCTGGTCACCACTCGCTATTCGAGGCGCCCGGCGCCTCGCTCCCCTCGTGCGATCGGGTGTGTAGTAACGGTCAGTGGCCACTATAACACGCCGCGGGTCGGTAACCGAGTAGCCGGTTCGTCTCCGAACTGTATCCTCATCACGGTCGAGCCCGTATGGAAGAGCATGACGATGGACCACCCCGTTGTCAACCACTCAAAACCGTCCGAGATGATCACCCACGCGGGACCGGAACAGCCCTGTGTAGAGGGGATTCGCTAATGGAGCGAACCGTCACCGTCGTGCCCGAAGACGGGCTTCACGCCCGCCCGGCCGCGAACTTCGTCGAGACCGCAAACGGCTTCGATGCGGACGTACAGGTCGCCCCTGCCGACGGCGAGCCGGTCGATGCTGCGAGCATGCTCGCAGTCACCAGTCTCGGCGTCAAACACGGCGACGACGTGATCATCGTTGCCGAGGGTCCGGATGCCGAGGCGGCGCTCGACGACCTCGAGGCGCTGCTGTCGACGCCGGAATCAGAATCCGAGTCTGGATCCGAGTCAGAGGCCTGATCATGACATCCGACGAGAACGGATCGCGGACGATCGACGGCACCGGCGCAACGCCGCTGTCCGGGGTCGGAACCGCCCTTCGGTACGACCCCGCTTCGGAGACATCACTGGAAGAGCCGCCGGCCCCCTCACGGGTCGACGCGGCGACCGAACGCGGTCGGTTCGAGTCGGCTCGCGATCGTGCACGCGAGGAACTCACCGCCGAACGCGATCGGACGGCCGATCGCGTCGGCGAAGCGGAGGCAGCGATCTTTGACGCCCACCGCCAGTTCCTCGACGACCCGCAGATCACCGACGGCATCGAGGCAGCGATCGAAGAGGGAGTGCCCGCAGAACACGCCGTCCAGCGAGCGTTTGCCGACCCGATCGAGCAGTTTTCTGGCATGGAGGGCCGGATGTCAGAGCGGGCTGACGACCTCCGGGACGTTCGGGATCGACTGCTTCGCTTGCTGACCGACGGGAAGCGCACCGATCTCGCCGCACTGCCCGCAGGGACAGTCCTGCTGGCCGATCGACTTACGCCGAGCGAGACGGCCCAGTTAGACCCCGATCTCGTCGCCGGCTTCGCGACGAGACTCGGTGGCCGGACCTCCCACGCCGCGATCTTCGCGCGATCGCTCGGAATCCCGGCGGTTGTCGGCGTTGGCGAGGAACTCGAGACGATCGAATCCGACACGGAGGTCCTCGTCGACGGCGAGGCCGGCACCGTGATCGTCGATCCAACGCCCGACCAGCGCAAGCGCGCAAGCGGCGGCCGAGACGCCGAGATCCGCGAGGACCCCGTCTCGACGGCCGACGGAAAGTCGATCGAGGTCGCCGCCAACGTCGGCACGCGTGCCGAAGTCGACGGGGCCGTCACACAGGGTGCGGACGGAATCGGGCTCTTCCGAACCGAGTTCCTCTTTCTCGATCGAAACGGCCCACCGGACGAGGACGAACAGGTCGAAGTGTATCGCGACGCGCTCGCGGCGTTTCCCGACGGCCGAGTCGTCGTCCGAACGCTCGACGTCGGCGGCGACAAACCGATTCCGTACCTCGACCTGCCAAAATCTGACAACCCGTTCCTCGGGCAGCGGGGCATCCGGCGATCGCTGGGTCCCGACGCGGACCTCTTCGAGACGCAGCTCCGGGCACTCCTGCGCGCTGGCGCGGCCGAGGAGGGAACGCTCTCGGTAATGTTTCCCATGATCGCCACGGTGCCGGAACTCGAGGCGGCCCTCGAGACGGTCGAATCGGTGGCGGTCGACCTCGAATCGGCGGGTGCCGAGTACGAACGCCCGGAACTGGGCCTCATGATCGAGACCCCGAGCGCCACCCTCCTCGCACGGGAACTCGCAGAACGCGTCGACTTCCTCAGTATCGGGACGAACGATCTTACGCAGTACGTCATGGCCGCAGACCGGGAGAACGATCTGGTTGCAGCGCTCCACGATCCACGGGAACCGGCCGTCCTTCGGGCGATCGCCCACACGATCGAGGCAGCCCACGAGGACGGCGTCTGGGTCGGGATGTGCGGCGAGATGGCGGGCGACCCCGAGTTGACCGAACTGCTGGTCGGACTGGGACTCGACGAGTTGAGTATGAGCGCGGTCACGATTCCGGATGTCAAAGCGACCGTCACCGAAATCGAGACGGGTGACGCAGAATCGCTTGCCGAGCGAGCGATCGCCGTACCGACCAGAACCGAGGTTGCAGACCTTCTCGATCCGGATTCGAGGTTCCGGGAGAGTTCATGAATTGCCCTGCAGCGGCCCAAGAATGAGCAGGGTCCTGTCGCGATCGAATGCGGTCACAGCCGTCCTCATACGGATTAGTATCATCAATTACCGCCGAACGGCGCCCCGTCTTGGCCGTTCGGCGGTACCGACCGACACTAATCCGTATCAGACGACGTCCAGCGTCTCCCGATCGGCACCCGCTAGTTCGACTAACGCGTCCGCTTCGAGGAGGTGACACTCGCCGGGAATCACGAGTACGTGGAGCGGACCGCCGAAGCTTCGATCAGCAAGATCGGCCATGGTTCCGGCCTCGACGAGCGGGTCAGGGCTTCCCGCACGGGCGACGACGACGCCGACGAGGTCCGGGTATTCCTCGGCGAGCAGTTCTGCCCCGACGTCGGCGGTCATGTACTCGTCTTCCTCGGCGCGCTCGTGGCCCACCTTGATATCCAGGTAGACCACCGTGTGGAGTCCGTCCTCGCGATTGTCGTCGATCGTGATCGTCACGCTCGCGGGCAGGCCGTCCGCACCGTGGGCGTAGGGAAACGGGAGCGTGGTCGCCTTGCCGAACCGATAGTTCTGCAGGCCAGTAAGCGCGCTCGTCGCCGTCTGGGCCGTCACGCCGTGGATCACGCGCGTCTCGATTCCTCGATCGTTTGCCCGGAGGCGAAGGTCGACGTGCGTCGTCGAGATCATCGTGTCGCCTGCGGTGAGGAAGGCGACGTCCTCGGTTTCAGCCGCTTCGAGGATATCTTCTGGGTGTTGTTCGACGCCTGCCCGGTCTCGGACCTCGATCGAGATGTCGTGGTGCGCTTCGAGATCCTCGATCGTCGTTCCGATCAGGTTGCTGGTGTAGAACTCGGCGTAGGCCCGATCGGCGTCGCGCAGGGCGTCTCGGCCCGCCACGGTGATCGATCGCTCGTCGTAGAGACCGAGACCGATGAACGTGAGCATGGGCGGTGGTACAGGGAGCGACGGGAATACGCTTTCGAGACGGGTCGGTCGTCCTTAGAGCGAGAGATGTGACGTCGAGGCAGGACCGTCATCGTCCTCGTCGTCGGTCGATCCGATCGCGCCCTCGTGGGCGAACGACACCTCGTCGTCGGTGAGGTAGACGGTGCCGTCGTCGATCTCGACCTCGATCGAGGGGAGCGTCGTCTCGGCGGCCTCGCCGTTGTCGCAGTAGCCCGAACAGGCGTCGAACAGCGAGCCGTGCTTCGGGCAGATGAGGTGGCCGTCACGCATCGCGACGCCGCGGCCCGTATCGAGGCGCTGGGCCTCGTGCGTACAGCGGTTGATCCAGGCTTCGACGCTATCGGCGTTCGCAGGCCGATCGCTCGTAGAACCGCCGTTCACGTCTTCGTCAGTCGCAGGCGGACTGCTCGCGGAATCGTCTTCCACGCCGTCGTCGTCGCGAGCACTACGCTGACTGCTTGTCGAGCGCCCCTCGACGCTGTCCTCGCAGGGGACCAAGACGACTTCGTCCTGATTACCGTGTCGGTCCCAGACGGTACACAGCCACGATCCGTTCTCGTAAACCGTCTCGACGCTCGTTAACTCCGTTCTATTGCCCATTCGTACTGTCGGGTACGGAGCGTGACCTGAAAACGATTCGTTCAGCGACAGGTGGCCCCGGCGAAGCGTCAGTACTACGGCACCCCGGTGCCGACTGCGGGTATGGAGGTGCCGTGTGTTCGGGTCGCCCGCGAGGCGGGGGAAGCGACGCGATCGCAACTCGCTGAAGCCGACCTGATTGACGACGACTACGAGATCGCCGTCGAGGGAGAGACCCTCTACATCCCGGTGACCGACCCCGAAGCCGTCCCGGACGAGTTCGACATCCTCGACCGCAAAGTCCCCGAGCGCGAGACGCAGACGATGCCGGCGGATCTACTCGACGAGGAACCGTCCTACGAACGTCTGGGAGACGTGGTCTTGCTCGACGAGGACAGTGAGGATCGAGCGCGAGAGATCGCCCGGGCGATCGTCGACTCGGATCTACCAGCCGACACGGTGTTGAACAAACGATCGAAGGTGAAAGGCGAGACTCGAACCCGGGACTGGGCGGTTCTCGCGGGCGAGGGCACCGAGACTGTCCACCGGGAGTACGGCTGCGAGTTCGCGCTGGATCTCGCCTCGGTCTACTTTTCGCCCCGGCTGGCGACCGAGCGCCACCGCGTGGCCGAGCAGGTGACGGCCGACGATCGCGCGTTCGATATGTTCGCCGGCGTCGGCCCATTCGTGATTCCGTTCGCCAAACGCGGCGCATCGTGTGTCGGCGTCGACATCAACGACGTTGCGATCGACTACCTGCGTGAGAACGCGCGCCGAAACGGCGTCGACGATCGGGTAACGGCCATCTGTGACGACGTCCGGAACATCGCCGCGGAGTACGAGGGGTGGGCGTCCCGAATCGTGATGAACCTCCCTCACAGCGCCGACGCGTTCCTCGACAGCGCCGTCCGACTCGCCGGCGAGGAGTGCGTACTCCACTACTACGACATTCAACACGAGGACGATCCGTTCGGACCCGGCGAAGCAGCGATCCGCGAGGCCGCCGGCTCAGCCTACGAGATCACCGTCGAAAACCGCCACGTCGTCCGATCCTACGCCCCCCACGAGATGAACGTCTGTCTGGACGTTCGCCTGACTCGGTCGCGTACGTAACTCGCTCGCACGACCGGTCCGATTCGCAACCCTTATGGCTTCGATCGGCCCTACGCTTACATGCACCCGTGCCGGTGTAGCTCAGACTGGCAGAGCGAATCCTTCGTAAGGATTAGGTCGAGGGTTCAAATCCCTCCACCGGCTTAAATCCTCAGGTTCAAAGCCTCTACCTTCTGGTATCCGAACTTCCGGGAACCTCGTTAGTCCCAGCAAGGCGAATCTGAGGTTCAAAGCTCTCTTTTGGGTAGTC